>NZ_JAZSAF010000013.1:0-138261 GCF_045601785.1 Fibrobacter sp.
GATGAATGCAGAAGCTAGTCCGGAAAAGCAGGGAATATTATTTGTGTATAAATCGCAAATGCATGATATTATATTAGATGAGGTGGTAGGACTAATTCACGCAGATGAATTAATGGGAACTGAGGAGCTTGAGAATCTTTCTTTATATGCATATGAATTTACGGAACAAAAAGAGGCGTGAAGTTTCCTCGTTTCAGATAATAAGCTGACACAGGATAACATAATGGATGTGGTTGTTGATTTTTTACATGAAATATCTTTCTTTGGGTATGATCAGGAAAGCCTTGAAGAAGAAAAGAAACAACTCGATGAATCGATCAAGGAATGCGAGGAACATCCGGAACGATTGATTACATTTAATCATGAGGAATTCTGTAGAGAATATGGAATTCCAATTACGGAAGAATACCCAGAAGAGAACGAAAAGAAAAGAGCATTCTATGATGCGGGGATGGAATATACGCGGTATTGTAAAGTAATAGAACTTCAAAGGATAAAGGATTCGTTTGGAAAATAGAGCGGATAGATTTGGAAAGGATGCAATATGGGAAGTATTAATGAGATTGTTTTATTTGAAACTGATGATAAAGAAGTAACGTTATCAGTACCAATGGATGGAGACACGGTGTGGCTGACGCAGGCGCAGATGGCGGAGCTGTTTGGGACGGTGCCTCAAAATATCACTGTTCATATTAAAAAAGTCTATGATGAAGGGGAATTGGAGAAAAATTCAACTTGTAAAGAATATTTACAAGTTGCCAGTGAAGGAAGTCGTAAGGTTAAAAGGACTTTAAAATTCTATAACCTTGATGTTATAATTTCTGTTGGTTATCGTGTCAAATCAATTCAGGGCACTCGCTTCCGTCAGTGGGCAAACAGTGTCCTCAAAGAGCACATGTTGAAGGGATTCAGCGTAAATCAGCGCCTTGTTGCCCATGAAAATAAGCTTGAAAACATTGATTCTCGTGTCATTTATCTTGAAAAGCAGGTGGATTTCTTCGTGAAGGCGAACTTGCCGCCTAAGGAGGGCATTCTGCAGGCGAAAGCGTTTTGGAGCGGTTATGAGTTCGCTGTTCAGCTCGTCCGTTCGGCTAAACAAGAAATAGTCATTATCGACCCGTTTGCGGACGACATGTCTTTATCGCTTATGCCCAAGCGAAATCCCGGAGTGAACGCGATAATCTATTCCGCCCGCATCAATCAGACGATGAAAGCTGAATGCGAACGGCTGAATCGGCAGCGCCCGCCTGTGGAATTGCGGACGATGCGTGAAGTCCATGACCGGTTCATTGTCGTTGACGAGACCGTTTACCACATTGGTGCATCGATCAAGGATTTGGGCAATAAACTCACTGCGTTTTCAGTGCTTAGCCTTTTGACCAAGCAGCAACTGTTGGAGATGATCAAGTAGCCTCGCCTTTTAAGCATATAGGCAATTTGTATTTTTTGCAAATTACAAATTCGGGCAAACCTTCGGAAATTCTGCCGGGTTCAAATTGAAATACGAATAACCCAAATGGTTATGTAAAATTTCGTTGCTCCCGTTGCGCAAGCGCCAAATGCTAGGCTCGGTCATATCCATGCAAGCATGGCTGTGACTCTCGCCTTACGCATTTGTGCCAACTTTGGCGGATTTTGATACATTACCGCTGAACGCATCTCGCTGTTTTAAGGCGAGGTGCGTTTTTGCGTTAAATCGGCTTACCGGTTTTGCAAGAACGCCCCAAACGTTAACAAGCCGTTTTTGCGGCTAAATGGAGGCTAATATGGCTAAAGAAGTTATCTCTACGAAGCTAGTCCAAGATGCCAAGCAAATCATCGAGACTGCGCGGAAAAATGCGGTTAGGAGCGTTGATTTCTGTCGTGTCCAGATGTACTGGAAGCCAATTGCGAATACAATGTGTTCGCAATTGAACTGGTCTCAATATAAGATGCTTATTGCTATTTCTGACCCCGACAAGCGCGAGTATTACGAGCTTGAGGCGGTGAACAATTCCCGCCTTTTGTATATTTCCCATTATGCCTTCACGCACTTACGCGGCCATAGACCTCAAGTCGTTCTTTGCCTCGGTGGAATGTATCCTCCGGGGGCTTGACCCGCTTAAGGCGAAGCTTGTAGTGGCCGACGAGAGCCGCACCGAAAAGACGATTTGCCTCGCGGTGACGCCTGCGCTCAAGGCTTACGGGATTCCGGGGCGTGCGCGACTTTTCGAGGTGAACCAGAAGGTGCGCGAGGTGCTGCGTCGTACGGGCGAAAAGATTGAATTTACCATCGCGAAGCCGCAGATGGCAAAGTACGTGGAGTATTCCACGAAGGTGTACAATGTCTACCTGAAGTACGTGAGTGCCGAAGACATTCATGCGTATTCCATTGACGAATGCTTTCTGGACTTGACGCGCTACTTGAAGCTTTATAAAAAGACCGCACGCGAACTGGTGAAGACGATTATCCAGGATGTTTTTGCGACTACGGGAATTACGGCGACGGGTGGAATTGGCACGAACTTGTATCTTTGCAAGATTGCGATGGATGTGATGGCGAAGCATGTGAATGCGGATGCCGACGGCGTGCGCATCGCGGAACTGGACGAGATGAGTTACCGCAGACAGCTTTGGTCGCATAGGCCGCTCACGAGTTTTTGGCAGGTGGGCCGCGGCATTGCGGAGCGCCTGGAAAATTGCAGGCTGAATGCGGGACGCGGCATTTACACGATGGGCGACATCGCCCGCGTGAGTGTGAAAAATCCCGAAGCGCTGTATAAGTTGTTTGGCGTGAATGCAGAGATTCTGATTGACCACGCCTGGGGTTACGAACCTTGCACGATTGCGGACATCAAGAAGTCAAAGCCGCGGAACAGGAGTACGGGTGAGGGCCAGGTGCTGCAGGACCCTTACCCGTTCGACAAGGCGCGCATCGTGGTGCGTGAAATGGTCGATACGGTTTCGATGACTTTGATTGCGCACGACCTTGTGACAAACGCGATGGTGCTCACGGTGGGTTACGACCGCGAAAATGTGGACAAGGGAATTTACCACGGCGTCACGGTCACGGATTTTTACGGGCGCACGATTCCAAAGCCTGCTCATGGCACGGCAAGCATCGGCTATTATACCAGCTCGCAGTCGGTAATTGCCGATGCGGTCATGAAGCTTTTCGACCGCATCGTGGACCCGAAGCTGACGGTGCGCCGCCTGAACCTGGTGGCCGCCGACATCGTGGATGCAAGTCACGAACAGTACGACTTGTTCACCGATGTGCAGAAGCAGGAAAAAGAAAAGAAGCGCCTGAAGGCGGAGCTCCTCATCAAGAAGCGTTTCGGCAAGAACGCGATTGTAAAAGGAATGGACTTGCAAGAAGGTGCTACTACCATCGAACGCAACGGACAAATCGGAGGACATCGTGCCTAGGGGTGTGAGGTCGCTCCCCTTGCAGGGTCGCTTTTTATGATTGATAATTATAATGACATCATTGATTTGCCGTATCCGCGAAACGACTGGAATTTCATGATGAAGCATCCGCGCATGAATGTGGAAGACCGCGCAAAGATTTTCCACCCATTTGCGGCGTTGCGCGGGCATGCCGAGGCGCTTGACGCGACGGCAGAAAAGAAGCAGGAAGCCGTGGAGAACGAATTCACGCTAGATGAATTCGAATAGGGAATAGCACCCTTAAAAGTTTATCAGGAATTACGGAGTGACCCTTTTTGAACTGCTTTATTGGGAATTTTCTACGCAGCGGATATACCCCGTAATCCAGGATTTTCCGCGCCCACCCATGTCGTAACCGGCCATCCAGTGATAGAAATTGATGCCGATGGCCCTGTCGTATCCTTCGATGGCGTCTGCTGTCCAGTATGCCGTGTTTTGTCCCTCGGTTTCCGAGAAACCGTTCCAACCGTAAAGGGCGCCGGTTGAAATGATGGAGAATCCAAAAAGGTCCATGCCATAAGGCGTTCCAGGATAGTATTCCCATGTCTTGTTAGACTTGAGCATTGTTCCGACGCTGTCGGTGTAGGCTTTCCCGTTTTCGTATGCATAGTTAAAAAGCGTTTCCCACTCATTCCATGCTGGAATGTGCCAGCCTTCGGGACAAATGCCCTGGTGGTTGATGTCGCCCGGATAAGCGGAAACATCGTATTGATAAGCCGGAGAAATATTCATGGCAGCAGTCCACGAATACATGTAGCCTGCTTTTTGACAATAGCTATCATTGGGGGAGTAGCACTCGATATTGTCTTTAAGGTTGTTTAATGTTACTTCGTCTGCATTGGTCCCATTGAATTTCAAGTTCTCCGCCATCCAGTTCTGTGTGCCGATGGTGACGGTCTTGTAGGTATTTCCGTCGCGGTCATCTTTCAATGTTCCGTAGGTAACATTGGGATTGAACCATGAATCCGGTTCTATGTCAGCCAATAGCTGTACTGCATTCGGCGAAGTCTCGCTGGAGCTGGATAGTGCTTCGCTGGAACTGGAGTCATCGCCTTCTGACGAGCTAGAATAACTTTTTCCCGCCGAACGGGAAGTCTCCATTTCTCCGAGCAGGTGCCAATGTCCGTTTTCGCAGACAAAGTCATAGTCAAAGTATCTGGAGCGTGAGTTGCTGTTGGCGCGGATTTCACCTTCGCGCTTTGCGGTGCAGCGCCCAAGCCCGAAGACATTGTTCCAGAAGTATTCTACGATGGGTGCGAAATCGGGAATCAAGTTCGCTATGTTCCATTCTTCCATGTTTCTGCGAATTTGGACAGTGTCGGCGTCAAAGGAATTGTCTGCCGCGTCGGTAATTGCCGTGGAGTCGTTCCATTTGCCGTCTTTTTGCAGGTCTGTGGCTAAGTTGGCTAGTGCTAGACTGAATTCGCCCTCGGTGCGCCCTGCATGCATGATAACCGATATTGCAAGCAGTGCCGCATCTGCGTCGCTGCTTCCGAAAATGTTCAAGTCTTCGAAATGGTTGCCGTCGTATTCCACTCCGAATGTGGCAAAGATTTCCTTGTCGGCTTCGACTTTCGCTTCGCTGATAGAAATCTCGTTTTCCTGCGCAAGCCAGATGGCACGTTCGTATTCCAGGTGCGTGAGCAGGTTGATGTTCACGTTGTCGCGTTCCGAGAGGTCGGAGATGGCGTTCAGAGTAATCTGACTCGTGGATACCTTGCCCGTGATTTCGTTGCGGTAGAAACCGTCGGCTCGTAGCAGGGCGTATTGCGAGGCGAGTTCGATATTGTTGATGGAGAAGCTTCCCTTGTCGTCGGAAATCTTTCCGAAGAAGCTCTTGCCGGTCTGCGCACGAGTCCTGAAGTTCAGCTCATAGAGCGTGACGACGGAGCCGTTGGTGAATGGACCCTTCTGTGACACGCCCGCCACAGTCTTGTCGGTAATGGCGATGGAGTTCTCCGCTTCCGAGGTGCCGCCCGCATTCTTGTCGTCGGAGGAGCAGGCTGTAAAAAAGAAGGTGAAGTTGATGAGGAAGGTTGCGAAGAGAGTCCAGAGTTTCATTTTAAATTCTTCTTTTGGAAGGCTTGCGAATGTTTGCCTTCCGTAATTCAGTGGGCAGCTTCTTTGACAAGGGGAAAAGCTGCAGGTTGATTTCGTATACTCGTTCCGTTTGCGGGTCGTGTGCGGCTATTGCCACGATCTTTTTGCGGAAGTTGGCAATTTCTTCTATGATGGTCTCGTAGGCCTCTTGCGTGAGCCCGAGCGTGATGGTTGAAAAGTTGCGTTCCGAAACGGGAATGTCGTCCAGGGACTTTAGCGCGAGCTCTCCCATTTGGCGGTGCAGATTGCGAACCGTGAGCACGGAAGTGGCAAGCTTGCCCGTGGAAATGGATTTTTTGCCCTGTATGAATTGCCCCTTGGTGGTGGACTTTCTCAGGAACTGCTTCTGAGTCAGGAATTTCAGGGATTCCTTGACCGCCTCGGGGGATACCGCCCATTGACAGAGTTCGGCGATCTTTTCGGGACTAGTGTCTGTGAGCGATGCCGCCATTTCGCGGATGACGGAGTGAAGCCATGTGGAGTAGTATTGGAACATTTCCCTTTCGAGAACGCCCACGCGGTTGAGCGCGAGAATCTCGTTCATTCTTTCAAGGGCTTTAAGCTTCTGTTCGGCCGTTTTGGCGTGAGCGTATTCCACCATCAGAGCGAAATAATCGACCTGGTCCCCTTCTAGTCCCATGGCCTTGGCAACGGCGATTCTTGCTCCCTTTGAAAGGCCGTTTTTTCCGTCGCATACGAGCTTGAGGAATACAGGCGAGCCGAAACCAGCCGCCTTGGCGAAGTCCCGCCACGAAAAACCGGTGAACTTTTTCTGTTCACTGTAGTAGTCCGATATGTACCGGCGGTAATCCTTGTATTCGTAGATAGACTTCACAATATCATAAAATAAAATTTAAATGACGAAAAAGACGCAGAAACGCAAAAATGATACGAAAATCGTGCCTTTCGATATTTCTGGTATGTTCGTCTTGATTTGGGAATGGCCTTCCCGCTTGTTTTGCGCGGTTGCGCGGCATGTTAGGCAACCGATTAGGGAAAAATTTTATGATACACTTTTTTGTGGTGTAGTTCTGTTGCTGAAGTCAATGTTTATGCGGTATTCGGTGATTGTATTGTGTTTCTGTATTGTTTTACGAAGTGCAGAAAGTCGTATCATTTTAGGGATGGTGTGAAATAAAGGGAAAATTTGGGGGTAGATTTAAAAAAAAACAATGAAAAACATTCATTAAGAGGAGTAATCAATGGATATGCCTAAGTGGTTCAATATCCCTACATTCTTTGGAATACTTTTGATTGTAATGTTTGCAGGGTGCAAGGAACGAAATTCTATCTACGAATATTATGATGATGTTTCCAAGAAGCCGTTCAAAGTGTTTGAGGTTGATAAGGAAACTGGGAAAATGGATGGTTCCTATAAAGAATTCTATGAAAATGGAAATTTGAAGATTGAGGCCTTTTATGGGAATGGAGTACTAAATGGTTCTTACAAGGAATTCTTTGAAGATGGAACACTGAAGGCTAAAGGGACCTACGAAAATGGAGAACTAAACGGTTCCTATAAAGAATATTATGAAAATGGAAAAATAAAGCTTGAAAATATCTATAAGAACGGGACCTTCGAACGCCTATTGAAGGTGTATAGCGAAGAAGGCGAAGTTATTGGTGAGGGATTCACCTATGATAGTAGAGGTAAAGAAGAACAAGAGTATCCAATTGTATATATTGGCAACCAGATTTGGATGGCAAAGAACATGAACTACGAAACGAAGGGTAGTTTTTGTTATGAGGATAAACCTGAAAATTGTGAAAAATATGGGCGTCTTTATAAATGGGAAGATGCTGCATTAAATGCATGCCCAGTAGGTTGGCATTTGCCTAGTGCGGCTGAATACAGGACTCTGTTTGCAACCATTGGTGGAAAAACAGATGCAGGTTTAAAATTGAAATCTGTAGACGGTTGGAAAGAATCAAAAGATGGAATAAGTGGTAATGGCAAGAATTCCTACGGATTTGCGGCATTACCTGCCGGTTATAGGATTGTGGAAGGTGAGGAATATGTCCATTTGGGAGAAAAAACTTGCTTTTGGAGCTCAACAGGAGCCTATTCACTCACCGCGCATCGTATGATTCTGCAAAATTATAGTAATGATGGAGACTTGTTTGATGTTTCAAGAGATTTCGCATGTTCTGTTCGTTGTCTTAGGGGTGAATCGCTAATGGAGGACTCTCGCGACGGCAGCTTCTACGATATCATAAAAATTGGCAATCAAACCTGGATGGCTGAAAATTTGAATTACGAAACAAAAGATAGCCATTGCTATAAGAATAAATCTACGAACTGCAAAATGTACGGCCGCTTTTATGCATGGGATGCCGCGCAAAAGGCGTGCCCTGTAGGTTGGCATTTGCCAAGTAAAAAGGACTTTGAGATTTTGATAAAAACCGTTGGTGGCGAAGATAATGCTGGTAAAATGTTAAAGTCTACCTATGGTTGGCATGAAAATCACGATGGAACAGATGATTTTGGTTTTAATGCATTGCCTACTGGAGGTTATTTCGGAAATGAAGACGGATGGGCTTTTTTGGGAAGCGGTGCGAGCTTCTGGAGCTCAACAGAGAATGAAGATTTTAGTGGCAGTTCGTTCTACTTATCCTTGTATTATCTTTACGATAAGGCGAACATAAATAGCATTGGTAAAGATCTTTGGTTGTCTGTTCGTTGTCTCAAAGATTAATGTTATCCCAATGAGAATACAGCAAACTAGTCTTCTGACATCATAAAGGTGATTACGGCTTCTGAAATCATAAAAAAACTGGGCTTAAATGAGGAAAATATGGAAATTCATAATCCTCTTGTCAATATAGCTACTGAGTTGCTAGAAAAAATATCCAGTGAAGGCTTAGGTTACATGTCTAAGGCCGATTTAGAAACGTTTGTTTTTCATTTGTATATGAAAAATTTAGAGCATCCTCTTTCAGATTATGACTTGATGTATTTGTTCAAAATTTCGTCATCTAAACTGCGCGCTTTAGAAACAAATCGTTCAATAAAATATTTGCAATTGGATTTGAATGATAAAGTAAATCGGCGACTCTTAATAAATTTTTTAGCCGATGTTATTCAAAAAAATGCTTTTGAATTTCCCGATGATGAAAATGGGTGCGTAAAATTTTATGTTCCTGATACTCATGTTTACAGAATTATTGAGAAATATGTAGTGGACAAAGGTTCTTCACTTAATTATAGGTCGAATCCAAAACAAATGGAAATAAAATATAGTCAGCTTATCTCTCTTCTTGAAGAAATTTTTTCGAAGCAGGGAGGAATATTAGAAGAAAATGATTTTAAAATTTTGTTAAACGAAAGCCTTCGTAAAGATTTGAAAAATTATGATAAAATAAAGGAGTCTTCTAATTCAATTGGTTCGATGATTAAGTCGTTCAAGGAAAATTATAAAGAAGAAGGCTTTAAATATATTGCGAAAGAATCAATATCGGCTGCAATTAGAATATCAAAAGAACTTATGAGAATAAAGTGAAAACAAGGAGCCCAAAAAAATGATCAGAAAAATTTGTTCAATCACTTTACTTTTTTTGCTAACTGTCGTAGCAAACGCACAGGTAGTAGAATGTACATATAAGAATACTGAAAAAGCGGGATATTCTGAAAGGGATAATTATGTTTGCGAAGATAATCATCCACGACTACGTATACGAGAAAATTTGTTGAAGGATCCATCACCTCAAAAATATATGTACGCTTGTTATTATCACAGATCGGCATTTGGAAATCAGGGGTGGGGTTCCCATAAGTATACACCTTCAATGCAAGAAATTCTATATGTCAGCAAGCCTTCTGCATTGTGTAATGAAATTTTGTCCAATATAAAAAATTTTGATGCCGCTGAGGAAAAAAATATAATTCGGCGTGTAGTGTCCCAGAGTATTGGTCATTATTTAAGAACTGTAATAAATTATTATAAACAGGAATCGAATGATTCTTTGAATTTATCCTGGATTAAAACGAATGAATACCCACATTCCTGTTTAGGTTGCAATAATGAGCCATATGTTGATTCTTTGCACCGAGCTTGGTTTTGGAAAGACAAAAAATACCATAAATTTTTTATACGTGACAAAGAACCTTTAAAAGGTCATGGTGTAACTATTGAACTAGGAAACGACATGCCTAATACAGGGTGCAAAAGTGGGACCTCATTAACATTTTTGATTGACAATGATTACAGAATTGTATTTCCTAAAGAAATGAAAGAATACCCATGTTTCGATAGTATTTCAATAAAAGGGCTTGGTTATTATAATGAAAACTTTTACTATGATATTGATTTAGGAGAAATACATAGACTTTACCGACAGGATTCTGTAAAAGATGGAGATTTATTTTTTAAAAATATTATAGAAACTATTGCTGCAGAAAAGAAGAAGATTGCAACACAAAAAGCGGCAAATTCTCTATTCAAAAAAGCATGGGAAAATGCAAAAAATACGCCTCTTGATGAGTCCGTAGAACATTCAATTAAATTGTGTTATAATAATGGATGGGAACAAAAATGTAACGCTTCTCTATCTAATATAAAATCTGATATGAGATATTTCTTTTATTTGAAAGAACCTTTTTTATCGGAACAATTTGATATGGAAACAATTGATTTGGGGAATGTGGAAAATAAAAAAATAGAATTCACAATTGTTATGAATTGGAATGACTTGAATAATTGGAATAATAACGATTATTGGGATGAAAAATGGGGTTCTAAAGATTTGTATGAAGAATGTAAAGAAAAACTTGGTAAAATTCAAATAGAAGTAGGTTTTGAGTCAAAAAGAAATTTTGTAGAAGGCCCCCAAAAAGTCTCTCTTTCTATAGGAGATTACCTTGTTGAAAATGAAAATTCTCATCCATGGATAAAAAAGGTCTCTATTCCTTTGGAAAATTTCACTAGTAATATTAATGAAAATTTTAATTGGAAGCGAATTGAAAAGGTCTTTATCAAAGCTGATTATCCGAATTTAGATGGTGAATGTTTTTCAGTTTTTGGTCGGGATAATCTATTTCCGATACTAGAAAAGAATTTTTATGATATTATAAATGTTGTTATTATAAATACAGCTCCAGAAAAAAAAGTTTTGGACATTGATCCAACTACATGCTCTTTTAGGAATAAGGGATCTTTTCAAAAAGGTCTCGTAAATGCCAATAATACCTACATTTGTTCAGATTCTGGTTGGTCATTGTATAGTGTAAAAATTGGAAATGTTGAAGTCGCTGCACATAATTTAGATGTTGGTGGAACAACGTTTACGTATGACAATATGTATTTTGAAGAAAAAGATCAAATAGAAACTTGGAATAGATATTCTCGTACTTGGGGGCATATTTATGGGAAGTCAAATCTTCAAAATATTTGCCCAGATGGTTGGAGACTTCCAAAAGAATCTGATCTTAAAGAAATCAAAAATCAAGTTGATTCCAAACAAGCAGTTTTCCCATATATTAATTATTCGTATGAAAACAGTGCTAATGAGTATGGGTGCGTAGATATGTACGGAAACCGAGTTTGGAGAGATACTTCTTTATGCGAAATAACATCATCTAAAACTTACTTTGGTGGTACATATATTATTCCAGATGATGGTAAACGGAAAAAATATAGCGAAGTTCATCCTAATCGGTATTGGGCAATGGATGAAAATGGAGTAGCATTCGTTTATGGAGTTGATAATTTCAAAAAAATAGAGGGCTATACAGATGATATAAATTTTATCCGTTGTGTAAAAAATACTGACGACAATATAGTTTCCAAGGAACCTTCTTCTGAAAATATCGCCCAACGTAAAGAACGTTTGAAAAATCAAAAGCAGGAATCCGCAAGCGCTGCAGCCGAATCCGCAAAGCAAGATGACGATGAAAAATCCTCAATAAGTACGACCAAACTGCTCCGTATTGCAGTATTCTCTGCAGTTGCCGTCGGTGGTGCCGCTGCGGCTTATATGTTCGACAAGAAGGCGAAGGACGCCACCGCAACTCCGCCAGCAAACGAACAGGAATTCAAGAAAGGGCATGACGATGCCAAGCAGAATCAAAATGTTCGAAACATTTCACTGGGTGTTGCCGCCGTGGGTCTTGTGGCGCTCGGGATCTCAATTTTGTTCTAGGAGGCTTGCAATATGAAAAAGATTCTTTTGTTACTGTCTGCCGCTGCATTGTGGAACTGCACTGACTATGCCGCCGATTGGGACGAAAAATATGAAAATACGTTCTCAAATACAGAGAACGATACACCTGCGCAAACCCCTGAAGGAACTCCTACACAGACTCCTTCCTATTCTGTTTGTGAAGAGGGAAAAACGACCACTCTGGTTAATGGGAATTGCACAACAGATCTAGTTTGCCAAAACGATTCCTGGACTCCTACATCGTATATATGTAATGACAAAACGCAAGATCTCGTGTGCGAAGAAGGCCTTACAACCAGTTTGGAGGCCGGTGGCTGCATTACCAACTTTATATGTTCTGGTAATGCATGGGTTCCTGTGGGAAATCCCGTGTGCGCTACGATTCCAATCGAAAGCTCAAGTAGCGAAAGTCCACTCATTGTTCCCGAATCTTCGTCAGATGTTCAGGATGTAAACCCAACAAACTCTCCGTATCCTATGGTCTCTCCTACTACTGTGTCAAACATCAATTGTACAAATGCAATGTACTGTCCAAATAATTGCGGCATAGATTGCGGAATTGTCTACACAGGTGTTGATGATGGCAAAGGAAATCAAGGCTATCTGTGGACTTATACGGATGCAGATGCAAATGGAGGAACGAGTTCTTTTTATTGGCCTGGGGGTTTGGATGAATATGACAGCTTTGAACCGCCTTCCAGAAAAAAATTCGGTTATGTAAACGGTTCTATTATATTTGGAAACGGCTATGAATTCCCCTACGGACGAATCGGATTCCACATCAAAGGTTCCGGTTCATCTACAGATATTACTGCGTGGGGAGGAATGTGTATCGTTTATACAGCAACGCAAGAATTTTATTTGAGAATTCAGGCTGATAAGGACGACACATTCTGTGGTTTTGACGATTACCAGGCGAAAATCCCGGCAGCAACATCCATGTCTTTAGTAAATGTATCTTGGTCCGACTTTGTTCAAGAAGGTTGGGGAAAAATCGTTTCCCAGGCACAAGTCCTTTCTTCCGCACAAACGATTTTGTTTAATTTCAAAGGCGATGCAGGAACATCAAACGATTTCACGATTCATGCTATCGGCAAATACGGTACCTGCAATAAGTAACACTTAAAGCAAGCTCACTACACCAAAAAACGCCACCCCGTTATTCCCAGGGCGGCGTTAATTCATTTTAAGCGACTTCAGTTTTCGCCGTTATGCATCTCCGTCTGTTCACGGTCGATGGTATAAGTCGGTAGTGTCAAGGGTTTTTCGCAAAAATAGTTTGTCCCAACATCAGATTTAGGCTATGTCCATCTTCGCCTTTTTCAATTCCTTTTCGTATTCCTGTATTTTTTCAAGCTCGTAGAGGTGCTTCAGTTTTGACATTTTGAGAGTATAGAAGGCTACTTTCCGAGAATTGCTTCTTCGGTAAGGTTGAATCGTCGCGTCAGGATTTCCATGGAAACCCCATCCTGCAGGAGTCCTCTCGCCGTGTTCAGCTTTTCTTCGAGAGCTTTCTGCTCCGTGTCAGCGATTTGTTGGCGAAAAACATCACCGGCACTTATGAACCCATACTTCTGTCCTATGCTCTTAAATGCCATGTTTAACTCCTTTAGAATGCCTTGATCGACATACTCCTTCAAATATAAACTTATTTTCTGCAAAAGACAAGATGCATTTTTGCTATCCATCTTCTGCAGCGCACCCTTGAATTTCGGCAGGATTGCAAGCAGATTGTCCTTATTGAATGCGTACTTCATGGCGACAATGCCCATGGCGGCTTCCGTATCGTCGCAGGCGAGGCAGTCGCTGTCAGGGATGTCCCCCATGTTCACGAAGGAATACTTGAATGGCAACATTGATCCGTGGAAGTATTCCGGGTATCCAGCCTCCAGCCACTTAAGCGGATTCCAGTTTTCGCGCCCGTTGTAGAATATGATTGCCATGGTGGGGAGCGTGTCGAATCCACGCCTATCGTTGGAATCCTTCATCACTGAGTTGACATAGCGCTTTATTTGGTTGAGTACCTCGGAATCGTGACCCGACTTGTGCTCTAGTAGGATGCCCACGAGTACGGGTGCGCCCGTGGTGACATTCACGCGAAAGGCGATGTCTGCTTCGCCTGTCTCGTCCACTTCCGAGTAGGAATCGGGGATGCGCATGAGAGTGTCTAGGTTCACCACCGAGAGGAACTCGCTGAGTTCTTGGCTCACCTTTCCTGACAGCTCCAGCAGATTCCTTGCGTGGGTTGTATCAGAAAAGAGCCATCGGAAGAAGGGATCGTGGCTTCGTTTTGCAGTGCTTGTATTTTCGTTCATGTACAGTTTCTCCTAGGCATGCACGGAGAACGGCCGCGCAGGTCATGTTGATTTTATATAGGGAAATCGGGCCGGAATGCCGACCCATCTAAAAAAGGCCTAAGCCGTAAAATCCCGTTCGGGAAACTGCTGTGTAATATACAAAAATACGCGGAATAAAGCAAAAGCCTCTCTGGCTCCTCCCCCCGTGTTCAAGGTCTTGCAAAACGAACTTTCTGAAGAAGAAATTCGTGAACTTTAATTGTTTCTTGAATAATAATTCACTTCACGCACCGCACCGATCTTGATTCGTCCTTGCCGAAGGCGCTGAGTTTTGCGGCTTTGGTGCTGAAATCGAGTAGTAGGTAGTGGGCGAGCCCATCGGGGGTTTCTGTGGCGCTCCAAAAGTGTGCGTAGCCGCCGATGCCGTCGAACTTGCCGCCCGAAGTTGTGCCGCTGTCATCGCGACCTGCTAGGCGGTAACCTGCAGGGCGTGCGTCAAAGCCGAAGTCATCAGAACCATTGCCTTTCTTAAACCAACCGCTGGTGGACTTGAGTGCAAAACCCGCGGCTTCTGCGCCGCCGGCATTTTCGATAAGTTGTTCAAAATCTGCACTGTCGGGGAGCCGCCAGCCCTCGGGGCAAATGTGTTTTGCTTCTTCCCAGGTGTAGAGGCGTCCGTATTTGGAACAGTTCCGTTTGTCACCTTCGGGGCAGGCGCTCGTTTCAGTTTCAAAGTTTAGATTTTCCGCCATCCAGGTTTGCGAACCGATTTTCACGATGTCGTAACTCTGCCCGTCACGCGGGTCGGTAAAAGACTCGGAGCATGCCGTGAAAATAGTCGCAAGGAACAAGATGGAGATGGCGTAAAAAATGGAGCGCATAACATGCTTAAAGTAGAAAAAAAATATATATTCCAAGTATGTCCTTTTCGCGGTACACATTCCGGCATGCGCTCCCCGCGCTTTTGTGCGGAGTGTTTTCGCTTGTAGCGGGGCCGTTCGCCGGCGCAGTTTATGCCGCAGATGCCGCAGGAATCGCGGGAGCGAATGTCGCGGGGCTCGCGGGTGTGTTCGATGCGGGCTGGTCCACTGCCTACTACCCGCTGGATTCTATCACGCACATGCACCAGCGCTTGCACGCCCTCGGGATGGACGAGGTCGTGTTGCAGTATGCCGCAGTTGAGGCGACGCATTTGTACTACCCCTCGCAGCTGGATTTTCTGCAGAACACGCAGTACAAGAACAATGAACTTTTCCCAAAAAGCATTGAGGCGGCGAAGGTTACAGGTACAAAGGTTTGGCTCGGGCTCTACTATAATGGCGAAAACTGGTACACGCCACCGACCGCCGAGCAGCTTGATACTTTGTCTGCACGCAACCTGAAGGTACTTGAAGAAATTTACGCGCTATACGGGAGCGAGACTGTCGTCGAGGGCGTGTACATTCCGCAAGAAATTGCGCGCTACTACTGGGACGACCTGCGCGATGACGCGACGCCGGAAATGCTCACCAAACACTTCTTGAAGCCCGTTACCGAAGCCGCACAGGCGAAGGGCTGGAAGGTGATGGCGGCCCCATTCTACAACCAGAACCTGGAAACTCCCGAGAAACTGCAAATGTTTTTCGAGAAACTTTTTGCCGCAGGATTCAAGCCCGACATTATCGCCGTGCAGGACGGCGTGGGCGCGAGCGACGCGGGCAAGCACCACGCCGAAACCGCGACCGTGGGCAACTACGAGCGGGCGGTTGCAAACGCCTGCAAGCAATACGGTATCGATTTCTGGGTAGACCTGGAACTGTTCCGCACCGACGACTCGCACGCACTCGCAGACAGTGCAAGAATTTCGGCGCAACTCGATACCGCATACGCCGCGGGGGCTTTGAAGGTCATCGGCTATGACTTGGCCGTCCTCGGGAATGCAGGTCTCGATTCCCTCGAGAAGTGGAATCTGGAATCGAGCATGGAGCCGACAACCGCAATTGTGGTCCCTCGCGAGACGCACAGCGAAACCATGCCGCTCCTAAAGGGTGATGCCCGCGTGTTCGACATGCAGGGCCGCTACCTCGGCACCGGCGAACAAAAAATCAGCCCCGCCGTCAGGACCGTGAAGAAACGGTAAAGTTTAGAATTCAGAAAAATACATATTTAGAGAATTATAGCGAATAAAATGCACTATAGCAAAAAATAGCCCCCGGCCGTGATAGTCGGGGGCGGTTTAATGTGGGTCTGGATCCTTCGCCCTTTCAGGGCTCAGGATGACGCTATCGGCGGCCCCGGCACTGAGGCCGGGGAGACAATCGCGGGTTATTTCACGAATGCGCCGTAGATGGCCTTGATGGCCTTCTCGGTATCGGCTTCGTCAACACCGGTGATGATGTTGATCTGCGAAGAACCCTGGTCGATAATGCGGACGTTCACCTTGTTCTCGGCGAGAGCGGTGAAGAGCTTTGCAGCCACACCGATCTTGTTCGTCATGCCGTGACCGACAGTCGCAATCAGCGAGATGCCCGGGAACACCTTGATACGGTCGGGGCGCATCTGCTGCGTGATGTCTTCGAGGACCACGTCCTGCACGGCGTCGAGGGCCTTGCTATCCACCACGATGCTCATGGAGTCGATGGCGCTCGGGCACAGTTCGTAGGAGAGGCCTTCGCTTTCGAGCACGGCGAGCACGCGGCGACCGAAACCGACTTCCTTGTTCATCATGGACTTTTCGATGTAGATCATCGAGAAGCCCTTGCGGCCGGCGACACCCGTAATCGGGAGCTTCGCTTCTTCCGGAGTGGGGCCGATGATGGTGCCCGCGTCGACCGGGCGGTTCGTGTTGCGGATGTTGATAGGAATCTTCTTCGCGCGGCACGGGGCGATGGATTCGTCGTGGAGCACGCTTGCGCCGGAGTAGGCGAGTTCGCGGATTTCGCGGTAGCTCACGTATTCGATCGGCAGCGGATTTTCGACAATGCGCGGGTCCGCCATGAGCATGCCCGAAACGTCGGTCCAGTTTTCATACTTGGCGGCATCGATGCCGTTGGCAAGGATAGCGCCCGTGATGTCGGAGCCGCCACGGCTAAAGGTCTTGACTTCGCCACGGAGGTTGCTACCATAGAAGCCCGGCAGCACGTAAAGCTGGTTCTCGTCGGAGAGGGCCTTCGCGATGTCTTCGTAGGTCTTCGGCGTAATACGGTACTTGTCGTCGAAGGTGATCAGCGGGAAGGTGTCGACGAAGTTTGCGCCCAGGTACTTGGCCATGAGGCGTGCACACAGGAACTCGCCACGGCTCACCAGGAAGTCGGTGCTGACGGATTCGGGGTGGTTCTTCAGCTTGTCTTCGAGGCTGTCGAGGTCTTCGGTCAGCTTGTCTTCGAGACCGAGGTCCTTGCAGATTTCGTCATAGCGCTGACGGATCAGGTTCCACGGGGTCGAAAAGTCGAGGCCCTTGGAGGCGAGGTCGTAGGTGCTGTAGAGGAGGTCGGTAAGCTTTGTTTCCTTAGGATTGCGCTTGCCGGGGGCGGAAACGACGATGACCTTGCGGTTCTTGTCGGATTCAACGATGGCCTTGATCTTCTTGAACTGGCCGGCATCGGCGACAGAGCTGCCGCCGAACTTGCATACGATTCTTTGACTCATTTTTTCCTTTCGGGCCACCAAACCTCTCGGCTTCGAGCGCAACCGCTTTCCTCACGGTCGTCGTGCCCAAGCCTACCCATCTGGCCAGCCACTTGGTTTATTTGTCTATGTCTGCGGTAGGAAATCCACCGCGCGCGGAAATTTAGAAACTTTGAATCACGATGTCTAGGGTATTATTTGTTATATTCTGCCCCAAAGTTCAGTAAATTTTCTGTTTTTTGAAAAAGGAGAACAACATGAAATATTCCCTGATGGCCGCCGTTGCGGCATCTGCACTTCTTTTGGCCGCCTGCGGTGACGACAGTTCGTCAAGCGCCGGTGAGTCTAGTCTCTATACCCGGTCGGGCACGCTCTATGTGGACGAAGCCCAGCGACTGCTCGTGATGACTGCTGATGAAACCTACCTAGACCAGTGCGTCAAGGAAGGGGAAAGCCTTGTCTGGAAATCCATGAAGGAGAAGGTTTCCTCCGATTCCAGCATTTACGATTTTCTTGGCGATACGCTCGTAGTCTATAGCTTTGACGATGGCGAGCCGGACCACTATGGCGACTTGCTCGTGGGTGGAACTGCCGGCAACATCTATGGTACCTGGACAGCTCTCCCTTGCGAATACAATGGCCGCACCGGAGAAAAGGAATGCTGGAATAATCCTTATGTAAATCGAAAACTCAAGTTCAGCGAAGGCAGGGTTACAGTCACAATCGATTACGATTACGACGCCTATCTTAGGGATATGGATGCGCAGGGTTACTTTAGGACCTACTTCGTCCAGCAACTGTACGAAGTGTTGAATGGCGCAAGCTATTTCGATGCCGATCCTACGGATGTTTTGGGTATTGTGGATGCTGAAGATGAGGAATACCGTCAAAGGGTTATCGAACGAAATGGGGTGCAGATTCTGGAAGAATCCAAGACAAGCCAGACATTCAAGATTGGCGAAAAGACTTTCACGGCTACAGTCCAGAAGGTCGAATCGAGCATTACGGAGCTCGGTTACGAAAATGCAGAGGTTGTCATCGATGTAACCGATGGCGTTACGACTTGCAACGGGTATGCCGTGCATAAGGCGATGGACGAAAGTCTTTGCAAGGTCGAAAATCTGGAACATATCATCATGGGTGATGACGACGACTACGAGGATGTAGGGTACATTTATGCGCGTCGTTATAGGGACAGCAACAACGATGAATTCGAGACATGCCTCAAGAGCATTGCCGTGGTTCCGCCTCAGTCGGAAGACGCGATCTATACTGATTACGATGCTTTGTACAAGAAGGTTGCGTCGAATACATCGAAGAGCGCCGAGGCAAAAAAGCGTGCCGAAAAGCGTCTCGAGAAATGGATGAAGTATGTCGAAAGATAACTTTTAGGATAGTCTATAGGTCTATGAGAGTCCCCGGCTCGGCCGGGGCTTTTTTGTAAAAAAATACGTTCGAATGTAAATTGTTTGCCAAACGGTTCACAGAAGTCTCGAAGAAAGCGTGTATAGTATAGAGGCTTTATGAACAGACACGAATCCATGCTGCGCATTGCGGCTTACTCCGATATTTCAGTTTTGCTATTAGGTGAATCCGGCTCCGGCAAGGAAGTCGCCGCCCGCTTTATACATGCCCACAGCAAGCGGGCGGGTGGCCCGTTCATTGCGCTGAACTGTGGCGCGATTGCGAAGGGCCTTGCTGAGAGCGTTCTCGAAGGACATCGCAAGGGCGCCTTTACCGGCGCCGTCGAGGAGCACCTGGGCGTGGTGCGTTCTGCGGAGCGCGGCACGCTGTTCCTAGACGAAATCGGCGAGATGCCCTTGGAGATGCAGTGCAAGCTCCTGCGGATCCTGCAGGAACGCACCGTGATGCCGCTGGGCAGCAGCAAAAATGTCCCCGTCGACTTTCGGCTGGTCTGCGCCACGAACCGCAACCTGCACCAGGAAATCGCGGCGGGGCGGTTCCGCGAAGACCTGTTCTTTCGACTGAATGTGTTCCCCGTGAAAATCCCGCCGCTGCGTGGCCGCGAAGACTTCGAGAAGATTGCGGCGGACATCTGGTGCGAAATCGGCGGCGAAGAACCGCTCTCGTTCGGCGACTTGGCCCTGCTGAAAAAGCCTGCGTGGCCCGGCAACGTGCGTCAGCTGAAGAATGTGCTGCAACGCTATGCGCTGCTCAAATGCTACGGGACTTCGCTCGCGAAAATTCTGGACGAAGAGTTCAGCCCGGCTCCCCTGAAATATTTTGATGCTGGCTCCGCAGCACCCCCTATGACAGGGGAGCCGGAGCGTCATGCAAAAGAAATGTCGCGCTACATAGGCTCGCTTTGCGAGCGGCCGCGGCACTATGCGGCATCTCCGGAGTGGGAGTTAATTTGTTCTGAACTCAAAAGGAACGATGGAAACAGGAGCGTCACGGCGCAGAAACTGGGGATTAGTCGTGGCTGCCTCAATTACCAGATCAAGAAACACTCGGCGGCTATGTCGTCTTGACTAGAACTTGAGTCCGAGTGTCAGGTAGTGGTATCCGCCGTCGAATGCCTTTTTGGGGCTGTAGGCATAGTCGAAGGCGACCATGCCGAAAGAGACTCCGATGCCTGCGCTCACGCCGTCTTCGGTATCGGGGCGTGCGGCGTAGCCGATGCGAAGCGCAATGGTTTCCATGTAGTCGATCTCGCCGCCGAAACGCCATTCGGGGGCTTCCATGTCGGCGCGGCGGTAAGCGTCTGCGGACAGGTGCACATTCCAGATGCTTGCAAGGCCGAAAAGCTCTGCAACGGGGACGATTCCTGTGATGCCTGCCTGCAATGCCATCGGGGCGTGTTCGGTTTCGCCGTCGTAGTCGCCCATGTAGCCTGCGTTGGTGAGTGTTGCACCAAAGGCGAAATAGCGGTTCACGCGGAATGCGCCACCTATATCGCCCAAGAGCGCAATTGCAGATTCGTCGTCGATGGTCTGCTGGCTGAAGCGCGCGGTAGCGGCCCAGCTGAATGCCTGGCCTCGGTTTCCGAGACCCGCCTGTAACGTCCAGGCGTAGGCGCCGTAATCTGATGTTTTGAAGCCTTCCTCGTCGCGGCCCTCGATTCCGTCGTAGCCCAGGAATTCGGCGCCCGCCGAAAATGTCAGCGGATAGTTAAACGCCGCAAAAGGGAGCGCCACGTAAGCCGTGGTGTAGTCGTCGGCGGTGTACTCCGGGAAAATAATATGGTTGATGCCCGCCTCGGCTTCGGTCACGGAGTTCATGGCAAGCGGATTCCTCTGGATGTCGGAGGCGCGCGTGGCATCCGCGACACCTGCACCCGAAAGGGCGGCAGACCTTGCCGAAACCTGCATGCTTAGGTACTTCATTGACACATCGCCAGCATCCAGGTTCCAATGCTCCCCGGCAAAAGCAAGGGAGCATGCAACCAGACTAACAGCGAGAATCTTCTTATTCATGCCCTACAAGATACAAAATTTCAGGATTAGTAAAGCAAAAACCCCGCGAACTTTCGCGGGGCTTTCAGCTAAACTTAAGGTCGATTATTCCACGTCGCAGCCGGCGCTCGGATTTTGCCAGCCGTTTTCTGGAGGAGCTTCGCCCGCCTTCCAGCAATGGAGCGTGTCGAGTACGTCGCCTTCTTTATAAGTGGACCAGTCCGTCACTTTCTTGATATTGGTTGTCGTAGTAGTGTTGAATCGGCTCATGTAATGATCGATCAAGTACTGCGGACATTCCACTTCTTCGATGTAGTAGGTCGGATTGTCTGCAGCCTTGTACCAGTCGGCAAACCAGTGGCAACCGCGCAACAGGTTCGGGAGGCCGGCGTCGCCGAAGGCCGCGTCGCACATATCCTTGATGCAGGTCTGGTATGCGGCGAGAGTAGCGTCGTAACCGAGCTGGTTCTGGCATTCGGTCAAGAATCCGCCAAAGCCTGCACCCCAGTTAAAGTCGCTGCCTTTTTTCACCTGAGTTGTAAGAGCGTCAAAGGCGCCCACGCCACCGCCCGGCACCATCAAGTCGAACTGGCCTGCAGGTAAGTTAGCATTGCCGCCAGCCACATCGTTACCGATGTTAGAGGCCATCACGATCATGTGCTTGCCCTTGAGAGCCTTGTGGGTTTCCCTTGGCGGGTTGTTTTCCATCTCGTTCGCGAAGTGGCCATCGTACTGCAAGTGATAGCACTTACCGCACTTGCTATCGGCAGTGCCCGCAACGTACGCATAAGAAAGTGTATCGTTCACGGCAATCGGCGCCATGTCCGTGCAGGTGAACACGCCCTTTTCCTTTTCTTCGCCGCAAGCGCTTCGGGTTCCGTTGTAACCGAACCAGGCCTTCGATACGTCACCCAAGGTAAAAGTAGGGACTTCGACATCGTGAATGTTGCAGTTACGTGCAGTACCATAGTCGGCAATGTAGGCCTCATCGGAAGACGTGTCTGCACGAGTCACATCGTTAGCGCTTTCCCTAAGCCAGGAACAGTGCGGCTTGCAAGCATCCCAGTAACGCGTATTCCAGCCACGCTTTGCCGTAGCGCTAATGTCCTTGGTGTATTCGGCCGGAGGAGGCCCGTAAGATTCAAGAGTCGGGAACCCGTCGGGGCCCAGTTCCGGATCGGTATTCACGGAGCCGCTGCTTGCAACAGGGTCAGAGCCCGCGCTCGACGTCGGGTTCGTCGGGTCGGTAACGCCTGCGCTCGATGTCGGATTCGTCGGGTCGCCCGGATTCTGGCTGTCGTCGCCCGCGCTCGATGTCGGATTCTGCGTATTGCCCGGATCCTGTGTGTTGCCCGGATTGCTCGGGTCCGTCACCTCGCCCGAAGAATACGGGGTGCCAGTCGCACTGGTATCCGGATCAACGATCGAACTCGGGTCTGTCGCATTGTTCGAAGCGGCATCGTCACCGCAAGCGCAAATTATGGCGACCGCACTGGCCGCAAGCAAGGACTTAAACAGCCTACTATTCATAAAACCTCTTACGGTCCGCAACCCTGCGGATATTCGTCTGTTAGGCATTCCTGCGTCTCGAGTTCGTCACCCTTCTTGTAGGTAGACCAGTCGTCGCGCCAGCGGAAACGGTTGTCCTTGGTCGTGTTGATGGTTGTCATGTAGTGGTCCACCAGGTACTGCGGGCAATCCACTTCTTCCCAGTTGTAGGTCGGGTTGTCTGCCGCCATGTACCATTCGGCATACCACTTACAGCCGCGCAAAAGGTTCGGCCACTTGGAAAAGGCTTTCTCGCAACCGTCAATGATGCACTTTTGGAATGCGGCGACTTCGCCGTCCCAGCCAACCTGTTCAAAGCAGACTCTTCCGATACCGCCGCCATTGGCTCCGAGTACCGAGTTGTCCGTTAGCCCCAGCTGTGTCGAAAGGGCGTCAAATGCGCCCACGCCACCACCGGGGATAAGCAGGTCGAACTGTCCCACTTCCACGTCGTAACCGATGTTGGACACCATCACCACGATGTGCTTGCCGTTCAGGGCCTTGTGAGTCTTCTTGACGTCGCCGTCGTTCTTGCCGCCGTTATACTGTAGGTGATAGCACTTGCCGCAACCGTACTGGTATTGCTTTCCGGAACCGGCAACGTAAGCGTACGAAAGCGTGTCGTTCACGGCGATAGGCGCCATGTCCGTGCAGGCGAATGTTCCAGTAGGGTCTTTCGTATCGCATGCGCTATTGGTGCCTTCGTAACCCATCCAGTACTGCTGAACGGCGTGGCCGAGAGTGTATGCAGGAACTTCTGTATCGTGAATGTTGCAGTTGCGTGCAACCGTAAGGCCTGCCTGGAAGGTTTCTTCGCTGGTGGTATCGACGCTGCTGAGCCAGGAACAGTGCGGCTTACAGCCATCCCAGTAGCGGCTGTTCCAGCCGGTCTGCCCGTTGTTGCGGATTTCCTTGGTGTACTCGGCCGGGGGAGCTCCGTAAGATTCGATGGTCGGGAATCCGTTCTCGTCCAGTTCAGGATCCGTGTTCACGGAGCTGCTGCTTTCGGTCGGTGTCGTGGTCGTGTCGTTCGGGTTCACGCTTGCCGAAGAAGTCGTTGCATTCGGGTCACCCGGATTCACGCTCGCTGAAGAAGTCGTTGCGTTGGGATTGTTCGGGTCCTGCGGATCGGCGCTTGCAGAGGAAAGCGGAGTGCCGTCGGGGGCGGTGTTCGCCTGGCAGAACTGCTTCACGGCCATGTTCATGTCGATCCAGATGTCCGGTTCGCCGTTGATCAGTTCGTAGACATGTCCGACAGTATGTCCTTCTACGTCTTCCTGGTAGAAGTAGTACGGTGCAATTTCTCCGTTGGCGTCATAGACGGTGCCGCGCCCGGTTCCTGCGGTTGCCTGGTCGATGACCAGGTATTCGCCATTGCCGATGTCTTCGATCCAGCCCGCAGCGATCACCTTGTATTTGGCGCAGGGGTCGTTTACGGGATTGCTGCCAGGTTCGCCGTTGTTTCCACCGGGAGCCTGTGCGGAATTGCTGGAGATTTCAGTGCCGTTGCCCGGTTCCGAAGAATTGCCGGAATCGTCGCCGCAGGCGCAGATCATGGCGACCGAAGATGCGGCAACCATCGTCTTGAAAAGCTTGTATTTCATAGTACCTCTTTTTATGCCTCCCCAAACGAGGCAGTTTTTTCCAAAAATATATTCTGTTTGCCGATTTTCAAAGTAAAAACAGGTTACAAAATCATTAAATGTTCCCGAAATGTGCGCAGGTGCGCTCGAATATGCATATTGCAAAAAAAAGGCCACACTTTTACGTGCAAGCCTTTTTAAATGTGTAGTGTGTGATGTGTAGTGTGAAATGATTCATCTCGCATTCCACATTTCACACTTATCACTAGTCGCGGAACTTCACCTGCTTGGTGCCCTTCACGACTTCGCCGATCTGCACCCACTTTTCGCCCTTGGCTTCGAGGTGAGCGGTAACTTCGGCCTTGTCCTTGGGGTCGATGAAGATGAGCATGCCCATGCCCATGTTGAAGGTCGAGTACATTTCGTCCTTTTCCACGGAGCCGGCCTGCTGGATCAGCTTGAAGATCATCGGAGGATCCCACGTGGTGCGGTCGATGATCACGTCGACATCGTCCGGCAAAATGCGCGGGATGTTGCCCTGGTAGCCAGAACCGGTAATATGGGCGAGGCCCTGAATGATCTTCTTGTTGCAGAGGTCAATCAGGCTCGGGTAGTAGCTGCGGTGCGGCATGGCGAGTGCTTCGCCGATGGTCTTGTCCATGCCGTCGACGAGGGTGTCCACCTTGTAGCCGGCCACGTCAAAGAGCACCTTACGGGCGAGCGAATAACCGTTTGTATGTAAACCCGTGGAAGGCAGACCGAGAATGATAGTACCCGGCTTGATCGATTTGCCGTCAATGATGTTTTCGCGTTCCACGACACCCACGATGGTGCCGGAAATGTCGTAGTCGCCGGGGCCATAGAAGCCCGGCATTTCAGCCGTTTCGCCGCCGATGAGCACGAGACCGTTTTCGCGGCAGGCCTTTGCCATACCGGCAACGAGCTTGTCCATAACGCCCGGTTCCAGACGGCCGGTAGCCACGTAGTCCAAGAAGAACAGCGGACGCGCGCCCTGCACCAGGATGTCGTCACAGCAGTGGTTCACGATGTCCTGGCCCGGAAGTTCGTGGGTGCCCATTTCGATATCGACCTTGAGCTTTGTTCCCACGCCATCCACGGAGCTCACCAGCACCGGGTCCTTCATGCCCAGGTGGTTCAGCGTGAAGAGGCCGCCAAAGTTGCCCACGTCACCGAGGACACCTTCGTTGAATGTAGTACGTACGGATTTCTTGACACCGACCATCGCTTCGTCAGCTCGGGCCAGGGAAACTCCTGCGTCTGCGTAATTCATCTTTTTTCCTTTGCCCTAGCGGGCATCTATTCGCCCTTAGTGGGCATTTTGTTTTTCATCAATATTTCTGAGCGCATCCAGAATGAGGCTCGTCGTGTCGGACATCTGGTTGATGTTCACAATGTCCGGCATCAGGTGGGTGTCGAGCTTGAAGAGCGTCTCGTCGCCCCAAGAGAGCATCTTTTCGAGAGCGTCCGGCCCTGCCAGTTTGCCGCACTTGGCACAGCAGATTCGGCCTTCCTGAAATGCAATAAAGCCTTTTTCGCCGTTGCATTCGAACATGACGGTGCCGGTGATGCGGCTCTTTTCCATGGTTTGCGCAAAATCGATAAAGGGGAGCACCTTGGCCGATGCCAAAAGCGAAAGCCTTTCGAATTCGTCGAACGCCTTGTTCTTTGCGCGCAGGCGGTCGGAGACGACCTTGTAGAGGTACACCATGATGTTCGGGTTCTTGTCCAAAAACTTCACGAACTCGTCTCGCGGAATGTGGAGCACGGTGGCGCCGTCTTCGCCTGCGATGACGGTATTGCTGGTAGGTTCGTTACAGATGATGGACATTTCGCCGAAGCAGGTGCCCGCTTCGAGCGTTGCGAGCGTGTTGTAGTGCCCGTCAGCCAAGATTTGGCCACAAATGAGGCCACGGCCGCTCTGCAGGACGCAGAACGAATCGCCGATGGAACCGCCGTTGATGATGATTTCACCGGGGTCGTATTCGCGGATCTGTGCGTTCAGAAGCAAATAGTCGGCACAATCCCTGGGAACCTGCTGCAAAAAAGGTGTTCCCAGCTCGTAGTTCGCTGCAATCCAATCGCCAATACCAGTATGAGTTTTCATGCCCTAAAAGATAAAAATATTGCGGTACCAGTCAAATTCCTTAAGGGTGGAATCGGCTCCATTTGTTGCATTTTGTAAACACCGGTGCAGGTTTTGGAGCATTTCGGCGGGGTAGGCCACGGCAGATTCGTAAAAGTCGTTGCCGCCGCCGGGTCCTTTGACTCCATCGTTCTGGCACACGTGTTTTTCCCGGAACGCCTTGATGAACTTCACCCTGGGCTCTGCGGCAAGGATCTCGTCTGGTGTAGAAAACATTCCTGGGTTCACCCACACGTCGACGCTGTCTGCGATAGCCATGATTTCTTCGAGTGTGAACTTGAGTTCGCGGCTGGTGTCTGCGGCCCACAGGTAGCAGCCTCCCGCATCCTTGATGAGCCTTGCGGTAAAGCTGTTGCCGCCAGGAGCGTACCACACGCCGCCGTAGCTCATGCCTACAAGCACGCGGGGGCAAGGGGAGTGTGGGATGTGGAATGTGGAATGTGGAATTGTATCATCTTGAGTGGATTTATGGGGGGAAGTTTCCCCCTCGTTCGCACGTTGTTGCTCGCTACCCCCTCTAGCGGGGGACACCCCCGCAACACCCCCGTCTACAGCCTGTAAATATGCGTTCTTACTTTGTTCAAAAATCGAGTCGGCGAGCGCTTCCATACCAAAAAGGGCGCCGTAGAGCTTGATCCATTCGGCCTTCGCGAGCGGGCTTTCTTCCTGCCATTCCGAGGTGAGCATCAGCGGCAGGCCGAGCGCGTTAATTCGTTCGTAATCGTCGTGGGCGCCCCCCGTTGCAAATGTCATCGTAAGGTCTGGCTGCAGCGCTATCAACTTTTCAAGGTCGAGCGAGTTCCCGTTGCTGACTTCGGCGACCGTGCCCGAGGCGACGCCTGCGTACACCGCGCTGTCAACAATGTAGCGCCCTTCGCCTACGGCCACGATGCGGTCCTGCACCCCGAGACGTACCATATAGCCGACTTGCGCCGAAGAAAGAGCCACTACCTTTTGCAGCGGTACTTGGAGCACGGTCGCTGCCGAAAGCTCCGGTGGAAGCTCTGCCGCGGTGACCGTTCCGGTACCCTCAGTTGCCCCTTTTTTCAGGATGAACCGCCGCACCAGGGTGTCGCGACCCACGATGGAGCGGATTTCTGCAATCGACTGACCGCAGGTAGTGCCGATTTTTAGGTTCCTGCTGAACTCGAGCTCGGGGAGCTCGCCGCACTTTTCGGCTAATTTTTCCGTTTTTTCGCCATTTCCGCAGCCGGATCCTAGAATGGCCGCGACCGACAAAAATAGAGCCGGAGCCACTTTAAGGGGTCTTTTTCCACAAATAGTCCACATCCTAAGCACCTAAAAAAGTGTGTAAATCGTTGATTTTTAACATCTTATGAAAATTTTTCTGCCAAATTAGCAAAACATAATGTATTTTATATGCCGTATACTAGCAACGGAATCTTTTATGAAAACAAAGATAGCCTCTTTTTTGAGCGTATTCGCTCTCAGCTTGCTTACGCTTGCCACCGGCGCCTTCGCCGATAGCGAGACAGGTTTTTACGAAAAGGACCACGTCCGTGGGTTCATTTCCATTGGTGGCGACTACCGTGGCATGCGCAAGGAATTTGCGGATTATGTGAACACGGTGGCAAGGTCCAATGGTGTTCATTACATCAAGGCCGTGAAGGCCTCTTCCAGCGGCGATGTCGACACGGTACAGGTTGCCGGTTGGGGAGATCTGAATTACAAGAAGTTCAACGACTACTACCTGGGCCTGCATGTGAACGTCGGCGCCCAGTACAAGCAGTTCATGACCTGGATGGACTTCAACTTCATGCCGCCGCAGGTGTCCAAGCGCCCAGACGACTCCTATACGGTCGAAGTTGAAAAGGGCGTAACTCCCGTCGAAAGCTTGACCTTCCCGCTGTACGACGTGGAATGGTTTACCTATGGCGCCGACTGGATGTTTGGCTGGAAGCTCTTTGGCGAAAACACATTCATCAACCTAATTCCGGCTGTGGGTTTTGGTCTCAACCTGATTAATATGCATTACGCTTCCCATTTCGACTGGGTTGAAGTTGGGAACGAAGAACATATCGAAACCACTCGTGACCGTTTCTACAGTACGCTTGCCACGACGATAAACGCCGAACTCGAACTCCGCATCGAATTGGGCAGGCTCGCTCTCGGTGCCTACGGAGGCTACCGCTTTGTGCGCTACAACGACATGAGGCACGAAGGCTTCAACCAGACGTACGGCAAGTGGCGCACGAACCATACCGACAACGTGGGTGACACCTATTTCTTGGGTCTGCGCTTGACATGGTACTTCTACTCCCAGTGGGAAAAGAAGCAAGCAGATAAGATATAAAGACCGAACTGGCTAACTTCAACTGAGTCCTTGCTCTGAAGCCAGTTCTCTCGCAACCACGCCTCGTTAATACGAGGCGTTTGTTGCTCACAAATACCGCTCGTGCCCAATCCACTAGGTACGGCCCCCGAGCACTTGCTCTCGCAACCGCCCCTGTTTTATAACAGGGGCTTTGTTGCTCACGTAAGACCGAATCGGCTAACTTCAACTGAGTCCTTGCTCTGAAGCCAGTTCTCTCGCAACCACGCCTCGTTAATACGAGGCGTTTGTTGCTCACAAATACCGCTCGTGCCCAATCCGCTAGGTAGGGCCCCCGAGCACTCGCTCTCGCAAAAGCGTGCAAAACGAGCGTCGCAGAAAATGCTTGCATTTTCCTATGACCGAGTGAAGCCGCGGACGCCAAAGGCGTCAACCGCCCCAGCTTAACGCCTGGGGCTTTTTTATTAGGCGGCGGGGCGCATGAGGATTACGCCCCACCGCCACCTTTGATCGAGGTTTAAGTTAGGTTTTTCGTGCGGGTTGGAAGAAGAATCCCCTAGATGCGTTTTCGCTGTTGCCCCGGTCAACCACTTTCTCCATAGCAACATAATGGGCGCAGGTCCTGCGCAGGTAGGAGTCTGTCTTCCAGTGTACATTGTGCTTGGGTTTTGGATAAATGAAGTTCCACCCGAGCAGGAGCGTGGGGATTCCCATGAGGCGCAGCCGGTCTGGGAGCGGCGCGTATTCGCCTTGTGTGCTCAGGAGCACGATGGCGTCCATCTTGCGGTACATGGCAAACAGCAGCGCATCTTCCATGAGCGACATGTTCGGGCCGATGTCGTCGAAGACTGGCCGCTTGTTGAAGTGCACCGTGTAGCCCGCGGCAATAAGCTGCTGCTCCAGCCGGAGGGTGCCCTCGCGTTCGACTTCGTTCAGGTGCGGGTTTCTGTAGGGGTGGTAGTAGTGCGATTCCATCTCGAGTTCGCGGAAGTTTTCCCCTTCGAAGTAGCGGATGGCCTGCATCTCGACCCAGACCCTCAGACTCTTGAAGTCAATGGCGGAGTGGAACCGGTGAAAGTTCCGGTAGTAGTCGTTCACCTTCTTCAGGGTGTAGCCGTCTAGGAAAAATCCTATGCGGAGCGATCGTGGCATGGTACCTCCAGAAAAAAAAGACGTGCCTCTTTACTAACACGCTTTTTTGGGGTACCCTGTGGAAATTTTAGGTGTAAAATTTTACAAACAAACGAACTTACAGGAGCTTTCTCTTCTTCAGGTCGTCCATCAGCGAGCCCGGCATCCAGCGTTCCTGCTTGTCGAATTCGGGGTCGTCCAAAAGCTTGCGCCACTTGGCGGCCTTCTCCTTGTCGCCCTTGTCATTCTCGATTCGGATTAGGTTCAGCACCGAACACCAGTAGCGGATACTCTTGCCGGTGCGCTTCAGGTAGTCGGCGGCGCTCTGCTCGTATATTTTTGCGGCTTCGTCGTAGCGCTTTAAGCGGTAGAGCATGTCGGCTTTTATCTGCAGCATAACGGGGTGGTTCGGCGCACGCTTGAGTCCGCGCTCGGCAAGCTTCAGGCCCGTCGAAAAGTCTTCGCGGTCGTAGTGCATCCAGATGAGAGGCGTCAAAAACAGCGGCCAGAAACGCTCCGACTTTACCGATGCAGAGTCGAGCGTGGCGAGGTAAAGGTCGCGGTTGTCGGACTTGAAGGGAACCCAGCTAAAGCTCTTGTCGATGTAGTAGGCGTAAATGGCAAAGAAGGCGCGGGCTTCCAGGTCCTTGGAGTCTTCGAACGCCTTGGCGGCAGAGCGCGTCGTCATGGCGCCCTTCACGGAATGTCCCGTTTCGCCCTGCACGTAGCCCATCTCGAACTTGCGGAGCGCATCCCACAGGTTTTCGGTCTTGCATTTTTCGAGCAGCGGCCCTGCCTTCAGAAGAGCCGTCGTGTCGCCCAGGTCGTCGTAGCGGCTGATGCGCACGATGTTTTCGAGCACGCATCCGGCACCTTCGTTTTCGTTTCGCAGCTTTTTGGCGAGGGTGAACGCCTCGTCGTAGCGCAGCGCCATCGTCGCGGCCGTCGTCCTAGACCAGGTTTCCGCCTGTTCCTTGGGGAGCGAAAGCGTGGGGGCTTCCGCGGCAAACGAAAAGGCCATAAGGCCGGCGAGAATTGTCGGTGCAAGAAAACGCATGGGTTCAAATTTAGAAAATTCAGCTCGTGCTGGGCGCGATTTTATGTTGATAAACTATGGATAGAATTAGTTAATCCACAACTTGTTAACAAGAATTTATCCATTTCGGACGCCTGGAAGGGGGTTTTTCGGGGAATTTTTTAGTCCAAATTGGAATATGCGGAATTTTGCCCCCTTGGGGTGAAAATTTGTCCGGAAAGGCCCTTGTAATCCGTTGATTGACAAAGGTTTAGTCTTTTGCAAATGCCAAAAAAGTGGCGAAATTTGCAAAATTTCCAAAATATTACGGAATTCTGTTTTGCAAGAAATGTGATTTCGAACTATTGCAAAAGGGCTGAAAAATTTCTATAACTATTACAGGAAATAAACAACTTTTCAACAATCCAACAACAAGTAGATATGTCACCCTGACCATTTTTAACCCAGAATCGAGACGGAGGCCTTATGAAGCTCTTCCATAAAACATCTGCACTGTCGTTCTACCTGATCCATTCCGGATTCCTGTCGTTCAAGACTCGCGTGAAGGAGGAACTGGACTCTATGGGTGGCGACAACCTGGACGATCTTTTGGATGACGACAGCCTCCATGCCTACTACCGCAATGGGGATTCTCCGTCTTACGTCGCAGCTTCCCTCTGCCCGCCGGCAGATGAGGACTAGGGCGCCTGGGAAATTTGACATTCATTCGAGCTCTCTCCTCCTAGAAACAAAAAATTCCCGCAGCGTGCTTGCTGCGGGAATTTTTATATCTCTCGTCTGTAGCCGCGTAGCGGCGTTCTTTCGTCTTATTTTGCGGGGCAGCCGTCGAGCGTTTCGAACTTGCCCTTGTTCACGGTCACGATCTTCGTGTTGGTGTTCATGCCTCGCTTGAACTTGATTTCTCCATAGACACCCTGGAAGTTTGCGGTGTTGTTGATGGAGTTGGTCAGGCTGTTCGGCTTTTTCGCGAGCGAGGTGAAGACGATGTTTGCGGCATCGTAGCTGAGTCCGCTCACCTTGTCTTCGCCAGGTTCTTCGCCCCAGCGTTCCTTGAAGCTGCTCACGAACTTTTTCAGGTTGTCGTTGCCGCCGTCCATGTCCATGGCGGGCACGCTGAAGTAGGAGCTGTCCACCTGGCGCTTACCCTGGATCAAGAGTTCGCGGCCGTACCAGCCCGAGGCACCGAGCAGCACGCCCGAAATCTTGTTGAACGCCACCTGGCCTGCCATGAGGCCCGCGTCGCCGGGGTTTGTCGCCGGGATGAAGATGCCCGGGATTTCGAAGGTGGAGTCCTGCATGTAAAAGCGGCGTTCCTTGGCGTTCACGGCGTCGAGGTCGGAAGCGCCCTTCGCAATGTTTCTGCGGCGGTTCAGTTGCTTGAAGCGGACATCGCGCAGCAGGCTGAATTCGGTCTTGTAGTCGGGGCGGCCTTCTTCGTAGTTGCGGAAGGCGACCACGGAGGCGCCGCGGCGTTCCACGGCCTGTGTAAAGCTCTGCGACATGGAGGCGCCGTAGCCGCCCAGCGGGCTAAGAATTGCAAATTCGCGGATGTCCAGGCACTTGGTCGCAAAGTCGGCGATGCTCTTTGCCAGGTTGTCCATGGTGATGTTCACCTGGAAGATGTTCGGTCCCATTTTCGCGATGCCGTCGTCGGTCGCGGTGGGGGTGAGCATCGGGATGTTCTGGAAGTTGCTGCCGAGCCATGCGGCGACGGTCGCTGCCGGGGCACTCATGATGGGGCCGATAACGGCGACAATGCTGTCCTGGTTGATGGCCTGCTGCGTACGGAGGAGCGCCTGGGCGGCGTCTGCACGGGTGTCTGCCACGCGCAGGTTCACCTTGCCCTGGAGTCCAGCCTTTTCGTGGGCGAGGATCACGCCCTGGATGGCGGCGGCACCGAATTCGGCAAAATCGCCGGACAATGGCGCGAGCACCAGCACGGTGGGCATACCGGCCCCGTAGCCTTCCAGGGATTCAAGTCCCTTCTGGGCCGTGTTGGAAAGGTTTTCGGCCACTTCGCCGGCGATGACCTTCTTGTACCAGTAGCGGGCGGCGCGGTAGCGCTTGGAGTTCTGGCATTCGCGGCCAATCTGCAACTGGATCCAGCCGATGGCGTCTTTGTCGACGGGGTACTTTTCAAGGAGAGCCTGCAGCTGGTCTGCGGTCAAAAGCGATGCGGCGAGCGTCTGGATGACGACTTCCTTGGTGCGGGCCTTTGCGGCCGGGTTCTTCGTGTAGGCGAGGATGCGTAGCATTGCCTCGACGCCTTCGTAGACGTTTCCCTTTTCGACCATCACAATGGCGTGTGCAAGTTCCATGCGTTCACGGTAGGCCGTGTTCACGTAGTATTCCAGGAAGCGTTCGGAGGTCTTGAGCGCCTCGTCGCGCTTGTGCTCGCGTAGGTAGCATTCCGTGAGCATCACGGTGGCACGTTCGCCTGCGGGCTTGCGGAAGCTCGACTTGTAGAGCTTCTGGAGAGGGACGATTGCATCGGAACAACGCCCGTTCTGAATGAGTGATTTTGCCTGGGCAAGTTCGTCCTGGGCAAAAGCGGAAGCGGCAAGCATTGCCACCAAGGCAAAAGGTAAGAGACGTTTCATACTACGATTCCGCGGCGGCTTGCACCACTTCGTGTTCTTTCTTGATTTGCTTCTGGAGAGATTCGGGGAGTTTTGCCCAGTCCATGATATCGACCCTGAAGGGCAGTCCGCTGTCGACAAACGCCTTTTCGACGGCGGTCATCGCCTCGAAGGACAGGGGGCCGTCCGAAATGACTACCAGTTCCAGTTCCGTATCGGGTGTGAAGTCCACTCCTGAAACTCGGGCTCCATGGGCCCAGACTTCCAGGCCTTCGAAATGGAGGGCTAGGATCCGCTGGACCGTTTCCAAATGATCAGATTCAATACATAAAGCCATACGGGGGCAAATATAGTTAAACTAAAAAAAGTTTTGCTATTATTGAATCATGATTGCGTTCCTATTGATACTGCTCATTGGCCTTGTGCTGATTTATATTAATGTAAGTAGTGTAGCCAAGGGCAAAATGGGTAAAATTATTGGTGCAGCCGTGCTGGTTTTGCTCTTTTTGGGCATGTTCCTGCGCTCTACGCTTATAGGAAGCTGCATTGTCGCATTTTTTGCAGTTTGGCTCCCGAATTCACTCCTTCTTTACATTCCATGGACCCTTTACAGGATCGGCTACCACTTTACGCAGCCGCACCACCTGAGTCACCGCCTGGTGCGCCGCGTGGGCCGCTACCTGCTTGGAATTTCGATGGCCGTGGCATTTATGTTCATTGGCTACGGCATGCAGCACAATGACGAATATAAAATGAACCTGCTCACGGTCGAACTGGCGGACCGATACACCGAAGGCTTTAGCGCGGTATTCTTTAGCGACATTCATGTAGACCCGCTGTTCAACGCCCAGAAGCTTGAACGCTTTATTGCACAAGTCGATTCTATCAAGCCCGACTACTTGCTGTTCGGCGGTGACCTTGCCGATATTTCTACCGGAGCAATGGATAGCGCGGGTTACGATAGTTTGTTCAAGAAGCTGACCGCTGGCGCTAAGGTGGCGGCGGTCGCCATTAACGGGAATCACGAGGCGTTCATGGCGCGTTCGGGCAATAGTCCCGAAGAATGGATGCGCAAGGTGGGCTTTGTGGTGCTCGACGACTCTACCGCATGCCTCGGCGGTGTCTGCTTTACGGGCCGCACCGACTTTACGGTCGCCCGCAGCAGGAATACCGAACGCAAGCCGCTGGCAGAACTTGCCCCCGACACCGTAAAGCTTGTCGAGCGGGCCGCCGATTCCGTTGCCTTGGACACTACCGTCTACGATACCGTGGTCGTGAATCGCCCCTGGATTCTGTTGGATCATCAGCCCAAGGGAATCGAAAAGACGCATACCGGCAGGCTCCCGGACTTTGCCCTTTCGGGCCACACGCATGACGGGCAGTTCTTCCCCGTGACTTTCATTATCGACTATGTATGGAAACTTGCCTACGGCAAGGGGGCGCTCGGCGGCGTGCTTTGGCTCGTGAGCTCCGGCTTTGATTGTTGGGGCCCGCCTGTACGCGTAGGGAGCGACTCCGAAATATGGGTCATCAAGTTTAAGGTGAAAGAAGCCGATCGTACACAGCAATCTGGCGCTGAATGATGCCGTCCCAGGTGAAGCATTCGGCGATGCGCTTCTGGGAACCCACGAGCAGGTGCTTTACAAGCTCGGGGTCGGCGGCGAGGCGCTTGTAGGCATTTGCTAGGGCCTCGGGGTCTTTTTCGGGAACGAGGATTCCCGATACGCCGTCAATAACCACGTCGGGGATTCCGCCCACGTTGCTTGCCACAATCGGGAGGCCGAGTTCCATGGCCTCGATGAGTACGACGCCGAGGCCTTCGGTGTCGCCCTTGCTGTCGACAATCGCCGGGAGCGTGAAGACGTTTGCAGTCTTGTATTCGCTTGCGAGCGCTTCGGGCGAAAGCTTGCCGGTAAAGATGATTTCGGCAGGTAGAGCGGCAGAGCCGCCTTGGATTGCTTCGTCACTTGCGTTCCTCGCAATGACGTTCGCAGCCAGTTTCTTCAATTCATCCGTTAAATCGCCGACGCCGACGATTCGGATTTCGAAACTTTCGCGCGGCAGGTACTTGGCCGCTTCAATCAAGTAGCAAATGCCCTTGCGTTCAATATGGCGCCCGACGAATAAAATTTTGAATTTGCCCTGGACGGGATGCGGTGAGGGGCGTTGCGGGGATACTTCCCCGCTAGAGGGGGTAGTGAATGCCGCATTTGCGGCAGGAGCGAGGGGGAGACTTCCCCCTTCTTTTACTTCAAGGGTTGTTCCATAGGGGCTCCACTCGACTTCCACATTGCGGAGTGCCTTGATTTTACCTGCGGTAAAGCTCGAGTTCGCAAACACGGCCTGTGCCTGGCTGATTGCAAATTTAAGGAGCGGCTTGACCCATTTCTTTTTGCGGATAAGCAGGAGCTCTGCCCCGTGGAAATTCAGCACCAGCGGAATTTTGAACAACTTAGCGGCACCGAGCGCAATGTAGGCGTGGGGGAACGGCCAATGCGCATGAATAATGTCGGGCCTGAACTTGCGGCAGATCTTGATGCACTTGAAGAACCCGCTGATGATGTAGGGAATGGCGAGCAGTTGCAGCCAGGGCTTGTTTGCCATTTTGCTCGGGGCGCCTTCTTCGTGCGTGAGCATTTCCCAGGAGGCCGGTGCGTAGCGGAAACGGTTCACCCTGATGCCGTCGATTTCGTGGCTCTTTAGTCCTTTGTAAGCAGGCGCCAAAACCTGGATGTCGAGGCCCGCCTTTTTAAGGTGCGCGATGGATGTGCGCAGCCAGGGAACTTCGGCGTCTTCGTGGAAACGCGGGTAGACGGATCCGATGACGAGGACTCTCTTGACCATCTTTTATGCGGTGGCTGTTGCGGGCTGGGCGGTAACGGGGTCGTTCACCTGGATGCAGGCCGGGTACAGAATGGGGCGGATGGTCTTTTTGAGAATGTCCTTGATGCCTTCGAAGCCGAGAACAGAACCCTTCTGCTCGATACGGCCCCTGACGCGGTTCCAGCCGTCAAGCTTGGAATCCAGGAGCAGCATGCCGATTCCGGATTCGTGTTCAAGGAAACCGACGATGTCGCTTCCGCGGCTGCTGTTGTTGAGCGCCGCGAAGAAGACGTTCCAGAACTGGAGCTGCGTATCGATGTCGGGCATTTCCTTCTGCAGCACCTCAAAGTCGAATTCCAGGTATACAAACGAGCTATTGTCTTCATCGCTTCGGATGATTTCTTCTTGACAACGGCGTTCAAAGATCTCTTCGGTGTAGATAGAGATGTTATACTTGTGTTTTCTTATCAAATTAAAGAGCTGCTCTTTCATCATCGACTCAAATTTAGGCTATTTTTATGCCATGCAGCGATTGTTAAAACTGAAAAAAGTGCTTAAGAACAGTATTTTGGCGGCCTCCGTCGAAAATTTCAAGGGAATTCTCTCGGGAACATCCAAATACCGTTCGCTGACCGAAGCCGAAATCCAGATTCTCGAAAAGAACGGCAACCGTTCCGAATCCTGGAACAAGGTCATGGTGGAGACGGATTTCGACCCGAACCGCATATTCCGCAGTTCTTTTATGGGCGCGGTCTACCTGCCCCGCTTTTTTGGTACGCTCCTGTTGCCGGGCGATGTGTCCTTCCCGACCGGCATTTACGATAGTCTTGTGCATAACTGCATCGTCGAAAACGCGCTGGTGCACCGTGTCGCGATGCTCAGCAACATTCTTGTGCGGAGCTCCTCGGTGTTGCAGAACGTGGGTTCCATTGTCAGCAGCGGAAAGATCAGCTACATGATCGGCAACGCGATGCACGTGGGCAACGAGATGGGCGGACGGCGTGTTCTCGTGTTCCCCGAGATTAGTACAGACCTTGTCGATCTTCAGCTTTTCCACAAGGCCGATGCCGAAGTTGCCGCCGCGTTTGAAGAACAGCTGAAGACCTACCGCGAAGAAATGGCGCTCCCGTTCGGTATTGTGGGTAAGGGTGCCGTCATCTGTAATACGAACATCATTCGCAATAGCTGGATCGGCGCGCATGCCCGCATCGAGGGCGCCGAGAAGATCCGCAACTCCGTGGTGCTTTCTTCGCTCGAAGAACCGGGCCACGTCTACGATTCCGTGATTCTTGAAAATTCGAATGTGCAGAAGGGTGTCACGATTCATACCGGTGCCGAAGTGCAAGGGTCTGTGCTCATGAGCCGCACCACGGTGGCCTGCAAGGCGATCGTGAAATCTTCGATTATTGCGCCGTGCTGCCACATCGAAGAAGGCGAAGTGAACAGTTCCTACATGGGACCCATGACGCAGATGCACCACCATTCGCTTTTGATTGCGGCGCTCTGGCCCGATGGCTGTGGAAACCTGGGCTATGGCGCCAATGTGGGTAGCAACCACACCGGGCGAATGCCCGACCAGGAAGTGATGCCAGGCCTTGGGATGTTCTTTGGCCTGGGCGTGAACATCAAGTTCCCCGCGAACTACCGCGAATCGCCGTTTACGCTTGTGGCGACTGGGCTCACCACGCTTCCGCAGCGGCTCAAGTTCCCGTTCTCGCTGATCAAGCCGGGCGACCCGCAGCTTATGAATGTCCCGCCCCGCCTGAACGAGATTGTTCCGGGCTGGAACTACGCGAAGAACGCCTATGCGCTGGACCGCAACCTCTACAAGTATTCGCTGCGCGGCAAGGGCGTTATTCCGTCTTCATTCTACAGCATCTTCAACCCCGATACGGTGCGCTACGTGTGCGATGCCTACCAGCGCTTGCAGGTGAGCGATGTCCGTGACATCTACACCAAGGAGCACATCGACGGCCTTGGCGAAAACTTCATGCGCGAACGCGTGCGCCAACAGGCGATAGGGACCTACCGCGAATACCTGGAACGCTATGCCCTGGAACAGATTATTACTCTTGTCGTGAACGATACCGGTCTCCAGACGCAGCCGGTCAAGGAACTGCGACGCCTGGCCACCAACGAGACGAACAAGGACGCAATGCGCCTGGTGAGTCTTCCGGAATCTTTCGAGGAATTGTTGAAGCGTTACCGCCAGCTGGAAAAGGACTGGTTCGAACGGGTGACGCATGGGCTTGACAAGGACAACGAACGCGGCCGCGAAATATTCGACGACTACGATGACGCTCACCCCATTGACCGCGGCTTTACCGAATGGGAGAAGGCCCGCGTCGAAGAAAAGCTGCGCCGCCTGGGGACCATTGCAAAGGTGACCAGGTTCGAATGAGTTTTCCGTGGTTGCTGCTTGGCGTATGCCTGGCTGTTGAACTTGTAGCGAGGGTGGTGCTCGAAGTTCGCGAACGCCGCCGGACGGGAATTCGCGGCGGCGTATTTACGGTGCTTCGGCTGATTCCTTTGGTGAATGACATTGTGCCGCTGCCGGAAAGTCGCCGCGACACCGCTGATAGTGAATTTGTCCAAAAACACGAAGAAGGCCACGCGACCATGCGGCACGCCGTTTTGCGAAATTTGGTGAAGGTCGCCTTCTTGTTGCTTGCGGTATGGGCTTTTGCTTTTTTACTCAGCAGCATGACGCTTTCGGTTGTAGAGGCGGTGCTGTGGCTGCACTTGGCGGTGATTCCGTTCCGCATGGTTTTTCATCTGTACTGCTGGTACCAGGAATACGATGCCGATCGTTACGCTTTCGAAAAAGTCGGCAAGAAAAAGGCGAAGGTCGCCATGCGTAACTTGGCAGAAAGCGAGATCCCTTACACTAAGCTGTTTGCCTTGGTTTACCGCGAACACCCGACGGCTGCCGATCGCAGCTATCGGATTTTAAACAAGTGTTTTCGGGAAGGTGGCGGTTTGCTCCTTGCGAGTTCGGGGCGGGATAGGCATCCATCGTAATGGAATCTGCGTAGTTCATCCTGGTGCTGGAGCATGCGCCCAGCAAAAAAACACCCCCGCAAAGAAAATCCTTTTGAAGACGACCATGTCCCAAAAGATATGAATTTGGTTTTTATTGTTTGATTCGTCCCATGAAAAGGCATGCCGTATTGGCTATAAAAGCGGCTATCATCAGGATATCGCCTGTGTGTGCGCCGAGGGTTCCCGGTAGCGCGGGGCAGAGCTTGCCCGCGAGCGCGAGTATTCCGCCTGCGACAATGGCCGCGGCGACAAACTTCGGTTTTGCCTTGAGTCCGAGAAGTCCCCACAGGATAGGCACGGTGAATGCTCCCGCGTAGACGGCGAGCGCAAGCAGCAGAGTGCCGATGATGTCAGTGAACACGAGTGCGAGCAGGAGCGCGACGATTCCGTTTAGCAAGATGACGATGCGCGCCTTGGCGAGCGGGTGTTTTTCGCTAGCCGATTCCGTGCGGCCTAGGCCCATGAGCCTGGAGATGATGACGGAGCTGCTCAGGAGCGTTGTGTCTGCGCTGGAAAGCACGACGCTCAGGAGGGCGAGGGCGATTACGGGAATCAGGAAACCGGGTAATACTTTGTCTGCAATAGCCGTGATATGGGCGCCTTGGACATTTTCGAGCGTGACGCCGTACACGGCGAGAAAACCGATAATGAAGGCGACGGGGATGAGCGTGATGGCCGCCATGCCGATGGCCTTTTTCGCGGTGGCGGTGTCTTTTGCGCAGAACATGCGGCTAAAGATGTCGGGGCCCGCCGTGTAGGTGGTGCCGTAGGTTAAAATCAGCAGGAACAGGTCGAGCGGGCTGAAGTTCGCGTTGAACGGGAATGGTGGTGCCGACTGCAGGATTTCGGAGAGGGGGCGCGTTGGGGCATTGCCACCGAACATCGCGAAGCCTGCAACAAGAAGAAGCCCCAATATGATAAGGCATGCTTGCATGAAGTCGGTGCGAAGAATGGAAAGCTGGCCGCCCGCCAATGTATACAAGGTGAATACGGCGGCCGAGATGATGGCCGCTGCCGTGTAGCTCAGGTCGGTGAATGTCATCAGGAGCTTTGCCGCTGCGATAATTTGGGCGGCCACGATACCTGTCCATGCGACGGGAATCACGACCGATGCAACAAGGCGCGGACCGTTGCCGTACAGGCTCTCGACAAGGTCGGGGAGCGCGTATTTACCGTGACTGTATGCTCGCTCTGCAAAGGGAATGAGCGCAAGAAGCCCGAGCGCGCCCGTCAGCATGAACCAGCTTGCGGCCCCGCCGAGCCTTGCCCCGGAATCTACCGCGCCGATCACGGCCGAGCCGCCCAGAATCGTTGCAACAAGGCTCCCCGCCACCGCCTTTGCCGATGCCCCCTTGCGCGCCACGAAGAAATCGGGAATGTCCCTAACGCGCCGCGCACTGCGCACGGCAATCAGCGCGAGAACAACAAGGTAAAGAACGAGTGCGGTGTTCACGATGAAAGATTTTGATTTATTTCTTAAGCGCCTTCACTGTCGATGCACTAGTCTTCACGATGTACATGCCCTGGCGAAGCTCGAGGCGCAGCGTCCCATCGGCGTTGAGGGCTGCTCCCTTGAGACCGCTCCACACAAGGTTTCCGTTCAGGTCGAAGACTTTCGCCGGGGCGAGGTGGTCATTTGCGGTAAACTTCGGCATCTTTGCAAGCCCCGTGGTGGTGCAACCTGTTGCCACGATCTTTGCAATGTAGATTCCGCTTGCGTCGCTGTTGAAGGTGAGTGCGGTAGAGCCGTTGTCGCCTTCCTTTTCGAGGTCCACGGTAGTTTCGCTCCATGTGGAGGCCGATGCGGTGCGGCCGTACTGGTAGTCTACCCAGCTGCCGCCATTGGCACCGCCCACATTCACGTAGGCGTTGGATTTGTCCTGGCTGCGCATGGTAATTACAAGTTCGCTACAATTCGCGATGGCCTCTGCCGCGGCGTCGCTCACGTTCATGAGCTGGCTCTTGTAGCCGCAATCGGCCTGTTCGCACCCGGCGAGCGGTACGCTGACATAGCCGGTAACTCCATCGAGGGCGCCTGAGTTGTAGGTGACAGTACCGAGGTCGTCACTTATGGCCTGCCAGGTAGAAACGTCGGTGGTCTTGGAGTAGTCAATAATCACGACATCTGCAGACGGGGTAATGACCGGTTCAGAGTAGTTGGGGTCGGTGGTTTCGTCTTGGCAGACGGCGACGGTCGAGGCGGCCGCGGTCTTGGTGAATACGAGTGTCGTCACCGAACGAGCGGGGAGCATGTAGCAGCTGGCGATGGTGATGTTCTTGCTCTTGAAGCCCTTCTCCTTGGACTGCACGGCGGTAGCGACATTCATGCCGCTGATTGCCGGAGCGTCAAGCTGTATGGCGGTCTTGCCGGTGTTCACGACGACGACAGAAATGGAGTCGCCGGAGGCACTTGCGAAGGCGACCGTCTTGAGGTCGTTTTCGGTGGTGGAGGCAGAAACAGCTTTCCAGCCGGGGTTCACGAACTTAGAGTAGTGACGCATGGCGTGGTATTCGGGGCCAATGACGATGGAATCATTCTTGCAGCTGCCCCAATTCTTGGCGCACACGCCAATCAGCTGGCCGCGGCCTTCGCCCCAGAAGAGTTCCCAAGCGATGTAACCACCGAGTTGACCGTCGGTAAAGCCGACCTGCATAATGTGGGCGAGGCCCACCATGTCTTCTTCGCGGGTCTTGTCGAGCATGTTGCAGAATTCGGTCATGATAATCGGCTTGCCCTTGCCGCCGTAAGTGGAACCGATGGACTTCATGGCCTTGCGGAAGTTTTCGGGAGCGAGGTAGTTGTTGCCGGAGTTGTCGTTGCCGTCACCCGCGTGATACAGGTGGTAGGCGTAGCCGTCCAGTTTGCTGTCGTCGAGTTCCTTGGCGTATTTCTGGAAGTTGCTGTAACCAATACCGAGCGGCTCGGGGCCAATAATCTTGGTCTGGCCCTTTACGGCGTCATAGACCGCATTTAAGGCTTGCTTGTAACCAGCCGCCGTGTCTGTTTCGGTGGGGGTGAACAAGGTTTCTTCGTAGTCGGCGTTCATATCCGGCTCGTTCTGAATGCTGATATAGTCAGGTGCAATACCTGCGGCTTTGTAAGCTTCGAGACTCTTTTTCCACCAGGCGGCAAAGTCCGTGTAGGCGTAAGCACCATAGGCGTCGCCACTGACTTTTTTCAGGGAGTTGGCGGCCGAACTTGAACCGTCCTTGCCGTTCACGCTGCCGCTGGGCTTGAGGCTGCCCGGTGCAGACCAGCTGGACATCTCAATTTTCAGGTGATTGCCAAGGCGCTGTTTTGCAGCCTGTACGATTTCGATGTCGTCTTGGCTAACCTTGGCGGTATCGGCCTGGAGCCAGTTGCCCACGCGCAAAAGGGAAAGGTTCAATCCGGTGAAGGCCGTATCGAAAAGGGCTTGCTTATTTTTGTCGGCAAGTGCCGTAATCCAGCTCTGGTAGTAAACGGATCCGCCGCCGAAACCGACAATTTCTTGCTTGGTTGCGGTCGGGTCAACAGTAATGCTTGCTGCAGATGCAATTGTGGCTGCAGCAAGGGCAGCTGTCATCATTTTTTTCATCTTACACATCCTTTTTCGGTGAAAATAGCTTTATTTACGGTGCTTGTAAGTCCCTGATGTTAAAGAACGGCAATCGAGACCCGCCCGTACCGGATTAATAGTTTTTATTTATAACTAGCTAACGTAAAATAGTATCGCTCTATGCCTTGACAACGGGAAAATCTTATTCTATCTTAAATCCTACAAGATTGGTAGGAATAACGAAATGGTTTGTGATTCCTAAGCATTCGAAGGAGCGCCTATGAGTAGTGAATGTCGAATGCCGAGAGGCATTCTGAAAACGAACTAGCCGAAAGCCTTTTGTCCTTAGGGCTTTGCAGGTTAGAAAAATAAGCCGAAAGGACACCCCAAAAAAAATTTAGTGAGCAAGGGTCAGCGAAAAACCCCGTTGCTTGCTGCAACCTAAAAGGAATTTTAACCATGACGACACAGAACAAGCTCCATTTTGAAACTCTCCAGGTTCACGTTGGCCAGGAACACGCAGACCCCACAACCGATTCTCGCGCAGTTCCCATCTACCAGACCACTTCCTACGTGTTCCATAGCGCTCAGCATGCCGCTGACCGTTTCGCCCTGAAGGACGCCGGTAACGTCTATGGCCGTATCAACAACTCTACGCAGGGTGTGCTCGAAGAACGTATCGCTGCCCTCGAAGGTGGTGTTGCCGCTCTCGCCGTCGCTTCCGGTGCAGCTGCCATTACCTACGCCATTACGGCTCTCGCCCGCAAGGGTGACCACGTGGTTGCACAGCGTACGGTTTACGGCGGTACCTTCAACCTGCTGCAGCACACGCTCCGCGACTTCGGTATCGAAACGACTTTCGTTGACACCCACGACCTCAAGAGTGTCGAAGCTGCTGTCAAGAGCAACACGAAGCTCATCTTTATCGAAACGCTCGGCAACCCGCATTCCGACATCCCGGATATCGAAGCCATTTCCGAAATCGCCCACAAGAACAAGATTCCTCTGGTCATCGACAACACCTTCGGTACTCCGTACCTGATTCGCCCGATTGAACACGGTGCCGACATCGTGGTGCATTCCGCAACCAAGTTCATCGGTGGCCATGGCACGACTCTCGGCGGCATCATCGTGGACGGCGGCAAGTTCGACTGGGCTGCATCCGGCAAGTTCCCGCAGTTCACCGAAGTGAACCCGAGCTACGGAATTCCTTTCACCGCGACGGGCGCCGCTGCTTACGTGATCTACGTTCGCACGATTCTCCTCCGCGACGAAGGTGCTGCAATTTCTCCGTTCAACGCATTCCTCCTGTTGCAGGGTGTCGAAACGCTTTCTCTCCGCCTGGATCGCCATGTGGAAAACACCAAGAAGGTTATCGAGTTCCTCACCAAGCATCCGAAGGTTACCCGCGTGAGCCATCCGAGCCTCCCGAACCATCCGGACCACGAACTTTACAAGAAGTACTTCCCGAATGGCGGCGGTTCCATTTTCACCTTCGACATCAAGGGCGGTCAGGAAGAAGCCTTCAAGTTCATTGACAACCTGAAAATTTTCAGCCTGCTTGCAAACGTCGCCGACGTGAAGAGCCTCGTGATTCACCCGTACACCACCACGCACGCCGAACTTTCTCCGGAAGAACTGGCTGCCGCCGAAATTACCCCGGCAACGATCCGCGTGTCTATCGGTACGGAACATTACGAAGACATTATCGCTGACTTGGAAAACGGCTTCGCCGCTATCTAAAAGTTCCATTGCGTGAACAACATTCCTCGTTCGTCATGCAGGCGGGCCGTAGGTAAGGATGATTCTAGTCCTGCTCGAGAGTTTGGTACTGGATTCTTTGCCCACGGTTCCGGCTGGCGGCGGGGATTATTTTTATTGATGTTTACAAGGAGAGTACATCATGATAGACTTCGAATATTATAATCCAGCAAAGATTGTTTTTGGCGAACACAGCGAAGAAAAGCTGCGTGAACTTTTGGCCGCATACAGCGTGAAGTCGCTTCAGCTCGTTTACAGTGGCGACTTTATCAAGACGCTCGGCATTTATGACGTAATCAAGGACGCTGTCAAGGAACTCGGGATTCGTTTTTCCGAAAACGGGAATGTGGTGCCGAACCCTTCCATTGACCTGGTGCGTGAACTTGTAAAGCAGGGCAAAGAAAACGGGGTAGACTTCGTCCTGGCCGTCGGCGGCGGAAGCTCCATCGATACCGCGAAGGCGGTGGCACTCGGCATTCCGTACGATGGCGACGTGTGGGATTTCTTTGAAAAAGGCATCTCGCCCAAGCAGGTTTTGCCGATTGGCGTGATTGCAACGACGGCATCGAGCGGTTCCGAAACTTCTAATGCGGCGATTCTTTCGAGCGGTGAATGGAAACTCGGCTTTGAAGATGACCGAATCATTCCGAAATTTGCCATCATGAACCCGAAATACACGGTGGGCCTGCCGGCATACCAGACTTTCGTGGGAATTGCGGACGTACTTTCGCACTTGCTGGAACGCTATTTCTCTGACGAGAAAAATTCCGACACAACGGACTACCTGATTGAAGGCGCGATTCGTGCATTGCTCGTGAACGCAGACAAGCTCATCGCCAACCAGAAAGACGTGAACGCCCGCGGAGAAATCCAGTGGCTCGCGAGCGTCGCTCACGGCGGATTTTTGGATGCAGGTCGTCGCGCTGACTGGGGCTCTCACCGAATCGAGCATGAGCTTTCGGCGCAGTACAACATCACTCACGGCGAAGGCATGGCGGTGGTGACTGTTGCTTGGACAAAGTACATGGCCGAGAAAAAGCCCTGGAGGCTTGCGCTTTTGGCAAGCAGGGTTTTCGGAGTAGATTCGTTCAACTACAGCGAAACCGAACGCGCTTACATCCTTTCGGAAAAGCTCACGGCTTTCTTCAAGAAGCTGGGACTCGCGACGACGCTTACGGAACTCAAAATCACCGACAGGGACTTTGACGCGATGGCCGCCCGTGCCACGCGCAACGGCAAGGTCGGTCACTATGTTCCGCTGGATGCCTCAGCAATCAAGGATATCTTGAAGGTCGCACTTTGAATTAAGCTCAAAATTTGGGCATTACTCTTCCGGTGTACAAAATTTGTATATTCTTCCCCGAAGAGGTTTTTATGTCCCGGATTTTGAGTTTGTCTAATTCGAATCGTTCTATGGCAGGCCTGTTTTGGGCTGCCGCTCTCTGGTTGTTCCTTGCCGCTCCCGCCATCGCGTTCGATGTCTCGGTCAAGGCAAATGTCGATAACGCCCAGGTGTTCGTGGGCGACATGTTTAACTACGAAATCCAGGTGACAGCACCCGAAAACGCCATTGTCGACCTGCCGAGCTTTGTCGGTAACCTGGGCAGCTTCGAAGTCAAGGAAATGAAGAACGAGAAGGTGGTAGAGGGCATGCCCAAGGGTACGGCGAAGTTCGTGTGGAATGCAACGCTAAACACCTTCGTGAGCGGTGACTTTCTGATTGCCCCGCAGCAGGTGAGCGCCGTTGTAGGCTCCGACACCGTGAAGACGAATACCGACCCCGTGGCGGTCAAGGTCTCCACCCGCACTACCGGCGAAGAGACGGACATATTGGAAGTGGAAGATCCGCTCGACGATCCGCGTCTTCCGCAGTGGCTCTACATTGTGCTGATTATCGTCGGCGTGGCGCTTCTCGTTTTACTTGGTGCCGTACTCCACAAGAAGTTTGCAAAGAAGGGGGCTGCCCCGCGGCTCCCGCCCTACGAAGAAGCGGTGCTTGCGCTCAAGGAGCTGCGAGCACGGAACTACCTTGCCGAAGGCAATCAGGGCGACTACTTCATGTCGCTGGGTTTCATTGCCCGCCGCTACATTGAACGCCGCTTTGACGTGGACATCTTGGATGCGACCGTCGCCGAGCTCAAGCAGCGTATGGCGCATGTGGCGGGGCTTCCGCAGGCGTACAAGGAATCGGTGGTGACGCTTGCCGTAGAAACCGAACCGGTCAAGTTTGCAAAGATGAAGCTCGACGGCGAACGCTGCCGCTTCTGGGACGAATGGGCCGACCGCCTATTGGAAGATACCAAGCCGACACCAGAGACCGTTCGCGCTCAAAGCAAATAAGAAATCATAGAATAGCGCTCACTCTCGCAACCATGCTCCGTTTATACGGAGCATTTGTTGCTCACAGGAAGAAGAGCAGGCTAAAAAGGATGAGCTGAATGCTGCCGTACAAACCGTCAAGGCGGAACGTGCTAAGAAAAAATAGTCGTAGCTGTGGGTGAGAGAAACGGGGCGCTTCCTGATTTTTACATTTCTTGAAGAAATGTAAATGTTAATTAATGAGGCAGCCCTTATGAAAAAGAAATGCCCGTTTCCCGAAGATGAGGACCTGGTCCTTTTCGTTTATGACAAAACCTTGGGTCGAGCGGACTTAGGTAAAGAACAAATAAAAGACCGCGACGTTCAAGTCGCGGCCTTTTTAATTTTTAGGCTCGGGGCGATTTACCCCGCTGCGCCGTCTTACTTCTGGTGGGCCTTGTACCAGCGGATAAGACCGTTGGTGGAGCTGTCGTGGTTCAGTTCGGCATCGGCCTTGGCAAGTTCCGGAAGGATCTTCTTGGCGAGCTGCTTGCCGAGTTCAACACCCCACTGGTCGTAGCTGTTGATGTTCCAGATTACGCCCTGCGTGAAGATCTTGTGTTCGTACATGGCGATGAGGGCGCCGAGCGTTTCCGGAGAAACGTAGTCCATCATGATGGAGTTTGTCGGCTTGTTGCCTTCGAACACCTTGTGCGGGGCGAGGAAGGCGATTTCTTCTTCGCTCTTGCCGTCCTTGCGGAGTTCTTCCTGGGCCTGGGCGAGGGTCTTGCCGTTCATCAAGGCTTCGGGCTGTGCAAAGAAGTTGGAGAGGAGCTTCTGGTGATGGTCGCCGACCTTGTTGTGGCTGTTTGCCGGGGCGATGAAGTCGCACGGAATCATCTTGGTGCCCTGGTGGATCAGCTGGTAGAAGGCGTGCTGGCCGTTGGTACCCGGTTCGCCCCAGAGGATCGGACCCGTCTGGTAGTTCACGCGCTTGGAGTCGCGGTCAACGGTCTTGCCGTTGGATTCCATGTCGGCCTGCTGGAAGTAGGCGGCAAGGCGGTGCAGGTACTGGTCGTACGGGAGCATAGCGTAGCTGGAAGCACCGAAGAAGTTGTTGTACCAAACGCCGATGAGGGCGAGGATGACGGGCAGGTTCTTGTCGACTGGAGCGGTCTTGAAATGCTGATCCATTTCGTAGGCGCCCTGGTGGAGCTTCATGTAGTTGTCGAAACCGATGCGGAGAGCGATCGAAAGACCGATGGCAGACCACAGGGAGTAACGGCCACCCACCCAGTTCCAGAATTCGAACATGTTGGCGGTGTCGATACCGAAGGCGGACACGGCTTCGGTGTTGGTGGAGAGCGCCACGAAGTGCTTGGCGATGGACTTTTCGTCGCCACCAAAAGCCTTGAGAACGGCAGCCTTGGCGGTTTCGGCGTTGGTCATGGTTTCAAGAGTGGTGAAGGTCTTGGAAGCAACGATGAAGAGCGTTTCTTCGATGTTCACCTTCTTGAGGGTTTCGGCCATGTGGGTGCCGTCGATGTTAGAAACGAAGTAGACTTCCGGAGAGTATTCGCCAGCAGCCGGCTTGTCGGCATACGGCTTCAATGCTTCGGTCACCATCACCGGACCGAGGTCGGAACCGCCGATACCGATGTTCACCACGTACTTGATGGACTTGCCGGTGTGGCCCTTCCACTTGCCGGTACGCACGAGCTTCGTGAATTCTTCCATGTGCTTGAGCACGGCGCGAACTTCGGGCATCACGTCCTTGCCGTCGACGCAAATCGGATCGTTGCCCTTGTAGCGCAGAGCGGTGTGGAGCACGGCGCGCTTTTCGGTGGTGTTAATCTTTTCGCCAGCAAAGTACTTACGGCGCATGTCTTCGAAACCGGCAGACTTCAGGAGGTCCTGGAGCTTGGCCATGGTTTCGTCGGTGATGATGTTCTTGGAGTAGTCCAGGAAGAGGCCGCAGGCTTCGGCGCTGAACTTTTCGGCGCGAGCCGGGTCCTTTGCGAAGAGTTCCTTCATGTGCCAGGTCTTGGCGACTTCGGCGTGGGCCTCAAGGGCCTTCCATTCCTGAGAATCAGTCAGTTTCGACATAGATTAATCCTTTCCGCTGCGCGGTTATTTGTTGCGAGAGTAAAAATAGAAAATAGTGGTTGGTGGTTAGTGGCTTGTGATTAGGATTATGGCGAAAACAATCTCTTTTTGCGAATTATGCTTGCGGACTTCGCTCTAGCCGCAGCTTAGTGGTCGCGTCTTACTAATTCATCAAGATAATTTATAATTTCAATTAAAATTATGCATTTGATTTTATGGATTTGCGTGGGTATATTATAGATGTAAACGAGAAAAGATTGAACCTTTTGAAAAGGAGCGCATCGTGAAAACCGTTATCTACGCAATCGCCTTTATCGCCATCGCCGCTGTTTCCGCCTACGCCTACCCGCCCGTTACCGATGACGAAAGCGCCTACCTGACCGACCCCTGCATCTCCCGTTCGGTATGGTGCATGGACGAGGCCGCTTCTGAAGAAACGGTAGTATCCAAAGAAGAGGACTATGACGCTGCAGCAAACGAGCCGGAAGCCTTCGGCGGCATGTACGCCTCCGATCCGGATGACGTCGGATCAGACATGTATATGACCTTGAGGCCTCGCTATACGGAAAACTCGGGCGACGAATATATTTTCATCTAGTTTATGCCCCTCTCTCTCCTTGTTGAATGACGCAGCCCCGCTTCGCGGGGCTTTTTACGTCTATGGAGAGGCGAAGAACTCGCTCAAATCTTCCGTGTAGACGCTGCCGTAATTTTCCGTATTATACAGGCGCACATGGGAGTCCTTGACCATACAGACAAGGTCTAGGTACATGTCCCGCAAGGAAACGTTTGGGGCATTGCCGATGATTTCCTGGAAGCCCTGCGTGAAGCTGTTGGTCCGGAAAACGCCGAGATTGTCGTCTTTTTCGGTCGCGTGGCTTGTTTCGTCGGGGTCGGCCGCCGTCAGGTAGACAACGCCCGGAATCCCGACGCCCGCTTCGCCCATTCCGCCGGAGTAGCAGGCTTCCAGAACAAACATCATCTTACGGTGGGGTGTATCCTTCAAGATTTCTGCCATCTGTCCATAGGCGATTTCGGTATTGCCGAATTCGAGATTCCCCTGCGTGCCGTGGCTGCTCCAGTAAATGAGGATGTTATCTTCGGAGCTTGCGCCAATCACCTGCGGTAGGCGGCTGCTCTTGTTCCCTTTCAATATATTGCCCAAGTCTATCGCGGAGAGTTCGCTCAGGCTGTAGTCGATGGCGCTGGAATCGTATACATTTTTTCCGTCGGGGCTTGTCCTCAAGATTCCCGGTTCACTATTGTGGACGTTGTAGGCGATATCGTTTTCGGCAATAAGCACGATGTGGTCGTCGTCGTAGCCGTACTCCTTGAGCTTCTGGTACATTTCAAAGACATCGGCCTCGTAGCGGTAGTTTCCCCAGCCCGTAGAGCCTGCAACCAGGAGCGCCCAGCGTTCGCCAAGTTCGGGGTGCGATGTCGCGGCGGAGTGACTGAAAAAGGCCGTGTCGAGGTTTTCGACGCATGTGCCAATTTCCGCGGGTTCGTTTTCGCCAGGTGCGACAGAAGTTTCGTCCTGGGAACAGCCCCAAAACGAAACTAATAGAAATGCTCCAAATAAAAATTTTTCCCTGAACAAAAAATCGGCTCCGGTATGGGTCCCGGGCCGAAATATAAATTATTCCATGATGAGCCGGATGCTTCTCCAGACGTCGTTGCTCTTGCCGGAGTGATTTTCGATTCGGATGACGCTTGCGCCATTGGCGATTGTTATGTACTTGTCGTCGGCCATGTTGAAGCTGATCTCCTTTTCTCCGTAATCCGGGTGGTTAAGGTGTCTGGAACTGTAGTCTCCGTTGAAGCCTGTGACGCCGCCCGCCTTGAGCCCCGCCACCGAAGATCCTATCGACTTGGCGGCGAAAATCTTGTTGAACTGCTCGAAGTCGCTGCTTTTCGCCACGCGCCAGCCCTTCGGAGCAAAGTTCTTGTTCTGGGCGGCATCTTTCTTGAAGAACAGAACCTTGCCGTGCTTTTGGGGATTGGGCGTTCTGCTTGTCCACAGCCATTGCTTGGAATCGAGGGCTTTCCCTGTCCTATCGTGGGAACTCATGTAGTTTTCGCGGAGCCAGATCTTGTCGAAAATCTTGACGAGCGGGTACTTGTAGTCCGTATCGGTGGTGTAGTCGATTTTGCCATTGCCGCCGGATGTATAGGCTGTAGCCTTTTTCGCCTTCAGGTATGCGCCTTCGACGCTCCCGCTGAAGACGGTGGCACCCTTCGGCGGCGCGAGAGTGATTGCCGTTCCGCGAATGTAGACTTTTTTCGGTTCGCCCGCGTTGTTCTGCGAGTCTTCGGTCAAGGTGACGTTGGAACCGTTCCAGGATACCCTTGCGGGGCGGTGGGTGGCGTCTCCGACAAAGTAGCCCTTCTTCAGGTTCATCTTGTTGTTCTGTACCGGGTACACCACCGTCACGCGGTTCTTGGTGCTCAGTTCCGGAATGAATTCCTGGACGACCTTGGCCGTGAGCTGCCCGCCCAGGAACACGTCGTAGATGAGCGTCTCCGTGTCGCTTTCAACATACTTGGGCAAGGCGATTTCTGCCACAGCGCCGTTGTCGAATTTCGACCGGAAATCCGAAACGATCTCGTTACCTTCGAAATAGGCCTTGAGTTCGCGGTAACGGGCCTCGCCGTCGACGCCGTCATGTTCCAGCGTGAGGCTGCGGTCAATCAGCTCGTAGATGGGCTCCAGGCCTTCTTGCGGGAAATCGACCAGCGACAGTTCGTCGTAATGGATTTCTTGGATCCATTCATGCACTGTTTGCTTTACTTCGACAATCTTGCACTCGTCCTTCTTATTATTTTCGGGTTTGAACTGCAGATATTTATTTCTGCGATCGTTGTCGTTAATCCGGGGGTTAGGGTTGCAGTTCTTGAAGTGGTATGACACATCGTCGTAAATATTTTCCCTATATCCGAGTAGTTCCTTTTTCCAGTCCTGAATGGCGCTCTTGTCGGGGAGTCCGTCCTCGGCGGCGATTCTTGCCTTGCTCTCGCGGCCGCCTTCGACTTTGACTTTCAGGTTGGCTGCGGCAAGGTTCTGCTTGAGCGATGCCACCAGCTTTTGGGATGCCGTGTCGGTGGCACTGGCGTCGCCCGACTTGAGTGCCGCCGTGGACATCTGGTTCATGTCCATGCTGCCTTTGATATTGGCGGTGTTTGCGCTCATGGCAAAGCGGATTCGCCCGCCCAGGGTCGATTTCAAGACGACGTGGCTGCCGTAATCGCGCACTAGGTCGCGCTTCCAGTTCTTGTTCTTGCTGGAGTAGGCGTCGGAGAGCCCGTTGATGTCCTTCTTGACATAGGGAATCATGTAGTCTTCCTTGAGCTCGTCAAGTGAAATTTCGCTCGAGATGTCCACAATTCCCATGTTGATGTAGGCGAGCGCGAATTCGTAGGAAGTGTTGGCGGAAACTTCCAGGTTGAGCGAGTTCTCGATCTCGGCCTGGAAATTGTCCTGCTTCCCTGCGATGCCCATGCTTTGGGCCATCTTGTAGCCGACTTCGGCGACCGTTATCCCCGTGAACGACTTTTCGGTATAGTTGATGTTCGGGGATCCCACGGAGAATATGCCCGACTCGATCAGCTTCTTGGTGTCGAAGATTTCCTTTTTTATGGAGTTGTGTTCGGCGTAGCCTCCCTTGATGGCGTCGTAGCTATAGCCCACGGCAAAGATCTTGTTGGTCGATTCGATGGAACTCGCGTCGTTTTCGTCCAGGTCGGCATGGCCCTGCTGGGCGACGACAATGGTCCGTTCTCCGTCGGGGAGCTGCACCGTTACTTTGCCGTAGCGGCTCAGGTCGTAGTCGTTGTAGAGAACGTCGAGATCGACCGTAGCGTTCCCTGTCCCGGATTCTTCGCTGACACTTGCGAAGTCGGTCTCGTTGACGATTTTCCAGTCGCCATCGGTCGAGATGTCGATTTTGTAGGTACTGTCCTGAATACCAACCCAGAGCGTGTCGTTGCGGACAGTGGCGGATAGCGCGACCGAGCTGTCTTCGGTTTCTGCGAAGTTGCTGCAGGCGACAATAAGGGCAGATGCTGTTAATAGGCTGAATCCGCCAAATAATCTATCGAAAAGCATAAGCGAACCTCTTCTTTGAACATAGTTTTACGACTATAATATACCTATGAAAAATCATAAAATCAAATGCATAATTTTCATTAAAATAATCAATTATTTCTATTAAAAGAAATGCGGTGCGTATAAACTAAAAAGTTCCGCTGTTTTGCAGCGGAGCTTTTGTGTCGGTGAGGAGATCTATGAACTTTTGTAAGGATGGAATGTTTTCTTGCCTAAAAAACAAGCCCCAGACATTTGTCTGGGGCGGTTTGTTTATGTTGCCTTGTTCTTGGTTAGTTCTGGATCAGACGGACGTATACATCAGTGACCATGTTTTTGTCTGTTTCGACATTTCTGTATTTGACGGTGCTGCCCCCAACCAACGCGTATAGAACCGCTTTACTTGAATTGGTTGCATATTGCAAGTAAGTGAGATTCGAAGGCACGTAAGACACGTCGAGTGTGTTTAGATCCAGTCCCAGCAGACCGCAATCGCTTGATTCTCCGGCGGCCCGGCAGTCCTTCTTGCTGAGCATGGCGTTGGTGATCTTTGTAAATCCGTTAGCTTCGAGCTTGTTCGCAATTTCCTTGAACGCCGTGGTATCGGGGATTCTCCAACCTGCGGGGGCGTAGTCCCTCAACGCGATGTAGTTGCGGAACATAAGATTGATGTTGTATTGGTCGGTCGTCGGGTCTTTTATCGTTGTTTCATGGTAAACGCCCACTTTACTGTTCTTATTATCCGAATTCTTGGCGCCAGTGATCATCGGGTTTCCGTACTTGTCGACTGTGGTCGAGTAGTTCTCGCGGGTCCAGATGTGGTTGAATACCTTGACCAGCGGGTACTTGTAGTCGACGTTGACCGAAGAAATCACCTTGTACGGTGGTGCTATTTTCCCGAAGTATTTTTGTGCTTTCAGGTAGGAATCCTCTATGCGGCCTGCGAGAGGCGTGGTGCCGTTCGGGGCTTCAGCCATGACGGAGGATCCGCGGATGTAGAGCTTGTTTACCGCGCCAAAGTCGAGGTCGGCGTCTTCGATGATGGCCACGTCGGTTCCGTCCCAGCTGACGCGGGCGGGCTTGTGGGTCTTGTCGCCAATGAAGAATCCCATGTTGAAACGGACCTTGTTGTTGATGACCGGGTAGATCACCATGATCTTTTCCTTGTAGTTCTGGTTCGGGATGTATTCGAGCACGGCCTTTGCGATGAGCTGTCCGCTGGAGTAGATGTCCTTCACGAGCGTGTTGTTTTCCTTGTCCTCGATCTTCGGAACATCGATCACGGTCACGGTGCCGCATTCGTAGGTGCTGAAGTCGGCAATCACGTCCTTGCCTTCCATGTAATCTTTGAGCTTCTGCTTGCGTTCCTTCGCTTCGGGGCCGAGGTCCTCGTCGATGAGCTCGTAGATCGGCAGCACGCCGTCACCGGCGAGATCAATGAAGGAAGCGTTTTCGGTCTTGGTGACAGATTCCTTCCAGTTCTTGATGTCCTCGGGATTCAGGATCTTGGAGTCGGTCAGCTTGACGGCCAGGAGGTTGTCGCCACCCTTCACGTTTACCTTGATATCCATGTTTTCGAGGTTCGCCTTCAGGCTCATGCTCAGCTTGGAGTCGACCGTGTCTTTCGTCTTTGCGATGGCGCCGCTGTAGGCCGCCCTCGCGAAGGTCTTCATGTCGAACTGCGTGCTGATGTTTGCAACGTTGGCCGTCATGGACTGGCGGATGCGTCCACCGAGTGCTGCGCCCACCACGACGTGGGTGCCGTAGGTACGGATCAACTTCTTGAAGCCCTCGTTGCTGGTCTTGTAGTTCTTGTTGAGGCCGTTGATGGCGTCGTAGGCCGATTTTTTCATGAAGTTTTCAGGGTCGCTCTTGATGTCGTCAACGCCGATATCGAGCCCGACGGTCTGCGTGACCATGTTGAGGTAGGTCATGGCGAACTCGAAGGTGTCCTGGGCGGCCACCTTCAGGTCGTAGGAGGACTTCATCTCGGTCTCGAACTTGGCGATCTTTCCGCTCACGCCCACGCGGCTGCCCAATTCGTAGCTGATGTCGGCGATGGTCGAACCGGTGAAGGTCTTTTCGTGGTAGTCGACCGAGGTCGGGCTCAGCGTGATGCCGTTGAATTCCTCGATGAGGCTCTTCGTGTTGAAGATTTCCGCCTTCAGGCTGCTGTGGTCGGCGTAGGCGCCGGTAATGGCGTTGTAGCCGTAGCCCACGGCGTAGATCTTGTTGCTCTTGCCGATGTCGGAAGGAGCGTTTTCGCCGTAGTCACCGTAGTACTTCTGCACGCACTTGATGGTCCTGTCCTGGTTCGGGTCGTCGGACACGATGAAAAGGTTGCCTTCAAGGCGTTCGTCCAGGTCGTTGGTGAGAACCTTGAGCTCGACCGTCGCGGGGCCCGTGCCCTCGGTCTGGCTGATGGACTGGACGAAGTGGGTGCTGTCCTCGATGTGCCAGGGACCCTCGGCGGTGATGTTCAGTTCGTAGGTGCCGTCCTGCATCTCGAAGACCATGGCGTCGACGTCGTCAGACTTGGAAATGTCGGTTGCGGCTCCGGCGGGGGAGCTGGAGTCATCGGAGCATCCGGTGGTGAGAATCATGACTCCCGAAACCAGGAGGGATGCGATGGATGTCGTTGCGAATCTTGCAATGGCGTTCTGCTTGTTAGAATAGGTTGAAGTAAACATGGTGAAATCCTCTGTTGAAGGTTTTTTGTTTTCTGTTACATCCGTAATTTATCTTCGAAAATTCATAAAGTCAAATGCATAATTTTCATTGTTTTGATAATAAAAATTGATTGATTTGGCTAAGTGTCTATTTATATAAATAATTGATTAAAATGATTAGAATAATGCATTTTATAATATGGATGCAAAGATGTATATTCATAGTGTGAAAAGGAAAAACAATCCGTGCTGATAGGAATCAGCCACAAAGGAGTGCATTATGAAAATGAGCGTTAAATTCCTGGTCGCGATGGTTGCGGTCGTGTCTTTTGGCTATGCCGCTGGCAATTTTAAACAGCTTGGCTCAAGCGAAGGCGAAGCGGTGGCGGAAAGCTCTGTCGAATCTTCAAGGCTCCCGGCCTACAGCTATGCCGGAAACGACTCGATGGAAGCCGCCATATCGGCGTATGTCGTAGATGAATTCGGAAAGCACTACGCCAAGTCCGACGTGACCATCCCCATCGTAAACATTTTGGCGGTAAAACCGGCCAAGTTTGGCGAAACCCTAGTCTGGGGTTCGTTTTGGGTGCTCAACTACGAGCTTCGCGGCAACACGCTCTTCTGCGTTTCGGGTGGTGAATATCCGGGGGTTGCTCACCTGAAAAAAACGGGTGATGGCGGCTATGTCGTCAAGCGGGTAGATGTCGTCGAGGATGGCTCGCGCTATCTCAGAAGCGCAAAGAAAATCTTTGGCAAGCACTACGATGATTGGGAAAAGAACATGTCGGGAAACGATGCTCTCCGCGAAAGCAAACGCGCCGAGATGATTGGCGACTACGTCAAGGCGAACGACCTTTTTGTCACGATGTATCAGGATTACGGCTGGGACGCCAAGCAATTGTTCGCCAAATAATATACATTTAGTGACATGGATACTTCTATTCTCGATAAGGCAATTGTTTTTGCGGTCAAGGCGCACCAGGGCGTCGAACGCAAGGGGAAAGGTTTCCCCTACATAGTGCACCCGCTGGAATCGGTGTCGATTGCGGCGACCATGACAAGCGACCAGGAGCTCCTGGCCGCTGCTGTATTGCACGATACCGTTGAAGACACGGCGGTGACGCTCAAGGATGTCGAACGAGAGTTCGGCAAGAGGGTGGCAGAACTTGTTGAAGCAGAATCCGATATCGAATTCGAAGGCAAGACCCGCGAAGAAAGCTGGCGCCTTCGTAAAGAAGAAGCGATTGAACGTTTGTCTTCGGCAACTAACGAAGTCAAAATTGTAGCGCTTGCAGACAAATTAAGCAACATCCGCGCCATCTACCGTGATTACCAGGCCATAGGCGACAAGGTATGGGACTTGTTCTGCGTAAAGGATGCCGCTTCGCACGAATGGCATTTCCGCGGACTTGCGCGCGCGCTTTCTAGTCTCAAGGGGACATTCGCCTACGCGGAATTTACCGAGACGATCGACAAGGTTTTTGCCAAGTAGGGTGAATCATGACTGCAGAAACCCCGAAAGAATATAACCTGTCGCACAACGAGGCGATGATCCTTGAAGACTACCGCGAACAGCGCAGTGTCTTTGAAAGGCTGCTCGGTATAGTCAAGAATACCCTTGAAGAAAGTGTCGCTGAAAACAAAATCTATATCAACGCCATTGAAGGTCGCGTCAAGGCTGAAGACAGCCTTGTAGGCAAGCTCGAACGAAAGTCCGGCAAGTACTCGTCACTTTCGGACCTCACCGATATTCTTGGCGTCCGCGTCATCACCTTCTACAGCGACGAAGTCGACAAAATCGCCGCCCTGGTGAGCCGCACCTTTGAAATTGACTGGGAAAACAGTATCGACAAGCGCAGAATGCACGAAATTAACAGCTTCGGCTATAATTCCCTGCACTATATCTGTCGCTTACCTAAGGAACGATTCTTTGATCCGGAGTGCCCGCAGCTGAACGAAATCCGCTTTGAAGTGCAGATGCGAACGGTGCTGCAGCATGCCTGGGCGGTGCTCGACCACGATACCGGCTACAAGTCCGGTTTCGAAGTCCCCAGGGAATACCTGCGCAACTTGAACCGCATCGCGGGAATGCTCGAACTGATTGACGAACAGTTTAGTCAGATTCGTTCGGGTATCAACGATTACCGACGCCAGGTGCAGTCCCTAGTGAGTTCGGGAAGCTTCGACGAAGTGGAATTGAACGGCGACTCGTTCAGCAATTATCTGGAGCTTCGTCCGTTCGATATGCTGAACAGACGCATCGCTTCTATCAACCAGGCTGAAATTCATGAAACATCGCTATCCCGTTTCTTGAATGTGTTCGCCTCTTTCGGATTCAAGACGCTGGGCGATATCGACAGGCTTCTCAAGAGAGATTCTGAAGATGCCTACCAGCTTGCTGCGTTCCAGCTCGCCAATACGGATCTCGACATCATCAATTCATCACTCGGCGTGATTGCCCTCTGTTCTGTCCATGTGCTCAAACAGGGGGGCGGCGTTCTTGAATTGACTCGTTTCTTAGAAACGCTCAATGGCGTGTCGACCAGCAACAAGCACCGTGCCGAAAGTCTTTTCCGCGTATCGCAGAACCTAGCCTTCTTGAAAAAGTAACGCGAAAGTGTGCGTGCAGCCCGATTGTGTCATCCTGAGCGAGTGAAACGAGTCGAAGGATCTCAAGTAGAAATAAAAAAGCCCCCGGCATTGCTGCTGGGGACCTTTGCTTTTTTGGAGGGATTGAAGCTTATTACTGCTGCGGGGGCATTGGCGGCGGGTTACCGTGCGGGCCGTGTTCTTCATGCGGTCCTTTCGGGCCTTTCCTGAATTCGCGGAACTTCTTCATTTGTTCCTTGTGGAACTGGTTGAACTTGTCGAACTGTTCCTTCGAAAGGATGCCTGCAAGCGTCTGCACGCCATTGATGCGGTGTTCGAGCAGAGCCCTGTCGGCGTCGAGGACCTTCGCCTTTGCCGTTTCGATGGCGTTCTTGTCGCCACTTTCAAGGGCTTCGCCAAGGGCCTTCTCGGCTTCGTGCTTGTTCTTGCGGAGATCCTTGAACAGGGAATCTCCTTTGGTGCGGCTCGCTTCGATGGCTGCCTTCTGTTCCGGCGTCACCTGCAGCAGGGAATCCATTTCGGCAAAGTCCATCTTGCCCTTGAATCTCGGGCCGGGGCCCTTGAAATCTCCATGCGGGCCCTTGTGTTTGCCCATGTGATGGTTGCCGTGTTCACAAGGGGCGTTCATGGCGCTGTGTTCGCAGGGGGCCCCTTTCTTGCAGCAGGACATGTCCATACCGCCGCAGCAACATCCGCCTTTGAGAGTTCCCAGGAAAAATCCCAGGGCGAGTGCAAGTACGGCAATGCTTACGGCGAATAGTTTGTTTCCGTTCATGGTGTTACTCCTTGGTTAAATAGCTGAAACCGACCGTTTCTTCTAGGGTCTCGAAGTCGTCGCTCGTTGAGTTGCCCAGGCTGGAATACCAGCTGGAGACTTCGCCCGGCGTCGAGCTGTAGATGGCGACATATTCGGTCGAAATGGATCCGTTTCCTTCTACGTTGTTCGAGATAGAAGGGAGAAGCGCAGTCAGGGCGACGAGCGCAATGCTTGCCGCTAGCGGGATGGCGCTGTACCAGGCCTTAATCGAGATGATTTTTCCCTTGGGTGTAGCGCGGGCTTCTGCATCCAGGCGCTCACAGACTTTAGCCCAGGAATCGCCCCTGGGAGTAAGTCTTTCGAGCTTCGAGAAATCGATTTTTTCGCTCATGGTTACACTCCTTTCTTGCGTTCTTTCAAATAGTTCCGGACGAAGTTCCTTGCGCGGCTGAGCCTTGCCTTGATGGTGCCTTCGGGCATCCTGAAGATTTCGGCCAAGTCCTTCACATCTAGGTCCTCGGCGTCCTTGAGCCAGAGCATGCTGCGGTTTTCGGCGTTGAGCGCGTTTAGTCCCGCTTCAAGCAGTTCCGGGTCGAAGCTTTCGCTTTTGGCGTCACCTTGGCCGAGCGCCGATTCCACGATGGCGTCGAGGTTGTCCTCTTCGAGCTCGTGGTGTCGCTTCTGGGCGCGCAGCTTCATGAGGCAGGCGTTTACCGTGAGCCTGAAAAGCCACGTGCCGAGAGCGGACTGTCCGCGGAATCCCTTGACGGCCTTGGGAACCTGCACAAAGACATCCATCAGAATGTCTTCGGCCTGGTCGCGGTCCTTCAGCATGCGGAAGGCGAGGTTCAGCACGTTTGCGCTGTGTGCCTGCCAGAGCAGGGCCAAGGCTTCGCGTCCACCTTCCAGGAGATGTTGAAGAATCACTTTTTCGTCCATTGTACCCTTTTGATGCCTAGGGGGCGGCTCCGGTTGCATAAAAAATGAAAATTTTGCGGCGGGTCGTCGGTTTTAGGGCAGGGTTTGCGCAAAACCCGCAATGTCGATGAGCTCTTCGAGCGTAAGTTCGTCGATATAGGCTTCCATGCTGCGTTCAGGGTCGCCAAAGTTCACCTGGTACCAGAAGGTGGGCATGTCATCGCGGGCGCGGTCGCCAATAAAGGCGGGCTTTTCGTAGTAGAGCGAAAAGTTGAAACGGTGCCCGTCGTCTCCGTGGCAGGGCCTGCAGTTCTGCATGAATAGCTTTTCGCCGCGCTTGATGTTTGCTCCCTTGATTTTCCCGTCCTTGTCGAGCAGCTTGTAGACCAAGAGCGCCATGCGGGCATCTTCCCGCGTGAGCGTGTCGCCAGGGGAACCTGGCACAGGCTTTTCCGCTTTGACGGAATCGCTGGCAGAAGCAAAGGCCGCCCCGCCCAGCAATAGCCCGTAGGTGGTTACAAAAAGAACCGCCAATAATGTTGCCCTTTTGTAGAACATGAGTTGAATTTAGTAATATTCCAGTATGCGTTGTTTGAAATGGATCCGTTCGGCTTTGGCGGCGTGTTCGCTGTTGCCGGCATTATCTTTGGGAGCAGAGGTCACTGTGGGTGCTTTCTCTGAAAATCTGTTGTTTAGCGGTCGCTGGGACCACGGCAAGGAATACAGCCGTACAAGTGCCCCGGCCGCCATGGTGCAGTTCAATGCGCAGGCAAAGGAGCTGCTGTTTGAAATTTCGGGCGAAGCCCGCTTCCGTATAGACGAAGACGGCAAGCAGATTGCCGTCATCTCGACGGATGCTCGCGATGTGTATAAAGTAAAAACGACCGGTACTGCCAGTCCGCACCTGTATCGGCTGATCAAGATCAGCGAAAGCAACCCGGGCGGAATCCACCTTTACAAGGTGTCAACCGACAAGTCGGGCAAGTTCCTTGCTCCGCCCAAGCATAACAACCGGCGCATCGAGTTCATCGGTGACTCCTACACCGTGGGCTACGGGGTAGAAGGCCAGCTTGGCGACCCGGATTCCTTCGTGTTCAAGACGACGAACTCTTCCAAGGGTTACGCTTTCTTGCTTGCGGATGGCTTCAGGGCGGACTTCCAGATCAATGCGTTTAGCGGGCGTGGAATGGTGCGCAACTATGACAACATCGTGCCGGAATGGCCGGTGACCCGTCTCTACGAATACACCGTTCCGGGGCTTGCCCCCGAAGACCTCGACAAGGGCGTTCCCGACGAGAGCCTGCGCTACGATTTCGGAAGCTTCCATCCGCAGGTCATCGTCATCTTCGTCGGTATCAATGATTTCCAGGGCAACCCGCCCTACGCCGACAAGGACGAATACAAGAAGGCCTATGTGGCGCTGCTTGAAAAGCTCCGCAAGGCGCATCCAGGTGTCAAGTTCCTGCTGGTGTCCACCAAGGTGTGGCCAAACGACGACATGACCCCGACGGTCAAGGCCGTCTACGACAGCCAAAAGGCCCTTGGAAAGAAGGATCTGGAATTTGTCGAAGTCCATACCGAAAACACGGCTCTCCACGGGCATCCGAGCGAACATTCCCAGGCGGACCTGGCAAGGACGCTCCGTTCCATCGTTGCTAGGCTGGGTGGCTGGCTTTCTAGGTGATTTTACGCACACTTAAAAGGGACTATTCTTGTCTTTTTGGTCTTTTTTATATATTTAAGTGGGGAATAAAGATGGAAAACGATTATGTCTAGGATTTTTGAGAAGATATACGTGCTGTTCAGGATGAATCTCCTGATCTTTGTGCTGTTGGCTGTAACGGTCATCGCTTTGTTCGCGTATCAGAACGGCCTAGATGTCATCGAGCCCCTTTACCTGTCCGATTATCCCTACTTGATGGCGGAAACGGACTCTGCCGATGGTGGCGCCTCTGCGGTCAAGCTTTCCCGCACGGACTCTTCCATCATCGTCGACTATGAACTGAAGGAAGGCTACGCTTACCCGTACGTGGGCGTGAAGATCTTCCTTGGCGACGGCAAGACCCGCGGCAAGGACCTTTCTAAGTTCGACAGCATTTTTGTGTGGGTAAAGCCCCGCGGCGAAGGAACGGTCCGTCTCTACATGCGTGGCTACGACAGCACCTTCTCTCGCCCCGGCGACGAGACTTCGCTCAAGTTCAACGAAATTGAATTCTTCCCGCTGGAAGAAACTTACCCGGCAGTGTTCGTCCCGCAGGAATTCCGCGTGGCAGGTTGGTGGGTCGCCCAGAACGAAATCAACGTCCACAAGGCCCGCGTCGACCTTTCGAACATTCCGCTGATTGAAATCCAGACGGGTACGAACGCCCCGCTCGGCTACGGCACTCTTGAAATCAAGGGGCTCTGCTTCAAGGGCAAGAAGATTGAGAAGGAAGAACTCGCGACCGCCCTTGTCGCTCTATGGTTCATCACCTTCTTCGTGATTTTGGTGATTCGCTTCTTCGATTACAGCCGCGAACGTGCCGCCAACAAGAAGAAGCGCGAAGAGCTCGAAAAGAACCTGCGCGCCCTGGAAATCGAGAAGAGCGAATACGAGCGTTCCAGCAAGGAAGACCCGCTGACCGGGTGCCTGAACCGCGCGGGCTTCAGCAGCGTGCTCATGCGCGAACAGGAGAACCTGCAGAAGAACGACAGCCCCGTGTCTTTCGTGATCCTGGACATCGACCACTTCAAGCAGGTGAACGACACCTACGGCCACATCGTGGGCGACGAGGTGCTGGTGAACCTTGCAAAACTCATCCAGAGCAAGATCCGTAACACCGACGCACTGGTGCGCTGGGGCGGCGAAGAGTTCGTAATCCTTTGCGGAGACACGCCTATCCAGAATGCGCAGTTCCTTGCCGAAAAGCTTCGCATGGCCATCGAGAGCACGCAGCTTATCAAGCAGCAACAGATTACCTGCTCCTTCGGTATTGCCGAGATGATTGCAGGCGAAGACCCGAAGCGCCTGTTCGAGCGCGCCGACAAGGCCCTGTACGCCTCCAAGGAAAACGGCCGCAACCGCGTGACGAGTGCAACCTTCAGGCACACCCGCTAAACATCCTAGTCATTTACGGAGATTTATTGTGCCCGTCAACTACATGACGGGCTTCTCTTTTTGGTGCTTTATCAAACGGCGACTTTAAACGCGTTGAGCGGACTCTTGGCGGGAATCTTGTTTTGCTGCTGCAGCCGCGACACGATGATTCCCGGTCTGATCTGGAATTTTCTTGCGAAGAAATCCACGCACTCCTTTTTGGCGAACTGCCCGCAGCAGATGATTTCGCATTCTTCGGTTTCGGTCATTAGAAGGCTTTCGGCGATGCGCGAGGCTTCGGCGCAATAGCGGTTATCATCGCTAGATTGGGGATTGGTCGCACATTTCGCTGCGGCAGGTAGCATGAGACAAGGCCTTTTGGTGTGTTCCTGCAGGATATGCCCCACAGCGTGGTAGACCGCTTCCAAGAAGGAACTGTCGCTCATGGGCGCTGTCGAAAGTTGGATGATGGGCTGCTGCCCTTTCCAGAAGACGGCGCTCCTAGGTGCCGGAGCCGAGATGAATGCAGGAACCTGCAGAACACGGATGTCGCATTTTTCAAGCGTTTCGACAACGGTATTCCGCAAGCTTTGTCGGAGGGGCTCGGAATTTCTGCGCAGAAATTTTAAGTTGTTTGCAATGATCCCGCGGTACAGGAAAATCTCTTTGGAGGGTGTTTTCACCTGGAGTTCGCCTAGGCGAATCCATGCGGAATAGGTGTAGGGGTTCACCGAATTTTGCACGATGGCGTATCTCTTTTTCCAGCCGTCGACGGATGCGACTCCCAGGAACTTCATGATTTCGCGGGGCAACAATCCTGACCTGAATTTCTGGGTGAAGCTCATGCCGTCGCTTTTGCGGATGAAGCCGAGGCTTTGCAGCTCTCGAACAGGAAACCTTTGTGCCCAGGAAATGTATTCGTCAGAACGGAAACGATGCTCGAAGGAACATCTTGCCTGCTCCAGTGCAAGTTTGTCTTCGCCATTGGTAATGTTCCAAAGGTCTGTGGCGGGGGCGTCGAGCAGGAATTCAATTTCGCATTGCTTCTCTGCCGAAAAGTGGTCGACGAGCGTTCTGCGGGAATAACCGAGTCGTGCATAGAGCTCGTCTTGCGAGAGGTCCTTCAGCTTCATCGCACTACGGACGGCATCGTTGAAAATGTCGCTGCTTGTCATCATGGAGCTTTAGATGTCCTTTCCGCTGCGGGCAAAGAAGGCGAGCAGTGCGAACGCCCCTGCGATGATTCCAATGAGCGGCATGTCCGCCTGTCCGCGCAGAAACATTTTCAGAAGGCGCACCATCTGCGACGACAAGAATGCATAGCCCGCGCTGCACAGCACGACAAACAGCGCGAACCTTCCAAGAAACGGGATGCTCCGCGTGATTTTCTTGAAGTAGTTGTTGATGTAGCCGCCGTAGATGATGAGAATCGTGGCGACAAGGCCCACCGAAATGGAATCCATGTGGAGCCGCAAGAAGTTTGCAAACTGGTGGATGTAGGGCTGCATGGTATAAAAATACTAAAAAGAAAAAGGGAGCGCAATGGTGCGTTCCCTTTTTCCCGTACTCCGTAATTGGAGGCTGTTAGCCCCCTGGAGGTTATGGGGATGTTTAGCCCCAATTTAGAATGCTTGATATATTTGTTGTTATAACCCGCCAAGTTAGATAAGTCGGTTGCGCTTTTAATCAGGTATATGTCACCATCCGCATCGAAGGTGTAATCACCGAGTTGTTTTGTTGCTCCCCACGAGGTGACCGCGGTAAGCAGGATTAGGAATAGCGACAGAATCGCTTTTGAAAGTGAATGGGCTTTGGAGTTGGGTCTCATTAGGTTGCTCCTCTTTTTCATTTTCTGTAAAACATTCGGGACGGATAGCCTTATGGCGTGGCGGTGTGGGTGAGTGAGTGGCATAGGGATGGCTTGCGGGGTTCTTGCCTTTTGCTAAATTTGTTTCCATGAACTATTCTATTCCTCAAGAAGTTTTTGTTGGTGCTGCCGAACAGTACGGCACCCCCCTTTGGCTCTATGACCGCGCTACCATCGAGAAGCGCGTCAAGGAGGTCCAGGTTTTTGACACCGTGCGCTTTGCCCAGAAGGCATGCCCGAACCTCTCCATCGTAGCGCTGGTGCGCAAGTTGGGCGGCGTGGTGGATGCCGTCTCTGCAGGCGAAATCGTGCGTGCCCTCAAGGCGGGTTTCAAGGGCGGTCAGCAGAAGGGCAAGGCTCCTGAAATTGTCTACACCGCAGACATCTTCGACAAGGACGCTCTTGAACTCGTGAAGAAGTATGACATCGCCGTGAACGTGGGCTCGCCGGACATGATCCAGCAGCTTGCTGATTTCGGTGTGAAGTCCGAACTAACCATCCGCGTGAATCCGGGTTTTGGCCACGGTCATTCCCGTAAGACTAACACCGGTGGCGACCTCAGCAAGCACGGCATCTGGCACGAACAGATCAAGGACTGCATCAAGCTCGCTCAGGCGAACGGCATGTGGATTACAGGGCTCCACATGCACATCGGTTCCGGCTCCGACTTCGAGCACCTCTCGCAGGTTTGCGACGCGATGGTGGACGCTAGCCGTCGCCTGGGCTCTCACCTTCGCACCATCAGTGCAGGGGGCGGTCTCCCGATTCCGTATCACGAAGAAGACAAGGGCAACCGCATCGACGTGAACGCCTACTACAAGCTGTGGGACGATGCCCGCAAGCGTATTCAGCAGAGCATCGGTCACGAGGTACACCTTGAAGTGGAACCCGGTCGCTACCTGGTGGCCGAAAGCGGTTACCTGATGGCTGAAATCCGCGCCGTCAAAAAACAGGGCGATAATTTGTTCTACCTGCTGGACGCGGGCTTTACCGACCTCGTTCGCCCGAGCTTCTACGGGAGCTATCACGGCATTTCCATCATCGCCCGCGACGGTCGCGAGATGAACGAGATGGTCGATGCAGTGGTGGCGGGCCCGCTCTGCGAATCCGGTGACGTATTCACGCAGGAAGAAGGTGGCTTCGTGGTGACCCGCAAGCTCCCGAAGGCAAAAGTCGGCGACTTGTTGATTCTCCATGACGCAGGCGCCTACGGGGCTGCCATGAGCAGTAACTACAACAGCCGCCGCTACGCCGCCGAGACCATGTACACGAACGGCGAACTCAAGGTCATTCGCGAAAGGCAGACTTTTGAACAGCTGTTGCAGAACGACAGGATTATTGATTTATAAACGGCGCATTACGGCGTTTCCCCAAAGGGGATAACTCTCACTAAGAGGCTACGCCTCAAGTGTCGTATAGCTCGCTCCCTCACGTACGTTTTAGTACGCTACGGGAGCTCGCGCCTTGTCTTGCTTGTTTCTAAATCAATATCAAAATGTGAGCATCATTTTATTTTTAAGGCTTTCGTCAAATAATGGCGAAAGTCTTTTTTTTGAAAAGTCGCCTATTGTAAGACAGCCTTGAATTCGGGTATTGAAATATTCTATATTTGCCTGTACCAAATGGTTCAACCCTCAAATCAAGGCAACAAAATGTCAGATCGTTTTATCGTGACCGGCAACTTCACTGATGACCCGTTCGCCATCGACATGGCCCAGTACATCGGCCTCCGTGAAGATATTTCCGACGTGGTCTCCTTGAAGACCTTCGCAAACTCCGAATTCTGCCCCCGCTACATGCTGGACGTGGACGACATGGAACATATCGGCCGCCGTCTGGAAGGTAAGATCGTGTTGATTTGCTCGGTTTCGAACCATGAACGCAGCCGTAACGACTACGCCATGCGCAACTGCATCCTGGCCCGCGCCGCGAAGGACAACGGTGCCGAGCAGGTGGTGCTTGTTGAACCCGACCTGTTCTACAGCGCTCAGGACAGAGGCCCCCACCGCATCGGCGAACTCGAAAAGGACCGTCCGGATGTCGACCTCAAGAAGTTCGATGGTCAGGCCTTCACGAGCCTCCTCTATGCCGAACTCCTGAAGAAGTCCGGTGTCGACGCCGTGGTGACCGTGCACAACCACAGCATCAAGGTGCAGAACCTGTTTGCCGACATCTTCGGCAAGGACAATTTCCACAACCTGATTCCGACCGACGTCTACGCCCACTACATCAAGAACAGCAACTTCGTGCAGACCGGCAAGGACGGCAACAACCTGGTGATCGTCTCTCCGGACAAGGGCGCACGCCCGTTCATGAACGCCGTCTACGAGGCGCTTGACCTGCCGGAATGCAAGCGCGTGGTGATGGACAAGGTCCGTACCGGTGAACGCGAAATCAGCATGACCTTCAACCCGGAACTCTCCGACATCAGCATCGAGGAAATCGAGGGCAAGGACGTCATCGTGTTCGACGACATGGTGCGTACCGGTACGACGATCGTGCAGTGCTGCGAACACATCAAGAAGGGTAATCCGAACCGCGTGTGCTTCGGCGTGACGCACTTCCACACGAGCCCCGAGGCCCGCGAGAAGCTCAACAGCCCGGCCATCGACGAAATCCTCACGACGTCTACGCTCCCGGACATCATGAACCGCGACTGCCAGGGCCGCCTCCGCAAGAAGCTCACCGTGATGAAGCTCGGCAAGTGGATCGCACGCCACGTGATGCAGATGTACGGTCTGGACGACGGACGCTTCGAGAAGGACTTCTACAAGATTGACATGTCCTCGAAGAACCCGCGTTGGCCCCCTCAGTTCTTCTAGTTTGTAACTAAAATTATACACAAATGAATAAACCCCTGGATGACTTTTCATTTGGGGGTTTGTTGTTGTTGTCAACAACGTTTATCTATATTTTTTTGAAAAAAATTCCTTTTTGGGAAAATAATTATTTAATTTTCGTTTTATCCATTTTATTTGCTTTATAAATAAGGAGTAACAATGATTTCTAAAAAAGTTCTTTTCCCCCTTGCTGCCGTTGCGATGGCTTCTTTCGTTGCTTGTGGCGATGACAGTTCCTCGGGCTCTCCGGCATCCGGCAATACCGCCCCGGCAAGCGTTCCGACCTTTATGGACATCGACAAGTATGAATGTTCTGCAACGGTAAACAAGTGCGCCAAGGTTCTGATTGAAGACAAGAATGACACCATGCAGTGCGATGGCGTGAATGCTTGGAGATCGCTGGTTACAGGTCCTATTGCCGCCTGTGAAGCTGCGTCGCAGCCTGCCGAAGAAATTCCGGCTGATCCCGCCACTGAGACCCCGACCGATCCCGCCACAGAAACTCCGGCAGACCCTGCCACAGAAACTCCGGCAGACCCTGCCGCAGAAACTCCGGCTGATCCTGCCACAGAAACTCCGGCAGACCCTGCCGCAGAAACTCCGGCTGATCCTGTTGCTGAAACTCCGGCTGATCCTGCTGCAGAAACTCCGGCTGATCCTGTTGCTGAAGAACCTGCTACTGGTACGGTCGGTTGCATGAAGGCTGGTATTTGTTCTGAAGGTCCTGCAGCTATGGCTTCTGAATGCGCTGCTGAAGAAGGCGAAGAACTTCTTGATGCATGCCCGGCTGGTGGCGAAGCCTGTGATATTGGCGAAGAAGGCATCACGATGTATTTCTACGCAGACGCACCAATGTCTTGTGCTGACTATAAGGCGATGATCGCGGCTTTCTCCAATATGGGTCAGTAATTCCCTAGCGAAAGCTAAAGGTATTTCAGCGAAGGGCTCCCCGAAAAGGGGAGCCTTTGCTGTTTCTTGGTGGAGTACTTTAAAGACCGTTCGGCTCAAATGAACCTAGACAATGTGATATCGCCTCACTCTCGCGGCCACGACTCGTCAATACGAGTCGCTTGCTGCTCACAAAGACCGTTCGGCTATTCGTTTCGCCTACATCGCTTGCAGCAAGAGAATCGCGAGCACTTGTCCGCTCAAGATTCGTAGCAGCATGGTGAGCGGGTAGACCGAGGCGTAGCCGATGTTCACTGCTTCGCTGTCAGCCTGGCTGTTCGCGAAGGCGAGGGCGGGCGGGTCGGTGGTGGCGCCTGCGAGTACGCCGCAGAGCGAAAGGAAGTTGACTTTGAAGACCAGGTGGCCGACGGTAGCCATGATGGCGAGCGGGACGAAGGTGATGATGGCGGCCAGTCCCATGTAGTAGAGTCCGTCGCCGTTCAGGAGCACGTCGAAGAACTTGATGCCTGCGTTCAGGCCGACGCAGCTGAGGAAGAGCGTGAGGCCGAATTCGCGGAGCATGAGGTTTGCGCTGTTCGCCATGAAGAAGTTCAGCGGGCCAATCTTGCGTTTGCGGCTGAGGAGGATGGCCACGATCAGCGGGCCTCCGGCGAGACCGAGCTTCAGCGGTGTCGGCATTCCGGGGAGGGCGAGCGGGATGCTTCCGACGATGACTCCGAGGAAGATCCCCAGGAACGCGGGCAATATTTCGGGGTGGTCAAGCGCGGTGAGCGAGTTGCCTAGTTCCTTCTCGGCGGCTTCGATGCCTTCGGCGGTGCCGACGACTCTTAATTTGTCTGCGAACTTGATGCGCAGGTCGAGACGTCCCGTGAACTTGAATCCGCTGCGGACCACGCGGCTGATGTTGACTCCGTAGCGTTCCGCGAGTGCGAGCGATTCAATGGTGCGGCCGAGAATTTTCTTGTTGGTGACGAGGATCGTCTTGACGACTATCGGCTTGTCGGCGTTGCTCGTTACATGCGTGATGGGCTTTTCGAGGCGGTGTCCGATAATCTTTTCCATGGCGGCGACCGCTTCGGGCATGCCCACGATATGCAGCTTGTCGCCTTCCACGATGACGGTATTTCCGTTCGGGGTAGTGATGTTCCCGTTGCGCAGGAGACGCGTGACCACGACTCCGCTCGAAATCAGGTCGGGGATATCCTTGAGCGTCACTCCGAACAGGTTGGGATTGTCAACCGTAAGGCTGCAGGATTCGATTTCCTTGGCGTTCGCCGCGATGTCCTTGGCGTAGCTTTCGGCTGCCTTGGCCGGATTCTGCCTAAAGATGACTCGCATCAGAATCATCACCAGGATGATTCCTATGACGCCGAACGGATATGCAACAGCGTACCCGATACCCGTAAGGGATGTGTCCACCCCGGCCGCGGCAAAGGCTGAGTTAGCGGCTCCAAGGGAAGGCGTGTTCGTGACGGCGCCACAGAGCATTCCGATGAGCACGGGTACGTTGTTATGCATATCGGTAAAGAAATACAGGCAAAGCGTCACGACAACGCCAAGCAGCACGATTCCTGTCGAAAGGACGTTCAGCACCAGGCCGTGGCGGCGTATGGAATCCATAAAGCCGGGGCCCACCTGCATGCCGATGGTGTACACGAAAAGGATTAGGCCGAATTCCTGGATAAAGTGGAGGACGTTGCCTTCGACGCGGAGGCCGAGGTGTCCGAGCAGGATGCCCACGAAGAGAGCCCCTGCGCCCCCGAGGCTAATTCCCTTGACCTTGATTTTGCCGACCATGAGGCCGATGGCGGCCGTGAGCGCAATCGCCACAACCTGTTGCCCTACCGAGGGCTTCGTGAATAAGTCGATTAACCAGTTCATAGTGATCTTGAGATTTCGCCTACGGCGCTTTGGTTTGGTTGTCTAGGTGGTGGAAGGCTAATAAATATAATTCAGAATTATTTCTTGATGCAACGGACAGAGGCTGCGATACTTTTGTTGAAGTGCTCGTAGGTGATTGTGGAGTCGGTGACGCGCACGAGATAGGCTCTGGAGTCGTCGTAGGCTTCGTTTGTCCAGTAGCTTGCGCTGGCGTCCTTGTCGGCGAACTTGCCATCGAAATACCTGAATCCCGCAAATTTCACGTTGAAGCTGCTCGCCTTCTTGAGCTCTTCGACGGTTGCCTTGCCGAAGGCTGCCTGGTAGTCCTTTTGGGTGGGGAGTGCCCAGCCGCTTGGGCAGAGAGCCGTGTTTGCGGCATTCCATGTATAGAGTCGTCCCATTTGGTCGCAGTTGGCGTGGTCGTTCCCGTAGCACACGCTGGAGTCGGGAATGTAGGTGCCCATGTTTTCGGCGGTCCAGACGGCCTCTCCGATTTTCATGGTCTTGTAAACTTTTTCGGGGCAGGAGAGCGTGCTCGCGGCTTCGTCGTAGTTGCAGACATTTGCCTGCTCGCAACCGCTGAAAGCGATGGCGGCAGCAAGTGTGGTGGTAACAAGTACAGCGGCTTTAAAAATCTTTTTCATGGAAAACTCCTTGGGGTGTTGTTTTTTCAAGCCGAAATTTAGAACACTTTCTTGCCGATGTCTAATAGATTATTTATATTGAAACAATCAATTATTTTGATGAATCGAAAAGGAGAGCCCGTCAAATGGAACTCACGCATATCAAATATTTCTTGGAAGTGGCGCGTACCGAACATGTGACCAAGAGCGCTCAGACGCTCTGCATTGTGCAACCTGCGCTCACGCATGCACTCCACAAGCTCGAAGACGAACTGGGCGTAAAGCTGTTCCAGTCGAGTGGCAGAAACATCAAGCTCACCGAGGCAGGTAACTACTTCTATAAGAAGGTGAAGCCGCTTTACGAAGACATCGAGGCTCTCCCCGCAAGGCTCCGCGCCAAGTCTGATACGCAGACCGTGACGGTTAGCCTTAAGGTGCTTGCCGCGTCTTCGTTCGTGACCAATGCCGTCGTGCAGTTCAAAAAGCAGGCCCCGGACCTTCGCTTCTACCTTGTCCAGCGTGAAGAGTCCACCTTGTACGATATCTGCATCCAGACTTTCGCCAACTACCATAAGCCTGAAAAGGAAAACCCCGACGAAGAAACCTTCGTGTGCTCCGAGAACATTTACTTGGCGGTGCCCAATACGGCTGAATTCAAGAAGCGCGACAGCATCTCGCTGCATGAACTGGGCGATACCAACTTCATCGGCCTTTACGGCTCCAAGCAGCTGCATACCATTTGCGAGGACTACTGCAACCGCATCGGTTTCAAGTCGCATGTCGTTTTCGAAAGTGACAACGCCCTTGCCGTGAAGGATGCCATTGCAAGCGGTCTCGGCGTGGGCTTCTGGCCTGAATTCTCTTGGGGTAAGATCAACAACCGTAAAATCAAGCTCTTGAAGATTACCGATGCGGAGTTTAAGCGCGATATCGTGATTACGCTCGTGAAGATCAAGCAGGACAATTCTCGGACGGAAGCGTTCTTCAAGTTCTTGGTATCGATGTTGAAAAAAAACTCCAAGTAAAGCAAACAATTGATACAGCGGTATACAAAATTGTCTCTTTTTCTGTAACACCCTGCGGAAAATAAGGGTATTTTCATTCTTGTGAAAAAACAAGGGATGTTTATGATTAAAAAACTTTTGACTGCGTGCGCCATCGGCGCTTCTGTGGGGACTTCTGCTCTTATGGCAGCCCCGCTCCTTACCAACGGTGATCTGTCTTACGGTGATGGCGGCTGGTACATCTGGAACAATCCCGATGGCCCTGCCAAGTACGAAGGCAAACTCGGCGAAATGGGGCTCGGTATTGACGGAAGCGAAGGTGTCAAGGTCACAGTGACCGAACTGCCGAACCCCTCTTGGGGACTCCAGTTGCAGCCGCCCAAGTGGCTCGCCGACTCCGCCTACTACAAGCTCACCTTCAAGGCGAAGGGCAACATGCCCATTAACGCCATCATTCAGGGTGGTCCTCCCGACTACCGTCAGAAGGAAAGCGCCTCGTTCATGCTTACCAAGGACTGGAAGGAATATTCCATGATTTTCCTTGCCGACCAGAAGGGTTACGGCGTGAATAACGTGACTTTCCACGTGGGACTCGCCAAGGGCTGGCTCCAGATGGATGATGTGGAAATCGAGAAGATCGAAGGCATGGATGACATGAGCTGGTACAACAATTCCGCCGCACGCATTGACAGCCTGCGCAAGAAGGAATTGACGCTTAAGGCTGCCCCCGGCGCCCAGGTGAAGGTGGAACTCATGCGACACGCGTTCCCCTTCGGAACAGCACTCGCTCTCTACCCGACTAAGGACAGCGTCGAAACCTGGTACCGCAAAACCGCCAATAAGTACTTCTGGTACGGCGTGCCTGAGAACCAGTTCAAGTGGCCCGATTACGAACCCAAGAAGGGCAAGATCCGCCGCGAAGAATTCAAGCAGTACCTGGATTACGTGAACGATTACAAGTGGGGTTTCCGCGCCCATACGCTCGTGTGGGGCCACCAAGGTTACGGCTTCGACAAGCACTTCAGTAACCAGGGCAGCTGCAAGGACATTTCGAAAAAGATCAAGGAACGCATCACCCGCGACGTGAAGGAATACAAGGGCCGTATCAAGGAATACGACGTGTGGAACGAAGCTTTCCACGAACCGTTCATCTTTAACAAGTGCGGCTGGGACCTGTTGGATAGCGCCCACGTTTGGGCTCACCGCGCCGACCCCGATGCGCGCCTCTTCATCAACGAATACAACGTGGTGTCCGCCGGTGAAACCGACCGCCTGTACGAAATTGTGAAGGGTATGCTCGAACGCAAGGTTCCTGTACACGGTATTGGCGTGCAGTGCCACTTTGGCGACCGCCAGCTGAACCCGGCATTCATCAAGGCGCGCCTCGATAGGCTCGGATCTTTGGGTCTCCCGATCAAGGTCACGGAACTTGACTTTGGCGATTGGCAGAAGGGCATGTACTTCGGCGAAGAAGAACAGGCCAAGCGCTACGAAATGTTCCTGCGCATCGCATTCAGTCACCCGGCGGTCGAAGGCATTATCCTGTGGGGCTTCTGGGATGGCCGCCACTGGGTCAAGGAAGGCGGCATCGTGGCCATGGACGGTCGCGAAAAGCCCGCCGCCAAGCTCATTTACGACTTGTGGCACAAGGTGTGGACCACCAACGGAACGTTCAAGGCCGACGAAAACGGTGTCGTGAAGTTCCGCGGCTACCCCGGCAAGTACAAAGTAACCATCGGCGACAAGTCCGAAATGGTTGAGTTAAAGTAGCTCAACGTCATTGCGAGCGAAGCTATACGATACTAAGGCAACTTGTTGCCTTAGTAGAGTTATCCTCTTTGTGGAGAAGCAATCTACTCCTAAAAGAGCCTCCCGGTTTATCAGGGAGGTTTTCTTTTTTATATTTCACTCCACAAACCATAGTGAGGAAACAATGAAGAATTTCTATAAAATGGCAACGGCTACATGCGCCTTGACTTTCTCCGTGGCATTCACCGCCTGTGGTGACTCTACGTCTGCAAGCGATAACGGCGAATCTACGGCTTGCAACGAAGCCGTGAAGGCGGAGTGCCCCGCAACGCTTGAAGAAGGCACCATCTGCGATAGCCGCGACGGGCATGTCTACAAGATTACGACTGTCGGCTCGCAGGTCTGGATGGCAGAGAACTTGAACTACTATTCCTGCAACATCAAGGACGACAGCTGGTGCTACGAAGACAATGCGGAAAATTGCGATAAGTATGGCCGTCTGTACAGCTGGACTGCGGCGATGGGAATTGATAAATCCTACCAGACTGAGTACGCAAACCTGACCGGGGTGCAGCGTGGCAACTGCCCCGAGGGATTCCACATGCCGTCCGAAGCCGAATGGAGCGATTTCTACGACTTCGTAGCGAACTACGCTATAGAACAAAGCAACGACGAAGGTGCGGTTGTCCGCGCCAAGGATGCGTGGCCGAACGAATCGTATTATCCGGCTACGGATGATTTCGGATTTGCGATGCTGCCCGCTGGAAGAAAAAACTTTACCGGTTATGAAGAACTTGGCGAAAAGACATTTTTCTGGACTGCGGACGAAGACCATCGTGATGTTGTCGGTGGTCCTCGCAATGTCGGCATCTGGACCGTGTCGAGCATGTTCGGCTTTGGTGGCGGCTCGCTCATGAAGGACGAAGGCCTCTCCGTGCGCTGCATTAAGGACTAAAAATTTCTGCATAGACGAAAATGCCCCGCGATAAAATCGCGGGGTTTTTCTTATTGCTATTAAATGCAGCATTGTTTGTGAGCAACAAACGCCTCGTATTAACGAGGCGTGGTTGCGAGAGCGAGGCGATATCACATTCTTGTTGATGCGATAGAGCCGAGCGGTCTTAATAGTTTTCAGCAGTGACTTCGAAGAAGGACTGCGGGTGGGCGCACACGGGGCATGCGGCCGGGGCCTTGGTGCCCACGACGATGTGACCGCAGTTGCGGCATTCCCATACCTTGACTTCGCTCTTTTCGAAGACTGCTGCGGTTTCCACGTTCTTGAGGAGTGCGCGGTAGCGTTCTTCGTGGCGCTTCTCGATGGCGGCGACCATGCGGAACTTCTTGGCGAGAGCGGCAAAGCCTTCGGCTTCGGCGGTCTTTGCAAAGTCTTCGTACATGTCGGTCCATTCGTAGTTTTCGCCGTCGGCAGCAGCCTTCAGGTTAGCAGCGGTGTCACCGATACCGTCTAATTCCTTGAACCAGAGCTTCGCGTGTTCCTTTTCGTTTTCGGCAGTCTTCAGGAAGATTTCTGCGATCTGTTCGAAGCCTTCTTTCTTGGCGCAGCTTGCAAAGTAGGTGTACTTGTTGCGAGCCTGGGATTCGCCAGCGAAGGCGGCCTGAAGGTTCTTTTCGGTCTGGGTTCCGGCGTACTTGTTTGCCATAAATTCCTCTTCTTTGGGTTGCGGGCCTGTTGGCCCTTGTATGTGTCCTAGTCTGAATATAACATATTCTTTATGGATAAACTTAAGAGCGTCGAAAAAAATTGAAAAAAGTCTGTGGATTCGTTGGGGATATCTCAAATTTGAATAGGACATTTTACTTACACTTTTGCATATGGTGAAAAACAAAGCTATTTTATTAGTGAAATTGGAGTTTTATCGTATGAATGCTGCTATTCTTACCAATGAGTTCCCGCCAGAAATTTATGGTGGCGCAGGAATTCATGTGAAGTTCCTGACCCAGGAACTTGCGAAACTTTGCCACATCGAGGCCCGCTGCTTTGGAGTTCAGAACGTGGACGAAAACAATATCCACGCGCTCGGCTTTTCGCGCAAGCTCGGGCTCAACCCCGAAGACGACCGCTTCCAGAAAATTTTCAAGCCGCTCGATATCGATCTCCAGTGGGCGGCCTCGCTCAAGGATATCGACGTGATTCATTGCCATACGTGGTACAGCCACTTTGGCGGCGTGCTCGCTAGCCGTCTTCTGCAGTGCCCGTTGATTCTTACGACGCATTCGCTGGAACCGCACCGTCCGTGGAAGGCGGAGCAGCTGGGTGACGGCGGTTACGCCATGAGTTGCTGGATCGAACGCACCGCTTACGAAGCTGCCGACGGCGTGATTGCCGTGAGTGAGGGCATGAAACGCGACGTGATGAAACTTTACGGCGTTCCCGAAGACCGCGTGAAGGTAATCTACAACGGTATCGATCCGGATTTCTATGCGCCGACTTTCGACGAAAAAATCCTTACCAAGTGGGGTGTAGACCCGAAACGTCCTTATGTGCTGTTCGTGGGTCGCATCACGCGCCAGAAAGGCATCAGCCAGCTGATCCAGGCGATTCCGCAGATCGACAAGAGTGCCCAGGTGGTGCTCTGTGCCGGTGCCCCCGATACCATTGAACTTGCCGACGAATGTAAGGCCCTCATCGAAGAGGTGCAGAAGACCCGCGACGGCGTCGTCTGGATTCAAGAAGCGGTTCCGCACGAAGAACTCCGCGTGCTCTACAGCCATGCAACCGTGTTCGCGACACCTTCGCTCTACGAACCGTTCGGCATCATCAACCTCGAAGCCATGAGCTGCGGCACACCGGTGGTGGGTTCCGCGGTGGGCGGCATTCCCGAAATCATCGTGGACGGCGAAACCGGATTCCTGGTGCCGCTCAAGGCCAAGTCCGAGACGGATTTTGAACCGGCTGACCCTGGTGCTTTCCAGGCCGACTTTGCGAACAAGCTCAACAAGATTCTCGAAAATCCGGAACTTGCAAAGAAGATGGGCGAAGTGAGCCGCAAGCGCGCCATTGACGTGTTCAGCTGGAAGTCGATCGCCCAGCAGACCTTCGACTTCTACCAGGAATGCATTGACCGTTATAAGCGCGAAGGCAAACGGTAGTTACTTTCCTACAATTTTCTCCACAATCGCTGCTGTCGTGAGTAATTCCGGCAGCACGATTTGTTTTGAGGCATCACCGGCGGGGTAGATGGCGTAAGCGGGCACGCCCGATTTTCCCATGCTACGCAATAAAGCATTCACCTCGGGGGTTTCGCGGGTCCAGTCGGCTTTTACAAGCGCCACGTTCAAGCTGTCCATGGCATGGCGGAAATCGTCGCGGTTGAGGACTGCGGCTTCGTTTGTCTTGCAGGTGAGGCACCAGTCGGCGGTCGCGTCGATGAATACGGTGCGCTTCGCTTTTGCGAATTCTTCGATTAGGGCTGGGCTGTAGCGGTACCAGCCGTCGGCAGTCATTTGCTCTTGCATGCGGGCGTTGAAATGTTCTGTGGCGACACTTTCGTATTGCGGGCCGATGGCTGCAAACCAGGCGACAACAAGGATGACGACGCTTGCGCCGATGGTGGAGGCTTCACGGCTAAAGGTGACTCCCGGCGGGGCGAATTTCCCGATGGCAACGCTGCAGAGGATGCTTGCGCAGACCAAGATGGTGAAAAGTCCAACTCCTGCCATTCCCGACTGTTCGTTCACAAGCCACAGGAGCCATGCGACAGTCGCGAGAAGCAGAACGCCCATGACTTTCTGGAGTTTAACCATCCACGGGCCCGGTTTTGGGAATACCTTGAGGATTTTCGGGAAGGCGCTCACGAGCATGTAGGGGAGCGCAAGACCTAGCCCAGCCGCGGTAAAGAAGATGAACAATACGGGGGTGGACTCTGCAAAGGCAAATCCCATGGCGGTTCCGAGGAAGGGTGCCGAGCAGGGAGTGCTCAGAAGCACCAGGAGTGCGCCTGTGAAGAATGCACCGCCGAGTCCAGCCTTCTTGCCCGCGGCATCCATCTTGGTGGTGGCGTTCCACGGGAGCCAGATTTCGAAAACTCCGAAGAAGCTCATTGCGAAAGCTGCCAGGATGACTGTCATGAAGGCGATGAATCCTGCGCTCTGGAACTGCATTCCCCAGCCCGCGGACCCGCCGCCGGCCTTGACGGCGGCGACGACGGCGGCTAGCACCCAAAAACTCATGAGGATTCCCGCCGTCGTGGCTCCTCCCAAGGCGAGGAGCCGTCCGCGACTTTCGCCTGCCTGCTTGATCAGGCTAAAGAGCTTGAGCGAAAGTACCGGCAGAACGCACGGCATCAGGTTCAGGATGATTCCGCCGAGAAACGCGAAAAAAAGGAGTGCCGCGACCCCGGCGCGGTTCTCTGTTGCGGAATTTTCAAGGTTCTTCGGGGCGCCTTCACTTATAAGGGCAGCGCTCCCTGTTGAGGCATTTTGGCCGTCCACATTCTTAACGGCTTTCTTGGCAGAACTTCCGGCGTCACCCAGCTGCCCGTTTAAGCGGATCGTCTTGCTGGTGGGCGCAAGGCAAATTGAATTGTCGCAGGCCTGATAATGGAAGGTGACTTCTGTCCCGACGCTATCGTAGTCTCCGTCTACAGCCTTTACCGGAAGCATAACCGTGAATGTTCCGCGGAAGGTTAAAATTTCAAGTTCCAGCGCCTCGTTGTATTCCTTGATGGGTGCAGGCCATACGGGTTCGCCAAATTCAATTCCTGCAGCCTTGGCCTCAATCGAAGAGGGTTTCAGAAATTCGTCGGTCACTTCGTTTGCGTTCACGTGCCACTTGCCCGGGATGGTGATGCTCACGGCAAGCTTTCCGCCTTCCTTCAGGGTGCCCAAGCTGTACTCCATTGACATTTCCGGAGGCGGCATCGAGTTCATGTTGAATTCCTGAGCACGCACAGATTGTGGATAAACTGCGAAAATTACCACCAAACTAAAAAAACTGTTGATAGCTGCAAACAGTTGTTTGCAAAATGCGAGCCCTGTTCGTTTTTTTAAATCCAGTTTCATATATTTTGTTTCAACTGAAAGAATGCTGTCAAAATTCCGGTTTGCGATATGTCCAAATCAAGAATTTTAACAGAGCGACCCTCCCAGTGGGTTGAAAAGTTGTGGAGCAAGAATGCTCCTAAAATTTACAAACTATGTCGGAGCCAGAGTAGCGATACGGAACGCGCGAAAGACCTATTTCAGGAAGTTGCGCTCCGTTTATGCAGGTCTGCCGCGACATTGGACCTGGAACGACCCATCGATCCCTGGTTTAGGGCGGTGGTGCACAACGCCTTTTGCGACATGAACCGCAGAGTGTTGCCGGTAATACCCTTTTCCCATTTTTCGGAGTCGTTCATAGAGTACCATGCGCGTGGATTGCCAAGCATAGCCAAGGAAGTCTGCGAGGATCGTCGCGGAAAGTATGTTCGGAAAACCTTGGATCACCTGATGGAGGATCTTTCGTCGGCAGAAAAGCTTGCGGTTGAATTTTCCTGCATTGGCGAGATGGGCACTACCGAGGCGAGCCTCTTTTGCGGTGTTGAGCGGAGTACCTTCACAAAAAGGAAATCGAAAGCGTTGAAGAAGATGCGCCAAAAGAAGGATATCTACATGGCTTCGTTAAAAAACAGCGAAAGTTCTCGTCTGAATTTGGAAGATTTGCTCACGCGGGCAAGTGAATTTTCGTAATTTTAGGGAGTGAAGTTATTTCCGATATCCATATTGATACTGCTCTTTTCGGTGGAGCTGTTTGCTGCCGACCGTTGGGGTGCCTTTTCCGACCCCTTTCCGATAAGGGATGCCATTCTTTATGGGGATCATGGGGTTATGCTTGCGACAGATGGCGGCGTTCGCTACCGTTCGCTGGATGCAGATGTGGTGTACCATTCCGAACATGGGCTTGAGACATCCTCTTTTTATGCCCTGGTGTCTTCGGATCAAGGGATCTTTGCGATATCCGAGTACGGCGCCGTCGCTGCGTTCAACCCGGAGGCACTCTCTTGGAAGGTGGTGAACCGTTCCTACGTCGGCAACAATGTGCGTGTGGTTCCCGGTGTAGCCGAAGTTGGCGGCAGTGTCCTGGTTGTCGCGTTTGAAGACAGGCTTGCCTTTTATGATTTGACGCAAAACCGTTCGATTCTAACCGTTGAACGTCTAGGCTCGTACGAACTGTTGGCAAATCCCGTCCGAGGCATCTTGGTCCGCGGCGATTCCCTTTATGTAAAGACCGACCGTGCTGTCTTTGTGCGCCAGATGTCGTGGAAAACACTTTCTTCCGATAGGCGCCTGAGCGATCCGGGCTCCTGGGTGTCTCTCCCGGAAACGCAGGTTGTCAAGGGTCTTGAACCTAGGGACAAGTCTACGTTGAATGTCGGGGGCAAGAAGCTTTCGGATCCTATCCTTTTCAATGCCGATACAAGCACTGTCCTGTGGAATTTCGAATGTGGCTCAGGCTACTTCTTGGTCGGCTCTTCGTTGGTTGCCTTTTGCCCCAAGGGATCTTCAAAGGTTACCGACCTGACTTCTTATGGCGCATTTGCTATCGGTTCCACCTATGAAATCATTGGCCTTCCTTCTGGCAACGTGGTGACCGCATCGAGCGACGGCCAGCTGGCCGTTGGCAACATGTACGGCTGGGATGTCCCTTTCTTTGCCTATAATGGTTACGGCTCCTATTCTTCCGTGCTGAAAACTTTGTCTGCCCTGCCGAATGGCAACGTGTTCTTCCACATCTGGGGCATGGCTTATCAGATCTATTCGGAATCGATGACTCATCTGGAATATGGCTATACCCCCTACGATGGGCTCTGCCTTGACAACTTTGAAGAGAACTACTCGGTTTCGTGGGGGTCTGTCCCCGCGCCGGATAACTCCGGATTTTTGGTGGCGACCTCCAGCAAAAAGGGTTACAGCATCGCCTATTTTACGAACGACGGTGAAGTCCATTGTGCAAACCAGGTCGGTTCGAAGCCCGTTGCGGGAGCCATCTATGCCTTGCTCGACGAAGATGGTTCCTGGCTCATCTATGTGGGTGCCAAGGAAGGCATGGACATTTCCGACATCGGGGATTTGGATGTGTTCAGGTTCCCTGCGCCGAAGACAAATGGTGGCGAGCTTGCTAACGGAACGCGTAAGACATACAGGATTGGAGGCCCGATTCCTGTAGACATGGCCTACGACTCGGTCGCTTCAAGGCTGTGGATGGTCTCCATCTCCAACATCTTCTACGTGGACCAGGAAAATGACACGTTGATTTCGCCGAGTTCCATGAACGGCATGCATACGGGCGACTATACTTCCGTGGCAACCGACATCCATGGCAACCTGTGGGTCGGTACATCCAGCCAGGGGGCATACCGGCTGACTTCGAAGAAAGGCTCTCCGGACACATTGTCGGTGCTTCACTTCTCTGAAAGAAATGGACTCCTGAACAACAATGTACGGGACGTGGCAATCGATCCGGTCTATGGTGTCGCCTGGTTCTCGCATACGAACGGTGTCAGCTACTACCAGCGAAACGACCTGAAGGATGCCCGTGCGAACATGACCGATTCGGCTAAGGTGGAAATCAAGGCGTATCCGGTCCCGTTCCGTCCGAAGCTCCATGCAAGGTTTACGATCGAAGGCGTCTCGGAAAGTTCCGTCGTGAGCATCTACAACCGGGGCGGAGCCCTGATCAAGTCATTCCGTGGCGAGGACCTGCTCGGCGGTAAGCTTGAATGGGACGGTCGCGAAAAGTCGGGCAAGTGGGTTACGCCGGGCGTGTACTACTATGTCGTCAACGACGGTTCCAAGAACAAAAAGGGAAAGTTTATCATCGTCCATTGATGGGTGGCTTATGAAGAAAGTGCTTTTTGCCATAGGGTCTGTATCGGCCGCGCTCCTGATGGCTTCCTGTGCAGGGGAGCGCCAGGGGCTTGTCTGCGAAGAAATGGAATACCGGTTGAACACGATGACCTATTCGCCGGACCAGCGCGCTTATATGGAAGAGGAGCTGCGCGTCTGCCGCGAGCAGGAGTCGCAGAAGAAGGCGGAAGGAGCTGCCAAGCGCCAGAGCATCTACGAAAAGTTTGCCGCATCGGATACGACGCAGTCGAAACTTACGGATTCGACGAAGGCCGGCGACGACGGCGAAGTTTCTGTAACCAAGGCGTTGCAGGATTCTTCTAGCGAGAAGACGGTGAGCATCTACGACCGCTACGGTTCCGTTGCCGATACGGCCAAGGCGATTGATTCTTCCGCGGCGTCTGCCGGTGCTTCTGCCGCAGACACTTCTGCTGCCGACGTGGGTAGTTTCCAGTAGGCGGTCACGCACCCATGGCAAAGTTGCAGACACTTTCGGGGCAGTGGTTCGAACCGGATTTGCCGGGGCGTCTTCTCAAAATTGCTGGCGACATCCGCGAAGCGGGTGGTCGCGCTTTCTTGGTGGGCGGCTGGGTCCGCGACGCGCTCCTGGGCAAAACCTGCCGCGACTACGATGTCGAAGTTTACGACATGTCGCAGGATGCCCTGGTGCCAATACTCTCGAAGTATGGCCGCACCAACCTAGTGGGCAAGGCCTTCGGCGTCATTCACTTGGCCATGAAGGGGCTGTCGCTTGACTTTTCCTTTCCGCGCACCGAAAGCAAGGTGGGCTACGGTCACCGCGGTTTCGTGGTGCATACCGACGAAAAGCTCTCCTTTAAAGAAGCAGCGCTCCGCCGCGACTTCACCATCAATGCGATGGGAATGGAGCTGCCGGAACTGACGCTCTGTGACCCTTATGGTGGCATCGACGACTTGAAGGCACATGTGCTGCGCCATGTGGGGCCCGCCTTTGCCGAAGACTCCTTGCGTATTCTGCGCGGGGTGCAGTTTGCAAGCCGCTTCGGCTGCACGCTCGCTCCCGATACCGTTGAACTTTGCCGCACGCTTTCGCTTGATGACTTGTCCGTGGAGCGTCTCTTCGAGGAATTCAAGAAGTGGCTCCTGAAACCGGGCAAGCCTTCGCTTGGGCTCCACGCATTTCTGGATATCAGGCTCAACGAATACTTCCCCGAGATTCATCCGTTCGAAGGCTCCTGGGAAACTCTCGGAACAATCCTCGACCGCATGGAGAGCTTGCGCCGCGGTCTTGCCGCGGAAAGCGAAGGACTGTCCGAAGCCCAGTCGATGGAATTTGCCTTTGCAGCGCTCCTTTGCGGAAGTCCGTCAACGTCGCTTCAGTTCCTGGAGCGTATCACCAACGAAACGCATCTGCTGAAGGTCGTGCCGCAACTTCTGGAATCGTTCAGCGGTCTTTCTACAGCCATTGTGGGTGATATCCCATCGCTTCGCCGCCTCGCCGTCCGGCTCGGCGGCTTAAAGCAGCTGTGCCTCCTTGTGAAATGCGCCCCTGGCAGCTACTTCGGCGACTCCGCCGATAGGGAATGTTTTGCTGACAGGCTGTGGCGTGTTGCTTCGGAGTATAACCTGCTCGACACTGCCCCGCAACCTTACCTTACCGGAAAGATGCTTATGGACTTGGGTGTTGCGCCTGGAAAGCAGATGGGCGAAATCATCAAGAAAAGCTTCGAGCTTCAGCTCGACGGAAAAATTGCAGGCGAAGCCGATGCTATCGCCTGGGTCCGCAGCTGTCTTGCGTCGTTGTCAAGCAATCGCTAGCCGTGTAACTTTGCAAGTAATTCCGGAATCTGTGTCGCCAAGTTGAAAAGCGCCATGCAGCAGAGTGAGGCAAAGAAGGCGTTTTTCCCTTTTTCCGAAGGAATCCGCAAAAAAAGAGTCGCAATCATCGCGGTCAGCACCCAGTCCGTCACAAAGAACACCCGTTCCCCAGAAGCGTAGATCGTGGGTGTAAAGAACATCATCGCTTCGCAGAGCAGGGCGGCTGCAAGGGCTGCCACACCGCCCAGCTTCATCGACTTGTTGACCATGTAGAATGTAAATGCAGTCGCACCAAGCCACCAGGCCATCGCGATGAGGTTCATCGGTGTCGCGTTGGCAAACGAAGGAAATACTGTAGGGGGAATGGCGGGGTTGATGTAGTCGATTCCCATGTCGGAGAGTGCATGCACCCCTGCGAAGGGTAAAAGAGCTATGGCGGTAAAGATTGCAGAAAGGGTAATGTCCACCTTGCCTTTTGTTGGTGCAACAAGCAGGCTTCCGATCCAGATGAAAACGAGGAACAGCTTGCCTTCGTTTGCAAGCGAAGAAAGGAACCATTGCGTCGAGATGAAAGCCCGCTCCGAAAGCGAAAGTTCCGCGAAGCCCGGGAACCACGACGAGGTCTCCTGTGAAATTCTTTCCATGTTTCCGGGAGCTGCCGTCGCGACGGCCAAGGTCGTGATAAGGAATGCGATTTCCACAAGGATTCCTGCGGGAAGAGTCTTCTTTTGCCGTTTGCGGTAAATCAGGATTCCTGCAAAGAATATGGCGAGAATAACTCCGATTTGCTCGATGGATGCCGCTGCAAAAAAAAGTACCGGGAGCAGCAGGGCGCCTTGCCTCGCAGAAACAGTGCCCGATCTCAGAAAATGCAGGTTCAGGTAGATGCACAGCAGCGCTAGTGCAAACGACCATGTGTAGAAAATGGAACCGTTTACCCAGACTGCGGCGTGTCCGCAGGTGACGATGTCCATCAGCAGGTAGCCTGCGCATATCAGCAGCGGAAGCCTAAGCGCCTGCCACAGGGATTCCTTCTCGGCGATGCCTTCGGCGGGCTGCAGCTGCTTTACGATCAGCAAAACTAGCATCGGAACCGCGGCGACCATGACGGCGTTTGCAAATCGCCAGAACCAAATGCCAAGGCTAAAAAGCAGGTAGACTAGCGTCTCTCCGCCGATGCGCCCCGTCCATGTCAGGTAGCGCATCTTGATGTATTCAAGGTACGGCATCGAGCGTACCATGTCGTCAAAGATGGCGTCGTCGCCGTCGGAGTAGTTTATCTTGCAGAATACGCCTAGCGCAAGGAGCGCCACCAGGGCAAAGACGCGGAGCGTGGCCTTGTTCATGCCGCCTCCGTTATTTCCAGCGGAACATCCCGGTGATGCCCGCGGGCACTGCAAAGACAATCATCGGAATCTGAATGATCTCGGTCGGAATGAAGGCGAGCATCTTGCGCTTGGAATGCAGTTTCCACGAGGCGATCATCAGGAACACAAAGTCCACGACCACCTTCGGCAATATGCTGAATACGCACCATTGCCACGGGCAATCCAAAAAGAGCACGCACCAGGGGCTAATGAACATCCAGATGTAGTAGGTGTAAATCAGCGTGAGCATCAAGACGTACGCCTTGCTTTCGTAGTTGGTGCCGTTGCTGCTCCAGCGGGCGCGTTGGTTAAAGAGTTGCTTCCAGGTATGCACCGGGGCGGTTTCGATCACGGCGTCCTTGTCCAGGTTGTAGCAGACCTTGGTGCCCGGGATTTTCATCATCTTGTGGATGAGCATATCGTCGTCGCCGCTCGAAAGGTTTACCAGGTCGCCAAAACCGCCCACGGCAAAGAACAAATCTTTTTTGTAGGCGAGGCAGGCGGCGCTTGCTACGATGGGGTGTCCCCAGCTGAATCCGGCGGCTTCCATGGCGGTGTAGCCGAGCGTTTCCAGTTTCTGGTAAAGGTGCGGCATCGTGCGGCTCCCGTTGTTCTGCTTGGGCCCCTGCACAATGCAGATCCCGTCAGTGAATCTTCCCGCCATCGCGGTAATCCAGCTCTTGCGAGGAATGCAGTCGGCGTCCATGGTCAAAAGCACTTCGTACTTAGCAATCTTGAAAGCGCTTTCCAGCGCCCGCTTCTTGGGGCTTGCTATCTGCGGTAAATCAGGTGAAAGGCTGAGTACCCTGAATTTCGGGTGTGTCGCCGCGAACTTCTCGAGAATTTCCCTGGTGGAGTCGGTGGAGCGGTCATCGACGCAAATTACTTCCCATTCGCCCACATAATCTTGTTCGGCGAGCGCTTCTAACGTGCGCTGGGCGAATTCCTCTTCGTTTCGCATCGGCACCACGACCGTGACACTCGGAGTAGCCTTCGGGCCCCTGTAACGGTGCGTGCGGATAACTCCTATAATAAAGAATAGGAACAACAGCACGTATAATGCGGTAAGGCTCGCGATGATAATACCACCCATGTGGAAAAATATAGTTAATGTGGAATTGCTATATTCTTGCCCATGATTCACCCTTCCGCATTTGTAAGCCCGCAAGCCAAAGTCCACGAGACGGCCGTTATTGGCCCCTGGTGCCTTGTCGATGCCGGTGCAGAGATTGCCGAAGGGGTCGTCCTTGAATCCCGCGTGCATGTTTACGGCGGGGTCTCGGTCGGAAAAAATACGCATGTTTACGATGGCGCCATTTTGGGCGGCCCTCCGCAAGACCTGAAATACGCGGGCGAACCCACCCGTCTCGAAATTGGCGAAAATTGCACGATTCGCGAATATTGTACGCTTAACCGCGGTACGGTGCAGGGGGGCGGCTGCACCCGTGTGGCAAATAAGGTGCTTGTCATGGCGTATTCGCACATCGCCCACGATTGCGATATCAGGGAAGGAGTGGTCATCGCAAACAGCTGCCAGCTGGGTGGCCATGTGCGCATCGGCGAGTACGCAACTATCGGCGGTGTCACCGCCATCCAACAGCGCAATCAGGTGGGCGCCTACGCTTTCGTGGGTGGCACCCACAAGGTGGACCGCGATGTGCCCCCTTGCACCAAGGCGTCGGGCAATCCCATCCGTTATGGGGCGCTGAACCTGCATGCGCTTAGGCTTCACCCCGATGAATTCCCCGAAGAACGCATCAAGGCGCTTTCGCGGGCCTACCGCGAACTATACCGTGGCACGCGTCCTGTTTCCGAAGTCATCGAGGAATTGAAAAAAGGCCCGGAACCTTTGTTCCAAGCCTTTTTCGACGAACGCTGGGGCGGTACTCTCGTCCGCCCGTAGAATATAAGACCGAACTGGCTAAAAAAGACCGAACTGCCTAAATTCTACGGAGTCCTTACTCTGGAGCCAGTTCTCTCGCCGACACGACTCATAAGGATGAGTCGCTTACGGCTCACGGAACGACCGAACTGTCTAAATTCTACAGAATCCTTATTCTGGAGCCAGTTCTCTCGCCGCCACGACTCATAAGGATGAGTCGCTTACGGCTCACGGAACGACCGAACTGCCTAAATTCTACGGAGTCCTTACTCTGGAGCCAGTTCTCTCGCCGGCACGACTCATTAGGATGAGTCGCTTGCGGCTCACGGAAAGACCGAGCTGTCTAAAGTCTACAGAATCCTTATTCTGGAGCCAGTTCTCTCGCCGCCACGACTCATAAGGATGAGTCGCTTACGGCTCACGGAACGACCGAACTGCCTAAATTCTACGGAGTCCTTACTCTGGAGCCAGTTCTCTCGCCGCCACGACTCATAAGGATGAGTCGCTTACGGCTCACGGAACTCTTAAAGCCCGAATGCGGCGGGGAAGCCTTCGTACCAGGTGCCGTTATTCTTGTCGTAGGCTTCGAACCCGCCCACCTTGGCAAGTCCCCAGTAGTGCCATGACATGTCGTTTGCTTCGGCAGCCTCGATGGTCATCTTGGCCCATTCAGCCTTCATCCTTGCAGAGGGAACCGACCAGTCCTTGTCCTTGTCGCAGGCCCAGTCGGTTGCAAACTTTCCGCCGCCCGAAATGCCGAATTCGCCCATGTTCATTGGAACGTGTCCGCCATTCACATCGGGGTATAGGGTCGTTGCCTGCTTGACATATTTGTTCAGGTCGATGGCTGCCGAGTTTTTGAAGGCGTTGTCGCCGACGCAGGGGTACTGCGCCTGATGGCCCTGGTGGCTGAATGCGAACGGTTCGTAGTAGTGGCCGGAATAGATGATGTTTCCGTCTTGCGGGAGTGTGAGAGCATCCAGGTCGGCAAATTTTGCGGCGTGGTAGGATTCAAACATGATGGTCTTGTTCTTGTCTACGGCGCGGATGCTGTTGTAGCCAAGCGTCATCACTTCGTTCATCGTTTCCTTGGATATGATGGTGGGCTCGTTGAGAATGTCCCAGACGAGCATGGTGTCGGGGAAGTGCTTGAACGCTGTTGCCACTTCGGTCCAGATGCTGGAATAGTGGACCTTCTCGGCTTCGTAGAGATCGGGGTACTTTGTGGCGTTGTTCGCGGCGAACATGATTTCGTAGTACCAGTGGAAGCTGATCACGACGGCAAGGCCTGCGTCGATGGCTTTTTGCACGTCGTCCAGGACGCCCGCCATACGGTCAGGATTTACTTTGTGTGAAACGGGGTCGGAATTGTGCTGCCAGCGCACGGGAATGCGGACGGAATTGAAACCGGCTGCCTTGAGCATCGGGAAATAGTCGTCGCTGATGGCGCTTCCCCAGCCTGCGTCCAGGTTGTCGGAGCAGCCGAAGTTGTAGCGCTCCGCCGGAAGAACATAGGAGTCTGCTTCGCTCTTGGACAGAACGATTTCCTTGGTCTCGCCGGAAAGGTTTGTATAGGTGAAGGAATCTCCTGCCTCAAGCTTTCCGCAGCTCCAGTAGGATTCCCCATCCCATGCGTTTCCCAGGTTGATGCCCTTTCCGAGCCTTTTGTTCATGGCGCGGCCTAGGGAGTAGTCTATGGCGACGGCTTTGACTTCTTCTTCATCGTCGGGGGCGACCACGGCTTCGTGCTTGCTATCGCTAGAACAGGCGGCAAAACCCATGCTGCAGACGAGGGCAAGTGCGGACAGTCGGTAAAAATTCATATGGACCTCTTAAAATTTGTTACGGTTCATTTTACATTCAAAAATTAGACTTTTTTTTTGTTTTGGACTATCGATCTGAAAAATAATGTGTTTACTGGCGAAAACGCGAAAAAACGCAAAAAAAAAGGTTTTTCGGGATGAAGTGTCTCGATTCGCCTTTAATTTGGCAAGTCGCTCTTTTCACGAACAAAAAAAACAAGCTATATTGTAGCCGTCCGTATCTGGAGAATTTTAGATATTATGAACGTAAATCCGCATAAAGCAAGCTGGGTGTGCGCCTTGGGCGTACTCCTTTTAGCGTCTTTCTCTTTTGCTGGTTATGGTTTCAGCGACTACCGCGACCGCGACCAGTCCCGTTTTGTCACTAAACAGGCTAAGCCGTTCAGGCCCGACAAGGATGTCGTGTCCGTCGTGATGCGTGAAGCTATTCCGCGTGGTGGTGGCTATACCTACCAGTACCCGCGTGAAAACCCCGAACCGGTACTTACGGACAAGTATGCCATGGAAGGTGCCCTTTCCATGGAAATTGAGCTTATCGCAAGCGATTATTCCGGCGTGGCCATTTGTATCGCCGGTTCTGTCGACTTGACCCCGTATTTCGAAGAAGGCGTCCTGGAATTCTGGATCAAGGGGGCCAAGGGTGGCGAAAACGCCCTGTTCGTGTTGGTGGACGACGGCGTGAAGAGCGGTGGCGAATCCCTGCAGGTGAAGCTCCGTTCCAAGAGCCTTGGCGAAATTACCACGGAATGGAAGCATTTCAGCATCCCGCTGAAGTTGTTCGGTACGACGGGTGTGTACTGGGATGCCAAGAATACCCGCGAAGTCATGTTGCCGTTCAGCTGGAGCAACTTCAAGGGATTCCGTCTCGAAGTCCGTAAAGACGAAAACGAGTCCTTCAAGGTCTGGATTGACGATATCGTGATCAAGAAGCACGGTAAGGCTTACGAAGGTCCGATGAACTATCCGTTCCGCAACGAGATTTAAGAGGATTTTATGCGCAAACTACCTACCCTTTTTACGACTCTGCTCTGCTGCACGTCTTTAGCTTTGGCTCAGTTTGACGACGAAGAAGTCTCTTCCGAAGAGTCTGCCCCGGCTGTCGAAGAGAGTGCTGAAGCTTCCGAGCCCGAAGAATCTGTTGCCGAATCCTCCGAACCGGCGGCCGAGGATGGCTCCAACGAAGAACCCGCCGAAGAAGCCCCCGCTTCTGAACCGGCCGAAGAAGTCGCCGAAGCTCCGGCAGAAACACCTGCCGAAGAACCGGTGGCCGAAGCTCCTGCTCGCGACCTTTCGAAGCCCGCCGACAACGGCCCCTACCAGCCGCTCGTGGTGAACGCTTCTTCTCGTCTTGACCCCAAGACTCAGATGGCCAACGTGGAAGAGGGCATCGACACCCTTTCCAACAACATGGAATCGACCCTTATGGGCAAGGACGATCTGCCGCTGGCGGTCTCCGGTTACATGGCCTTCCGCCTCAAGAACTTCCACTATTCCGAACCGAGCCCCTGGGTCAGGAACGACCTGGCACGCACTTCTGTTGACGCTGTGCTCAACATGAACATCGTGGCCATGCCGAACTCCTACATGACCCTCTGGACGAACATGAGCTTCCCGTTCGACCTGTCCGGTATCTTCACCAACAATCTGGGTAAGAACCCGACGATGGTGCCCGACAACAAGGATGAACATGTCCTGTTCGACCACTCCACGGACTACTATACCACGACCGTGAACGAAGAAATGAACTTCGGCGTGGATATCCGTGCGGGCGTCTTTGGCGCCTATGTGACGGCCGGTGGCGTTATCTGGGCAAACGCATCTCCCCTTACCATGTGGGAACGCGAAACGAACCCGCGCTTTGCCTGGCAGTACGAACTCTTTGAAGACGAAAAGACCGTTTCCACTTACTATAAGGAAAAGGTGTTTAAGCCGGTTAAAGAAGGTGGCCGTGCGTTCTGGACCAACCGCAGCTTCGGCGGCGTGTTTGCCAATGCCTACCAGCTTCCGTTCAACATGAAGGCTCAGTTCCTCTTGTCCCAGCCGGCCGACGCCGACATCGGTACCCGCGACGGTTTGCGCATGTACGGTGGCTTGATGGGTCAGCTCGAAATGACTGGTGCTTACGATTTCCGCGGTTCCATCTACCACGGCCGTATCGCCAAGGAAAAGATTGCCGACAACCTGACGCTCGGTGCTAACTACATGGGCGTCGTCTTTGACAACGAAATCATTTACGAAAAGGAATTCCGCAACCAGTGGATCAAGTATTCCGATGTGGGCCCCGTGATTCTCAATACGCACGTTGCCTCTATCGACTTGAAGGGAAACATCACCCCGAAGCTCTTCTTGATGGCCGATGTGGCCTTGAGCATGACGGATTCGGTCAAGTTCTTCCAGACCGCCGATGCCGCCGACTACGATTCCACCATCTCGTCTAGCGGCTACCTGTCGGATGCAAACGAATCCAGTATGAACACTCCGCAGGTGGGTGTCTACATCAAGGCTCAGTCCAAGCATATCGAAGGCTGGCCCATCACGGTCGAAGCCATCTTCCTTCCCAAGGAGTTCTACTCTCCGTATTCTTTGAGCAACCCGTCCCGTTTCAACAGCTGGCGCAAGGACGAAGCCTACCTGAACGGTGGTTCGCTCCGCTACTCCCCGAACATGGCCGGTCTTAACTTCAAGCTCGAACCGACCTTCAACCGTGGCTACTTTGACCTGCAGTACGGTCTGCACCGCCAGATCGAAGACGGCCAGGATGTCATCTTCTTCAACTACCGCCTGAACGGCCGCAACATGTGGGAAAGCTCCAACTCTTGGACCAAGCACAAGCCCTTGTTCGTGGCTGACTCCGGTAACGCCGAAGGTGCTGCCTACGTCGCCCGTACCGGTACCATCGTGGGTTACGACCAGGGTATCAAGCAGTACCGCCAGCAGGGCGGTCTCTACGGTGGAACCTGGGAAATGTGGGAATCCTTCACGGCCTACGAAACCACCGAACAGATCCAGAAGGGTGAAATCCCGTCGCACACCAAGTGGTCTTCTTTCCTCTCCTTCATGGGTGGCTACGATATCGGTGGCTGGTTCGGTACCGACCGCACCATCATGATGACGGGCTATGCCGCAATTTCTGGCCTCTCGACGACGATTGCGCCGATTGCCTACAGCGAATCCCAGTCCGACATGCTCCTGTGGAGCTTCTACGGCCAGTTTGAACCGGCGGTCGCTGTGACGCCTTCCTTCCATGTGCTCGGCATCTTGGGCCTCGAAACCTTCCGTTCCGATTACGCCTACAAGGCGACGAACCTGACATGGGTTGGTTCTCAGACCTCGTCCCTGCTGTATAACACCCTTTACTACGAACAGGCCCCGATCAACTACCTTGAAACCGCAATCGGTATCGGTTTTGACTGGGACTTTGCTGACCGTGCCGGTCTCCATGTGCGTTACAAGTGGATGACCCATTCCGATGAGCTTATTTCTAAGAATGATTGGCATTCCCACTACATTTCAGCCGAAGCCAAGGCTTGGTTCTAATAGGGGGTGCTGAAAATGAAAAAGACTATGAATATGAAAAAGACTTTTGCTGTTATCCTTGCAGCCTCCATGGCCGCTTCTGCAGCTTCGGTTGTAGAGAATCAGGAACTGCTCGAAAGCAAGGTGGACTCCATCAATGCAAAGCGCGGTCTTGAACTCACCGGTAGCATTCGTGCTGTCGCACAGTCTTCCAAACTCAATACGGATAACGATCCGACGGGCCTCAACGACAAGCCGAATGTCGAAAAAGACGAATTCGTAACGGCTGACTTGAACTTTGGCTTCCGCCCCTGGGAAAATGTCCGCGCCAACGCGATGATTCGTCTGGGTGCTGGCATGCAGGAATACTTCGCCTCGGCCGCCAAGACAGTCTCTGTCGCCTGGCTCAATGCCGAAGGCAACCTGGGCAACAGCTTCTACTGGACTGTTGGTGACTTTAGGCAGCAGTATTCTCCGCTGACCCTCTTCTTGCCCGATCTCGACATCATGTACGAAGCGCAAATCTTCGCTCGCAAGCGTTACATGGCCGAGAAGGAGCAGCTGATCGAAGGCAACCAGCGCAACTTGCAGGGCGTGAACCTCCAGTTCCGCACGCAGGTCCCTGGCCCCGCTGGAGAAATCCGCGCCGAAGCCATGTTTGCACGCATCAACCGTACGGCGGTTCTGGACCTTTCCGGTGCCGAGGGCAATATCTTGCCGAGCGACACGGTTCTGGGTGCATCGCAGTCTGCGAACATGGACAAGTTCCTCTTGGCAGGTAACTTCGAAATCTTGCCGCTGAACCGCAACGTGTATGTGGGTGCCACCCCGATGTTCATCTTCGACAACGAAGATTCCTACAGCTACACCTGGCGCCATCCCGACAACAACGTGAAGCTGCCCTATGAACGCGAAGACATCAACCCCTACGAACTGAATCCGCAGAAGACGATGATCGTGAGCGGCCGCGTTGGCGCCGACATTGCATCGCTCGTTGGTAGCAACAACCTGGTGCTCGACCTTATGGGTGAACTTGCGATGTCGAACGACGATGTCTATACGCCGGATTCCGTCATTGCCACGGAATACGACGACGACGGCAATCTCGTCTATTCTACAGACAAGAATGGAATGAAGTCCCTGGCTCTGGATACCTTCTCCAAGGAAACCTTGAGCGGTATGGCCATGCTCGTGAATGCGAACTTGGGCTACAAGGCCGATGCCTTTGGCGTGCGCCTTGCCGTGGACTTCGTCATGAACGACAGCAACTGGTTCAACAACTTGGCACAGTCTCCGCGCTTCTTTGCCCAGCGCATTCAGAACTCCGACAAGGACGGTCAGACGGTCAAGTACGGCGTGAACTCTCCGCTGTATTCTTCCTTCGACGCTCTCTACAACTTCAGCCCGAAGTTTAGCCCGGTAACAACGACCCTTACTACCGACGATAACGCATTCAAGAGCAGTAAGGTCAATAGCTACAATATCGAAAACTACAACAAGAACTCCTGGACTTCGAACGTCTATACGCGTAACCAGCTTGCGCTCCTTGAAACGCTCAGCGATCCGGCTCTCCAGCTTGCACTCCCGAACGGCCTTGCAACGTCCAACCGTGTGGGTGCCCGCATGAACCTGATTGCAAACATCAAGGACTTCGCCGAAGTGCAGGGACTCTTCAGCATGTTCAACCAGGTGAAGGGTCAGAACCTTGTACAGCACTACATCGTCGACAACGAAGACGGAACATCTTCTGTCGGAACGTCCGTGGCTGGCTACAAGGCTGCCAAGTTCACCGAGTTTGGCGGTGGCGCCAAGGTGGACATCTTCAAGATGCTTGGCTTCAGTAAGCCGCTTGAACTCTCTGGTTCCTACAAGCATTCCGAACGCTCCCTGGATACCGATGGTTGGGCTGATCTCGGCTTGGCCGATGAAACGAGCACGCTCAAGTCCGACTTCATCAACGGTGGTCTCTATGTGCAGTACCTGCCGCGCCTGGGTATCAATGCCGGTTTCCAGATGATTACCACTGAATACGAAAATGTCGGCATCCCCGTTCCGAAACCGGCCCCTCTGATGAAGGGTGAGCAGATGCAGTGGATGGTTGGCTTCGACTACAACATCGCCCCCACCACATGGCTTGCGATTAATGTTGGAACCATCAACGTCAAGAACGAATACAACTTGAGCAATGTGTATAACACCGCCTACAATACAGCACTGCTCGCTAATCCTGAAGCGACGGAAGAAGCCGCAACGGCTGCCCGGGCTGAAGTCAGCGGCTTGAAGGCGGACAACCTGCCAGATTACTATACCAATCCGGAAGGAAATGTCTCTTACACGCATGAGTTCTCGCAGTTTATTATTGAAGCTTCCCTTAATGTGGAATTTTAATGGGAGGGTATGAATATGATGCTTAACAAGAAAATTTCTTTCGCTCTCGCTTCTGCCATCCTGTTCTCCGCAGCAACCGCCTTCGCTGAAGACGAAGTGCAGACCCAGCAGAAAACGCTTCTGCAGAAGCTTGATTCCCTGAATGCAGCTGTTCTCGGGCTTAAGCTCAACGGAACCCTCAAGGCCGGTGGCCTTGCCTCCATGGCGAAGTCCGACCAGTTCAGCGACGGCTCCAACGGGACCGAAAAGTCCCCGACGCAGGAAAACCAGATGTTCACCGATGCAAACCTGGTTCTCACGGCCCGTCCGAGCTCCGAAACAGAAATCCACTTGGAAGTGCGCCTGCACAAGGATTGGCAGAGTGGCTTCGACGAAAACAACAACCCGGTGATTGGTCACTGGTTCAGCTACGATGGATCTATCCTGAACAAGCACCTGGACTTCAACTTGGGTTACATGCGCGTTGGCTATACGCCCTATACGGTCTACACTCCGCAGCAGACCATGTTGCAGGAACCGGATATCTTTGCCGAAAAGCGTGTGGAAGCCCTGGCAATGCGTAATCTCGATACGACGAGCCGCCGCCTGATGCAGGGCCTCAATGCCGACTTCCATAGCGGACAGGTTGGCCCCATGAGCGATATCCACGCTCAGGTGACGGGCGCCCGTATCCGTAACACGGCCAAGAAGCTCGACCAGGTGTTCTTCGACTTCGATTTCTCCGACCGCTACTTCTACGGCCTGCGCCTGGGAGGCGATGCCTTTGGCGGCCACCTCGGCGTGAACTACACCGACGTGTTTGACCGCACGAAGAGCCGTCGTTCTCGCAAGATTGGTAACAAGGACACGGTCTACTACGAAGACAACTCCATCCTTTCCGTGGAACTCGGATTCGATTCCAAGGACCTGATGGGCGAATCTGCCATCGGCTTCGGCTTGAACGGCGAATTTGCCAAGAGCTGGTGGACTCTGGACCGCGACTACATGGAGAAGGCCGTTGAAACGGCATACGCAATTGACGAATACAAGTACAAGAGCGACCCGGCTGTCGTAAACCCGGTGGATACCTCGTTTGGCTACCTTAGGATCAAGGAAACTGAAACGACACAGGAAGTCCACGAAACGGAAGTCGAAAAGTTCGACGGCCAGGCTTTCTATGTGGAACCCTTCGTAAAGCTGAATCTCGGCGATATCGAAGGTATCGTCAAGGTGATGTACCTGCAGAACAACGAAAAGTTCTGGAGCGAAATGGCGTCTAGCCCGGTGTACCGTGGCGGTACGGTGGTGTTCAACTCGAATGCTTTCTACAGGGATTCCAGCTATTCGACTCTTGTCGGACAGTTCGGCATGTCCAGCCTCGAAAACATTTACATGGCGGTCTACAACTCCAATCCGCTGCATGCGACAAACTTGATGACGTCGAACGCGACGAACGTGCTCACGGACAAGTCCGAATCGAGCAACATGTACTACCGTCTTGACAACAACTACAAGAACGCCCACTTCTACCGCAACGCCTACAATGGCGATGTGCTGAAGCTGCGCGACATCCGCAATGCTCAGCAGAACCTTGCCAGCATGGACCCCATCAACGAAATGGCGCTGCCCTTTGGTGTGGCAACACCTGACCGCAAGGGCTTGAATGTCAACTTCGACATTTCCTGGAAGGGCGCTGTGGAACTGAACGGCTTGTTCACCATGATGACCCAGAGCGAAACAGTTCTCGAAGAGAACAAGTACACCCGTTATGCTGTCGGTCTTGGTGCAGATGTGGGCCGCATCATTGGACTCGATCGCAAGATCAAGATCCAGGGCTCCTACGACCATGCCGAAGAAGACAAGAACATGCAGCGCAAGAACGACCGCATCATGGCGGGTCTTAATGTCGATGTGATTGGCCCGCTCTCCTTCTTGGCCGGTTACCAGATGGCGACCCGCGAGTTTGGCCTTCCGATGGCGGTGTCCAAGTTTGCCGAAGTCACCAAGGCCGAAGAAAGCTTGCTCCTGGTTGGTCCGCGCGTGAAGATTGCTCCGAACTCCTACCTCTCGGTGCAGTATGGAATGCTTACGGATAAGGTCTCATTCAATGCGGCAAGCTACGTGCTTGACGGCGAAGGCAACCTGGTTGTCGATGAAGCGACCGGAGAAGCCGTTATGCAGAAGACTCCCAGTGAACTCTCCATTGACAAGAACGTCATTATCGCCGATGTAACGGTGAACTTCTAAGAGGTAATGCAATGAAAAATTTCAAGTTTTTATTCTCTGTTGCGGTGGCCTCTGCACTGATAGGCTGTTCCTCGATGTCTGTCGATGAAGAAGACGCCCTGGCCGGAAACTTCCCCGAAGACTTTTCTGATGTCACCTATATGAACCTGCATCCGGAACTGGTGCGCGTTCAGGTCAAGGATTTCGTGTCGAAGTACAATGCCAAGTTGGAAGAAGATGCCAAGGCCGCAGAAACAACGGCTGCCTTTGACTCCATCAAGGCTGCCGATACGGCTGCATACTTTGGCGACACGGCTTTGCTCCACAAGATTATGGTCGATCCGATGTTCGCAGGCTTTACCGAGGCTGCCTGGGCGGCTGCCTGGACTTCTACGACTAGGGACACCACCTACGATGTTCCCAAGGACACGGTTCAGGTCGAAATCTATGATTCGACCAGCGCCACAAAGATTCAGATGCGTCTCTTTGATGCAGATTCTGCAAAGAAGGGCTCCATTGTCGTGACCGATGGAAAGATTACCGCGGTGACTGGCTACAGGTACGACTACAAGAAGGATACGACTGAACTTATGGTGGAGGCGACTGACGCTTTTTACAAGTTTATCCTTGTCGATGCGGATTCTGCCATGAAGGGCTCCGTAGTCGTGACCGACGGAAAGATTACCAAGGTGACTGGCTACAAGTACGAGTCTGCAGACGGCAAGACCTGGACGACTGCCGATAGCACGCTCCTGGTTGAATTCGAAGTGGCCGACGGAATGACCATCGAAAGCAAGGGTATCAAGACCAAGGATTCCTGGTCCACTGCCGATGCGACTCTCCTGGTTGATCTTGCCATCGATGAAAAGATGTCGATTGATTCCGCAAAGGGAATCCAGGTGACGCTTGAAACGGTGACTGAACAGCTTCCGGTTGAAGGCGGACTTTCGAAGCAACAGCTGAACGTCCTGAAATCCTTGAATCTGTACGGCGTGGCCGACGACTATGCCAAGCTGAAGGAATTCCAGGTGGACATGTTTGCCGTTGCCTACCAGTACGTAATTTTTGGTAGGGAACATGGCTGGGCATACCGCCTCTGTACTGAAGCAGAAAAGGCAAACGCTCCGTACGACCCCGAAGTCTACCCGGCAACAAAGCTTTACTGTGCCGACGACAATGGCATTACGCATGAAATTAACTAGGATGAGGTGATTTTATGAATATCAAACCGATTCTTTTGACTTTTGCACTTGGCGCTGCTGTGGTCGCCCAGGCCGCTGCAGACAAGGTAGTGGGCTTCTACCCCTACTGGAGCCAGTATTCTCAGTTCTATCCGAAGGACATTCGTTACAATACCGTGACGGACATCCACTATGTCGGCCTTGCCGCCGGTGAAGACGGTTCGCTCGCCTTTGCAGACGAAAATGATGCCGAAAACTTCAAGACGCTTGCACAGATGTCCAAGGACAACGGCGTGAAGCTGATTGTTTCCGTGGGCGGCATGGAAAATGAAGGCAACCTCAAGGCAATTGCCTCTTCCGAAGAACTTTTGCCGACGTTTGTCTCTAATGTGAGCAGCTGGCTTTCTGAACATGGTGGCGACGGCGTGGAACTGGATTGGCAGAACCTGACCGCCGAAGATGCCGAAGACTACGCCAAGATGGTGAACGCCCTGGTGGATGGCCTTTCGGGCGCTACGGTGACCGCTGTGGTTTACCCTGCCGCAGGCATGGATGCCTACAAGGCGGACGCCTTGAACCGTCTTTCCTATGTGGATGTGTTCATGGCCGACCAGATGACCGAAGAAAGCTCCGAAGTCGTTCCGAACCAGAGCGCCGCCTCTGTGGACGAAGCCCTGAGCAAGGTGAAGGGCGCTGGCGTGAACGGCGACCTGCTCGTGCCGGTCATTTTCCTTTACGGCAAAACCTGGAGCGGTGCCAAGGGTCTTGGCTCTGCGCATCAGGGTACCGGTAGCGGTAACGAAGGCTACGTGACCTATGCCGAACTCATGGGCAAGTTCGATTCTCCGGAATACAAGGTGACCTTCGATGAAGCTTCCAAGTCCGAAGTGGCGGTAAGCGATGCCGAAACGATCGTGTTCATGGGCATTCCTTCTGTGAAGGCCGTTGCAGAACAGGTCAAGAGCGAAGGCATGGCCGGTGTAGCGGTCTACGATCTTTCCCAGGACCATCACGAACCGATTGTCTCGCTTCTGGTGACGATTGGCCTGCAGCTTCGCCCCGAAGTGAACTACAAGCCCAAGAAGAAGTAAGTTTCTTCGTCTGTAAGACGCGTGAAATTGCCTCCGACAACCGAGTCGGGGGCATTTTTATACATAGCTATCATTCTAGCAAGATTTATTTGCTTGCCAAAGGAGTGTGCGCCTATCATGTTGTGCCCGTTTTGTGCATGTACGCCAAGGCCTGTTCTGGGCGTCGTGCATGCCCTCGGAGATCTCATGTGGTAAGCGAAGCGCGGAACGTTAGCAGTTAAAGTGCCGCAGAAAAATCAGGTAAAAAAAGGAGCCAGGCGTTGGCCTGGCTCCTTTTAGGGAAAGCTTTCAGAATGGATTACTTCTTGCTCCACCTGACGCTCAGGATTCTCATGCCCTGCTTGATAGTAATCAGGTAGGCGCCAGTCGGCACGCTAGCGAGAGAGAGTGTGGCATGCTTTGCGCTTAAGGTCTTGCTGAGCACGCTCTGGCCATTCACGGAGAACACGTCGACATGGATGTCTTCGGTGTTGACACTGTTGATGCCCAGCATGTTATTTGCAATGACGGCCTGGAGCGGAAGATCCGGGTTCGTGACGATTACCGGGGAAGTCTGATATTCCGACTTGTTGACGGCCTGGGAGCTGTCACCCACGATCACCGTGATGGAAGAGTGCATTTCCAGGTAGTTGTCCACTTCCGGGGCATGGGCGGTCACCAGGACCACGGCGTTTTCGTTGCCTGCTACCAGGTCAGTGCCGTTTCTAGAAACATAGCTGGATGTTTCCTTGTCGTTGAACGTGTAGGTCACCGGAGTCTTGTACAGGGATTGGTCGGGAAGGTAGCCAGACTTTGTTTCTCCTGTTTTGAGCGCGATGTCCTTGTACTTGTTGGTCATCTTGTTGAAGCCCTTGTTAAAGGTCACTTCGACAGTATCGTTCAAGGCAGGGTATCCTGTTACGGCCGGGGCCGTTGCCACGATCTTTGCGGTGCCATAGCCCTTGAATTCGTACATGGTCACCTGGGTGTTTTGCATCTTGAAGCAAGACGAAGAAGTGCAGTTGGCCTTCTTGACGGTCACAATTTCAGGGTTCAGGGAGGTGATGGTGAATGTTCCGCCTTCTTCGGTCTTGGTGGTGCCGGAAACAATCCATTCCTTGGCGGTGCCACCGGAGTATGACAGGGCGCGTTCAATGGAGCAGCTGCCACTGTAGTTACAGGTAAGATCGGTGAAGAACGGAATCGTCTGCTTGGGGACTTCGTTGACGACGACCACGGATTGAGAGCCGTTGTTGTCTGTCATAATGACAAAGCCGGGTTTCTTGATTTCACCGGTGGATGTGACGACATTTTCGTTGCTGGAAACATAGGTGCAGCCCGACTTGAGAACAGAGAGCTGACCGTCCGTTTCTTTTACGTTAGCGGTCGGGAAGGCGCAGTTGCCGGTATTCTTGCCCTTGACGAGAGAGTCACCCCAGGTGCGTGCGTGCTTTTCAAGGTAGGCCTTGACGAGCTTGCCGGAGGCGCTGTAGGTTGCGTTGTTGAGCTTGCCGATGGTGTTCAGGTCCTCTTCGCCTTCGAACATGGCGGAAGTTTCGACCTTGCCGTCGGCCGCGTAGCGGCTCTTGGTGTTGCGAAGGCTCCAGTTGCAATTGCTGATGTTGTTGTTGTCCATGAAGGTCATCCAGCTGTTGGTGCTGCTTTGATCGGCGTTGCCCGCACCATCTGCATTCACGGTTCCCCATTCAGTAATGAATACGGCGTTTCCGCTGCTCTTTGCTTGGGTGATTCTGCTGCTATAGGTTCCGGTCGAGTGCGTGCCTGCGTAGAAGTGGAACACGTAGCCGACGTTTGTTCCGCTCACGCCGCCATATTGGTCAAGCTGCGACCAGCTCGGGGTGCCGACCAGCACCAGGTTTTCGGTGCTCGCGCGGATTCCGGAAACGATAGGGTTCGCGTAACTCTTAATGGAACCCCAGTCCTGATTTTGGCGGGGCTCGTTAAAGATTTCGAAGATGACGTTGGGGACATCTTTGTACTTGGCAGCCATTTGGGTGAAGAAATCCTTGGCCAACTGAGGTTCGTTGACGCCACCTTCGTTTTTATCGGCGCGGTGGCTGTGCCAGTCGAGAATAATGTAGATGTCGTTTTCGATGGCCGCTTCGACCATCTTGTCGATGATGCCTGCATATCCATCCGGAGCGCTGCTGTAGGCGTAGCTTCCGTCCAGCTTGTTGGAGGTACCGCCGTCGCTATCGTAGTAGGTGATGCCCATGGCGAAGCGGAAAACGTCCATGGGCAGGTTCTGAGCGGCCCAGCTGATGACGTTCTTGTTGTAGTAGGGGCGTCCTGTAGCGTCCGACCAGAACAGGCTCATTCCGCGGAGCACTGCTTCCTGGTTGTTCTTGGCGCCGATGATTTTTCCACCACTGGTGTGGAGTGCGCCGTAATAGCTTACCGGACCGACGCGTTTGGGGGTCGCGTCTGTAGCTGCTGCAAAGGCGGGAATCACCGCAAGTGCAAGCAGGCTGGGGATAATTTTTTTGATTTTCATAGCTTTTCCCTTATAGAAATCCCATAATTTCCCATCGAGTCTAAAAATACTTTAATTGCAGGAAAATTGGAATGCAGTTCAATAAAAATAATGTTTACCTGCGAATACGGTCATGTTGGGTGTAAATTTTTGTTATCTTGGTCGCTCTTTTAGGTAAAAACGGGCGCTTGAAGGTGATATGAATCAAATTTTTCAAAAAAGAGAATTTTTTTTTTGACAAAGCGGTTGAAAAAAGATATATTAAGACACAAACCGCTCATTTTGAGCTCAACAAAAACAAAAAAGAGAGAGAATTATGAACAAGAAAATTCTTACTGCTTCTGCCTTCCTGGCTGCAGCTTCCATGTCTTTCGGTTTCGTGACCTGGAATGGTGACGAAGGCGTTTATCAGATCGATACCGAACTTGACGCCGGTGGCGAAAAGGCCGGTTACTGGTGGACCTACGACGACAACAAGGATGGCGGTGCCTCCAAGATCACATGGGATGTCGAAGCTGGCAACCTCTACGACGCTACCGCTCTTGACCCGATCATCGACCACTGCGGTGGCGTGTGCGGTACCTTCACTCTGAGCGCAGGCACCCTCACCTACGAACCGTTCGTTGGTATTGGCTTCAATATTGCCGGTACTGCCGACCCGGATGCAGAGGAACCGATGGAAGCTGCTGACGCTTCTGGCATGGGTGGTATTTGCATTGGTTACTCCGTTGACATTCCGGCCGCCCTCGAAATGGGTCTCGGCGACGCTGTTGACGCTGACCTCAAGTATGACAACCCGGCTGTGACTGTTCCGAAGAGCGCTACTGGTCAAGTCAAGGAATTTGAATGGAGCAAGTTCGAACAGGCTGGTTGGGGCGCCAAGGACGGCGGTCTCGAAATTGACGGTGATGCCGCTTCCAAGAAGCTCGTTGCTCTGAAGTTCAAGATCCAGGGTGCCGACAATACCGGTCGTTTCAACATCATGTCCTTCGGTGCTTTCGGTGGTGGTTGCAAGACCACGACTCCGAATAGTAGCAGCGAAGACGCTATCGGTGCAAAGGCTATGCAGTCTTCTCTGAAGGCTCAGCTCTCTGGCCGTACCCTTTCTTTCGGCAAGACCGTTGCCAAGGCTGAAATCGTGAACCTCCAGGGCCAGGTCGTGATGACCGCTTCCTCCGTGAAGGCTATGGACCTCGCCAAGCTCCAGGCTGGCGTCTACATGGTTCGCGCTATGGGTCTCTCTCAGCAGATCATGCTGAAGTAATATTACTTCGGTAAAATCTTAAGGAAAGGTCGTGCTCTGCACGGCCTTTTCCTTTTTCTAAAGATGTTTGTGATGTAGATTAAATCGAAAGTTATTTTTTTTGCTATTTATTTGCCAATGGGGGAATAAAATATATATTTAGGAAAAACTATAAAAGAGGCTATTATGCACATCAAGAAACTTTTAGCTCCTGTCGTTCTCCCCTTGACGATTACGGCCGTCTTTGGACTGGCTGCCTGTGGTGACGACTCCTCTTCTGGAACCGACGCTAACATCGATAATCCGGCGGATCCTTCCAATCCTTCTGACCCCGGTACTCAGACCGATCCTGGCACGCAGACGGATCCTGGTACTCAGACCGATCCGGGCGCACAAACGGATCCTGGCACGCAGACGAATCCGGGGCAGCAGGGCAATACCGGTGTCTGGACTCCGACGGTTGCGCTTGGCACCGGAGCCAATCCTGAATATTCTACCGCCATTTATGCATCGTGGAAGGAATTCCACTATGTTACGCTGGAAGATGAACTTGTATATTATCCGACTCTCAGTGAACAGGCCGATGAAGTGTTTACGGAACAGTTCAGGCCCGCAGCCCGCGTGATTTGGCAGGCCCAGAGCACCGGCTACTATGCAGACAAGTGCAAGACTGCCAACAGCACCAAGTCTAATATGAAGGCTCGCGGCTGCACCGTTTCCGAAGGAACGGGCTACGGCATGCTTTTGACGGTTGCCAACGAGGACAAGGATGCCTTCGACCGCCTGTGGAACTACTCCAAGGCCATCCGCGAATACAACAGCACATCGGTGACGAAGATGTATCTGACTCCGTGGATCACCTATAGCTTCGGTTACGACAAGATTGACAATTCCAGCGCTACCGATGCCGATTTGGATATTGCCACTTCGCTGGTGATGATGTACTACAAGACCCAGAACGAAGCCTACAAGGTTGATGCATTGAACATCATCAATGCTATCTGGGATGCCGAAGTCAACAAGACTACCTACCTGCTCTATTCCGGCAACACCTCCACATGGGTGAACGACAATCCGGTCTACAACCTGAGTTACTTCTCTCCGGTGGCGCTGCGTCTGTTTGCTGTTGTGGACCCGGCACACGATTGGAACAAGGTGCTTGACAGCATGTACGCCTACATGATGCAGGTGCAGAATGCGGGCACGGGTGTGTTCCCTGACTGGAGCGATGCTTCCGGTGCTGCCGTGAATCCGAACAATGGTTCTGCCGACAAGACCTACTGGACATTTAACAAGGAATCGGTCCGTATTCCGTGGCGTATCGCTTGGGACTACTACTGGTTTGCCGACGAACGCGACCAGGCCATTCTTGCTAAGCTGAACAGCTTCATTTCGACCAGGGCGAGCGGCGATCCGAGTTCTCCGGCTCTTGGAACATCGTACTCCTGGGATCCGAGCAAGAGTGATATTTCCAGCACTGTTGTGCCGCCGCAGTGGCTTGCTGGCTGGTGTGCAACGGGTATTGGCACCAATCCTGACTGGCTGAACGCCTGCACGAACCTGGTCAATGCAAAGACTTTGACCAGGAACGGTAGCAGCTATTTCCCGGACATTCTGCTCGGGCTGTATAGCGCCTTGCTGAATGGCAAGTTTGTCCGCCCGGCGATCTAAAAAACACTCGGGTGCTAACGAAATTGCACTAGCGAAAGCTTATCAAGGATGATTTCCCCGGTATATCCGGGGATTTTTTTATGGGGGTGATTTTTATATATTCTAGTGGTATGGAAAACGATTCTGTTGTAAGTGTAGAGCCGGACTCGGTCCGGGCATCGTCGGTGCAGCCTGCGGTGGCGAATGGGGATTCTGCTGGTGAGGTGTCGGAACTTCCGATGCCTTCTGCGGAGCAGCTCGGCATATCGATCGTCTCGGGACCGCAAGGCGGAATGCCCGCGGTGACGGTGGGCGACACGTTTGAATTCCCGGTGACGGTCAGCTGGGGCGTGCAGGGCAGTGCCCTGTTGGTGGTGCCAACGGGCTCTGCCAACGCGAAGGGCCTTACGCAGGTGGGCATGTCGCAGGAGTCGGCGCGGTCGGTCAAAGACGGCGCCGAGGTGGCCTCGATTACCTTTACCTACAAGATTGTTGCCGAAGACACCGGCAGCCTGAACATCCCCGCGATACGCTTTGAAATTCCAACGCAGGTGGGCCGTCCGCTCGACCTGCGCAGCGAAAGCGTGCCTGTGCGCGTGAACGAGCCGTTCAACCCGCTGCCTGTTGCGGTGGGCGTGGTTGTTGCGCTCTGCGTGCTTTTGGCGGGCCTGTGGCGTGCAAAACGGCGTGCGGCCGCCCATAAGGCTGCCGTTGCCAAGAATGCCGCAGAAAGCGCCCTGCGTGAGCGTATGATGGTGCTAAAGCAGCGAGTGAATGCGGCAGACAGCCGCGAGTGGCTTCTGGAGCTGGAAAGCGTCTGCAAGGAATATGTGGCAGGCAGGTTCCCGGAGCTTGTCGAAGGGGTCGACAATGCCGCCTCTGCGGTCAACCTCGACAACCTGGTGAAGGAAGGCAAGCTCGAAGGCTGGAATGCCCTTGTCGAAGAATTCGCACACGCCCGCTATGGCGGCGGAAAGCGCGACGGCTTCGAGAACAGGGAGACTTGGAAAGCGGCGATGAAACTCATGGGCATCGAAGAAGATTCGCTCTAGCAAATATTATATTTCTTTTGTATGTGGAATCGTGTTTGGCAAATTGTTCTTGCGTGCATTGCGCTTAGCCTTGTCGCCTGCGTCGAAGGCGATGTCAGGCGAGGAAACGAGGCGCTCCGCATAGGCGATTACGACCGTGCCATCGCCAATTTTTCAAAAGCGCTGGATCAGGATCCTGTCCACAGGGATGCCCGATATGGACTCGCCCTGTCTTATTTCTCGGTGGCAGAAGAAGGCGAACGGCTCCATATTTCGACATTGGATCTGTGGAAACGCGCCGCCGATGAATTCCGTATTCTTTCCAAGATCGATAGCGGGGCCCAGGTCGATGCAAACCATTCGACCTGCCTGTTCTACCTGGCGCGCGCCGCGATGGCGAAGGGCGAAAGCGCCAATGTCTTGTCTCTGCTAGACCAGTCGATTCAGCTTGATAGCGCAAATTATTTCAGCCTGAACCTGAAGGGGCTGATCCTTGCCGGAAGCAATGACGCCGAAGATGTCGAAAGGGCGAAGCAGATTTTTATCCACATTGTTACGAGCGAACCGCAATTCATCTCGGCCTACGTGAACCTGGGAAACATCTACTGGAACGAAGGCGATGTCGAATCGGCGTGGGACACCTGGTCCATGGGACTCATGAAGTCTCCTAGCCACCCCGCCTTGCTGCGCTGGACAAAGATTGCTGAAGATTCCTTGAAGTCCAAGGTGCTTTCGGGCGAGCTATGAGTGAAAAAGTCCAAAGCCTGCTGGACCTTGTTGCTGGGGGAGTCCCCTTGCATCAGGGGGGTGAAGCCGATATATACAGGGTGTCGGCGAAGGACCACGCCTATGTACTGAAATGGTACAAGAGGGCGTCTGCGTTTGACCTTGGAACGGTTGAACAGATTGCATCGCTCAATGCCGACGGCCTTTACAAGATTCGTGAGTTTGGCGAACGGGACGGACATTCCTACGTGGTCTACGACTACATTCCGGGTGTGTCGGCTTCGGAATTGCGGGTCCCGGTCGTAGTCGCCTTGTTCATTTTGAGAAGCCTTGTCGCAACGCTTGAAACGCTGAAATCCAAACAGTTGCACCATGGAGACTTGAACCCAGGAAATATCGTCTTGACGGCCAATAAGGGGCGTCTGCAGCCTGTTCTTATAGACTGCGGCATTCTGGGGCCGGGTGCACTTGCGTATGCGGCGCCGGAGCGCTTCCAGGGAAAGAGCGCCGACGAGAAGTCGGATGTGTACAGCCTAGGAATGCTGCTGTTCCGCCTGGTCTATGGTTCGGAGCTTGTGACTGCGGACGGCTACGATGAATATGCCGCGAAGAGCCTCTCCATCGACTGCTGCGACCCGTCGCAGGTGCTCTATGCGTCGGGCAGGTTCACGGTCGCAGAGATTTCTGCGCTAGCTCCGCTCTGGAAGGCGACGGTTCGTGCCGATGTGGAAAACCGCGCCGAAGACCTGGACGAACTGGACGAAATCCTGGAAATTGCCCTGGGGAAACTCACCGCGGGTGAAGCTGCTGTCCAGAAGGCTGTCCATGATTTTGTGGAAGGCGAACTCCAGGAAAAAATGCGACAAAAAGTTCCAGACCCTTCCGAAATAGCGCTGCCTTACAAAATTGCGGGGCGGCAGGGAAAATTTTGTTGGTGGAAGGTATCGTTTTTTCTGGGATTAGTTCTTATATTAATTGTATTGGCTGTTTCGGTTCTGAAATCCGGAAGATCGGATGTGGACGATGCGGGCGATTTGCTCTTGAAGAAGTCGCGTAGCCTTGAAAACTTTGACGAGCTTTTGGACAGCGTTCCGTCGGAATCGACCGAGAGCGGGGTGGACTCAAGCCTGTTGCAGGACTTGCCGACACCGGAATTACGGGAATAGTAAAGACGAAGGTTTTTTATGAAGTCGAACTCGATGCTTGCTACAGAAAAGATGCTGGATGTCATCAACATCCTGCTGGACGAACAGCGTCCAGATTTCTTATTCCCGAAAATTCTTGAAGTGGTGCAAGACGTTCTGCGTGCCGATGCCGCGGTACTCGACATTGCAGGCGAGAAGCCCTTGCACCTGACGCGTCCGGAAAATGTGTCGATTTCGATTTCGGCCATCCGCCTCGCGAAAACCGAGAACAAGGCGGTTGTCTGGAACCAGCTGGACGACGATTCTGTGGACTTGTCGAAGTCTATCGTGCAGAACCAGCTGACAAGCATCATGGTGTCGCCGTTCCGTACTCCCGACAGCGAATCGGGTTACCTGTACTTGCAGCGTGCCGCCCGCGAGGAACCCTTTACCGAAGATGACAGCAAATTGTTCGACGCCTTTGTGGGTGTCTGCGAAAAGTTTGCGTTTGCTGCGTTTGACCGCCTGCGCGACAAGGAGTCGCTCGATGTCCTGAAGAATGTGAAGCGCCGGGGCGACATCATCTATTCGAGCAAGCAGATGGACGATGTGGTGGCTCTTGCCGACAAGCTTGCGCCGCTCCCGATGCCAGTCATTATCCGTGGCGAAACGGGAACGGGCAAGGAAGTCATCGCTCGCTACATCCATAGCCACAGCCCCCGCGCCGACAGGCCCTTCATTGCGGTGAATTGTGGCGCCATTCCCGAGAACCTGATGGAATCGCTGCTGTTTGGGCACGCCAAGGGATCCTTTACGGGCGCCATCGACAATCGGAAGGGCTTTTTCGAAGAGGCCGAGGGCGGAACGATTTTCTTGGATGAAATTGGCGAACTTCCGCTCAATATGCAGGTGAAGCTTCTGCGCGTGCTGCAGGAGAAGCACATTACCCGCGTCGGCGAAAACTGGGACATTCCCGTGAACGTCCGCGTCATCAGCGCAACGCACGTGGACCTGGAGCAGGCTGTCAAGGAAAAGAAGTTCAGGGAAGACCTGTACTTCCGCATCCAGGTGATGCCCCTGAACTTGCCGCCACTCAGAGACCGTGGGCAGGATGTCGTGCTGCTTGCTGAAGAATTCTTGACGCGTTACGGTGCGGAGTATGGTCGCGGAAAGTTCCACCTGAGCCGTAGTGCCGAGAAGGCGATGCTTGGCTACCACTGGCCGGGCAATGTGCGTGAACTCGAGAACCGGATTCAGAAGGCGCTTGTGCAGGCTGTCCACGGAGTTGTTCAGCCGAAGGACTTGGGGCTTGACGACGCGGAAGCGCTGGTGAAGGATTCCCCGAGGACACTCAAGGAAGCTCGCGAGGCCGTCGAGCGCGAAGTGATTAGCAGGGCTCTCAAAGATTCTGGGGCGAACTTGACGCTTGCCGCCACGATTCTTGGAATCGACCGCAAGGTGCTGCGCGAAATCATGGAACGGTTGGGAATCAAGAAGGAAAATTTTAAGTAGTTGGCACAGAATTTGCAGGGATTTGTATATGATGAAGAGACTTATCACATTACTTATGGTCTGTGCTGCAGTGGCTTTTGCGGCGGAATCTTCGGTGCGTCCCGAGGCCGATGTTGCCACTCCGGGCGAAAAAGTGGAAATTTCGAAGGAATCCCGCGAATTTGCGGCAAGCGACCGCGAGAACTGGCAGAAGATGCGCGCCGAACGCAAGCAGGCCCGCGAACAGATTCTTGCCGATTTGCGGAACAGGTCGGCTGAAGAGAAGAATTCCATGCGGTGGGAGTCCGAAAAAAATAGGGACAAAAAGCCCCGTTTTGAGGAGGGCCCCCCGAAAAATTTTGACCACCGGCAGAATCCCTACATGGAGCGTCCCAAGTTTAATGAGCCGTCGCCGATGGGAGGCCCGGGTGGAGGTCCTATGCCGAACCGTGGGCGTGGTCAGGAAAATAAGGATTGGCCGCCCCGTAAGTAATGCGTTTTTTAGTGATAGTCCTTCTTCTCTTGTCTTCTCTTGCGGTTGCCGAATCGCAAGAGGATCTTTATTTTCGTGCCTTGAAGGCCGAAGAGGCGGGGGACCTTTCCTTGGCGTTACGGACATTCGAAGAGGCCCTTGCGACTCCCGGCCCCTACACGGCTGAAATCCAGGAGATTGTCGACGAGTACCGAGACGCCCTGGGCGAATCGGAGAGGGACTCTTCGGATTATAAGGAGACAAGCCCCTGGGAATTCCACACCTACGGAAATCTCGTCTACATGGGACTCAATTACTGGAGAAAGGGTGCCTCGACGGAGTCGGGGGGTGAATTATCTTCTTCGGTGAATGTCTCGCTGGATTACAATTCCAAGAATTGGATCCATTCCTTCGGGCTTAGTTTTTCCGGGGACTGGTTCATTGACAAGGATGACATGCCTTCTCTGGATACGAGTGCTTGGGAAACATCGGTGGGCCTTGGATACAGCCTTATCGGGAAAAGTCTGACGCTCGATGTCGGTGCGAACATGAATGCTTCGGAAGACGATGACTGGCATCCTGATTTTTTTGCGTGGCTGGAAAAATACTTGGCCCGTTATGACAACCAGAAGATGGGAGTCGCGTTCTGGGGCTACGAAAATACGGATGGTCCTCTGTCGTTGGCCCTGTATGCATCATGGCACAGGTATGTCAAGTATGGCTTGAAAAGTTCCGTGTATGTGGGAGGCCGTTTTGAGGCAGATTCCATTAGGTCGCCTGAATACTGGTTGAAGTGGGGTGGGCCTTCGCTCAAGCCTTCAATTTCGTACAAATTCAAGACGGAAATTTCAATCGATGCTCGCCTAAACATGTTCTATGGATTTGTGGTCGATGGTCCTGACAGCGACTACGAAAAGGTCCAAAAGTTTAGCGGTTCCTGGAGCTGCAATGTCTCGTGGGTTCCCAATTATTTCGGACTGTTCATTGGTTTGGAACAGTTCTACAAACACTATTCAGTTCCTGCCGATTACGAAATAGGATATTCCCAAAATAGCCTTTTCACGGAATACAAGGCCGGCGTCAAGTGGAATTTATAAAAGGTGCAGCATAAAGCCGCACCTTTTATAGCGTGTTTGCATTTTTGTTTGGTAGGGGTTTGGTTACTTGTTGTGGCCGTGTTCCTTGTTGGCCTTGCGTTCTTCCTTCATGGCAACCTTTTCTGCTTTCTGAGCTTCCTTTTCGGCTTTACGGTTTTCCCATTCAGCCTTCCTGGCTTCCTTGCGTTCGGCGCGGGCCTGGGCGCGCTCTTCTTTCAGGGCTTCCTTTTCGGCCTTGCGTTCGGCACGGGCCTGGGCGCGTTCTTCTTTCAAGGCTTTCTTTTCTGCTTTCAAAGCTTCTTTTTCTGCCTTGTGTTCGGCAATTTCGGCCTTCTTAGCGTCCTTGCGCTCGAAACGTTCCTTGGCGCGGTCTGCGCGTGGATCTTCCTTTGCGACCTTTTCGGAAGCGTTGTCGGCGACCACTTCGGTTTCAGTGGCCTGCGGTTCGGTGGTAGCTTCTTCCTGTGCGAAAGAAGAGGTGGCGAAGATGCCCATCAGGGCGATTGCCATTGCGGGAATGAGTCTGGTTTTCATAATGAACCTCGTTTGAGAATTGTTTGACACCGGAAGTAGTGCAAATATCGTGCCAAAAAAGCAAAAAGTATTGAAAATGTGCAGATATTGCGATAAATGTTTTTTTTCTGAAAATCGTGTCTGCTGGAAAGCGGGAATTAAAAGCCCGATGGGTGAAATTGCCCCGTTTTTGGGCAGGAAACAAAAGAAGTCAAGGTCGTGAAAATTGTAAATTGGTTGCGGAATGAAAATTATACGTGTGACAAGGGAATGTGAACGCGCTGGCGCCTACTACGTGCGCATGGTCGCGATGATGCGCAAGTATCAGATTCCGCTGGATGCTGAAATCGATACGCATGACGGTGAGAACTGTCATTACATCTTGGCATTGGACGATATTTACCCGGTTGCCACTTGCCGTTGGTTTGAAGTAGGCGACGCTGCTGAAGGTGTTGCCGAAATCGGACGCGTGGTGGTGCTGCCGGAATACCGCGGTCAGCATTTGGGCCGCTCCGTTGTCGCCGAGGCCGAAAAGTGGATGCGCGAAGCGGGCTTCAAGAAAGTTGCAATCTCTAGCCGCGTGGGGCTTGAAGGCTTCTATGAAAAAATGGGCTACCGCTTCAACGAAAGCGGTAAAGCCCATCATGACACGTTCGAGTGCGTGTATATGGAAAAGGTTCTCTGAACCTAGTAGAATACTTTTACGAGCAGTGAGCCCACGATTGTCGAGACGATGACGCTCACGAGGCCCGGCCGCATAAAGCTATGGTTCAGCAGGTACTTGCCGATGACGGTTGTGCCCGAACGGTCGAAGTTCACGGTCGCGATGTCGGAGGGGTAGTTCGGGATAAAGAAGTACCCGTACACGCTCGGGAGTACGCCCAGGAGCACGGGGCCTTCGATGCCGAGGCTGTAGGCGAGCGGGAGCATGGCCACCACGACGGCGCCCTGCGAGTTGATAAGCACGCTCACTGCGAAGAAGGCGAACGCGATGGCCCACGGGTAGTGCTGCACGATATCCTTGAGGCCGCCCTGCATCACGTCCATGTAGTTCGCGAAGTAGGTGTCGGCAAGCCACGCGATTCCGTAAATCGCGACGACGGCCACCATGCCGCTTTGCCACACGGCGCCTGCCACGGCCTTCTTGGGGCTAGCCTTGCAACAGATAATCATGAACGCGGCTGCGGCAATCATCACGATCTGGATAATGATGTTCATGGCGAGCGGCTTTATCTCTGCGATGCCATTGATTATTTTGCCTGTAGGGAACTTGGGACGAATGTCGTGGCCCGCAATTTGCATGATGGAGAAGAACACGATGACAGCGAGTGCACCGAGGAAAATGAATACGGCGCGCTTTGCTTCTTTGGAAACTTCCTTGTCGAGCATGGAAGCGGTGCTACCGTACATGTATTCCTTTATCTGCGGGTCCTTGAGGCGCGCCTGGAAGGCGGGATCCTTGTCGAGGTCGAGCCCGCGCCTGTACGAGACAAGCGCTGCGACCATGAGCCCGCAGATGCATGCGGGAATCGTAATTGCGATGACCTGCAGGTTGTTGATATTGAAGCCGTTCGCGTTCGAGATAACCACGAACGATGCGACCGCGGCTGCAATCGGCGAGCAGGTGATGCCGACCTGCGAAGCGACCGAAGCTACGGCGCACGGACGTTCCGGACGGATTCCCTTCTTGAGCGAAATGTCGCAGATAATCGGCATGAGGGTGTACACCACATGGCCGGTGCCCACGAGTACCGTGAGGAAGAACGTGCAGAGCGGGGCGAGGATAATGATGTGGTTCGGGTGCTTGCGCAATAGGCGTTCTGCAATCTGGATAAGCCAGTCCATGCCGCCCGATGCCTGCATGATTCCCGCGCACGTCACTGCCGCGATGATGATGTAGATAACATCGGTAGGGGGCTTGCCGGGCTGCAGGCCAAAGCCTAGAACGAGAATGGCGAGGCCGATACCCGAAATGGCTCCGAGCGCAAGGCTTCCGTAACGCGAGCCCACGTAGAGGGCGAGGAGTACGATTAAAAGCTGGATAATCATGAGTGTCATGGAAGCCTCCTTATAAGCTAGTCTTCATAAAGATACACAAAAAAATGAAGTTGCCCTATGAACCTAGTGGATATTCATCTTCGAAAACAGGTTGAGAACCGCTACGCCGGAAATAATCAGGACGAGCCCCACGATGGCGCCCAAATCCGGCATCTGCTTGAAAAAGAATATGCCGCTTATTGTAATGAGGGCGATGCCGAGTGCCGACCAGGTGGCATATGCGATGCCGATGGGGATGGTGCGCAGGCAGAGGCTCAGCAGGTAAAGCGACGCCACGTAGCAGACGAGCGAGGCGATGGACGGGACGAGCTTGGTGAACTGCTCCGACATCTTGAGGAGCGTGGTGCCGGCGGCTTCTGCGACAATGGCGAGGATGAGGAATACGTAGTTGAGCATAGGGAGAATATACAAAATAAATGTGGCTTAACCTTTTGTAAAATTTTCTGAACCATTGCTTTTTTATTTGATTATATTTAGAAGGTAATCTATAAAGAGGGAGCTCCTATGAAATTTGAATGTAAGCTGATGATTTGGCTTGCGATGCTTATTCTCGCAGGTTGTGCAGGATCAAATTCGTCTTTAAAAGATGACATGCAGGGGAAAACTTTAGTAAAGGCGAACTCTGCGGTTGCGGATTCGCTTTTGGCGAAAACGCCGACATTTGCTCAGTCGGTTTTCAAGGGAGTCGTAGACTCTGTACCAGGTGATTATTATTACTCGGTTGCCGAAGGAAAAATTGATTCCTTGTATAATCTTAAGGATGGCAAGTATGAACGGAATGCGGGCATTCGTTATGTTGATTCAAATCATTTTGTGATAAGCAGCATGCAATTTCAGGCGGGGGAAATGTCTGCAAGCAAAGTTTATCAAGACGATAGTTTGGTTAGGGAATATCAAAAGGGAAAGTTTTATAGGATATTCAGTACGGATAGTGCCTTGGATATAGAAGGCGACGTACGCCTTTTGGATATGGATAGCGATAGCATCACTTGTATAAAGTGCATCTCTAAATATCATCTAAAAAATAATGAAAAGTTTAGTTCAACCATAGAATCGGATTCCTATACAGGGGATGCGAAGAATTTCAAGTTTGTCATGAATATGAATGTGAAATGGGATGTGAAGATAAATCGTGATTCTGTGAAACAGTACAATGATCAGGGTGTACTAATCAAGGATTTGCTTTTCCCGAAATATCTGAGGGATTATTATGACAATGGAAATCTAAAATACGAGTGGACCGGTGAACTTTATAGAAACGAAAAGGGCATGATAGATGTCGAAAATGGGTACAATAAGGGTTATTATGAAGATGGTCAAATAATGGCGGAAGCTGAATACAAAAACAAGAAGAAAGTTTCTGAAAAATATTGGAACGGGAAAGGAGACCTGGTAAAGGAATTTTACTATGACAGTTTAGGGCATATTCTTACGGAAAAGGACTGGAATGATAATGGTGTGTTGACTAAGGAAGTGAATTTTCCTGAATATTATCGGGAGTTTTATGATAATGGAAAAGTAAAAATAGAGGCGATTGGAGTTTCTATAAATTCGCTCAATGAAGCTAGTGCAGTAAACGGATATGTGAAACGATTCTATGAAAACGGGCAAATGGAAATGTTTGTGAATTATAAGGATCGAAAAGGCTATTCTTTCCAATCGTGGGATGAGAATGGAACGATTCAGGCGGAAGGCGACTTGTCAAAAGGCGTTCATAAAGCGTATCATCAGAATGGAAAAATGTCGCGAGAGGTCAAAGGAAAATTTTATTACGATCAAAATGGCGAATTAATTCTAACTGAAGGTTCCGATAAGACGTGGTCTTATCAAGGGAAGCCGGTCAGTGAAACCTTTTATGATAGTTTAGGAAGATCCGTTTCTGCAAAAGAATGGAATGGAACTGGTGTTTTAATTACAGATTTGAAAATGCCGAAATATATGAAAACATATTGGGATGACGGAAAACCGAAAACGGAGTTTAAGGGAAATCTATATTATAAGGATAATGGCGAATTTGCATTTGGCGATGGAGAATATAAAGTTTTTTACCCGAATGGGCGAAAGAATCGTGTTACAACACATAAAAACAATCGGATTGTCGCAGGTAAAGAGTGGAACCTTCAGGGAAAATTGATTTTAGATTTGCGATATGATGATTTAGGAAATATGATTTATAAAAAATCATGGAATGATCAAGGCGTTCTTCTTTCTGACATGGATTTTCCTAACTATTGGAAAGAATATTACGATAATGGCGTGATAAAAACGGAATTGCAGGGCGTTCTTTTTTATGATAGTTTGGGGAAAATCTCATTGAAAAAAGGAACGCTAAAAGAATTCAATGAAGAGGGGAACTGGCTTTCTGTAGCCACACAAAAAAATGGCCTATTCTGCAGTATGCAGACAAGAAACGTAGGGAATGGCGAAGAAAACCTTCTGGATGTTGGCTTTGATAGCTTAGGCGTTGCAAATTCAATTAAGTTGTTTGCAAATGGAAACTTGGTGTCGGAAAAACATGGAGTCATTCGCGAAAGCGATAAAAACGTGGATACGGGTTATGAAAAATTGTACTTCAAGAGCGGTAAAGTACTATCGCATATCGTTTATGAAAAAGGGAAAATAGTCGGTAAAAAAGAGTGGGATGAAGCAGGTCGTTTGACTAAAGACATTCGAGTTCCCGATTATTATCGGGAATATTACGAAGAGGGAAAATTGAAACAGGAGGCTGTCGGGACAATTGAAGAAGAAAACGGTTTTTTCAAGGTGAAAGAGGGTGTTGTAAAGCTATTTGATTCTACTGGCAAGGTCAATTATTCTGCGACGTATAAAGATTTTCAAGTCGTTTCTGAGAAAAATGGGGATTAATAGTTTTAGCTTGTTGAGATAATAGGTGAATCATTATGCCGAGTTCTGAAAAGTTCCGTGACCACGTTTTGCAGCAGTTCAAGGGGGAGCTGCGGGTGACTACCCGCAAGATGATGGGCGAATACATTCTGTATGCTGACGGGAAAATCTTCGGCGGGATTTATGATGACCGCCTGCTGGTGAAGCCCGTGCCCGCGGCCTTGGCGATGCTCCCCGGCGCAAAGAAGCAGTTGCCCTACGAAGGTGCAAAGCCCATGCTCCGCGTGACGAGCGAGCAGATTGAAGACAGCGGATTTTTGGCGCGGCTTTTGGACGCAATGCTCCCGGAAGTGCCTGCACCAAAAGCGAGGAAGAAAAAGTAGGTGTGTTTGTTCTACGTAGAAGGAACGATAATCACTCGCCATTCGTTTTCCGACCGCAGGATATACCCCTTGTCGGTCATATTTTTTAACTGCTTTTGAATGGCTGACATGTTGATCCCGATTTTTTGTTGTAGTTCTCGGTATGTAATGGATGGGTTATCCAATAAGCTTTCGAGAATTCTTGTCGAGTTCTCGCTGCGGAATGTTATCCGTTCCCCATCGTACCACCAAACATCGGGTGAATGCTCCTGAACAAAGCCTATGTTGTATGCGATTTCTTCGGCGTAAATTTTTTTGAAATAATTCTTGAATGCCCTGATTTGTCGAAGAGTCGCTTGTGCTCCATCAGAAGGGGCGTCGCCGACTTCCAAATCGGATTGGTGTAGAGCATCAAGGTATTCGTTTTTCTTGCGGCTACGGACCACCATCATCGGGTAGCCGTGCCTAGCTAGAATGTAGTTGACGATTAATCGGGCAATTCGTCCGTTTCCATCTTCAAAGGGGTGAATGCGGATATAACGGTAATGGAACAAAGCGGCGAGATCGACAGGATTCATTGATTTTGACGATTCCGTTTCGTTGTACCAATCTACAAGGTCAGCCATTAAGGCAGGAGTTTCTTCTGGGGATGCGTAGGTGAAAATATCCCCATAACGTGTAATGACGCTGTTCGGGCGCGTTTTGTATTGCCCCGCATGAATTGTATATGATGAGTGGTTCCCGTCGGGAAGAGTGTAATGGACTTGATAATCTTCTCGAATCAGCGTCCTGTGCAATTGGCGGATGAAATTTTGGGTTAATGGTGAGAGTGTGTCCTGCGATTTTTCTGAAGTCATTTTAAGACAAACTTCGCTGGCCTTCATCTCTTCGCAATCCCTAACCTTCGCGATACCTTCCACCTTGCCAAAAAAGAGCAGCAATTCCGTTTGTCCGTACGTTAACGTATTGCCCTCGATATGGTTGCTGTTGTAGTTGAAATCCACCGAAAAACGACGGCTCAGGCGAAATTGGTCGTGCTCGCTAAGGGGCTGCATTGCCTGCCATTCGGCAAGGGTATTTTCGAGATTTGGGCGCTTCATACCCTAAATATAACAAAATTTGCTTAAAAGGTGGTGTTATACCACCTTTTGATGTGAATTTTTGTGCTTAATCTGTGCTTTTTTTTATGAAAAGGTGGTGTTGTACCACCTTTTCGGCGCTTTTGGTGCCAGCGGGGTTGATTGCCACTACGATGAGATGCACGGCGACACGCTCGTAATCTTTTTCTATGGTAATAGGGAAGATCCGCTTTGATGAAGTCCGCGAATAGGCTGATGGAATGAATCTAGGCTTTTCATAGATATTCTATTTTGTAGACAATGGCTCGCGGAATTTTATGGATTGCTTTGACGGTGTGCACCCTGCTCTTGGTGGGGTGCTCTAGCCATCCGGAGTCTTTGCAAAATCGGGAAGTTTTAATTTCACAAAGTGATTCTATTCAGGTTGTTGGCCGTTTTATAAATCTTTATGATGAACCGAGTTATTTAACTGATAGTGTAATCAAATCTGCCATTGATTCTATTTGTGCAGGAAATGATCAAATCTATCTTTACTCAATAGGTGACTACCCGAGAGCCGAATACCTTGTTCGATTAGAAAAGGTAAAACGTGATTCTTCCTGGTTTGTTTTACGAACAATCCGTTATAAAAGGAATTCTTTGCAATCAAAATCGCAAAAAACGTGGGCGACAGATTCAAATGTGTGGGAACGGCGTTTGAGGGACTCCATTGCTGATACGACAGAGTATTTCAGAATTGAAACGACCCTTGAAAGTTTTGCACCAGAAACAACGATGGTCAAAAGAATTGCCATGTATGATGGAAATCTTCGGGGAATTTTTTATAAAAAAGATAATCGGTGTATGGCTAGTCAAGTCGACGGCTTATATTCTTTTTTGGGGGATTCTCCCAGTTTGAAAAAAATTTATGTCGATTTGGAAACATGGGCAAGAAAAGACTACTTTCTATTAAGGTTGATGCCAGACAGTAATGTGGTTTATGTAAAGTCAAATCTGAAAGAACCTATAATATGCCGTGTTGTTGATAACAACCTACATAGGATAAAAGGTGTTGATTCCTTGGTATTTAAATTCGGCGAACAAAAGGCAATGTTTGATTTTTCAAGATTTAATTCTAATGATAAACTTCTGTGTGAATCCGAGGCAGGTTTTATTCGAGATGTTTGGGTTTTAAAGGAATAATCACTTTTTGGGGGGTGTTAGGGGGTGGCCCCCTAGGCGTGGGGGTGGAGGAAGACGCGTAGCGGCTGCAACCAGGGGGATTCTTCCCCCTTTTTGTCAAGTTTCCTTGAACCCCAGAGGGAGCCGAAGGCGACCGAGCTCATACCCCAAAGGACCGTAGGTCCGACCTCAGACCCCATTTGCCTTTTTTCGTGGAATTTTGTATCTTAATTCGCGAAAACAGAAGAGGTTAACTAAATGGATATTCAGGAACTTTCGGAAAAGGTGCGCCAGCAGAGCGCTTTTTGCATGAACTTGCTGCGTGAAGTGGAAGGGACGGTGATTGGCCAGAAGGCTCTGGTGGAAAGCATTTTGACGGGTATCTTGGCCGACGGCCACGTGTTGCTGGAAGGTTTGCCGGGCCTTGCTAAGACGACTGCGGTGAAGGCTTTTGCCGATGCCGTGTCGCTGGATTTCAAGCGCATCCAGTTCACGCCCGACCTGTTGCCGGCCGACTTGCTGGGTACCACGATTTACAATGCGAAGGAAGCGAAGTTCGAGACCCGCAAGGGCCCGCTGTTTACGAACCTGGTGCTGGCCGACGAAATCAACCGTGCGCCGTCGAAGGTGCAGAGCGCCCTCCTCGAAGCCATGCAGGAACGCCACATCACCATCGGCGATGAGACGTTCAAGCTGGACGAGCCGTTCCTGGTGCTTGCTACGCAGAACCCCATTGAGCAGGAAGGTACGTATCCGCTGCCCGAAGCCCAGGTGGACCGTTTCCTGTTGAAGGTGAAGGTCAGCTACCCGAACAAGGCCGACGAAATGAAGATTCTCGATGCCGTCGCCGGTGCGGGACTGCGAGAGCCGCAGGCAGTCGCCACGAAGGAAGATATCCTCGCCGCCCGCCAGCTGGTGAAGCAGGTGTACGTGGACGAACGCGTTCGCGAATACATCGTGAACCTTGTGCTTGCGACCCGCGATCCGGGCAGCATCAAGCGCAGCGACCTGGTGGGCTTTGTGGAAGTGGGCGCCTCTCCGCGTGCATCTATTGGCCTTGCCCAGGCATCGAAGGCTCATGCGTTCATCCAGGGCCGCGCCTACGTGACGCCCGAAGACGTGAAAGCCGTCGCCATGGAAGTGCTCCGCCACCGCATTATCTTGAGCTACGAGGCCGAAGCGGAAGAAGTCTCCGCCGAGACTGTGGTACAGAAGATTCTGGATTCTGTGGAAGTGCCGTAAAGGCGAGCGTCGCGGTCATCTTTGGTGCATTAAACCCGCGCGGTCATTCCCCAAAAAGCCTAAAATCCCCAGCCGAGATGGCCGGGGATTTTTTGGAGGTGTGTTGTTGCGAGAGAGTTAATACCTTACGGCTTTGAAAAAACCGAGAGTTCTGTTGCCTTGCGAGACCTTGACAAGGTAGGCGCCTTGCCACAGGGTGATGTGGAGTTCGTTCCCCTGCATGGCGCGGAATTCAGCGATGCGGTGGCCCTGCATGTCGAAGACGCTGATGTCGTGCGCGCCGCCGTCGATGCCCTCGAGACGGATTTTGCTACCGTCAATACGGCCGCTAATTGCGTTGTATGGTGTCATGGATTCGGCTGCGATGATGCCCTCGGTTCCTTCCTCGCCGGAAGATGCGCCTTCTGTTGCGCTGGACGATTCCGGATCGGCGATTTCTGCGCTTGAAGAAGTTTCCGGTTCCACCTGAATCAAGCCGCCTTCGTTGATGGGTGTCTTTGCCCGTGTGAGGACGTCGAGCGGGTCGGGCTTGCTGGAATCGAACGCTTCATGATCGTCGCGCAGGTGCTTGGCGAGTTCAGGCACCTTCGCCTTGATTTCTTCGATGTTTGCGCGGGCGAGTTCGTAGGCGCCGTATTCGCAGAAGTGTGTCTTGTCGCTCGCGGTGTACATGTACATTTTTTCCTTGTTGCCGCCGAGGGCCTTGCCGAGCGTGATGCTGTGCTGGTTCAGGTCGAGCACGGTGACGCCGAGTTTTTTGCCGAGGGCGCGCATGCGTTCGGGAAGCCCGCCCACGGCTGTTTTCGGGTCGGTCTCGTTCTGTCTTGCGGTGGATGTCACGAACAGCGGGGTAGCGCCTTTCGCCTTGATTTCGTTTGCGTACTTGGTGAGGGTCGTTTCGTAGTTGTTCACGTCGTTTTGGTTCTTTTGGTCGTTATGCGCGTACTGCACGGTCACGAAGTCGCCCTTCTTGACTTCGGCGAGAATCTTGGCGAGGCGCTTCATGCTGTAGAACCCGCTGGCGGTAAGGCCCGATTCGGCGTAGTTCGCGATGGCAAGGCTGGATTTGAAAAATCCCGGGGCCATCTGGCCCCAGCCCGCCCAAGGAGCCGTTATCTGGTCAACCACGGTGGAGTTTCCGCAGAGCCAGAGCGTGGTCACGTTGTCGTTACGCTTGATTTCGATTCCTGCGACGGCGGGCGCCTTGCCGCTGATGACGAAGGTGAGCTTCTTGTCCCAGGTGCGGTAATCCTTTTCGCGGTCCTTGATGCTCATGGTCACCGAGCCGTCCATGCTTCTTGTTTCCATGCGCCTGAGCGAAACGGTCTGCCTGCTGAACACGCCGCCGGCGAGGGTGATGCGGTCGAGCATGAGCTTGCGGTTTTCGGCCCATACGGTGGTTTCGCTTTCGTTTTCGCCGTCACCGAGAATGAACGTCACCTCGTAATTGCCTTGCGGGAGCGCCACCGAGAAAACCATGTCGCCCTTCGCCGTCAAGAAATCCGTGGTGAGGTCGTCGTCCCACAGGCGATCTACCGAAGAAACCGTCCCGCTTTCGAAACCGAAACCCTGCGAGTCGCTGTACTTGGTATCGGCCTTGACCTGCGTGTAGCCCGCGGCAACCGGGCCCTCGCCGAAGTCGAACTTGTAGTTTTCGGCGGCTTCGGCCATGGAGAATGCGGCCAGAAGCGCTGCGACAGTCACCATCGTGGCGGTTTTGACAAGGGTGTCGTAACCCTTGATTTCAGTTTTGTAATCCATAATAACATCCCTTTTACACGCGTTTGCGTTTGTACTACAAAATGTACTATAAAATTTTCAAAAAAGCAAGAAAAATTTCAAATTTTTTTGTAATTATTCCCTCGAAACCGCAAAATGCGCCAAAATGGCGATTTTCCCGTCGAGTTCTACGCGCAGGTAGTAGCGACCGGCCGAAAGCCGGGCGCCTCCCTGCAGGAGTGCTGTGCTGCCGGCCGAAACCATGCGGGTCTCGTCAACAACAGTCTTGCCGAGCGCATTCATGATTTGTATGTGTGCCAAGCCGCCGGCGGAACGGAAGGTGAGGTTCCGGGGGTCGAAAGCCGTTTGGTTCTTTTGCATGGATACGGCGATGGTGGTGCCCGTTTCGGAATCCTGCGTGCCGCTAGAGTCCTTGAGTACTTCGGCGACGGGGCATCCGACCCGGTGTACGGCCTCGTTGGTAAAGGAAACCATGTCTACATTGGGGCCTCCGTTATTTGTCGTGGAATAGAGGACCATGTCGAAATCCACGGCGTCGAGCCAAACGTCTTCCACGTAGGCGGTGTCCCAGATATCCCAGCCGCCGGTAGGCGGGAGCTTTATATCGTAGGTGACGGCGTCGATCCTGATTTTCATGTCGCGGTTTTCGGTTCCGTCAAATGCGTAGCGCACCATAACTCGCGCGTTGGTAGCTGACCTGTCGGATGTAAGTTTGTATGTAGCCGTGCTGGAAATGTCGTTGGTCAAGTTGAAGAATCCCTTGCCTACGTAGCCCTCGTGATTCGTGTCGGTGGTGCCGTCTCCCTTGTCCGGGTTCGCCATATCGATGGGAGACGGCCAAGCCTTGATTCCTTTGAGGTTGGAGCATTCTACGATGGCGGAACTGGATTGCGGGATTTCGGAACTGGAAGAAGCGGGCATTACAGAGCTGGAACTTTCGTTTTCGGTAGTTGAGCTTGCGACACAGGCGGCGCCGCCCTTGAACATGGCGGTGTAGGTCGTATTGTGGTTGGGCGTCTTGAAACCGTAGTAGAGCTTGTTGGACGAAATTTTCTTGCAGTTCTCGTCTGCCCAGTATTCAAAGGTCTCGCCGCTTGCGGGGGCCACCCGAAGGGTCATGGGGGAACCTCCCGGAAAACTCTGATCCTGCGTGATGGCGCCCTTTGTCGCGATGTTCGCCTTTACGGTCACCTTGTAGCGGGGGCGTAACGCTGAAACGAGTTTTGTGAGTTCTGCCTTTGATTCGGGCGAAAGGAAGGTGTCGTTTACGCCCCTTTCCAGTTCTTCTGCAATCATGGTGCCGTGGCCCATGGAGCCCATTTCTTGGAAGTGCGTATTCCCGTCGTTACTGCCTTTGGGATAGTTGGGGTAAAGTCCTGCATCCAGTTGCATATAAAGGAATTTCTTGACATACGAATCCATCATTCCTTTGTATGTATTGTTATAGGTATTGTAGGATTTCATGTTCAGGTCTACGAAGGGAATCTTGTAATCCTTCGCAAGCTTTAGCATCATGCCGCGGGAATCGTAGTTGTTGCTTCCGGTAGAAAATACGTTGCGCGAACCGCTCATGGTGACGGTTGAAACCAACACCGGGGTTGCCCCGCGCTTTTGCGCCGTCGTGATGTACTGCTTCATGTAATACGGGAAGGAATCCTGGGGAACGTAGCGTTCCGGCTTGTTTGCGGTGCGGTCGTTATGCCCGAACTGCACGAATACGAAATCCCCTTTCTGGATGTTGGGCTCGAGGCTTTTTAGACGCCCGTCAACGATGAAACTCTTGGAACTGCGCCCGCCAATAGCCACGTTGTTTACCTTCACGCGGGAAGCGTCAAAGAAGTTGTTCAGCACCTGGCCCCAACCTTTTTGCGGGTATGCGGAATCCTTGTAGTTGCAGACCGTAGAATCGCCGATGACATGGATGGTGAAGGATGTGCTGTCGCTCACGGCAAGGCTTGTAAACAGGCCGGCCACGATGGCGTATTTGAAAAGACTCTTCATGCAGACTCCTTATTTTACGTTGGCCCAGGTGGTGCTAAATTTGTGTTTCCCGTTGCGGACGACAATGCGGTAGATGCCGCTTGCCTGGACGATGTCGGACAGGTCTATGTTGTCGCTGCCGGAGAGCTTGCGGGCGACCAGACGGCCCGACATGTCGAAAACATCTATCCTTGTGTTTTCGTTTTTCGAGACAGAAAGAATGTTGCCTTTCAGGGACGTTGTTTCGACTTCGGGGACGATTCGTTCCACGCCGTCAACGCTGAATCCAAAAGCATCTATGTTCGGCCCTCCGTTTTCGGTCATGGAAATGAATTTGAGGATTCCTTCGCCGTTGATGAGATCCAGGTCCACGTAGGCGGTATCCCAGGTGTCCCAATCTGCCGTGGGCTTGAACTTCACGATATAATCGTGGTCGAGGTACACGTTCAGCGAGCGCTCTTCGGTGCCGGCAAAGGAATAGCGGATTCCCATGGTCACGTAGCCCGCGGAGGGAAACTTCATCTTGTATTCGGCGGTAGAATTCAGCGCGTTTTCGAAATTGAAGAAACCGTTGCCTGTATAGCCTTCGTGGTTTGCCTCGGTGGCGCCGCTTCCTGTGTCGGGATTGGCGGCGTCGATAAAGTTCTTGATGTCTAGGCTTATATGCTTTTCTTCTTCTTGGACGGTGTCTTTCGCGGTAGTGTCTACGGAGTAAGTCACGTCGGAAAGCTTTTTCGGCGTCCCTGTCGGGAATGCCGTGAGCGCCTTGCCGTCACCGGTGTATTTTTCTGCGGCGCCGCCTTCGTAAACAGCGGTGTATTGCGTGCTGGCGGAACCCATGACGAAGGTGTATATCTTGTCTGATTTTACCGAGGCGTTTGCGTTCCCGCTCACCTTTTTGCCGTTGCCGTCATACCAACCGAGAAATTTCTTGCCGGATTTTGGGGTAGTCTTGAGCGTCACCGTCATGCCCTTGGGATAATAGGAGCTGATTGTCGTCGCCTGGTCGGAACCTGCGGGGCTGACTTTTACGTCCACCTTGTACATGGGCGCCAGGTAGTCGGCAAGCTTTTTCACCTGAGCGTCCGGGTGTACGCGCAACTGTTCGGTAATGATGCGTCCGAAAGCGATGGCTCCGTTCTGCTGGAAATGAAGGTTGTCGTTGTTCCCGTTCGCGTAGTTGCTGTATTCGCCCTTGTCAAGTACCACGTTTAAATAATGGTGGGCGTAGAACTGGCCTACGGAAAGCAGGTAGTTGCGACTCAGTGTGTCCATGTCGATGATGGGCGTGTTGAGCGTTTTCGAAAGTTCGCGTGCGATAATCGGGTAGTTGTGGTAGGACTCGTAAATGGAATCCTGCTTTGTTCCGCGGAAATCGCTGCGGCGTACCGGATTCACGATGATGGGGTAGGCTCCCTTGTCCTTCGCCTCGTTGATCATCTTGGTCATGTAGGTGCGGTAACCGGCTTCGGAACTGTAGTTGCGGTCGTTGATGCCGAACTTGATGAATACGTAGTCGCCCTTCTGGAGGGCATTCTTGACCGGGGTCCATTTCCCGCCGTTATAATAAGTTTCCGCGGCGGTACCGCCCGCACCGTAGTTTTTGACGATCGCGAGCCCGGAATCGAAAAAGTATCCGAAATTCTGGCCGATGCCCTGTTTAGGATAATAGCCTGCGTTCCAGTCTTGCATGGTGGAATCGCCACACATGTAGATGGTTACTTTCGCCCATACGGCTGCCGGGGCCAAGACCATGGAAATTGCCACGAGGCTTTGCCAAATCTTTGAATAAAATCTGTTCATTTTAAACCAATCCCTTTTTGTAAAATCCGTTAACGGTAAAAAGCCGCCTAACGCCCTTCCGAGAAAGGGCGCTAGACGGGGAGTTTATGGGGGTTCTATTTCTTAAAGATTCCCTTGGAGATGTACTTGCCGTCGATTTTTACGCGCACGAGGTAACTCCCCTTCGGGAGCGGTTCCTGCGAGAGGTCCACGGCGCTCTCGCCCGCGGCGACAAACTTCGCGATGGTCCCCACGATGCGGCCACTCATGTTGTAAATCTCGATTTCGGCATACCCGCCACGGGCAAGCTTCTGTACGCTTGTCGCAAGGGCGGTCGTCCCTTCTGCAGAGGAAAGCGTCACACCCGGTACCCCGAAGTAGAAACCGTCCACGTTCGGGCCGCCGTTCTCCGTGGAGGAGGAGAGCTTGAGCGTATTCTCACCCTTCACGATGTTCACGGGAACCTGGACTTCTTGCCAGGTGGTCCAGCTGCCGGTTGAAGGCAGTTCTACGCTGACCGCTTCGCCACCGTTTACGAACAAGTTCATGTCGCGGGCATCGTTCCCGCCGTTGGCAAACACGATGGAGACTGTCGTCTTCGCGTCTTCCTTTGCGGTCACTTTCCAGGTGGCAAAACTCGCCGCATCGTTGTCGAAGTTGTAGTAGCCCTTCTCTTTCCAGCCTTCGTTCGTGTCTTCGAAGGAGCCTTTACCTTCTGCCGGGGCGGATGCATCCACGAACGATTCCTTCGTCATGTCGTGCTTGATTTCGGGAACGACAGGGTCGACAATCACCGGGTCAATAACGACGGGGGTAGTACCGTCACCTGCGAGATAAATGGAAGGCTGCTTCAGGTTCTTTACCGCGTCGGGCAGGTAGTAGCCCAGGTGCGGCGGCTGGTTGTAGGCTACGTTCTGCCAGGCAATGCTCACGCGGTAATGCGGGTCGTGCATCAGGGTGTACACGCGGTAATCCGTCGTGACCGGAGTGCCGAAAATCGTAATCATGGAGGCATCGCTGCCCGAACGCAGGATAAGTTCTTCGCGCCAGTCGCCGAACAAATCGGCTACGAGGCTCGGGTTCTTCTTTGTTCCGTTGTTCGTAGTGGACTTGTTCACGTTGCCGTAGGTAAAGTAGCGGTTCGCCTTCTTGTCCTTGGTGCTCCACTTGTCTATAGAACCGTCAAGCAGTTCGTCTTGCAGGTCGCCGTCGAAATAGATGCGAAAGTTCACCGAGGGCTTGCTGCCCGAAATCTTCTGGCCCTTCACGTTCTTCACGCCGTCGCCCGCGCTGCTCCACATCTCGAATCCGCGGTGGTCCGCATCGATGTCTGCGGCAAGGCCTCGGCCGTTGTCTACGCCCGGGTTCGGCTGCTTGGTGCCCCAGATAATCTTGCCGTCGGGACCGCGGAAGTCGTCGGTGTAGGCGGCAGACTTTTCTTCGTGAACGTCCCACGATTCAAGGCCCGGGCGGTCGGGATCCATGTCCGAAAGGTGGAGCGCGTCGCCGTGGCCGAGTCCCGTACGGTAAAGGAGCGTGCCGTCGGACTTGAGGGCCGCAGAACCGTACACGATTTCGTCCTTGCCGTCGCCGTTGATGTCGCCCACGGAAAGGTTGTGGTTGCCTTGGCCGTGGATTCCCTGGCCTCTCGTTTCGGACTTGTGGTACCAGCGCTGCTTGAGCTGCTTGCCGTCAAAGTCGTAAGCCACCACGTAGGCGTTGGTGTAGTAACCGCGGCACATGATAAGGCTCGGGTGTACGCCGTCGAGGTAGGCGATGGCCGCGAGCATGCGTTCGCTGCGGTTGCCGTAGGTGTCGCCCCAGTTCTTGGTGACGCCCCGGCCCGGCACGTAGTCAATGGTCGTGATGGCGGCGCCCGTCTTGCCGTTGAACACGGTCAGGAACTCGTTCCCGCTCATGATGGTGCCGGTCTTTGTGCGGTAATCCTTGCTCTTGTCGCCGATGGCCTTGCCCGTACCGTCGATGGTGCCGTCGCTAGTTTTCATGGCGACTTCGGCGATGCCGTCACCGTCCAGGTCGTAGACCATGAACTGCGTGTAATGGGCGCCTGCACGGATATTCTTGCCTAGGTCGATGCGCCACAGCTTTTTGCCGTTCATCTTGTAGCCGTCAATATACACGTTGCCCGTGTAGCCGCTCTGCGAGTTGTCCTTCTGGTTGCTCGGATCCCACTTTACGACAAGCTCGAGTTCGCCGTCGCCGTCCAGGTCGCCCACGCTCATGTCGTTCGAGGTGTAGCTGCAGCTGGAGCCGTCGGGCATCTTGAGGTCGCCTGGGCGGTCCAGCTTGAGAGTCGCGTACGGGATGTTCTTGCCGTCGGAATTGGCCGACTTGTCGAACACGAACGAGAGCCCGGCCTGCGCGCCTTCCTTGCCGTCCACGACTGCGGCGACCGTATACTTGGAGGTCGCCTTACCCGAAGCGTCGAGGTAGTTTGTCGCGCCGTTCCCTGCGATGGTCGCAATTTTTGTCCCGTCACGGTAAAGATTGAACTCGGTATTCGGGGCGTCGCTCCCGAGCAGGCGCCAGCTGACCAGCATGCCCTTCCCGACGTTAGAAGCCACGAGACCGCGGCTCAGGTTTTCCATCTGACGCGGGGCCGCGAAAGACGGGATGGCGAGTCCAAAGGACAACGCTACACACGCCGCAAGCGGCGTTTTCTTTCCACAATACACCATATTTTCCTCCCCAAAAGGGTCGATGTTTTACCAAACAGGTACTTTTCGTACCGTTTTTTAATATAATCTAAATTTTTATTAAAAGTCTACATTTTTACAATATTTTACCTTAGTTTACAAAGTTTGTTGACTATTTATTGCTATAAAATGTCCACATTTGTAGAGAAATTGCCGAAAAATGTTTCGTTTTCGCTATTTTTGCGCCTGTTTCGAATGTCAACACCCCGAGGCGGGGCTTGAACGCGTCCCGTACCGGGAAAATTTTTAACTTTTACTATACCATGTACTACATTTTTATGTATATTTAATATCATGAATACCTTCGTAAACATTTTCGAGTTTACCAAGTTCCGCAAGTTCCTGGCCGAATACCAGGAGCGCCGTCAGGCGGCGGAGCCTTCGTTTTCGCGTACCGAGTTCTGCAACTTGCTGGGGCTCCCGAATACACGCAGCTATTTCAATGACGTGGTGCAGGGCAAACGCGTGACCGACAACATGCGCGAACGCTTTATCAACGTTATCGGGCTCAAGGGAAACGAGGCGAGGTATTTCGAGGCGATGGTCGATTTTGACCAAGGGAAGACTGCCCAGGTGCGCGAGGCGGCGTTCGACGCCATGATGCGCCTGAACAAGAACCCGCAGGCGATTGTGGACCCGGACAGTTACGAGTTCTTTGGCAACTGGTACAACAGCACGGTTTACGCGATTCTCGAGGTGATGGATGTGGGCGACGACGTGTCGGAACTCGCGGCGAAGATTTTTCCGCCCGTGTCCGAGAAGCGCCTGAAGGCAAGCCTTGAACTTATGCAGAAAATGTCGCTCGTGCGCAAGGACGAGCGCGGGTTCTGGAAGCCGACGAAAGATAGCCTTGCCACAGTGCAGCAGAGCAAGAGCCAGATGGTGCTCCAGTTCCAGAAGCAGTGCCTGGAACTTTCGAAGCAGGCGCTGGAATCCGAAGGGAGCGAGTCCCGCGACATGACTACGTTCACGTTCGCGGTTTCGAAATCCGCACAGGCGAAGGTTGAGAAGGCCGCCGAAAAATTCAAGGCGCAGGTGCGCCAGATCGTGATGGCCGATAACGAGACGCCGACCGTCGTGGAGCATGTGAACCTGCACGTGTTCAGCAACATTCGCGAAAATAATAAACCGTCCGGTGCGGGCGAGGCGTAGGGAGGGATGTGTTTATGGGATGCTTTAGGAATATGATTGGTTCGGGACGACTCGCGTTCGCTTTTGCCGCGGCGTGCGCGCTCGCCTTCTTTGCGGGCTGCAGCAATACGTCTTCTACGGATTCCGCAGGAATTTTGATTGAGACGAATACGGGCAACAAGGGGCTTGCGCGGATTCTTGTTTCTACCGAAAATCTGGATGTTGTCGCGGGCGATACGGTCGTGGTGTTCAAGGCGAGTGCCGATACCGTGGGAGATACTTTGTATGTAGATACGGTGGATTACAGGCACGTGGCGACCTCGATTGAGTGCGAGTCGGGCGTGATGTCGCTCGATAGCTTGCCCGTGGGCAATTATGAATCCGTTTCGGTGCACCCTCTGGAAGGTGACGTGCGTTCCGTGGCTGTTTCCTGGAACGTTGAGGAAAATTCCACGAATATCGACCGTGCGCTGGAAGCTGAATTCAAGGGCGCTGTCGCGCTCGTGCTTCCCGAGGGGTTCGAAGATTTGGCCTCGTCGGATGAAGTGTTCGAGGATGTGCCTTTCGCGGTCCGGCTCCCGGATGTAAAAAATCCCTGCCTGCTGGATGCTAACGGCAACATGGTGCGTCTCAGTCGTGCCGAACTTGCGAATGTCCCCACGGCAAAGACTTCTGATTCCGCTGTTTATTGGGGTGTGCTTCCGCAGGTCGCCTTCGACGGGAATGGCGCGATTTCCCTTGACATCGTGGAATCGTGCCAGTCCAGCGACCGGATTGACTTGGCTCTGGCCCGCTATGTGGAGCATTTTGATTCGGTTGTGCCCTCCGAAGCGGCGCTCGCTACCGGCAACGAGCTTGCGTCTGTGCTCGGCAATTCCCGCTGGGTGGATTCTACCGACAACTGGTTCTACATTCCCGATTTCAAGCCCTTCTCCGAAGACGGCTACTACATGGGGCTTTCCATCTGGTTCAATATCGATTCCATGCAGGTGGGCGAGTACGCACAAATTATTTCGGCCAAGAAGGATAGCGTGGGCTTCACCCTGCAAAAGCGCGGAACATCGGGTGCGGTGAACCTCAGGCTCGATACGCGCACGGGTGTCTACAACACGGTCGTGGGGCGTGCGAACGGGGTGCTCGACGGAACCTGGCACAACTACTCGTTCAAGATTCACAGCGATAGCGTGACCACGTTCATCGACGGAGCGCTGCTGGAATCCAGACAGTTCGATGCAGGCGAGGGCTTTGCCACTGCGTTTAACCCGGCAATCGGCTATGGCGGTATCCGCGGCGGTATTGACGAGGTGTTCTTCTTCGACGGTACGCAGTCCAACAACTGGATGCGGCTCTTCTACGCCCTGCAATATGCGGTTATAAAGGAATAAACGGGTGTTTAAGGCGCCTTTCGGGACGTGTTTTGTGAAATGTGGACTTTTTTTAAGTAAAGTGTTGTAAAAATTACATCATTTAGTTTGAAATTGTTGTAAAACTATTGACTTTTAATAAAAATAAGCGTATATTTGAATAGTAAACCTTATAGTAAAAAGGGAGATAAAATGTTTGGTGTGATGGGATTGAATTCTCGCGGAGTGGTGTCCGCGGCAGTTTTCACGCTCGCTTTTGCGGGCCAAGGTGCGTTCGCTCAGTCGTGGTATGCAACTGACGTGCGCCAAGGGGGCCATGACCCTTCCATGTACAGGGACGAGAATGGCTACATCCTTATGTCCACGAATAACAACCTGGCAATGTGGACCTCGACGGACATGGTCAAGTGGAGTTCGAAGGGCCAGATTTTCAGGGATAGCCCGCAGTGGCTCAAGAATGCCGTGGGCGGCAAGACCGACGGCATCTGGGCTCCGGACCTGTTCCATTTCAATAACCAGTACGGCGTGTTCTACTGCGGCTCCGTTTTTGGCCAGCGCACCTCTGCCATCGGTGTCGCGACGAACGCGAACCTGGATTTCTCGAATCCGGCGAAGGGTTGGACGGACCAGGGCGAAGTGACGCGCACCACGAACAGCAACAACTACAACGCGATTGATGCCGACGTGGTGGTGACTCCCGATGGCCAGTACTGGATGACGTACGGTTCGTGGAATGCGGGCGGTATCCGCTTGATCAAGCTGGACCCCAAGACGGGCAAGCAGGCGAGCGATGACAAGACGAACTACATGATTGCGACGCGCGGCGGTACGGGTATCGAAGGCCCGAGCCTCATCGAGCACGGCGGGCAGTATTTCTTGTTCACGGCCTGGGACGTATGTTGCAAACAAGGTAACGAAATCGAACAGACCACCTACAAGACGGCCATGGGCCGCGCCGACAAGGTGAACGGAACCTACAAGGACCGCAGCGGCAAGGAACTCAACAAGGGTGGCGGAACCATCCTGATGCAGCGATACAGCCGTTACGTGGGCCCGGGCGGCGGCGAGGCCTTCAAGGACCTGAACCGCATCCGCTTCGTGCATCATTACTACGACCTGACCGGCGACAAGTACAACCACATCCACATTCGCGACCTGGTGTTTACCGACGACAACTGGCCCGAAATGGGGCAGCCCTTCCTCGGGCGCTACCTGAGTGCCGAGGCGGAACACGGCATTATGACACGCGGTGCGACGGATGACCTGACCTTCAATTACACGAAGGAAGCCTCGAACGGCGAATACGTGGGCTACATCAATACGAAGGGTTCCAAGATTCGCTTGCCGATGAACATTATGCAGGCGGGCGACTACATTATGCGTTACCGTTACGCGAACGGCGGCGATAATGATGCTACGCATAAAGTAACAGTGAATGGAAAGGCGCAGACGGTGAAGCTCCCGAAGACGGGCGCCTGGGGCAGTTTCCCCGAAAAGTCCGTGGCGATGGTGCCTGCAAAGCTCAAGCGCGGCGGCAACTTTATCGAGGTGGAACCCGACCAGAATTTTGCGGAACTGGACCGCATCGACTTTTTGCGCGTGATTCGCGATACCATTCCGGGCAACGGCTTCGATAACGGAATCAAGGTGCGTCTCACGAAGGACGACAAGCTTGCCGTCAAGAACGGTGGCTACGCCATCTTCGAAAACGTGGTGACGGATTCTATCAAGAGCACTGAAGTCAAGGTCGAACTGCAACAGTGCAGCGGCGGAACGCTCAGTATTCGCGAGGGTTCTGCCTCGGGTACGGAACTTTCCAAGTGCACTGTTCCTTCGAGCTGCGCAAACGGCGCCTGGACCGAAGTGAACTGCTCTGCCACCAAGAAGCTTTCGGGCGTCAAGGACTTCTACCTCACGGGTAGCGGCATGAGCGGCGAAGTGCTGGTGGGCAACATCCGTTTCGGAAAGGCAGCCTCTATTGAACCGCCGGTATCTAGTTCTAGCGTGAATCCGCCTGCCTCGAGCTCCAGCGTGGCTCCGGTGGAATCTAGCTCCAGCGAGGTTGCGCCGGAAAGTTCCAGCAGCGGAACGACCGCGATTGCGCAGGCAAAATCTTTGAAAGCCAATTACAAAATGACGACGAATGCTTCTGGCTACACCCTCCATTTTGATCGTCCCGGTAATTACGAAATCATCGTGATGAACCCGCTGGGTCAGCTGATGGCTCGAAAGACGGTGCGCATGGAATCTGAAGTGTCGCTGCAGGGCCTGCCTAAAGGAAAGTACGTCTTCAAGGTGATGAATCGCTAACAGAAAAAGGGATGTTTGGGTATGTTTAAACGTGCTTTATCTATGCTGATGGGGGTAGCGGCTGTTGCGATGGCTGCGAATCCCCTCACTACAAAATTCTACTCTGCCGATGCCGCGGCGCTCGTGCACAACGATAGCCTGTTTATTTTTGCGGGCCACGACGAGCAGGGCGCCCAAGGGAATAACAACAAGTTCTTCTTGATGAACGACTGGCACGTGCTGGTGACCGACGACATGGAAAACTACCATGACTACGGTGCGGTACTTTCGTGGCGGACCTTCAAGTGGGCAAACGGCAACGCCTTTGCGGGCCACTGTGAATATCGTAACGGCAAGTTCTACTGGTACGTGGCTGTGCATCATGCGACCGTCGTGCGCGACGAAGGTTTCGCGATTGGCGTCGCGGTGGCCGATCACCCCTCGGGCCCGTGGAAAGATGCTATTGGCAAGGCGCTCGTGACCGATGACACCCCGAACGATGTCGCGCTGAATATCGACCCCGCGATTTTCTACGACGGGAACGATATCTGGATGTATTGGGGCTCGTGGAATGCGGGTCGTCGCGTAAAGCTCAAGGAAAACATGATTGAACTTGCGAGTACGCCCGAAGACATCAAGATCAGGGACTTTTTCGAGGCTCCCTGGATGCACAAGTACCGCGGCAACTATTACTTCAGTTACGCCTCGGGCTACCCGTCTACGACAAACTACTCCATGGCCACGAGCCTGAATGGCCCGTGGACGCAGAAGGGCGTGCTGAACGACAAGCTCGACAATTCCGAGACGAACCACCAGGCGATTTTCAAGTATCTCGGCCACTGGTACTTTATGTATCATGGCGCGAACGCTCCGGGCGGCTGGACCTACCGCCGCTCCGTGAATATCGACTACCTGTACTACGACGAGAATGCGAATATCCAGAAAATCAAGCGCACCACCACGGGTGTAGATAAAGTAAATAACGCGCTCGTAGAGAATGGAACGTATCGCCTGACCGTTTCGCACAGCGCGCTTTCGCTGGTCGAAGAGAACGGAATCGTGGTGCAGCGCCCCGAAAGCGAAAAGGATGCGAACCAGTTCTGGACCGTGGAACGCAGCGCGAAAAATGCTCGCCATTACACGCTCAAGAATTACGGTACCGGCCGCTACTATTGCCCGCCCAAGACGCTGCTCGATACCGTCAAGACGTCGGCGACTGCCTGCGAAATCCGCATCGAGAACGCCTCTGCCGCGAAGGGCTACTACCTGTACGGTGACTACGACAGCGACTTTGTGGGCGACGTGCTGAATGTCTCGAAGGACGCGGGCATGCCCGTGATTACCTGGGTGCGCACCGGTGCGGACAACCAGAAGGTGAAACTCGCGAAGGCGACCCCGCCGGCGGTTGAACCGGAATCGTCTTCTAGCGTCGAGGAATCTTCCAGCTCCGTTGTTGCCGAAAATTCTTCGAGCAGCGAAGTTGCGCCCGAAAGTTCTAGCAGTGGAACTACCGCGATTGCTCCGCGTGCCGCTCGCCAGGGAATGCAGGTGCCTGCTCGCAAGGGTTACCGCGACCTCAAGGGCCGCAGTTTCGACAAGCAGATTCCGTATCGGGTGATGTTCTAGCGGAAGAAATTTGTCCTAAAAAGCAGGAGTGTTTGGATGTACGGATTGGGAAACGCTCTTCGGGGCGGCTTTATGAGTGTCGGCTTGTCGCTAGCCGTTGGCGCATTTGCGGCAAGCAATCCCGTTGTCACGAATATGTTCACGGCAGACCCCGCGGGGCTCGTTTACAACGATACCATGTATATCTTCACGGGGCATGACGAGGCGCCCGTCGGTCACGAAGGTTACATAATGAATGACTGGCACATATTCTCTTCGGGAGATATGGATACCTGGGTGGATCGCGGGGCCGTGCTTTCTATCAAGTCGTTCAAGTGGGCGCGCGGCAGTGCCTGGGCGAGCCAGACTATCGAACGGAACGGCAAGTTCTACTGGTACGTGACCGTGCACGACGGCAGGGACTTTGCGGTTGGCGTCGCGGTTGCGGACCATCCGGCCGGCCCGTACAAGGATGCCATCGGCAAGGCTCTCATTACAAGCGACATGACTCCGGCGAATAGCGGCGTGAATTACGATATCGACCCGACCGTCTTTATCGATGACGACGGACAGGCCTATATTTATTGGGGCAACGGCGCCGTGATGGGCTACAGGCTCAAGGAAAACATGGTCGAACTGCAAGGCGGCATGTTCAACGTGACGCCGCCCAGTTTTACCGAGGCTCCGTACGTTCACAAAAGGAACGGCTACTACTTTTTGACGTATGCCTACGGCTGGGAAGAACGCATTGGCCAGGCGACCATGAAAAGCCCGACGGGGCCCGTATCCAATTCCAAGGTCATTGTCGGCTACAACAAGAATTCCAATACGAGCCACCAGGCGTTCGTCGAATTCCATAACCAGTGGTATTACATATACCATACGGGCGCGATTGGCGGCAGTTTCCGCCGTGCGCTGTGCGTGGACTATGCCTACTACGAAAACGATTCGACCATCGCGAACATCACCATGACCGACGCAGGTGTAAAGAAGGTTGACCACGCGCCGATCAGGGATGGCGTTTACCGCATCAAGGCGCGGCACAGCGGCCTGAGTCTCGAAGATGCAGCTTCCGCGGTAATCCAAATGGATTCCGAAGAAAGTGAATCGCAGTTGTGGGCGCTCAGAAGAATCGACGGTTACACCTACACGCTCAGGAACATCGAAACGGGAAAGTACCTTTCGTTCGGAAAGGGAAACCTGCTTGATTCCGCAAGGACCGTCGATGCCGAAAACCGCATTGTCATCGAGAACTTTAACGTGGATGACGGTTACCGCCTGTACGCGGATACCGCAAGTGAATACCTGGGCGATGTCTTGAACATCTCTACGGAGGCGGGAATGCCGCTTGTCGTGTGGAAACAGACCGGGACGCAGAATCAGTCGTTCAAGTTTGAATATATGGGCGACGAATCTGCGTACAGTTCTTCCAGCGAGGATGCGTCGAGCTCAGGGACCGCTGAACTGATGTCAAGTTCCAGCTTCGAAGACGCGTCGAGCAGTTCCGCAGAAACTACGTCACTGGCCATAACGCCCGTGAATTTCGGAGCACGGATTGTCGGGGTCTCTCGCGCAGATGGGTTGCGGTTCTCGCAGGCTGCGGATTACGCCCTGATGAACCTGCACGGCATGGTGGTTGCCCGCGGGCACGCCGCGCAAGTTTCGGTGAGGGATTTTGCTCCCGGCGCATACGTGGTAAGGCTCGGCGGCCGCATCCAGAAAATCGAGCTGAGGTAAAGCATGTTCGACCGTGAAAATTTCGCCATCGTCAAGCAGATTGCGTTACTCGGCCTGCTCGCCATCGCGCTAGGGCTTGTTTACGGGTGAGATTGAGCTTGTACTCCAATGAATATTCTCTTTTTTTCGCTCAAAAACGCCATTTTTAAAATTTTTCAAAAAATATAGTACGCTTTGTAGTAAAAAGAGTTATATTTATAGAAAATTGTAGTACAATTTATAGTACGACAAAATTTGAAAAAGCCGTAAACAAAATAGCGATAAACTAAAATCAAAGGAGTGAAGGATGTTTGGATTGGGAAAAATCATCAGGAAAACGGCGCTGGTTCTGGGTGCCGTGGCGGTTGCGGCGCTTGCGCGCCCGTATATCGTGGGTGTCGATGTCTCGTGGGTGCTCGAAGACGAGTCCTTGGGGGCGAAATACTACGATAACGGCAAGCAGCAGGATCTCTTTGATATCCTGCAGAATCATGGAATCAACTTTATCCGCGTGCGCACCTTCGTGAATTCATGCATCGGCTACGCGAAGAACAGCTACTCGGGCGCGAATTCTAACGTGTGCTGGTGCGATCTGGAGCATACCATCGCGCTCGCCAAGCGCATCAAGGCGCACAACATGGGGTTCTTCCTCGATTTCCACATGAGCGACACGTGGGCTTCCATCGGCCATCAGGATGTTCCGGCCTCTTGGGCGGGCAAGAGCAATGCCGAGATGGGCAAGCTCGCCTATAACCACGTGAAGACGACCATGGATGCGCTCATGAAGGCGGGACTTCGCCCCGACATGGTGCAGGTGGGTAACGAAATCAACTCGAGGGTGGCGGGCGTTTCGCTGAGCAAGACGGCGGACTTCGCGAACATCATCAATTCGGGCGTGCGTGCGGTGCGCGAGACGGATCCTTCTATCAAGATTGTGATGCAGCATGGCCAGCCGCGCCCCGAGAAGGGCTTCGCGGATTGGTACAACAAGATTCATGCGAACATCGACTACGATGCCATTTGCGGTTCCACCTACGGTACCACGAACAACGGGCAAGATTGGCGCGATATGTTCGGGCTCGTGGTCAAGAACAAGAAGGCGGTGCTGAGTTGCGAATATACGGGCGAACGCACGGCCCTCGTGAACTCGGTGTTCTATGAATTTGGCGACTTGGGCTGGGGAACCTTCGTGTGGGAGCCGACCCGTTACAGCAAAAAACCGATGTTTGATCGCGATGGCCAGAAATACACGGCGAATGCGCGCCTTAGGGAACTGCGCGATATCGCGAAAAAATATAACGCGACGCTCCCGGACTGGGTGCAGAACGGCAAGACCGTTAAGAAGTACAACGTGAAGACGACGGTCGCTTATGGCGGCTCGATTGCGCAAAGCATCGAGGGCAGTGAAATTGCCGAAGGGAGCAAGGTGACCTTTACGGCCGTTCCGCAGGAGGGCTGGGAATTCGTGGCGTGGACCGGCGACAATACGGGTAACGGCAAGGAATACACGGTGGCAAGTCTCGGCAAGGATGTGAACCTGGGCGCGACCTTCAAGTTCGTGGGCAAGGATTCGCTCAAGTACGAGGCGGAAAACGGCGTGTTCAACAAGACGGTTCTCGAGTCGACGCGCGAGGGCTTTTCGGGCAAGGGCTACGCGAATCTCGATAACGAGGTGGGTTCCTCGGTGACGCTTTCCGTGGTTGCTGCCGACGAGGGCGATAAGGACGTGAAGATTGTCTTTGCGAACGGCTCTACGGCAAACCGCCCGGTAAGTGTTGCGGTGAACGGCAAGGTGCAGGTGGAATCGGTGGACTTCGAATCGACGGGAGCCTGGGAATCGTGGGATTCTAGCGTGGTGACGCTCAGGTTGCCTGCGGGTGCAAGCGCCATCACCATCGCTTCGCTCACGAAGGATGGCGGCCCGAATATCGACCGCATCGAGTTCGTGGATATAAACGCGGTGGTCCCTGTCAATCCTGGCGACTCTGCCGTGGGCGACAGTGGCACGACGGTACTCCAGAGGATCCCTGTGCGTAGCAATACGCTCCGTAACGGTGGCCGGAACTTCCTGGTGAACGGGCGTTCTGCGGGTGCATTGAAGAACCGCGCGTCAAAAATCAGGATGTATACAAAGTAATGGAACAAGGCGAGGTATGAAAATGAAGTGCGTGTTGTGTGCGGCCGTGATTGCCCTGGCTGCAGCGGAAACTTTCGGGGCAACCTACTACGTGGCCCCCGATGGCAAGAATACGAACAAGGGAACGAAGGATAGCCCGTTTGCGACCCTCAACAAGGCGAATTCCGTGGTGAACGCGGGCGATACCGTGTGGATTCGCGGCGGCACCTACTTGCATACGGATACGTCGTATGTGAAAA
>NZ_JAZSAF010000014.1:0-5235 GCF_045601785.1 Fibrobacter sp.
AATCGCGATATGGCAAAAAGCGATGAAATTTATCGTACTGGTGTTATCGGACAATTTAGTCTCGCTTTTGAGTTGTCATGGAAAACTTTACAAGAAGTTATGCGAGCCCACGCCATTAACGAAGCTGAGAACGGTTCTCCGAAAAGATGCTCGTCAAAATTGAAGAATTGAAAGATTAAATCGCCGAGTGGAATTCGCCTTCGCGCTCTGAAAACGCGTTCAGGCCGAATGATTTTAACTACATTTACCGTAAATGACCGAAGTCGAAGAACAGGAAGAATACGAAGTTCGCATCGGGGCGTTCAATGGCCCGATGGACTTGCTGGTGTATCTTGTTCAGAAGAAGGAAGTTCCGCTCGAACAGATTTCGATTGCCGAAATTGCGGACCAGTTCTTAAAGTGGGTGAACGAGTACGAGGGTACCGACCTTTCGAAGGCGGGTGATTTCTTGTACATGGCGAGCCGCTTGATGGCACTCAAGGTGCAGGAACTTTTGCCGGCCGAACAGCGCGACCCCGAGATGGAAGCGGAATACAACGAAGACCGCGAACAGCTCATGAAGGAAATGCTGGAATACCAGCGCTTCAAGCAAGTCGCGAGCGGGCTGCAGGAAATGGAAAGCGAGAACTTCGGTACGTATTCCCGCGGACGCCTCGAAAAAACGCAGACCGACGAAGAGACTTTGGCCGACGCGAACATTTGGCAGCTTTTCCGCGCTTACCAGAAGAGCTTGAAGACTAAGATTTCGGAAACGATTCACCACATCGAACTCGACTACGTGACCATTCAGGACCGTCAGCAGGCGATTAACAATTATCTTGCAGTGAATGGCCGCGCCCTGTTCGAAGACTTGCTCGATAACGATTCTCACCCGATTGTGGCAGCGGTGACCTTCATGGCCATGCTCGAGATGATCAAGACGGACGAAATCGTATTCCGCCAGAGCGAACTGTTCGGGCCGATTTGGATTTACCGCAAGAAGAACAACGCCGACTACGCCGAAGAAATGGCGCACGAGACCGTGTTCTTCAGCAAGGATCCGGACGTGAAGCCTGGCCTTGTGGAAGCGATTCGCAACCAGGCGATTGCTCGCTCTAAGGAACAGACCGTAGGCGACTTGGCTGCGGTGATGCGCGAAGCCGTGCTGTGGACGGAACGCGGACGGAACGTGAGCGAAGACGATTTGAACGCCATGCTCGAAGGTCGCGAAGACTTGAGCGAAGTGCAGGAAAACCCGTTCGCCGAAATGATGAAGGCGGACGATGCTGCAGAAGGTGCGCAGGCTCCGGCTGAGAACGCTCCGGCAGAAGGTACCGCTCCTGTGGCTGATACTGCTGCGCCGGCAACTGAAACTGTTGCGGAATCCTTAGTAGAAAAGGAGATTCCCGGTCAAGCCGGGAATGACAGCATAGAGGAAACTCCTACTGAACCTGAACAATCAAGTTCTTCAGTAGAAATGGAGATGCCCGAACAAGTCGGGCATGACAGCACAGAGGAACCTGCTGCTGAGCAGACCATGAGCGACGAAGAATTCGAAGCGTTCATGAAAAAAGCCCAGGCGTTCTACGACTCCCAGGCCAATGAAAAAGGGATTGCTTCGCCGCCTACGGCTCCTCGCAATGACGAAACCGGCGACGACGATGACGATTTCTCGTCTATAGAGGTTCATACTAATGACTAGGAGATCCCGGGTCAAGCCCGGGATGACAATAGAAGACTAGTCTCGCCGACCGCCAATAAGTCCTGCGCGGTAAGCCCAATAAAGCAACTGCATAATGGAACCGATTGCGGCTGCCACGTAGGTAAGCCCCGCGGCAAACAACACTCCCGAAACCGTATTGTATTCGCGGCCCTGCGCCACGATGTCGAGGCGAGCAAGCACCTTTTTGGCGCGGGAAGAAGCGTCGAATTCTACCGGCACAGTCACCAGCGTAAAGAGTGTCGCGATACCGAACAGCAGCACACCCGCCACGGCAAGAGAATAGCCGAGCGCACGGCCCGCACTCATCAGGATGATGCCGAGAATCACAAGCCACGGACCGAGATTCGAGCCGAGGTTTGCGGCAGGCACAATGAACGAACGCAGCCACAGCGGGAAGTACCCCTGCGCATGCTGAATGGCGTGGCCCACTTCGTGAGCGGCTACACCTGCGGCAGACGCATTGCGACCGTTATAGACTTCAGGCGACAAGTTCAAAGTCTTGTTCAGCGGATTGTAATGGTCCGACAGGAATCCGTGATGCTGCAGCACCTTCACGTCGGTAATGCCCGCATCCATAAGGATGGCCTTCGCCACATCGGCTCCGGTAAGGCCGCTCGAAATGCCGACTTTTTGGCCAGCATTAAAACGGGACTTGACCATCCAGGAAACACTACCCGAAAGGGCAAGCGTCACCAGGAGAATCATCATGTATAAAGGATCGAACATCATAAAAATACCTCTAATCGTAATATACAAAATTCATTTTCAAATTGTCACGCCCAGCACGGAGATCCCCGGCCAAGCCGGGGATGACAGGAAAGGCTACATATCGCCGGTTTTCAGCTTGCTTCCGTCGCGGAGGTTGGTAAGCACAAGCCCGAGCAACAGGTAGAATCCCGCCTGCATAGCGAGCGGCAACAGAAGCGATGCTGCATCGTAAATGTCGGCTCCACGCTGTTCAATCGCAAGCCATGCCGGAATGGCAAATGTTGAAGGCAACAGGCAAGAAAATCCCTTCATCCACGCCGGAATGAGTTCGGTAGGCCAGCTAAAGTTCGAAAGGAATAGGATCGGAATGCTCATGTACAGGAACAGCTGCATGCTCGTTTCGCGACGCAGGAATACCTGCGAAAGCACCATCCCGAAGTTGATGACCGAAAACAGGAACACGATTGCAAAAGCCACCATCGGCAAAATTTCACCACGGCGCGGAAAATCGAACACGTTGTACACTACAAAGTGGTAGAACAGGATAAAGCTGCAGTAATGCAAGAAGTACGCGAGCGAACGGCCAAAGTAACGGTAAGGCATCAGTTCGTTTTCGACGGAACTGTCGCGTTGCAACTTGCGGAACTTGCGGTGAGCACGAGCTCCGCCCAGAATGCAAATGCCAATCACCAGCGTCTGCTGCAAAATCAGCACCAACACGCTCGGCACCACATAGTTCGAATAGCTACCCGTGTTGTTGTACATGGTCTGCACGCTGATGGGAATCGGGTCGCGCATGGCAATTGCCTTGGCCGCAGGGACTTTCTTGCCGAGGGCTATTCGCTTGACTTTGGTAGTTGCCCCAACAGTCAATGCGCATGTAGTAAACGCCGTTCCGATGTTGCCGTGGAGCATCACGTAGGCGCCGTGCGTAAACACATTCACGTTCGTCTTGCCACCGTTACGGAGCGTCTTTTCCATGTCTTTGGGAATTACCATGAACCCGTAGATTTTTTCTTCGGCCATGGCCTGTTCCGCTTCGCGGATATCCGAAAACACGTAGCGCACATCGATTTGCTGAGCCGCGGCAGACATCTGCGTGAGTTCGCGCGACATCACCGTATGGTCAAGATCCACTACAGCCACAGGCACATCTGTAGCCGTCTGATTCATGTAAGGTGTCGGGTAATAGAAGGCGTAAAGCACGCCCGCCACCACCAGCAACAGCACCGCCGCAGGGTCGGTGTAAAAAAGCTTCCATTCGGCAAACGCCACCTTGAAAAGTCGCCTAAAGAGGTCTATCATTTGCGCCTCCTTTCAGCCATATCAGAAGCAATCGCCTTGCGAATACTCAAATCCGAATAGACGGCGCCGGCAATATTTTTCAGCTTATCCTTCAGGTGCAACTTTTCACGGGCTTCCCAGTCCACCTCTTTTTCTTCGGCGACTTTCCAACGCAAGAACAACAATTTTGAGGCGAGCAAATGCCAGAACAGCGCCATGAACAAAAGCACCACGATCGATTCCCAGGCGTGCGCCTTGCCGACCGAGCCCAAGAGCATAGCGGACTGAACCTTAAGAACATGAGTAAGCGGTAGCAGGAAAGCAAAGCCGCGCACCACCAAGGGCATCGCCATCACCGGAAAAGTCTGGCCCGCAAACGCAAATGCGGGGCCGGCGATAACGCCCGCCACGCTCGAAGACATACGCATGTTGCCCGTAATGCCCACAAAGGCGGCCCCCGCTCCAGAGCATGCGAGAAACATCGCCAACTGCCCCGCAGACACCACCACGAATTCATCGAAAGTCATCGGCGTGAGCGCACGGCGAGCATACGCATACACCGCCACCATCGACAGCCACTGAATCACGACCAGCGGCAAAACTGTCGCAGCGCCAAGCACCACGCGCGAGCCGCCCGCCGCCTTCAAGAATTCGCGGACGCGGTGATCGCGGAACGGGAAACTGAACAGGTACACCGCCGCCAAAATTCCGGCCAAATGGAAAATGGCTGTCACCAGCCCGAGCCCTAAAAAGCCCTGGTAGTTACCGCTATTATTGCTCACGGACTTGAGTTCTACATGAATCGGGTCATCCATCTGCTTGGTAAACAAGTCGGCGCCAATCGCCGAAATCACCGAGCGGATTTCCTTGACCGCAAACGTATTCGTAAGATAATTCTGGCCGCTGGAATACACCGGAATCACGGGCGTTTCAAGCCGGAGCGCGCGGCGTTCCATTTCGTACGGGAGCACGATAAACGCCTGCAAGTCACCGCGAATCACCGCATGTTCGCATTCGCTACGGTCGTGGCATTCCACCGCGACTTCGAGCACGGGGTCTGCACGCAATGCCATTTCGACTTTATCGGCCAGCTGCGAACGGTCTTGCTTTAAAAGGCCAATCGGCACATGCTGAATGATTTCGGCCGAAAAGAAATTCACCATAAAGACCGATGTCACCACCGGCAAAATCAGGAGCACCAGCCACAACACGATATTGTGACTGATATAGATTTTGCGAATCGCTCTAAAGAAATCGATAAACAAGGCGCACGACCTTACTGAACCTGTTCCATCGGGAAAAGCACGCTCATGCCGGGGCGCAAGTTTTCGATTCTAGTCTTCGGGCGCAGGCGCACTTCGAAACTCTTGAGATCGAAACCGCCGCTTTCCTTGGAGCTGCGCCAGGTGGCGTAATCGCCTACAGACGCAATGTAGCTGACTTCCATTTCCACGTTCTTGTCGAGTGCCGGAATGAACATGCTGAAGGTCTTGCCCTTGGACACGTTCTTGAGCAGGTCTTCGCGCAAGTGGAATACCGCC
>NZ_JAZSAF010000015.1:0-11285 GCF_045601785.1 Fibrobacter sp.
CGTCACGCTCAAGGCGGGCACAAACACCATCTCGCTCGAAAAGTACTGGGGCTGGATTAGCGTGGACTATATCGACGTGGAGCCCTACGAATCCGCCCCCTTCAAGCTTTCTGCTGCCCCGGTCACCCCGAACGCGACCGAAAGTGCGGTAAAGCTCTACAGTTTCTTGCGCGAGAACTTCGGCAAGAAGACGATTAGTGGAATCATGACCGGCGACATGACCGGATACACGCTGGGCGCCGACTTCAAGACCCACGACGACGTGAAGTACATCTATACACGCTCGGGCAAGTACCCGGTACTCGTCGGGCTGGATTTCTTGTTTGCAACCGGTCCCAAGGCCAACGAAAGCTGGAACATGGAATACACCGACAAGGCGATTTCCATTGCAAAGGGCCTCTGGAAGGCTGGCGGCATCCCCGCGTTTACCTGGCACTGGAAAGACCCGCTCGACAAGAAGGACGCCTTCTATATCCAGAGTTCTGCCAACGGCGGCGAATACACGGATTTTGACTTCTCTACAGGATTCAAGCCCGGCACCACCGAATGGGACACCGAAAGTGCCGCCTACAAGGGAATTGTCGCCGACATTGACCACATCGCCGACTACTTCCTCGAATTGCAAAAAGAAGGCGTTGCAGGCATATTCCGCCCCCTGCACGAAGCGGGCGGCAAGTGGTTCTGGTGGAGCATCAATTCGGGCGACCAGTTTGCGGCCCTCTACCGCTTGGTATTTGACCGCATGGTCAAAGTCAAGGGCGTGAAGAACATGATCTGGGTGTTCAACCCCGAAGGTTCTACCGTCACCTCCTGGGATCCGGGCAGCGAATACTACGACGTACTTTCCATCGACATCTACAACAGCGCAAATGACCACTCCAGCAACGCGAGTTCCTTCGACAAGTTCAAAAGCGCATCGAACGGCACGAAGATTCTCGCGCTCAGCGAAAACGGCCCCATTCCCGACGTGAACAACATGCACACCGACGAAGCCGTATGGAGCTGGTGGATGCCGTGGTATAGCACCTGGAACGGAACCTGGCCCGGCCAGACGAAGGACGCCGTGTGGAAGAGCAACATGGACGACGAGCGAATCCTTTCGCTCGAAGACATGCCCGGCTGGGAAAAGTACAAGCCGAATGTTTCTGATTCGGGAACGACTCGTATAGCTGATCGTTTCTACCTGCGTGGAGAATCGACCATGATGGGCGTGTACGACATGAACGGCCACTACATGGGAGCCTCGACGCAGAACCTTCCGCAGGGACTCTATATTGTCCGTCAAAAAATTCAGGGCAGGGCTGTGAACAAGATGTTTATCAAAAAATAAAGAGCCCAAATAAGCGCCCCCTGTTGAATTTCTTGCTTCGGGGGGTTGCTTTTGACCTTTTTATGGTGTTGCTTGTGAATTGGAGTGTTTATGGGAAAATTTGTGTTTAGACGCATTGCCTTTGCCGCAACCGTATCGATTTTTGCCCTTTGGGACGTAGAATCGGCGAATGCCATTACCCCGAACAAGTTGGTTTCGGGCGGTTTGCCGGCTCATACCGGAACTTCAACGACCGATTACCTGACGGACGGTTACTTGACCAACTGGAAAAGCAGCAATGCCAAGGAAATCGCAATAAATGTAGGTGAAGGCCCCACGAAATTGCGAATCAATTGGGAATCATTTGGCGATTGCGCCTGGGCCACCGACTTTACGACTGGCTGTTCTCATAGTGGAGTTCCCCTTTCGAATTTCAAGATTATGACCTCCGCGAACTCCACCGACGGTAGCGACGGCGACTGGGTCGAAGTGGCAAATATCAAGGACAATCCCGTGATGGCGCGCGGCGTCGACATCGAATTTGCGGGAAAGTCGTGGTTCAAGTTCGCAAGCGAAGGCGATGTAGGCCAGATTCTCGAAATCGAGGCATTCGACGTGAGCGCGGGCGGTACCGACACGTGGTTCTTCATGGGCACGAGCATCAGCCAGATGGGAATCAAACAGCAGGATACTGATTCAACCACGGCGCAGCTCATTCATGCAAGATTTCCCGAATATACGCCCGCCATGCTCCGCGGGGGCATCGGCTGCATCAACAGCACCGAAGTCGTGGAACACCTGAACGAATACCTGGAATATGCCGGCAACGTCAAATTCTGGGCCATCGAGATGGGCACGAACGATGCCTGGGGCGGCGGCGACTGGAACCTCGACACGTACAAGAAGAACATGCAGACGATTATCGATTCGGCGAAGGCTCATGGAATTACCCCGATTATCGCCCGCATCATCGCAACGGATTCTTCCAAGGCGGGCTGGCAGGTGAACCCCGCATTCCTCGAGGCCGTCGACAACCTGACCGAAGAAAACAACCTCCCGAAGGGTCCCGACTTTTTTTCCTACTTCAAGGAACATCCGGAACAGCTCGCAAGCGACGGCGTTCACCCGAACGGCGACAAGAAGGGAGGCCAAGCGATGCATCACCTGTGGGCGGAAGCTCTCGCCCCGCTGTATGCCGCCGGCGACACGGCGCTGACAAATGTGACTACGGATCCAGCAGGAGATTCTACCGACAGGATGCGTAGTGCTGTTGCAAAGATTGCCACTCCGGTCATTTTCCTGCAAAACCACAATATAGTTATGCATCATTTGCCTGAAAGCGCCGAAATTAGTCTGATTTCGACAATGGGACAGATTGTCGCCCATAAAGGGGCTGTTCGGTCTTCGGCTTATTTTGAAAATTTGCCTCTCGGCAAATACATTGCTGTGATTCGAAATGGGAATGTGCGTTTTTCGAAAATTGTGCAGGTGAAATAGATAGTTTTGACTCCAAACCAAGCAAGGTGTTCCGGCGAAAGTCGGAATGCCTTTTTTTTATTTGACATTTTGTGCCAAAAATACGATAGTATATTTGTATGTCGGAAGAATGGTCTCCGCCTACAAGAAGAGGATTGAATGAAACTGATACATACCGCCGATTGGCACCTGGGCAATTCGATGCACGACATTGATAGACTGGCAGAGTCTAGACAGTTCCTGGATTGGCTCAAGGAACGTATCGTCGAGTTCGGGGCAGAGTGTCTCGTTGTCTCGGGAGATATTTTTGATACGGCGAACCCGCCCCTACCGGCGCGCCGTATGTATTTCCGATTCCTTGCCTCCCTGCTGGACACTTGCTGCAAAAATATCGTGCTAGTGGGTGGCAACCACGACTCGGGCGCACTGCTTGACGCCCCGCGCGACTTGCTCGACGCCCTCAATATCCAAATGGTGGGCTCTCTCGGGGAACGCTCCGTAGAAGAACTCGTAAAGGAACTGACGGATGCCGACGGAAACGTGGTGGGCATCAGCGCCGCGGTGCCGTATGTCCGTGAAATGGAACTGCGCCGTTTCAAGCCCGAAGAATCGACCGAAGATTTTGCTCAATGCACATACCGTGGGCTCTATAGCGCTGTTTACGATGCCGCCGAAGTCCTGCGTGCCGGTCGCGACATCCCCATCGTGGCGACGGGTCACCTGTATGCATCCAAGCTGGAAGGTCGCCCTGAAAACGACGAGGGCAAGGACGCGAAAGAGCATGGCATGCGCGACATCGTCGGAAATCTCGGGACAATCCCCGTCTCCGTTTTCCCGGACGGCTTTGACTACGTGGCTCTCGGACATATCCACTACACGACCAAGGTGGCTGAGAACTCGAAGGTGCGCTATTCAGGCTCGCCGTTCGTACTCGGTTTTGACGAGACGAGTATTCCGCACCATATTCTCGCCATCGACCTGAAGAAGGGTGAAGAACCCGCCGTGCAGAAAATCGAGACCCCGCAGTACTTCAAGTTCCTGCGCGTATCGGGAACCATCGAAGATATTGTCATGCAGCTAAATCAGCTGAAAAGTGCGCCCGCAGAAAAGCCCCTGAAGGTGGAAGTCGTGTTCGACTACGTTCCGGGTGTCAACATCAACGAAATTCTCGCCCCCGTACTGGAAGGAGCTCCGTTCGACGTCGTGAGCAAGAAGGCGAACCGCGCTGATGCCCTTACGGCAGACAGCTTCTCGGACGAAACTCTCGAATCCATCGAGGTTCTGCGCGACGAGGAAATTTTCAAGCTTCTGCTGATGAGCAAGACGGGTGTCACCGAAATGAATGACGATGTCCAGAAAAACTACGATGAGTATCTCTCGCTCTTTATGCAGGTCGTCGAAGAAGTCAATAATGAAAACAACGGGGAGGCTTAAACATGAAAATTCTGAAGATTGAGTTCGAAAATATCAATAGCCTTGCGGGCGAGTGGAGCATCGACTTTACCGACCCATCCTATAGCGAACTGGACCACAGTCTGTTTGTTATTAGTGGAAATACGGGTGTGGGTAAGACAAGCATTCTCGATGCGATTACGCTTGCGCTTTATGGAGCTACGCCTAGGCAAGGGATCGTTTATAAAAAAACGGGTGACGAAGCTAAATCGTCTGACAAGGGTAATGCCGTCATGACATCGGGCAAATGCTCCTGTTACGCCCGCGTTACATATAAGTGCCGTAAGGGCACGTTTGTTTCGGAATGGAGCCAGAGCCGCGCCAAGAGTAAGTCCGATGGTAACCTAAAGGCTGCCCACGGCAAAATTTGGTCCATCAATGATCCGAAAAATCCGATTTTTGACAATGATACGGGAAAAAGCGGTGAATTCGGCAGGAAAAATGCCGATAATATTCAGCTGGACTATTCGCAGTTCTGTCGTTCCATTATGCTTGCTCAGGGAGAATTCAGCAAGTTTCTCACCAGCGATGAAAGGGAACGTGCTGACATCCTTGAAAAGCTGAACGGCACCGAAAGGTTCCGCCGCATCGGTGCGAGGGTGGGTGATCACAGACGGGCGGCAAGTGCTGCAAGGGACAATGCCCTGGCTGCCTACAATACGCAGGCAGGCAACATGCCGAGTGCTGAAGAAATTGATAATGACGAGGCGTTGCTTGCCGAAAGTGCGGCCAAGGAAAAGAATCTTGTCGCGCAGAAGACCGAATTGGAGTCAAAGATCAATTGGCGTAATTCGATGAACACTTGCACCGGTAACTTGCAAAAGGCGGAAAGTGAACTTGCACGCGCCAATCAGGCGAAAACCGATTTTTCTGAAAGCGAAGTTCGCCTTTCAGATGCCGAAAAGGCAAGGGAATGTGCCTCGCTCCATACGGAACTGCTGGGTCTTCGCAAGCGCGAATCCAGTGATAAAGCGGAACTGGAGCGTCAGAAGGAACTTCTTCCTGAAGTGATGGAAAAATTGACCCGTGCGGGCGAAGCGAAGTCGCTTGCCGAAAAGGCAAAGACTGATGCGGAAAACTTTATCGCTGAAAACGATGCGCTATGGAATGAAATCCGCAAACTCGACCAGGACGTAAAAAATGCGGTAAACGCAAAGTCGGAAGCCGAAACCCGCAAGAAAAAGGCCGCGGGGGCCCTTGCGAAGGCTGCAGACGATCTTGAAAAGGCAAAGAACGACATCAAGTCGATTGAACCGCAGGTCGAAACGCTCAAGCAAACGCAAGAGTCGAACGCGAAGGACTCGAAACTCACGGGTATCATTCCGCAGAGCGAAACGTTTGTTTCCAACATCCGTAAGCTAGATGCCGATATTAAGAAGGCGGAACAAGCAAAAACCGCAGCAGTAAAGGATATCGCCAAAGTCGAAGACAATTTCAAGGTGGCGTTCCAGCGAAAACAGGAGCTGCTCGACGAACAGAATGAACTGTTCAGAAACGAAGTCCTTGTACTTGCCAATGTAATTCAGAAGCATCTTGTTGAAGGCGAGGCGTGTCCGGTTTGCGGTTCTAAGGAGCACCCCGCATGTAGCCATGCGGAAAATATTGCAGGCGATGAATCCGGCGTGAGCAATACCGCCGAAAAAATTCGCGAACTGAATGCCAAAATGCAGGATGTTGACGCGAAAATCAACGCCTGTGAAATCGAGAAGAACCGTGCGGCGAATGTTGAACAGGCTGCCGCCGAGAATATCGATTCCTTGACGAGTCAGAAAGGCGAAATTGCAGGTACGATTGCTACGCTGTGGAAACCCTGGGCGGAATTCGACATCGAGAAAGCAGACGATGTTCTCGCCGATCTGAAAAATCGCCTGCAGCAGTTTGAGACCAACAAGACACTGCTCGATAACCTTTCGAAAAGGCTCGAACTTGCACGCAACAACGAGAGCGTCTATGGCGACGCGGTGGAGAAGGAACGGAATTCTCTCGCAGCTGAAACCGAAGCGTACGATACTGCTGTCCGTAACTTAGACGCGTTGCAGAAAACCCGCGCAGATAAGTTCGGCGACAATGATGTGGAGACCGTCGCGAAGGAAGCGAACGATCGTAAGAATGCTGCAGAAACGGCGTATGCTGCTGCCGACAAGACCTTCCGCGATGCCGAAAACAGGAGCAACGAGTTGAATACGACTATCAAGTCGCTCAAGGATGCTCTCGAAAAGGTGGCGGTCGATATTGAAAAGTCTACGGCGAACTTCAAGACCGCCATCGAAGCGAAGGGCTTCGCCGACGAAAATGCCTTCCTTAAGGCGGCTATGCCTGAACAGGAATTTACGCAGTTGCAGGCGAAAAAGAAGTCTATCGACGAAGCGCTAGCTTCTGCAAAGGGCAAGCTGCAGGTCGCCACCGAAGCGCTTGAAAAGGTGAAGACGGAACGCTCCGACGAGACTCCGCTGCAGACCCTGGTCGAGCAGAAGCAGACTGCCGAAAAGGAACTTGGCGAACTGCAGCAAAGAACGGGCGCTGCACGCAACCGTGTAGAAAACTACAAGAAGAATGCGGCTCGACTGCAGGAACTTCAGAAAAAACTAGATGCAGCAACCGCCGAATGTACGCGATGGGAAACGATGGGTAACTGGTTTGGCGTAATGAACGGTGACGACTTTGCGACATTCGTTCAGGGCCTCACCTTCAAGTCGCTGCTCAAACTTGCTAATAAGCATCTGAAAACCATCAAGGATCGCTTCAGGCTCGTTGCAAATGGCAATCTGGGCTTCAAGGTGAACGATGCGGAATTCGATGAGGACCGTCGGACGACGAACCTCTCCGGAGGCGAAAAGTTCCTGGTGAGTCTCTCACTCGCCTTGGGAATCGCCGATTTTGCAAGCCGTAACGTACGCGTGGAATCGCTATTCATGGACGAAGGCTTCGGCACGCTGGACGACGAAACTCTCGAAGACGTCATGGAGTGCCTCAAGAGCCAGCAGCGCCAGGGCAAGATGCTCGGAATTATTACGCACGTTGATTCTGTCGTGAACAGTATTCACCAGCGAATCCATGTGGAACATTGTCCCGGACAGAACGGTCACAGCTTCATTACGGGTCCCGGAGTGACTCGGTTGCCGAGCTGATCGGAATGCCCCTAGTTGTGTAAAAAAAGGATAATTTACCGGAGCTAAATTGTTTTTCTCCCCAAAATGGATTATTTTTAGGGAGAGAATGAAAATGACGCTCGACAAAATCTTTGTTGTGGCGGCGGTTGCCTGTATGTTGGCATCGCCGTCTTTTGCGCGTCCTGCGGCAACGGGTATAGAGACTGTCCGAAATTGTGACGGAAGCTCGATCTCGGTTCGCTATTCTGGCGACGAACATTACCACTATGCAGAATCTTCCGATGGCATTCTTGTCATGTACGATGGCGAAGGCTGCCTGGTTTATGTGGATGAGCAGGGAAATCCTACGAAAACGCTGGCGAAAGATCCGGAAGCACGCACTGCGGGGGATTCTTCTTTATTAAAGGGGCTCTCCCAGGAATCAGCTCGAAAGAACCATGAAAGGCGACATGGGGGTCGATTTCCCAAGGACACCTCCTTGATGGAACAGACTTCTTTTGCGCATACCCCCGTGATGGCGGGGGGCCAGAAGGGCGTGTCGGCTTTGCTGAAGCGACCGACCCCCAAAAAATGGACCGTTGGGGAACGTTGGTTCCCGGTGCTCCTGATCGGAACGACCGACAAGGCGCATGGCGATTCGGCGAAGTTTTATGATTTTTTGAATAAGCCCGGCTATAGCGAGAACAAGAATATCGGGAGTCTTCGTGATTATTTTTTATTTGTATCTGATAGCCTGTTCAATCCGCACTTTGACGTGTATCCAATAAATATCAACGCAACTCTGCTGAGTTTTGGCCGCGATTCCAACTTCCAAGAAGGCAATTTTCTCAAGGCGGGGTTGGACGAACTCGGCAAGCGAAGCGACTTTAAGGCGAATGTCGCCAAGTATACATCCGACGGGAAAAATGTCGACGGATTCTTCTTTCTTTTTCCGGGAATGGAAAGCGAGGCCCTTAGCCAGAGTGAATTTTTCTGGGGACACGAATTCCGGATGAGTGCCAACGGGTCTTCGGGACGCTTCCAGTCGGCATACCGTGTGGGCAATTACTATTTCGACGAGTATGTCTTTATTGCGCAGTATGCCGATGGCACCAACAGCACAAGAATCAATAAGATGGGTATCTTTGCTCATGAGTTCAGCCATGTTCTAGGCCTGCAGGATCATTACGGCAAAGACGAAAACAAGCAACAGATAGATGGCCCCGGTACGTTCGACGTCATGTCGCAAGGAATGTACAATGGATCCAGTGCCAATGCGGGTGATGCTCCCATGGGTTACTCCGCCTTCGAAAAAGAATGGGTGGGCTGGCTCACGCTGGAAGAACTGGAAACGGAACAGACCTATTCGCTGAAAAAATTGAGCCGGCTGCAGGCCTATTCGATTGCAAATCCGCAGCAAACAGACGAGTTCTATGTCGTAGAATACCGACCTGCTGAAAAGTACGATGCCTATGTAAAGGTGCGCTGGGGACAGCAGGGGAATGGAGTCTATGTGTGGTATATCGACTACGACAGGACTGCCTTTGTGCTTAACAACAATGCTAATGGTGACCGGAGCCACCAGCGCGTGGCGATCAATGCGGTGCTTGCGGCGGGTGGCTACTATGCTGACTTTACCTATGTGAATCGTGGCGGGACGGCACGGGTCCCCGGCATCTACAATATCGTCCTCGACGGAGACGAACGCGCCTGCTTTACGACTTCGAAAAACATTCCCTTGACGGAATGCCCCGTGGACTCCAGCGAAATTGAGATAAGTTCCAGCAGCGAACCGTCGAGCTCCAGCGAAGCCTCGTCGAGTTCGGAAGCGGAAAGCAGCAGTTCCGAAAGCGGCTCGGAATGGCTTGCCGATGGGCGAGTCGCTGCCGACTTGGTGCATGTTCAGCTTGAAGGCCGCTCACTGCACGTGTTGACGGATGTCCAAGGTAAAAAGAACCTGGGCGTGTTCGACTTGCAGGGCCGCGTATTGCTCCACAACGAATTTTCGGGGACGGATGCGGTGCTTGAACTGAAGACGCTGCCGCGCGGCAACTACATTGTCCTGGTAAACGTTGCCGGACAACTTTCGAAAAAGGTGATTTCAATCAGGGAATAAGGCCGCTTCTTGGAGGCTATTTCCCGCCGACAGGGAACAGCGCGAACTGCAACTGGAAAACCTTGTCCGCGTCGGCGTCTTCTTCGGCGATGAGCGCAATTTCTTTACGGAAGGCGTTGATGCGTTCCACGATGCGTTCGTAGCCTTCTTGGCTTATACCGAGGGTGAGCCCTGAAATATGGCGTGTGCCCGGCGGGTCGCGGTCGATGGAATCGGCGGCGAGCTTCAGGCAATTCTGGTGGAATCCGCGAAGAGCCAGTTTCGATGTGCGGTCGCCTGTGGTGATGGCGTTTTCGGTCAAGATGTATTTGCCGCTATCGTCCCTCTTAATCAGCTGGCAGTCTTCGAGCAATTTCACCGATTTCTTGGCTTCCTCGGCGGTAATTTTGGGGTGCACCTGTCTGGCGAGCGCTTCGTAGTCACCGTCGAATCCAAACATACCGATCAGGCTCCGGATGGTGAGGTGGCGCCAGTGGCTGTACACCATGTACTGAGCGTGTCCTAGAATGTGCTGATTTTCTGCAAAGCGAACAACTTTGAGCGCAGCTTGCATCTCTTCGAAGGCGGAGTTTCTTTCCTCGGTTGTCTCAGCCTGGTTGAACTTGACAAGTCCGATGAAGAATTCCGTTTCGTGCTTGCCGAGCCTAAGTCCGCTTGCAACTTTGGGGATGCTTTGGCTCGAAAGGTTCTTGTCGCCGTTCATAACGCGGCTTATAAAGTCCTTAGCCTTGAAACCGATCTTGTCCGAAAATACGCGGAGCGAAAAGGCGGGATTCGCCTCTTTTTTCTGGTTGTAGTAGTCCTTTAGAAATTCCCGGTAGTCCAGGTATTCAAAGACTTTCTTTGTCGGTTTCTTTTCGCCCATGCCCTAAATGTAAGAAAAATGCGTGGAAGGGGGTGCTCCGTGCCTGTTTTCCCGTTGTCCGGGAACAACGCTAAATCGGGTGGGTAAAAGAAAAGTGTGGGCAAAATCACTTTTTCAAGGTAGATTTTACCTAGTTCCCGCGAAAGTTGTGCAGATGTCTGCGTTGTCCGGGAAAGGGTGTATTATGATGAAAAGGATGTTTGGAACCGTGGTGTGCGGAGTGTGGATTGCCGCCGCGGCAATAAGCCCCTCCGAGGTGGTGTCGCTTCCGGGCGACGCCGCCTACGGTGGTGGTGACAAGGTGGGTTCGCAGCTGGTGGCCGCGACATACAATGCGGGCGAGGGTCCGGGTATTTGGATTGTGGCCGATGGCGGCTACAGGCTCTACCACAATGGGGCGCTCCTTGCCGAAGACAACCAGGCGGGCCGCGTGCGCTTTGTGCCGATGACCTTCTTGCCGGGCGAGAACGCGATTTCTGTCGTGGGCGTGAACGGCCAGGGTGCTCCCGGTGTCATGGTGCAGATTGATGACCTCGACAAATCCTACTATTCCGGCAGCGGCTGGAAGGCAAAGCCGACTGTCGGCAACAACTCCTGGAAAAACAAGGGCCGCGACCTTAGCCAGTGGGGCGGGGCGACAACTCTGAACTATGCGAGCAACAAGCTCCCGAGCGGGGCGACCCTTACCGGCTTTGCCGCAAATACGCAGGCCAAGTGGATTTGGAGCGGCGCGGAAACCGACCCGACGGCGGTTCTGCTTTTCACGTTCAACGTGAAGGCCGAAGGATTCGGTGCCAATACCACTGGCGGCGATGCGGGTAACATCGTTTTCGCGAGCGATTCCGCAAGCATCCGCAAGTACCTGCAGAGTAATGACGCCGTGACGATTCTTGTGCCCGAAGGTACTTACGATTTTAGGCAGATGCGCAATGCGGTAACCGAGGCGAACAAGCAGGGGCGTACCTGGTGCCGCACGAC
>NZ_JAZSAF010000016.1:0-60871 GCF_045601785.1 Fibrobacter sp.
CGAAGCCAACGCCACCCGTAGGAGGCAGGCCACTTTCGATAGCGTGCATGAAGTTCTCGTCCATCGGGTGCGTTTCGCCTTCGCCACCGCGGCCGCGGCGCACCTGGTCTTCCAGGAGCTCACGCTGACGGATGGGGTCGTTAAGTTCGGTATAGGCGTTGCCCAGCTCCCATCCGTTAGCGTACGGCTCGAACTGTTCGATGAGCCCTTCGATGGTGCGGTGCTTCTTGCAGAGCGGGGTGCTCTCGGTCGGCATGTCCTTGATGAAGGTCGGCTGGATGAGCTTGTCTTCCACGGTAAGCTCGAACAGTTCGAGGATACCGCGGCCGCGGCTGAATTCGCCGTCGAGGTGGCCGCCGAGTTCTTCCATCTTGGCCTTGGTTTCGTCATCGCTCATCTCGTTCACCTTGAGGCCGCCGAACTTCTCGATGGCTTCGATCATGCTGTAGCGGGGCCACGGAGCCTTGAAGTCGATTTCTTTACCCTGGTAGTCAATCTTGGTGGTGCCGTTCGCGGCAATGCAAGCGCGTTCGTAGATGTTTTCGAAGTGCACCATCATGTCGTTGTAGTCGGCGTAGGCTTCGTAGAACTCGAGGCCGGTGAATTCCGGGCTGTGCGTGCGGTCCATGCCTTCGTTACGGAAGTTCTTGGAGAACTCGAACACCTTTTCCATGCCGCCCACGATGCAGCGCTTGAGGTAAAGTTCCGGGGCCACGCGCAGGTAGAGCGTCATGTCGCAGGCGTTGTGGTGCGTGGTGAACGGGCGGGCGTTCGCGCCACCGTAAATCGGCTGGAGCGTCGGGGTCTCGACCTCGATAAAGCCCTTCTCGATGAGGTATTCGCGGATAGCCTGCAGAATCTTGAAGCGCTTGATGAACACGTCCTTCACGTCGTCGTTCAGGGCCATGTCGATGTAACGCTGGCGGTAGCGGGTATCCACGTCGGCAAATTCGTTGAACACGACCTTGTTGCCGTTTTCGTCGACCTTTTCCTTGGCCACCGGAAGCGGTCGCACGGCCTTACTGAGCATGGTCACCTTCTTCACGTGCACGGAGTATTCGCCCGTCTGGGTTTCGAACATAGTACCGTTCACGCCGATGAAGTCGCCCAGGTCGGTCATCTTCACGATTTCGTAGTTTTCTTCGCCCACTTCGTCACGAGCGACCACCACCTGCAAGCGACCATAACGGTCCTTGAGGTGCATAAAGCACATTTTACCCTTGCGATTAAAGCGAACCACACGGCCAGCAAAAGCAATACTTTCGCCCGATGCCATCAGGGCATCCTTATTTTCTTTCAAAACCTTGGAATCATGCGTGCGGTTGAACTTGTGCGGATAAGCCTCCACACCCATTTCCTTAAACTTGTCGAGCTTAGCGAGGCGCGCTTGCACCTGGTCGTTCATATCTTGCATTGCCATAATTTGGTCCTTGTTAATTTTACGGCGATAAATGTAGAAAAATCGTAGCTTTGTCATTCCAATGAAAGCGGGAATCTCCTTTCCTTGCTACCAAAAAACGCCCCGACTAGCGGGGCGTCTCTTCGTCTTCCTTAATATAGGAGTGCTTTAGGAATTTGACAAATTCTTAGCGAGTCACGCGAACCTGCTGGAACTTGCTACCCTGCTTCACCATGTAGATTCCAACCTTCTGGAACTTGGCGAAGAGAGCGTCGGCAACGGAGGCGCCATTGGCAACATCGACCTTGCCGAGGTTACGGCCCTGCATGTCGAACACCTGATAGGTCTTACCAGCGGCGTTCAAGCGCAGCATCGGTGCGATTGCCTGGATTTCACCACCTTCGGAACCCGGTTCAGCATTGGTGAAGACCAGCTTGACGTCACTAATCTTGACTGTACCTGTAGTTTGTCCCAAGTTGAAGGCAAACTGAGCGGCTTCATCAGTATCTTCTTCCATAGCAAAGATAAATGAGTATTCCTTTTCCGTAGTGGTAATGTCAAATTCCTTAGTGGCGTATGCACCCCAGGGGTCTACGGATTGTTGGAAATTAACTTCAATCTTGCGATCTACATCAGCGCTAGCCTTAAAGGACAACTTGTACTTCATGCCCTTATCAAGAGCCAGATTGTACTGAACAAGCTGCGGCTGGTAAGTTTCTGCACCAATAGTGGTAACGTCAACCATAGCCGTGCCACCAGAAACAGATGTCTTTGCAGCAGAGTTACCCCAGTTTGTACCCTGACCCAGGAACCAAGATGCATCTTGGCTTGTAGAAATCACGCTGCTGCTCGGGAAATCACCATCCTTAAGAAGGTTCACCGTGGTTTCACCAACCAATTCAAACTTGGCGACAACAGACTTTTCCTTGTCCATGGTTACAGAAATGGTTTCGGTAGAGCCGGTAGCATCACCTTCCCAACCCACAAACTTCCAGCCTTCGTTGGCTTTGGCGGTGAGCTGTACAGCTGTCTTGGGAGCATAATAGTTAGCGCTGGGGCTCTTTGTCACCGTACCTGCCGCAGCCGGAGAGGCAGTTACATTGAGACCAAGTTCATCGGCACTGCCACCGATTTTCAGCAGGTTCTTCTTAACTTTAGCCCAACCTTTTGCAGTGCCCGTATTTCCGGTGTAGGATTCAATTTTCATGGAAGCAACTTCATACAGTTTACCCATCTTCATACCCGCATCAGCCCATGCTTTGAAGTGCTTGGAAATAGAAATGGTTCCCTTGGTGCGATGCTGGCTCGTATTCGACGGGATGGACCAATACTGCTTAAAGGTGCTGGTACCCGAAAGAGAAGGTTGCTGAATACGGTCGGTAGTATAGAAATCGTAGTCAATACCATCGATCTTTGCAGAACCCCACTTTTTACCGCCCTGGGTAGGATTGTAGGTTCCGCGATCCTGGATAATGTAGTATTCAATTTCATTGCTGAAACCACTGGGAATGTCCTGCTGGTCGTAATAGCCCCAGCCATAGACACTGACATACTTCACGTTGTCGGAGGAGCTCCATTCCACTTCAAATTCGGAGGTAATATTACCCACATTCTGTACGGTAACAGTGGAGTTAGACCCCCAACGCTTTCCGGTACGGGCCAACATGTTGATAGTACCCTGCCATTCAACTTCGAAAGCACCACCATTTTCGGTGCTTGTGTGAAGCGTCATAGTTGCGGTACCGGCACCATTCTGGCTCCAGAGTTCGTAATCATAGCCACCGGCGCTACCCATTTGCTGATCTCTGCCACCAGAGCAGGTAACGGTCTGCCCCCAGGAAATGGATGACGAAATTGCGGCCATGGCAAAGGCTGTTGTTAAAACTTTTTTGATACTCATACTTTTCCTCTCAGGGGGTGGTTTGTACTCCCCTCTAATTTATACTATTCTACATAGGCAATCAAGTTCTACTGGATAAAATCCGTTGTTACCTTTTACAACAGAAAAAAAAGGGAAAAACGGCGATTTTTGAGTAAAAAAGCCTGTTTTTGATACAGAAAAGCCCCTCTCAAACATGAGAGGAGCGTTATTTATATAACAAATTGCATAGGCCCCTTTCGAGGCCCCGCACCATTTTATTCTTCGTCGTTTGCCGGCACACCGATCTGCTGTTCCGGCTTGTCTTCGACCTTTTCCACAGAATCGTCGTCAACTTCGACGCCTTCCACCTTGTCGAAGGTTTCCTTCGCCTCGGCGCTATCCTGTTCGATATCTTCGACGCTCGGGAGCGCTGTTGCATCTTGCACCACATCGCCTTCGCGCAGGCTGATGGCCTTGACGCCCTGGGCGTTACGGCCCGTGAGGCGGATATCGGCAGCCTTGATACGAATCACCTGGCCTTCGCGGCTGGTAATGATCAAGTCGTAGTCATCGGCGACGCTTTCCACGAACACGGCGGAGCCCACCTTATCGGTCACGTTCAGGTTGCGCACGCCCTTGCTTCCGCGACGGGTAATACGGTAGGTCGAAGGTTCGCTGCGCTTGCCGTAGCCGTTTTCAGTGATGGTCACAATCTTGTTGCCGGCCTTGAGCCACAACAGAGAAATCACTTCGTCGCCTTCGGCCAAGGTGATGCCCTTCACACCGTGCGTGCCGCGGCCCATGGCGCGGAAGCAGCTAATCGGGAAGGTCACAGCCTGACCGTTCTTGGTGGCAAGCATCAGCAAGTCCTTCGGAATCGGGCGGCCTTCGATATCTTCGGCGTCTTCGGATTCTTCGGCGATGGCGGCCTCTGCAGCCTGAGTTTCGGTTTCGGCATCGGCTTCTTCACCTTCAGCGGCCTGGCTAGCCTTGAAGTCTTCGGCAGACATGCCCACGAGCTGCACCTTCACCAATTCATCGTCTTCATCGAGGCTAATGGCGTTCACGCCCGCCTTGCGCGGACGGCTAAACAAGGTGAGGTCCATCTTGTTGATGACACCCTTCTTGGTCGCAAACACGAGACAGAAGTAACCGCCGAACTTGCGCACCGGCACAATCGCCTGTACCTTTTCGCCTTCGGTAAGACCGATAAAGTTGATAATCGGGCGGCCCTTGCCGTTGCGGGTACCTTCGGGGAGTCGGTAAACCTTGGTCCAGTAAGCGCGACCCTTGTTCGTAAACACCAGCAGGTAGCTGTGGGTCGATGCCGTGAAAATCTGATCCACGTTGTCTTCGTCCTTGAGGGTCGCACCGATAATTCCCTTGCCGCCACGGTTCTGGGCCTTGAAGGTATCGATCGGAAGTCTCTTGATGTAGCCTTCGCGGCTGAGCGTAATCACCTGTTCTTCTTCGGCAATCAGGTCTTCGTAATCGTAGTCATCGACAGCATCTTCGATAGAAGTACGGCGGTCATCGCCACACTTGTCCACGATTGCATCGAGACGGTCGAGCATAATCTTCACGCGGCGTTCGCGCTTTGCGAGAATATCCTTCAAGTCGGCAACAGTTGCAACAAGTTCGTTGTATTCGTTTTCCAACTTTTCCAAGTTCAGGCCCGTGAGCTGAGCAAGACGCATGTCCACGATAGCCTGGGACTGGATTTCGTCCAGGTTGAAGCGGTCCTGCAAGGCAGTCTTTGCCGCTTCGGTCGTCGGACTCGACTTGATAATCTGCACCACTTCGTCGATGTTCTGCGTTGCAATGCGCAGACCTTCGATAATGTGCAAGCGGGCTTCGGCCTTGTTCAAGTCAAACTGCGTGGAACGCGTAATCACTTCCAAGCGGTGATCCACGTAAACCTGGATAAGTTCCTTGAGGGTCAAAAGCTTCGGCAGGTTGTTGACGAGCGCCAAATTGTAAATACTGAACGTCGTCTGCAACTGCGTATTTTTGAACAAATTATTCAAGACAACTTCGGCGACCACATCCTTGCGCATTTCAATCACGATGCGCATGCCTTCGCGGCTAGATTCGTCGCGGATGTCGGTAATGCCGTCAACGCGCTTGTCCTTTACAAGTTCTGCAATCTTCTTGCAGAGTTCGGCCTTGTTGACCATGTAAGGAATTTCAGAAACGATAATGCGCGGCTTGCCTCGGCTATCCACATCGATTTCGGTACGGGCACGCACGCGCACGCGGCCATGACCCGTGAGGTAAGCATCACGGATGCCCGCGCGGCCGCAAATCACGCCGCCGGTCGGGAAGTCCGGACCGGACACATACTGCAAAAGGTCTTCGCCAGAGATATCCGGATTTTCAGCCACTGCATGAATGGCGTTTGCAATTTCGCGGAGGTTGTGCGGAGCCATCGAGGTAGCCATACCCACGGCAATACCGGTGGTACCGTTCACGAGCATATTCGGGAGAGCGGAAGGCAGCACCTTCGGTTCTTCCAAAGACTCGTCGAAGTTCGGGCCCATATCCACAGTATCTTTTTCCAAGTCTTCCAACATGAGCGCACCCATGTTGTTCATCTTGGCTTCGGTATAACGCATTGCGGCAGCACCGTCACCGTCGATAGAACCGAAGTTACCCTGACCGAACACCAGCGGGTAGCGCAGCGAGAAGTCCTGCGCCATACGCACCAAGGTTTCGTACACGGCAGAGTCGCCATGCGGGTGGTACTTACCGATCACGTCACCCACGATACGGGCGGACTTCACCGTCGGCTTGTTCGGCACCACGCCGAGCTTATGCATACTGTACATCACGCGGCGGTGCACCGGCTTAAAGCCGTCACGCGCATCAGGGAGTGCACGAGCCACAATCACGCTCATGGAATAGCGCAAGTAGCAATCCTGCATGTCCTTTTCGATCAAGGACCTGATTTGCGAACCTGGTACCAATTCTTCTGACATTCTTTTTCCTCAATTAGTGGTTAGTGGTTAGTGGTTAGTGGTTAGGACATCCTAGCCGCAAACACCTCCCGCTAACATCTCGTTTATTACTTCTAAACTTTCTTCGTCGGTCTGGTCGATGCGGTGGGGAGTAATCGTCGCATAGCCCTGATTCAGCAGATAGTCGTCACTATCCTTGGGCTGTTCATCCCACAGTTTATCGCCATCCAGTTGCCACAGTCCATGTTCGTGGGAGTAGTGGTCCGTAAACATTCCAAGAGCCATCTTGGTCGCCTTGTACCCCTTGAAGGTCTCGGCTGTAGCCTTGGGAAAATTCACGTTCCAGAAAACACCAACAGGAATCCGTTCAAACAGGCGGTCCTTGACCACCTTCACGGCAAATTCCTTTGCGGTTTCGAGCATGTTTGCGGTTGAACCTCGGAGTGAAAGCGCAATGCCCGGCACGCCCCAGAGGGCAGCTTCGCGGGCGCCAGCGACCGTCCCCGAATAGAGTGACGACACGCCGGAATTTTCGCCGAGATTCACACCCGAAAAACACACCTCAAACGGACCCGGACCTACCCCCTCGGTAGCCACCCCATGAAGCGCAAAATGACCGAGCGCAAACTTCGCGCAATCGGCGGGGGTTCCTGACATGGAATAGGCTTCCAAGACGCCACAGTCCCCTTTGACCTCGAGTGAAGGATCCTGGGTAAAATCCACCTTCTTTAGCGAAAGTCCACGACGCACCGTAAAGGCCTGCGAAACGCCGCTCTGTTCCACCTCGGGGGCAAAGACGAATACGTCTGCAATACGCGCAAGGGCGAGCGCCAGCGCGCGCATATAGCCGCTCTGAATTCCGTCATCGTTGACGATGAGGACGCGTGTCTTTAAGTTGTTCTGCATGCTTTCAGAAATATAGTAATTATCGTTCCACCCACAAATCAGGGGTCCACATAGAAACGCCTTCAGACTTGATGAATTTATGCACCGAGGAATGTACATAGTCTATTAGGACGATATCGTAAAAATACTCCGCCTTCGTCAGGAGAATTCCCACCTGCGCGGGAATTCCATCAAGCCACTCCACATGTTCAAAAGTGGTTCCATCAAAGGATTTGATGGCGTTCACAATCTTTCCGTCTTCATCCTGGTAAAATACATAGCGGAGCCAAATTCCCGATTCGTCATGGGTAAAATCACGCCCCATGAAGCCAGCCGTTTCCAAAAAGGAAATCAGCTTCGAGGAATCCCGAGACACGGACACATTGCAAACCTGCTGGTCATTGTAACGATCTTCATAGACAAACTCTTCTGCTTCGGACTTATGGAAAAACAGTCGGGATGCGCCGGTAGCAGCAAAGGAGAAATCGTAGGCCAATCCTCCGTTATAGCTTCGACCATAAATTTCCTCCGGCATTCCAAACTTCGCTCCTTTGTACGAAACGCGCCATGTGGCAGAAGATGACCAGCGTTCATTTCTGTCGTCGCCGCTATAGTCCACATAGACAATGACCGTATCGCCATCCATCACATACCACCTGGGAATTGCCGCACTTTCCACATCCAGCGAATCAATGTCTTCGGGATATCTCAAATCCAAAATGTAAAGTTTTGACTCAAACGAAGCCCCTTCGAACGCCGATGAAAAAGCAACCTTGTTTCCATCTGGCGAAAAAGTCGGATGGTACACATCCATCCCTTGCGCTAAAAGCGTCATCTTCACGCTATCGCCCGTATAGTCCAGCAGTACCAGGTTCCCCACGTCTTCGTTACGAAACACGACCTTAAAGCGGTCACTCCCCAAAAGAGTCTTGATAGAATCGGCATCCATCAGCAGCGTAAAGGAATCAACACTTAAGGAAGAATCTCGCTTGATACCATTCTGCGATTCAGCAGACACATTCGAAGAAGTGTCGCCACCACAGGCCACAAGCAAAAATACCTCGAGAACAACAAGCCATCGGAACAACATTTCAAACTCATTTTTTAGACAAATCTATCACCTGCAATATAGCATTTTATAAAACGAAAGCTATCTTTGGAACATGTTTTCCGAAAAGAAATTTCTAGCGACAAAAGAGACTTCCAAGGCCAAGCGCATGGCGGAGCTTTTGCGCGTCATCATCTTACAGTTGGGCGACGATGTGCCCCGCGCCAGGCGTGAATTCGAAACCTACGCCGAATGGATGAAACTCCCCGAAGCTGAGCGCCTCACCGGGAAAAACCAGGCGCAGATGATTGACCTGTACAAGACATTCCGCACGCGGGCGGGCCTCGGGTTTGAACGGGATGTTTACCTGGAGCAGGAACCGGGGGACCGCGAAGTCGCGAACGAGATGCCGATTCCCTTCGCCGTACTCGTGCACAACTTGCGCAGCGCCTTTAACGTCGGTTCCATTATCCGCAGCACGGACTGCTTCGGGCTCGAAGGAGTCCACCTGAGCGGCTACAGCTGCGGCCCCGACCATGTGACGGTCAAGAGTGCAGCTCGTGGCTGCCAGGAATGGATCCCCATCAAGCGCTGGGACTCCCCCTTCGACTGCGTCAAATGGCACAAGGAAAACGGCTACGAAATTATCGCACTTGAAACCGGCGAAGACATTCCGAGCATCAACGATGTCAAATGGCCCGAAAAAGGCCTGATTATCCTCGGGAACGAAGAACTAGGAATCGCTCCGGAACTGATGGCGGAGGCGACGATGAAGGTGACGATACCCATGGCGGGCCGCAAGGCGAGCATGAACGTCGCCGGGGCGTTTGCCATCATGGCTTTCTGCTTGAGAAGCCCCCAGCGCTAAATTTCTAGCGGAAAAGATACATGCCAGGGGCAGCATTTTCAGCCAGGAACAAACCCGCGACAACACCGAAAAAAAAATTCATAAGCCCCATAAAAAACACCTCACTGTATGGGAATAAATGTTTTTTTGACGGGGGCAGATTTCTACTCGGACACGCCAGAATCTTTAATACACCGCACAGAAAGGCCAACCCTTTTTGCCATGCTTGACTTGCCCGCTTTTTCGGAGTAATCGAAAGATGCACCAAGTGTAAAACCAACATCATCCGAATAACTCTCATCATCGGCACTCCAGAAATATGCCGTAGAACCAACAGAGGAAGATGTCTGATTCCAGTACCCCATGGGAATTATCGAAAAGCCAAAGTCATCCGTACCATTACGAGATTCACCATTATACTTACCCCAACCTGACTTGGACTTCAACATCCTACCAGCCGTATTCATGTCACCCGTGGCCGAGAATAAGGTATCCCATTCTGCCATAGACGGAAGATGCCAATTTTCGGGACATACCCCGCGCACTTTTTGGGGCAATTCACAGGAACTAGCCTTGTAGCCGCACTTTTTTCCTGTTTCATTGAAAATTCGTATGGAGTCGATAGCCGCAGCCCACGAGTAGTACCGTCCCCCGATTTCGCAGTACGCACCATTGTTTTGATGGCACCAGGACATTTTTTTCAAGCTAGGCTCACTTAATGTATCAGCGTAGTTTAGATTCTGCGCCATCCAAACTTGATTGCCAATTTTTATGGTTTTGTAAGTTTTCTGGTCTCTCCCGTCCGTCATGGAGCCATAAACCAAGTCATGGTTCATTCTTAGGTCAAGAGCGTATTTCCAGTCCCATTCGGTAATATCGGTCCATACGTTATTAAGACATCCATATGTTATAGCATCCACTCTCACAATAGAATTCTGCAGACGTTCTCGACATCCGCCAATCTGCTGTTCCAAAGCGGACGCACGCTCCCAACCGGAGGAACTATCTTTATCGGAATCCACGAAATCACATACATAAATGTTGGTTTCATCTATACGCCCATTCATCAAAGCACCATCCGTTTGTGCGTTGCAATTTTTTCGAGCTTCATACGTATCGTTATAGATGGCAGGAGCCTTGGTCCAACGATAAGCTGTATCGGACAACGTGGCCGTTTTCTTTGAACATACATAATAAACATCATTAACCTTCACCGAACTCGTATCGTGCAATACAGCGATTTTTCCCGACTGCGTATTCTTTTTCTGTGCACAGGCAAGCCCACCATTCTTATGCAACAGACTATCTAGCGTCGTTCCACGGCGCCAGTTATGACCATCATACACATATACAAAATCCGTATTCAAATTGCCATTTTTGACATCACCTTCAGTATATTCATGTCCCCATGTAGCAGTATCCTTCGCCATATTGCTCGCAATCTTCCAAGTGCCACCATTATCATCAGCAACGCAAATATAGCGGGTCTTAGTTTTGGTTGTATCGGTGAGACTTTTCGCATAATGAGAACTCATTTCATTTGTCACATAACGCACCTCGCCATTCTTTGCCACGGGGATATCGCCCATCGAAGATAAGCCTTCCGCAAGACTTCCACATACGCCAAGGCCCAATTCCTGATACCAATAATTTCTCAGGAACGGTTCAAATTTCGCAGCCCTTGCGGAAAGTTTCCAGGACTCAATGTTTTCACGGATTCTACTGAGCCCTCCCGATGAATCTAAAGCAGCGGCCCAGTCGGCAATAGCAATTTTCGTAGCTGCGGCATCCCATTTTCCGGTTTCCTTTACAGCAGACGAAATTTCAGCAAGCAGTTCCGTTACATTTGCAGCGTTACGAGTTCCTTGTAGTAATATGGAAATTGCAAGAAGAGCGCCATCATCATTGTGAGGGCCGGCAATGTCCAAATCTTCCGACAAGCTAAAATCCCTTGCATCAATATGGAAAATATCCAGAATTTCTGATTGCGCCTGTTTCTTGGCGGCTTTGAATTTCATTTTTTTCTGGGTCACCAAATAGATTACTCGTTCATATTCCAAATGAGTGAGAAGGTTAATGTTCACCATGTTGCGCAAATTCATGTCGGCTATTCCAGATAGCGTAATGGGGGCATCTGAAGTGTACCCCGTGATCTCTTTACGATAATAGCCCGTAGCCAACAACTTTACATACTGGCTCACCAATTTTTGTGTAGACATTTCAAATTCGCCGTTATCGTTTAGAACTTTCCCATTAAAAACTTTATCCGTCTGGGCAAGCGTGCGACCACTTTCCAATTCATAAAAGAACACCTTGGAATCCAAAAGGAACGGTCCTTTCTGAACTACACCCGTAACGCCATCCAATGAAATGGCAATCTTCTCGGAGTCAAGCGTAACCGTTTCGGCACCACTGACAGATCCCGTCGAATCAAGGTTGAGTAAAACCGCAGAAGCACCGCAGGCAATCTTTATCTGCGAGGGCAGCGTTTCCAGGGAACACCCCTCACCAGCTTCACCTTTTTGACCATGAAAAACAACGCCCACAGAATCTCCCCCGCAAAGCACCTTGAGACCAAGTCCGTCAGGAAGAGGTTTAGTCTCGCAACCGGAACTCGCCAAATAAACAGTATCACCCTTGTCGTGTACATAAATGGTGTCGCCCACAACGTAGACGGTATCAGACATCACATAGATGGTATCCCCTGCAATGTAGACGGTGTCCGATCTGTTTACAATCGAGTCCTTTCCCACCGAGCCGAACCACTTGCCATCTGCACATACCCGTATTTCGTGCTCTTTTTTTACCCACACCATTTCACCGTCATTTTCCGAAGTGCACTCTGGAAGCTCCGAAACTTTGTCGACCGATTCAAGGCCCTCGCTAACATATTCTTTTTCGACTATCGTCTCCGTCGATTCTCCGCATGCCGTAAGCACAAACGACAGAGTAACAAATGCCGATAAAAAAACGTAAGCTAAGGGGGAATGGGCTTTATTTTTCATAAAAGCGCTCCTTCTTGGGGATTCTTTTTACAATAGGACTTCTCTAAAAATACATCTTTTTCGTGAAAAAGGTTGTTCCTGCGCATTCGCGACCTGAAAAAACTCCGCTTTTTTTGGGGACTTTTTTACTTTTTGACATACTCGCATTTAATCGTCATACATTTTCGTCTATATTTATTGACATTTTCATAAAAAGTATATATATTTACAAACATCATGGGAAAGAAAGCAGTCGTTTTAATGCCGAAGACGAGCAAGATACTCGAACAGATGGGTGAACAAATCCGTCTCGCCCGTATGCGCCGTAAAATATCGGTCGCATTGGTCGCCGAACGTGCGGCAGTCAGCCGAGCCTCGGTTTGGGCTGTGGAAAAAGGTTCTGCGGCAGTCGCCATCGGGATATACGCCGCAGTCCTTCACGCCATCAACGGCATGGACTCAGACTTGCTCAAAGTAGCCGCCGATGACGAACTCGGTCAAAAGCTCCGCGACATCGAACTCCTTAGGAAATACCACAAGGATAAAACATAATCAAGAAGCGAACAAGCCTTCATGGCTCCCGCATTCACGGAAGCTGAGAAATAGGCCAGCACGATTGTCAGCCGGTACTTTTGCGATTATGGCTTTCTGCTTGAGAAGCGCCCAGCGCTAAATTTTCAATTACTTGGCCGGGGCCAAAGCCTTGACGGCTTCGGTCAGGCGGTCGATGGCCTGAATAAGTTCATCCATCTTGGCTTCGCTCACACCACCAGCTACAGCGGCAGGCACATTTGCAACAGCTGTGGCGGCTTCGGCAGCAGGTTTCAGAGATTCCTTCACCGGAACCTTGCCAAGCCAGATATCCGGCCAGCGGTCGTTGCCCGTGTGGTAGGTAATGCGGGTCGCCGTTTCTACCGGTTCGCCAATCTTCCAGATGTAGAGTTCGTAATCGAACAGGTCATGGTCGTGGCCTTTGTCGGTTGCACCCCACACGAGCCACTTGCCATCGGGAGAAAGACGCGGGAAGTATTCGTGGCTGCGACGGCCAGGCAAGTCCATCAGCTTCACGTTCTTCGGTATGCCGAAGAAACCCACCTTCTCGATTTGCTTGCCTTCCTTGGCCGAAAACCACAGGATTTCGCTCGGGGCAGCCGTACCGCCGTTACCCGTCGGGTTCACACGGTAGAGCTTGCTTCCGTCAAAATTCCAGTCAATTTGGCAGCCGTCACCGGACTTGGTCCACACGGACTTTTCCAGGTCCCACACGCCCGTTTCACGCATCGAGCCACGCAGCGTAATGGCCAAGTGCTTGCCGTCAGGACTCATGTTCGGTTCCTGCAGAATCACGCCCGCCTTGTTGAAGGCCTTTTCGCCATCGAGCACGAGCGTTTCCTTTTGGCTCGCCAAGTCCATGGAAAATACCTTGCCGGCGCGGCTGAACACGATAGACTTGCCATCGGGCCTCCAGGTGCCCCACGTGGCGTTGTCCACCACCTTGCGGGCGTTTTCACCGGAGATGTCGACCATCCACAAATCCCACTTTTCCGGGTAGTTTGCGTCGTTTTCGGGAACCCAGCCGCCCTTGCTGCGGTTAAAGAGCACCGTCGAGCCATCCGGCGAAATCCTCGGGAACCAGTCCACGTTGTCGCCGCTCGTGAGTGCGCGGGCATTGCTGCCATCGGCGTTCATGATCCAGATATCGTGATGGGAATTTGCGCGGCTCGTCGCCCAGACAATCGCACCTTCGAGCTTACCCTTCAGGGCATCGAGAGCTTTCTGTTCGTCAGCGGTAGGATCAATGGCGGCCCCCGTCGGGGCACCCTGCTGGGCAAAAACCGTGGTCACACCAAAAAAGGCACAGGCGCAAATCTTCGCAATCTTATTCATGCCCCTAAAGATACGAAAAAAAAGAAGCAGGAACTGAGAATGCTCCTGCTTTTTTCGTAGAATCAAGAAAATATCGCGCTACTGCAGGCGAATTTTCTGCATGACCGTCGCATTTTTCGTCTGGACGCGAACCACATAGACTCCCGCTGGAATCCCCTGCAGGCTGAGCGCCTTGCCGCCCTTATTCCAAAGGGTCTTCACCGCATTGCCGGTCACGTTGAACACATCGACGCGGGCTGCACCATCGAAATGGACCTGGAGCATGCGACCCTGCAGCAACAGGCTCGGAGCCACCGCACCCTTGGCATTCACCAAGGCATCGGTATCTCCGCTGGAACTGGATCCCGGATTGTCGGAACCGCCCGGATTGGAACCCGGATTCATCAAATTCGGCATGTTGCCCGAAACCAGAAGACCGTTCAAGAGCTTGAGCGACTGGTTAAAGTAGTTTTCATCGCCGAGCGCCACCGCCTCCTTCCAGTATTCGTCGAGCTTGGACTGGTACTTGGAATCGGAAATGAGCGCCGTCATCAAGGATGTCACGAACGTACTGTTGTGGTCGTTGCCGAGAGAGCCCGAAGAACGAATCACGGGACCCTTCATATTCGAAGCATTCACCGTAGACACGAACTCCGCCATCTTCTTGTCGATAGCGAGCGCACGCTGGTCGCCATGCCAGCACACGGCCTTCGCGTTACGCCACGGGGCGCGCGAGGCATCGTAGCTATAATAATCGTCTTCACTCTTGCCGTTTTTGTCGGTCCAGTCGTCGACAAGACCCGTCTTAACTTCGGCGGAACTCGCTTCGTAAAGCTTCATGTTGGCGTCGTAGGCATCCTTGCTCCAGAAGTCGGCATTTTCTTCATCAATCGCCGCGAACAAGGGCATGTAAGCCGGGTCGAAGTAGCCAGGATTCTTGCGCGTATAGCCGCCATCTCCCCAGGAGTCGCCGGGCATGTGCAGGCCGCTACTTTCGAACTCGTACTTCTTCATCGCCTGAATGAGCTTCTTGGCATCTTCCTTGTACTTTTCATCGCCAAACTGGTAATAAGCCATAATCAGAGCCGCTGCGGCATCGATATCGCCATCGAGAGCAGCACCTTTGCCCCAAACTTCGTTCATTTTTCCAATTTGCCAATGCATCAAACCATTGCCATCGTCAAACTTTTTATAAAAGTTCCAGATTTTATCAAACTGGGGCTGGTAACTGGTCGTGTTGTCGCTAAAGTAAACCATCAGAAGCATGCCGTAGCCGACACCTTCCGAAAAATATTCATCGGAACCCGGATTGGAACGAACAGCGGCAATATCCCCCTGCTCATTATACATATCCTTCATCCAATAGGCAAACTGCTGTTTCAGCTGCTCCGAAGCGGCAGCCTTGTCGCTCAGAAGAGTCGCATTGCCACCATAGTCAGACATCTGCGGAAACGGATAGTTCACCGTCGCCTGCGAAAGACCAAAAGCCAACGCCAAGGACGCGGCCCAAACTTTACATCCCATAAATACTCCCTTTCCGCCTTACTTGCGGATTTTTTTATAAAAATAGCGGTTTTTCATGAAAAAACAACTTTTATTTTTCTTTTCTGTGCTGAAAATCACGCAAAAAAACACTAAAAAAGCCAAATTTGGGGCATTTTACAGCTGTAAACAAAAAAGAGAGGCTTTTCGTTTCGCTTTTTCCATTCAAAATTTAATTTCGTGGAAAAAGGAATCCCATATGAAAAACCTATCCATTCCAGCAATGCTCTCTTCCTTGGCCCTTTGCGCCTCGTTTGCAATGGCCCAAGACATCACCCCCACCCGCGTGGGTCCTGTCAGCCAGTATGGCCAGCTGATGACCGGTAAAAACTCACAGGGTCAAGGTCGCATTTACGGTTCTTGCGAAGGCGTGAAAGACGGCGCAGAAGTACAGGTGCGCGGTATGAGCCTCTACTGGAGCCTGATGCCCCAGGCTCTGGAATTTTGGACCGATGAAGGTGTTTCTACCATGGTCCGCGACATGAATATCCAGATTGTGCGCGCCGCCATGGCTACCGGCAACGAAGACTGGAAGGGTGAATGGAACGGAATCCAGCTCAAGGGTTACGCCAGCGATTCCGAACACCAGAAGCAGTTCGTCAAGACCGTCGTCGAGGCAGCCATCAAGAACGATATCTATGTGATTATCGACTGGCACTCCCATACCGCCCACCAGCAGACGGAATCCGCAAAAGAATTCTTCAAGGAAATGGCCGAGACCTACGGCAAGTACGACAACGTCATTTTTGAGCTTTTCAATGAACCCCAGAAGATTTCTTGGAGCGAAGTGAAGAACTATGCAGACCAGGTCATCGGAGTGATTCGCCAGTATTCCGACAACTTGATTCTCGTGGGTAACCCCGAATGGGACCAGAACCCCCATCAGGCACTCGGTAACGAGGTGACAGACAGCAAAAAGAATACTGCATATACATTCCACTACTACGCGAACACCCACAAGTGGGAAGGCAGCAGCGACAAATGGGTCAGCGAAGGCGCCCGCGCCGAACAGGCAATCAACGGAGGCCTCTCCGTATTCATTTCGGAATGGGGAACAGGAAATGCCGATGGCAGCGGCGATCCGGACCAAGGCTGCAACCAGTGCAACCAGAAATGGCAGAATTTCGCTAACAAGCATAAGCTCTCCTGGGCAAACTGGTCAGCCTCCAAGATCGAAGAAGGCACAGCAGCATTCCAGCCTAGCTCCACCAACACATCGCTCCAGTACACCACTGCCGGCAACCTCGTGAAAAGTTACCTCGCTACGAACCCCACAAGCTACACCAAGTGCGGCGGCGATAACGGCGATGAAAACGGCGGGAACAACAACGGCAACAACGAGAACTCCCCGATTTTTGCCAAGACTGACTTGAGCTACAACGTCAGCGTCGTCGGAAACACGCTGCACATTGCAGGTGGTGCCGCAACAGTCGAAATTTTCAGCCTCAAGGGCAACAAGATCATGAGCATAGACCAGGTCAGCGGCACGCTTTCGCTCGCGAGCCTCCCTGTCGGAAGCTACTTCGCCCGAATTCAGATGGGTCCGTCCAAGATGCTGCGCGCCATCCAGATCAAGTAACTATTTGAAATTCGTTTAACCAAACGAGAGAGAAAGGGTCCGGCACTCGCTGCCGGGCCTTTTTATGACCGTATTGAGTAAAATCTTTCAGCGCGGCTAGAATTTATCGAATACAACGAAATAGTCGTCGCGGTAAGCAAGGTGCCAGCGGGGCGCCGTTTCGAGGGCTTGCAGCAGGGAATCCCAGCGAGCGTAGTAGCGCAGCGGGAAAAGGGCGCGATCAATGTTCAAGGAATCGGCATCGGCAAGAAACTGCGAGGGATTTTTAGCGTATTCCAAATAGCGTTCAAAGAAGTCGGCGGTCTTTAGGATAAAGCGTCCATCCATGTAGATGGAATCGGCGGGATTTACAAAGGCCAGGTAGCCACCCGCACGGTCGTCGTTAAAGAGCCTGCCTGCATGTGGATTTTGCCGCATCCAGTTCGCCGCATCGACAGGGACTCGCTGGTACGAGACCATCGAATAGTCGTAAGCCGAAAGGGAGCGCGCCCAGAGACCGAGGATGAAGAAAGTAGGAAGTAGGAAGTAGACAGTAGGCAGTAAACAGTGGTTAGTGATTAGTAAAGTCTTTTTAGAGCAGTCATTCTTGACCGAGAGTAACGAAGAATGGAACCCCAAATTACATTTCGAATAGAAACTACCAAATAATACCGGCAAGAACAGCACAAAGTTGCGCTCAGCAACAAGGGCAAGAATCGCGGTCACCAAGAGAGAGACATTCAAAACATCGGGCCTGCGATCTTGAAACAACCGCCACATGGCAAAACCCATTCCTGCGATGCAGAGCAAAATCATCAACGCACATTCAAGCGTATTCTCCCCCGCCAGCAGAAGCGTAAAAGGAGAACGGTTTTCGGCGATTTGACTTGCAAAAACAGCCGCAGAAGGGGTAAGACCAAGCAGGCGGTCCAGCAGCCCGAACGGATACAGAAACAGCGAAAGGCCTTCGCGATGCAAAAACGGCATTGCAAACAATACCAACACAAAAGCGACACGCCACGCAACAGCCTTTAACGAAAGCTTCTCCCCTGCCCTGCGGGATTCCCTGATAAAGGCAACCAAGACGAGCAATGCAAAAAGCGGACCCAGAATATAAAGTCCCTGGCATTTGCACCATAACCACTGAATGGCAAAGACAAGAACCATTTCCAAAACAAGCCTGGACCTTGAGATTGCCGCCTCTACGCTACGCTCGTGGCAGGCTCTGCTGAGGAGCTCACAATAACGAATAGCCAAAATACTCGGCAAGATTTTCCAATAAATCCCGAGAAACAGGAGCGTAAAAAGCACCGGACGAATCTCAAAATGATAACGGAAAATGAAGATGAGGAGTATCGCCACTAGAGATTGCCACGCCCCTACGGGGCTCGCAATGACGTTCTTTGGAAGCTCGCCATGACGCACGCCACGAACAAACAGCGCAAAAACGGCACCCCACAACACCGCTTTGAAAGCAACCAACAAAGGTGCGCCACCAACGCCGTACACAAAAGCGACAACAACCTGAAAATACTCGTGCACATTCACAACCGGCGTGCGGACAGGCGTCCATGTCGTCACCCACTCGCGCGCACAGGCCAAATGCCACCAAATGTCGGTATCGGTCAACGGGAATAGCGCAAAGAGCAAGGCAAAAAAGGGCACAGCGAACATCAGGAATTATTCCAGCGAATTCAACAGAGAGTCGATCCTTCGAGAAATCTGCTCTGCACCCCGCTTATTCAAATGGTCGTAATCCAAAGCCATGTCGTTTGGATAGTCATGCTCGCCCATCTTATTTTCGTCCATCAAGACAAAATGGGAATGCACATCGTCTAAAGAATTCAAATAGCCGACTATCTTTTCTGCATGGCTACGGCGCATGCCATGCCTACCATAGGCACCCGATTCAGCATAAGCCGGACTAATGGGGAAAATGACCCCGACCACAACGATGTCTAGGCTTTGCGCCAGCGAAATCACGTTTTCCAATGCGGCAATGTTACTCTTGTAAGTGTTGGCATTGTCGCTCCAGGTCGAGTCGTCAATGATTTCGGCCAATCCTGTCTCCAGGTTCACCCATCCACCGGTAAATTCGGATGCAAGGCATCCTAGTCGTTCGATTTGGCCTTCAGATTCTGCAACCGCCTTTTGGCGTACAAGGTCGACAAAGGACTCATCTACGCCCTGGGGCCAAAAGTCATGGTTTATATCATAACGGAAACCCAGCGCATCGCCCATGCTAATCGAGATATCCCTTTCGGGATCTTCGTTATACCACAAATCAAAATCAAGGCTTACCACCAAATATTTCAGCTTTCCATAATGGTTGACTATGTAGTGGCTAAACAGATATTCGATGCAGTGCATATCGCACGGAACGACACCCAAGTTGACCGCATTTCTCTTTATGAAATGGGGATCGAAGCCCGTCCACATGTGGGAATTTCCCAGTCCAACCACTTCAGCAGAATCTCGGAACTCCCACAGCATCGGCATTTTTTCGTATAGAAGGTTAGAGGTCTGATTCGTATTTCCGCGGTATTCTCCGATGCTGTCCAGGTTCCAGCCCGATTCATTGTTCATCGAATAGCTCTGAGTCCACAAATTCGGATGCCAAATTTCATCGCCTTGAAGAAGATCGGTGATGCTGCTGTCGAACAAGTCCACAAGCACTATCCGCTGGTGTACGCCGTTCGAATTTACAAGTGTCGCAACGACCTTGTTTTCTGCGCCGCCGGCCCATTCGCTGTGATCGAAGGTATGGCCGGCGGGGGCCGCTACGGACTGCAGTAATTTTCCGGTGCTGTCGGCAATCAACAGGCGTTCATGGGTAGCATAGCTTTTACCTACAAAGGACCGCCCGGTCTTGCCGCCAAAATCGAGGAACAGCGTACGCTTGCTGCCATCTTTGGCAAGAGACGCGTTGCAGGCCTGTTCGGCATCTTCACCGTTCTTGTACCATACGGTATCGCGGGCTTTTCCCGTAAGCGTCGAGCCTTCCTTTGCAATGCGGGCACGAAGGAGACGCGCGCCCGTAACCGCCAAGGTATTGTCGTCGCTGATGCCACCGTGGTAGGCGCCGTCGAAAAGTTTTTGCGGAGTGCCAAACTTGCCGTTCGAGAATTTTACCTGCCAGGTGGATGTCGACTTGAAAGCAGATTCTTCCTTGTTGTTGCCCGCATCGGTCACATAGACAATCACCGTATCGCCATTTTCAAGTACATGCCAACGCGGAATCGCGGCACTTTCCACCTTGAGCTTTACGAGGTTTGAACCTTCCGCATTCAAGTCGCGCACATAAAGCTCGGACTTGCCCGAAACACCTTCGAGTCCCGTACAGAAGGCGACACGTTTACCGTCTGGGGAAATTTCAGGGTGATACACTTCGATTGAATCTCCAATTTCAACAACGGAGATGATGCCGCTGGAATAATCGATGAAGGCAAGATTCCCCGAAAGGTCATTTCTGAAAGCAAGTTTTGCCTTGTAGGTACCGACAAGGGAACGGATGGTCGCAGAGTTTGCAAGCGGGATAATCCGACTAGAATTCGCACGGCCGTCATCCCCCATCCACACGGCATCGGGAATAGAGCCAAACGCCAAGCGGAAACCCACATAATCGGCGCGGGTAGAAGAGGTTACCGTGTAAACGTCCCCGCGACTGAATAGATTCACAGATTCCGCAACATTGCGGTAGCTGCCGCCCTTCACGATGCGCTGTCCCAGTGCGCCACCGTCAGGGGCACCCACATAATTTTCAAGGGTCGTATCGCGGAAATTGCCAAGCCAATCGTTCACCCACTCCATCGCATTTCCAGCCATGTCACAAAGTTCATTCGACTTCGCCAAAGAATCCACCTTACCGCAGACCTGGTGCAGCTTGTAATCCGAATTTTCCGCAGTCCAGCCATTTTGCGGATTCCAGTTCCAAGTAGCAGCAAGCACCCATTCCGCCTCGGTTGGCAGGCGGTACGCATTCACCTCGGGGTGGTACGCAAACCCTTCCAGGTTCGTACAATGGCCTTCGGCATCAATGCTTGCCGATGTATAGGTATAGGCCGTATCAAAACCTTCCGCCTTGCTGCGTTCATTTGCAAAAAGGACCGCATCATAGTAGGTCACGTTCGTTGCCGGAAGGCTATCCTGCACACAGTTCAGCGCAAGCCCTGTCGCCGGTTTCATCAGCGAATCGAACTCACCGCAGGTCACCTCGTGCACACCCAGCGAATAATCATATTCAAATTTTACCCGCATTGACGGATGCTCAATGACGCGGGCATTTTCAGAATTCGTCCCAAGAATTGCCGTTGCGCCCATCGCCTTGATTCGAAGCATTCCCGAAAGGGAATCCTCAGAAACTTCAACCGGCGCGTCCTGCCCCGACACAGAGAGATTCTCCGAATTGGAACAAGCGCAAAACAGGAACGCGAGTAAAACAAACAAAACAGACATCATTTCAAAGTTCTCAGGAGCGAATCCAGACGCGATGTAAATTGTTCGGCCCCAATATAGCTCAGGTGGATATTGTTATAGGCCATCTTGGGAGTATAATCATGCTTGCCGTCCTTGTTTTCATCAAAGACGACATAGCCTTTTTCGACAAACCTTTTTATGACAGCCCTAGCCACTTCACGACTTGGTCCAAAAACGCCAAATCCCTCGGTTTCAGCATAGGCCGGATTGCGAGGCGTCACAGCCAGGACGAGCTTTATATTTCGCCTATCCATTTCCACCTTCAAAGAATCAATGACTTCCATACTGTGGTTCAAATCATAATTATCAAATGTCATCCAAGTGACATCGGAAAAGATATAAGTGTCGCCCCAAGAAACCGATGGCATTAGGAACGTATTTTCCATATAATCCTGAGAAAAGAAGTTCCTGGGGTAAGTATACTCCAAACTCAAGGCAGCAATGGCATCCTTGTTTTCAGCGTTCAAATGATGCTCGTCGTATATTAGTCCAGGAGAATAATGCCTGACCGAATCCAAATAAAAGCCTTCACTCCTGAAAAGAAGCCCCGGAGAAAGTTCAAGAACAACAGCCTTTACATTGTCCGCATAAGGGAAAATGTAGTTCTGCAAGAGATACCTGAACATGTAGATATCCGCCAGCGTAATCCCCATATTCAGAGACTTATAAGCCGTTATCAAGGAATCGTTCACGGCATCCATCATCATCGAGCTGCCCAGCAAGAAACATTCCCAGTTATGGTAATCGCGCCAGAACATCTGCAACTTCATGGCCGTTTCTACGGAAGACGACTGCACGACATTTTCTGGGTGGCTTTCAAAATAGAAGCCTGCGCTATCCAAATTCAGCAGGGCATCATCCGACGACACGTTGGAATTCACCCAAAAACTCGGGTGCCAAAGTTCATCGCCACTGACAAGCTCGGTCAGACTGCTATCCGTCAAATCGATCGCGACAATTTTCTGGTGCAATCCATTCGAATTGCTCAACGTGGCAACGACCTTGTTGGAAGCACCGACAACCCATTCGCTGTGATCGAAAGTAAAGCCGGAAGGAGCCCCTACGGACTGCAGCAGGTTTCCCGTGCTGTCGGCAATGAGCAGGCGTTCATGGGTGACATAGCTACTCCCGACAAAGGCCCGCCCCGTCTTGCCACCAAAATCCAGGAACAGAGTGCGTTTGCTGCCATCTTTCGCCAGAGACACATTGCAGGCCTGTTCGGCATCGTCACCGTCCTTGTACCAGACTGTATCGCGGGCTTTTCCCGTGAGCGTAGAGCCCGAGTTTGCGATGCGGGCGCGAAGGATACGCGCTCCCGTGACGGAGAGAGAATTATCTTCGCTGATGCCACCGTGGTAGGCCCCATCGAAAAGTTTCTTCGGTGTGCCGAACTTTCCGTTCGAGAATTTCACCTGCCAGGTAGATGCCGACTTGAAAGCAGATTCTTCCTTGTTGTTACCCGCATCGGTCACATAGACAATCACAGTATCGCCATTTTCAAGTACATGCCAACGCGGGATTGCGGCACTTTCCACCTTGAGCTTTACCAGATTCGAGCCATTCGCATTCAAGTCGCGAACATAAAGATTCGACTTTCCCGACACACCTTCGAGGCCCGTACAAAAGGCCACTTTCTTACCATCAGGTGAAATTTCAGGGTGATACACATCGATCGTATCTCCTATTTCAACAACGGAGATGATGCCGCTAGAATAGTCGATAAAGGCCAAGTTTCCCGAAAGGTCGTTTCTGAAGGCGATTTTTGCCTTGTAGGTGCCAACCAGCGAATGAATTGTCGACGAATTGGCAAGGGGAATTATTCTGCTGGTATTCGCGCGGCCATCGTTTCCAAGCCACACTGCATCGGGAATGTTTCCGAATGCCAAGCGGAACCCAACATAGTCGGCACGAGTCGATGAAGTGACCGTATAGACATCGCCACGGCTAAACAGATTGACGGTTTCCGCCGCATTGCGGTAGCTGCCTCCTTTCACGATGCGCTGTCCCAGCGCTCCACCATCGGGGGCCCCCACATAATTGGACAATGTGGTATCGACAAATTTTCCAAGCCAATCGTTCACCCACTCCATGGCATTACCTGCCATGTCGCAGATATTGGAGAGCGTATCGGACCTGGAGCACACTTGATGCAATTTATAATCCGAATTTTCAGCAGTCCAGGCACCTTGAAGATTCCAGTATTGGCTAGCCGCCAAGACCCATTCCGCTTCGGTCGGCAATCGGTACGCATTTGCCTCGGGACGGTAAGCAAAACCTTCTAAATTAGTACAATGTTTTTCGGCATCAAAACTGGCCGAAGTATAGGTGTAGGCCGTATCAAAACCTTCTGCCTTGCTGCGTTCGTTCGCGAACAAAACCGCATCAAAGTAGGTTACATTCGTTGCAGGAAGACTATCCCGCTCGCAGTTCAGCGCAAGCCCCGTCGCAGATTTCATCAGCGCGTCAAACTCGCTGCAGGTCACCTCATGCTCTCCCAGCGAGAAATCATAATCGAAATTCACCTGCATTTCAGGTCGTTCATTGGCGCGAGCTTCCTCAGCATTCGTCCCAAGGATTGCCGTTGCACCCGTCGCCATGATTCGAAGCATTCCCGAAAGGGAATCCTCAGAAATTTCAACCGAAGTTCCCTGCTGCAAAAACGACAGGTCTTCCGAATTGGAACAAGCAACGAAAAAGATGCAAATCAAGACAAAAATTACGAGCCGCATTTGCTAAAAATAGCATTTTCGGCCCCTAGAAGCGCCTAAAGATGATCCGGCAGGCGGCTTTTGGCTATTTCCTGATTCGCCTTAATTCCCGGATACTCCGAGAAAAAAGTTTCCGCCATGCGGTACCAGGTCAGGGCACGGCGCAAATCGCTGTCGAGATAGAGATTTCCCATGTTGAAGGCTGCAAGCCCCACGAACTGCGTGGGGGCAAGCGGCTTAAATTCAAGACCTGTCCAAGGGCCCGCCTTGTATTTTTCGCGATATTCTTGGTCTGAATAACTATAGCCTTCGCGGTTGGGCTCCAAGTTGATTGCCGTCGAAGAATCTGCCTCATAACGCAAAAAGACATGCCCCGGAAGCATGACAACCGAAAGCGGCAAGTTCCGAGCCTCCGCCACCATCATCGCAAGCCAAGAAAGCCCCATGCAGCCGGACTTGTGCGTTTCAAGAACTCTCAGCGGAAGTATAGCATCCTTTGTTACAGCGGCATCGCCAGCACCAGCAAATTCCAGATTCCAATACCCCCAAAGCAAATCCTTCAAGCTTTGCAAGGTATCACCAGACGCCTTCAGTGCGCTATCGTAAAAAGCGAGGCCCGCGTTCCACGCAGGCACGGCATCCAAGCAACCCGGCAAATTGTCTTCAAAGGAACAAGCCGCATCGCGGAATCCCATTCTCTCGGTTTGTCCGCTCCAAAGCACTAGTGCAAGCGATGCCGCAAGCACTATCAGCAGCAAGGGCCAGAAGAGACGTTTTGCAAGAGCGGAGAGCCGAGCGAGCATAGCGGCTAAAGACCATCCCATTCCATCGGGGACTGCCAAAAGTCGCGGGCGGTCATCATATAGATTACGAGGCGCTTGCTCTGCATGTCCTTCTTCATTTTCATCATACGGTGATATACGCCGGGGCCGCCGCCCCAACTCGTCAGCACCTGCACATCAAGGCCCGTCGCATAGGCCAGCAGGGAGCCTGGACCACCCGACTTCTGGTCAACCGACTCAAACACGCCCGTAAAGGAATCTCCCATCAGAAGAATTGGCGAATTCTTGCCGCCCTTGTAGGGCTCCGAGCCCCTGAAGACCTTCATCGCCGCCAGGGTATCGGCAGGATACTTCGGCTTCTCGGCATCGGGCAGGTGCGCCACCAGGTCACCTTCGCGAAGCGTCGTCATCTCCTGCATAGTCAGCGAGCCCGGCTGTGCGCCCGATTCGGCATACCAGGAGTACTGCGTGATGCGAGCCGCGATTTGTTCCAAGGCAGCAAGCATTCCAGGTAGTGCCCAGTGCGTATCATAGCGCTGGTAGCTATAGTGCGAAGCCTCATCGCCCGCCTTCGCCGCCATCAGCGCCGGGTAAAGGTCAACGACATCGAGCCCCGCAGCAAGCATCTCGCGGGTAAATTCGCGACCGGCGGGGTTTACGCAAAGATCCGCGGCAGTACCTTCGACAAGTCGTTCCCCATAAATTTCTTCTTTTACAGGAACCGGCACCACCAGGAGTTGCACATTCAAGGAATCCAGATACTTCTTAAGTTCCAGCAGGCGCGGGAGCGGGTTATGCAGCGAGTCCTGTGCCGTTATTTTGTCTGCAAGCAGGTAGTTGGCATTGCGTCGGAACCAAAGCATTTCATTTGCAGCCCAGGCGTTCTGCTCCTTTGGGAGCTTCGCAAGCTTTTTCGTGAGCGCATCGCGGAACTTCGCAGTAGCATCGTTTGCGGGGCAGGAGCCCTCCAATGCAGCAAGGGTCTGCAAACGGAACGCGGAGCTTGTATCAAGAGTTCGATTCACGGGGACCACTTCGCCAGAAGCTGCCAGTGAATCCGCCACGGCACGCGCACGCAGAGCCTCGTCGCTCAAGCGGAAATCCGGCACTTCAAAAGCGACCCACATCGGAGTCCCCATCGGGTTTCCACGCATCACTGCAAAAGGCCTGCTGCCTTCGAGCGATTCCCACGGGGCTCCCGGCGTATGTACTTCCAGGTCGGTATTCAAGGTTGGATACCAATAAGAAGAGAGCGTGCGCGCCCAGTTCATCGCATCTTCGGCATTCATCTCTGCAGTCAGGTAATAATTAAGGATTTCAGCCGTTTCACCGTGCGACACCAGATTGAGCTTGCCGTAAAAAGCCTTGCGGCCCGTCCATGCGGCCGGAGTCACTTCGACCCACCATTCCACGGAACCATCGCTCATGGGCACACCCCACAAACGCGACACCGTCTGGAAGGCTCGGAAAACGTCGGGTTCATCCCACTTGACCGACTCAACGGAATTGAGTAATGCCCCCAGAGAATCATTTCCCACCTGGGCGTAGAGAATTTTTGAAAGCGGCTCCCACGCAAGGGGGGCTCTCCCCGCAAGAACAGCAGGTTCGCTTTCCGATATGGAACTGAGCATCGGGAAGGGATATTGCGCTACGGTTGTCGCAGCCATCTTTCCGGTATAATTTTCGGGCTTTTCATCCTTGCCAGCCAAGCGAATCGGATTGTTGTAGTAAGCAGCGAAATCAAGGGCGGCAAGCGTCGGCTTTTCCACGACACGCACCTGCCTATCGTCACCCACCTTCTTCGTTTCAAACAGAGTCGTAGGAACCGACTGCGACAAAGGCTGCACAGACGGTTGCGTTTCGGAAACAGTGGGCTGTTCCACCACCGCATCATTCTTACTCGACGCACAAGACGAAAGCGACCAAACGAAAAAGGACAACGCCGAAATGGCGAGCACCATTTTTTTAGGGCAGGATTCTTGAAATTTCATATTTCAAATATACAAAAACTGTCTTTCACGCTAAATTTCTAAATTTAGCCCGCAAACAAGGTTTATCTATGAATTTCAAAGATTTTGGAAAATACAACCAGTTCAAGGAGCAATTCGCCGGCATGTCTCCCGAAATGAAGGAGCAGATGATGCGCATGGCAAAGGAACAGATGAAAGCGAGAATGGCCGCCTTTGTGCAAAAGTGGCTTTCGCTCCCCATTTTGACTCTTGTTGCGGTAATCCTTGGAGCCATCGTCGGGGCACTCACCGCTTTCTTCGGGCAAGTCCTGCTTGCAGCAAGTGCACTCCGCGACGCACACCCCGTCTACTGGATTCCAGGTCTTGCCCTCGCAGGCGTGGCAATCGTACTCGCCTACCGCAAATTTGGGAAAGGCTCCGAGCGTGGCATGGACATGGTCTTTGGCGTGGCACACGGCAAAGAAGATGAAATTCCGCTACGAATGATTCCGCTAGTCGCCGTAGGCACCTGGGCTACACACCTGTTCGGCGGAAGTGCCGGCCGTGAAGGTGTGGCTATGCAGATTGGAGCCACCCTGGGCCACAACATCAGCAAAAAGATCCATCTCGAAAACGCAGGCCGCATTTTGCTTGTCGCCGGCATGGCCGCAGGTTTTGCAGGACTTTTCCAGACACCACTCGCAGCGATTGTGCTTGCCATCGAAATATTGCTGGTAGGGCACCTTGAACTTGCCGCACTCTTGCCCGCAACGGTTGCCGCATTTACCGCCTACAAGGTCTCGGAACTACTCGGACTTGAAAAGTTCTCTGTTGATTTGCAAGCGCTTTTTCCGGATTGGAATGTCGCAGGACTCTTGTGGAACGAAAACGGATTGAACATTCAGTTTGTGCTGAAGCTTGCTGTTCTTGGCATTCTCTTTGGAATCGTCGGTGGCGGTTTCGCAAAGGCGCTTTCGCTTGCGAAGAACCTATTTGCCAAAAAGCTCCCGAACCCCTACAAGCGAATCGCCTTCACAGGAGTCGCCCTAAGTTTCCTGATTCTCCTACTCTGGCAAGGACGCTACGCAGGACTTGGTACAAACCTCATCGACCTTTGCTTCGCGGGCACCTCGGCAAGCATCAACTCCGCCGAATCCGTCTACGCCTGCGACTGGATTTTCAAATTCGTTCTCACCATCGTCACGGTCGCCGTCGGTTTCAAGGGCGGCGAAGTCACGCCATTGTTTGCCATCGGGGCAACCTTTGGTGCAGCCACCGCCGCAATGGTGGGCGTTCCCCTGCCACTCGCCGCAGCCCTTGGCTACGCCGCGGTCTTTGGAGGCGCGACCAATACGCTATTCGCTCCTATCTTTATCGGTGCAGAAATTTTCGGATTTGACACTCTGCCCGCCTTCTTCATCGTCTGCATCTTTGCCTATGTCTGCAACGGCGGGCAAAGCATTTACGCGCAGAAAAAACTGAGAATAAAATAGTCGACAAAACAAGGCTCATCAAACGCAGAATCATGAACGCGGTCTACATCGAAATCACGGATGCTTGCAACTTGAGCTGCAGCTTTTGCCCCTGCGGCAAAGCGGCTTTAGAAGCTTCGCCGATTTCACCAGATAAGCGCCGCGAATTCATGAGTACGGAACTTTTCGAACGCTGCATCGCAGAATCCGCCACCGTCGCTGACAATGTCTACTTTCACGTCTTAGGTGAACCAACGCTGCACCCCGGCTTCGGAGAATTCCTAAAGAAGCTAGAAAAGACACCGCTCAAGCTGAACCTGACCACCAACGGCACCACCATCGCTCGGGTCTCGCAGAGCATCTTGGAATGCCCTGCCGTCCGGCAGGTGAACTTTTCAACGCACGCCTACGCCGAACTTCCACAAAATACTGCCGTGTCACACCTTCAAGACGTTCTTGATTTTTGCAAAATGGCGAATGCGGTACGCCCCGACCTATACATCAATTTGAGGCTCTGGAATGTAGGCGATGCAACCAGCAATTCTTGGAACGAGACGATGCTTGCCAAGGTGAACGAGGCTTTCGGCACCAATGTTGAACTAGGTCAATTCTGCAGTCGCCATAAGAGTTTCAAAGTCACCGGACGCATCTACCTGCACCAGGATTCCCGCTTCGAATGGCCCGAACTAGACGAAACTCGTGTAAAATCCACCGCAGGTTCTTGCCGCGCGCTAGACACTCATGTGGCAATACTACACGATGGTCGCGTCGTCGCCTGCTGCCTAGACTACAGCGGTCAAACGACCCTTGGAAACATTGCCGACCAAAGCCTTGTCGAAATTCTCAGCTCGCCCACCGCTAAAAGCCTCCGTGAAGGCTTCGACAAGCACGAATTACGCCACCCGCTTTGCCAAAGTTGCTCCTTTTGCAAGCGTTTCGGCAAATAAGTTTATATTTTAACCTAGATGCCAATCGTTACCATCCAAAATTTCACAGGTGTTTACACCGAGCAGCCCTTTATGCAAGGGTTGCGTTCTGCCGCAATCCAAGATGCGAACACCCTTTACATAGACTGCGCCGACATTCCGGGCACAGACTGCTACTGCGACGACGAAGCCGCCGAAATGATCCGCAAGCGCATCGCCGACGCGGGCGTTACGGACGCACATGGCATCCATTTCTTCGACAACGGCAACTACCACTACATGAGCAAAATCTGGACGGACATGGTGCAGGAAAACTTTTCGCTCGTCGTTTTCGATCACCACCCCGACATGCAGGAACCGCGATTCGGCAACATCTTGAGTTGCGGTGGCTGGGTCAAGAAAGTCATCGAAGAAAACAAGTTCATCGACAATGTCGTCATCATCGGAGTTGCAAAACTCCTCACCGCGGAAATTCCGTCCCATAAAAATGTTTCTTACATCCACGAAGATGAATACAACGCGATGGTAAGCAAGCCAGGCGAATTCGAAAAATTCATCTCAGGCTTGAAAAACCTAGAGCTTCCGCTTTCGCAAAACATCTACCTATCCATTGACAAGGATGCTCTCGCCCCCACCTACGCCACCACCAACTGGGATCAAGGAACGCTACGCTTGGAGCACATGACGGCAATTATCGAGGCATTAGCGCAACAGCACAAAATTATAGGCGCGGACATCTGCGGAGAACGCTCCCGCGACATGGATTTAGCAGACACATCTACAGCGGACTCACTGAACAATGCGCTAAACGAGAGGCTTTTCCACACACTTGAGGGGCTCCATGGCATACAATAACTGCAAACCGCAAAAGCAAGGCGCCCACGGCGTCGCCCGCGTCATTTCCAAACGCGGCTACTGCAGCCGCAGCCAAGCCGAAAAGCTGGTACGCGAAGGCCACGTAATTCTCCGCAGCAAGCCCGTACGTGACCCCGAATCGCCCGCCTACGAAAACGACGAAATCCTTGTCGACGGCACCCCCGTTACCGCAAGTGAATTCGTCTATTTCGCCATGAACAAGCCCCGCGGAATCGTCACCACCGCAAGCGACGAGAAGGGCCGCAAGACCGTGATGGATTTATTCCGCGAAGAGTACGCCAAGATGTCCCCCGGCAAACCCATGCCGCACATTGCGCCCGTAGGCCGCCTCGACGCAGCCAGCGAAGGATTGCTGCTGTTTACTAACGACACAGCCTGGGCGGACCGCGTCCTTACCGACGCCTCGCACATCAAAATCTACCGCGTGCAAGTCGCGGGCAAACCCACCGCCGACGAACTTACGCAAATGGAAAAAGGCTTCAGCGTCGCGCCCCGCGTCTTCGGCGAAAAAGAAGAATTCATGCACGCCGACCGCGTCACGCTCGTAAGCGAAGGCGAAAAAAACTGTTGGCTCGAATTCACCCTTTCCGAAGGCAAGAACCGCGAAATCCGTCGCATGCTCGCCCACTTAGGCTACGAAGTCATGCGACTCATGCGCATTCAATTCGACAAATACGTCCTCGACGATTTAAAACCCGGCGAAATCAAGGTCATCCAGGCCTAGCTTAATACCAATTCCCCAAATAGATTCTTAGATAAAACCGGGAACCTTTTTTCAGGTCATAGGTATCCTTGACCACATAGGCATACGATGCAGAAATCCTAATCAAGAATACATTCAAGTTTACATCTGCATGGGGTCTAAAATAAAATTCATGCCCGTTATTCTTGCAGTCGAATCAGAATCTTCCCTGTCCTTGTCAGACATAATATGGACATTCAACAAATCAGCCGTCAAATAAAGGCGATTCAAAATGGGAGATCCCCCTTCAACCACCATATTGCAATCAACATGATCGGACCATGTAGAGACATCGGCACCGCCATAAACCACATTGTGGCGGCTATTGTCCTGCCAAATCTCATCCTCCGAATCGTCTTCGGAAGCAAATACAGATAAACTAAAAAAGAGTAAGAAAACGAAGCACCTAGTCCAACAACCCATTCCCAACCCCTCTGAAAAAAAATTAAATCAAGTCTCTCGTCAGGAGCTCGCCGTGGTCAAGCACCAGGCGACGGAAGGGACTATTCAGGTAGAAATCTGGATTATGGGTTGCCATCACGACGGTCGTTCCGCGGGCATTAATTTCCTTGAAAATTTTAAAGACTTCTTCAGCGTTTTTCGGGTCCAAGTTGCCCGTCGGTTCGTCCGCCAAAAGCAGGTACGGGTTGTGCACCATGGCACGCGCAATCGCTACACGCTGCTGCTCACCGCCCGAAAGCGTATAGGGCATGGCAAAACGTTTCTGGCTGATACCCACCAGAGCTAAAGCATCGAATACAGCGGCATTAATCTGCTTGCTCGGAGTCCCCACAATGCGGAGCGCAAGCGCCACGTTTTCAAACACATTGCGGTCCGGCAACAGCTTGAAGTCCTGAAAGATAATTCCCATCTTGCGGCGGAGCGCCTGGATCTTGTTGTCGGGCGTATTCTTACTGTCGTAAAGGCAGTCGCCCGTAAATTTCACCATCACCTGACCGCCGCGTTCCTCATCGGGGCGTTCGTCCATGTAAATCAGCTTCAAGAGCGTCGACTTACCAGCGCCCGAATGCCCCGTCAAGAACACGAATTCACCCTTATGAATACGCAGCGTCACATTGGAAAGAGCCTTCCAATTGTCCTCATAGGATTTCGTGACGTGGTTAAAATGAATCATAAGGGAACGACATTACTCCGTCATGCGGATTTCGATATGGACCTCGTCGCGCCACTTCTTCACCAGCGCGTTGAGCTTCTGATTTTCAAGATGCGTCGCTGCCATCTGCTCGATCTTGCTGTAGTCTTCTTCCAAGTTCAAGTCGCGGGTCTGGCGCGAATCATCGAGACGGAACAGGTGGTAGGCTCCGTCAATCAGAACGGGTTCGGAGACTTCGCCCACGTTCAAGTTCGCCACCGGGTCCACATAGGCCGGTTCCATTTCGTTACGCTGGAACCAGCCGAGACGACCTCCGGCAAAGTTACTGGACTTGTCCTCGCTAAACTTCTTTGCAGCCGCAGCGAAAGCTTCCGCCGTCTTGATATTCTTCTGCAGGGAATCTGCAAGGGCAATCACCGCAGCCGTATCCTTCGCCGTCGGAATCGTGCGGAGCAAAATCTGCGCCGAACGAACGCCGTCTTCTTTGCGACCAAGCACGCGAGGAATGTGCCAACCGATTTTCGTCTTCACCGGACTCGATGAATACTGCCCGTTTTTCAGCTGGTCGAGAGCGCGTTCAAAGGCGGGGTCTAGCTGGCCGCGCTTGAAGTAGCCAAGGTCTCCCCCCTTCGCGGCAGAGGTATCCTGCGAATGGGCCTTCGCCAAAAGTTCAAAGCTCATGCCCAAGTTAAGCGTGTCAATCAAGGCATCTGCAATCTGCTTCACCGAATCCACAATAGCAGAATCGGGCAAGATCGGAAGCTGGATGTGGCTCAGAAGAACGCAGTTGAACTGCTGCGGGATCGAGTCCTTGTATTCGGCAAAGAAGGCATCGACTTCCTTCTTAGTCGGATTAATGGCACCCACATGACGCTGACGCACGCGGGACAACTCGATGTGTCCACGGATCTGCTTCGCCAGCTGGTCGCGGTACTGCGCCATGCTGATTCCGAGCTGAGCGCGAATCGCCTTTTCAAGGGTCGCCAGGTTCGTATTCTGGCTTGCAGCGAGCTGCGACAAATGGGCATTCACACGCTGGTCGACTTCGGCATCGCTTACCACAATAGAGTCACGATCAATGCGGCTGAGCAGCACCTTTTCTTCGATCATCTGGTCAAGCACATACTTGCGCTGGTCCGCCTCGGACATCGCCGAGCCTTCCGGAGTCTCCTGGAAGCGGTACAGGTTGTTCAAGAACTCCGAACGCATAATCGGCTTACCGTCAACCACTGCGGCAACCCCTTCCATCAGCACGGGTTCGGCAGCGGCAAAGGCGGCAAGGCCAAGCAGCACAAAAACAAATCGCTTCATCGTAGCAAGGGACTTCATCATTTATCCTTTTCGCTAAACACATTCATCTGCGAGAAAATCGGGCGAGCCTTTTTCCATTCCTTCTTCAAGTTCGAAAGCACTGCCTTCTGGTGTTCCACCCAGGCGCGCTCCGCCACATCTTCGGCAACTTCTGCATACGGAAGCACATCCGCCGAATCAAGCCTAGAGACAACGACAGCCATCTTGAGAGCACCACCGCAAACCTTCATCACCGAAAGTTTGCCCAGTTCCACATCCTTTATAGACGGAATCATGCAACTGTCGGGAGTCACCGTCGCCGAATCAAATACTTCCATCCGCTTCACAAGGTAATGCTCGGCCGGCAAGGAATCGTAGACCAGCTTCTTGTGGCCCTTGTAGTAGAGGTCCGCCGACTGCCAATCCTTGAAATACAAAAGCGCACCCGTCACCATCGTCTGTCCGCGCAAGAACAGTTCCTGGTGAGCCTGATAGTAATCCAGCTTTTCAGCATCGCCCACCATCATGGTGTCGGCAAAACTCTGCAAAAAATGATCTACCGTCATCTTACGCTCGGTACGCTGGATTTGCGCCTGGAGGGTTTCGTCCTTCAGCACGCCATTGGCAACGGCTTCTTGATAGATTGTTTCTTCGTCAATCCAATGTTCCAGGAAGGTCAGCTTTTCGCGGTCTCCCCAGGAATCCCATTCCGGGGCAACACGGCGAATATCCGATTCACGAAGCTTCGCATCACCCACCGAAACAACAACGGGATCTTCTTTAGTAAACGGAACATCGCAGGCCGCCAACAGGGCCAGCGATACAAGGCCTAAAACACAAAAAAAACGCCTAAACAATTTCATCAGCCTAAAAAATAGAAAATTACGCATTCTCCGGACTAGAACTGGAAATACAGGAACGGATTATAGCTCTGCGTAAACAGCGCAAGAACCGCCAAGATAAAAATGACAAGAGCGATAACAACCCGGTGCGGCAAAACCTTATCACACCAATCGTAACTGCGGAACTTCCAGAATGAAAGCATGAAGGCGATCACCATAAAGAACAGGCAGCTCGGCGTAAAAATTTCAGCCGACAGAATCGCATCGGATTCGCTCACCGCATTGAATCCGAGCATGCACTTCCACATGCGCCAGGCCTCGCCGATATTGTCGGCACGGAACAGCACCCAACCAAACAGAACTAGAATCTGGGTTGCCGCAAGCTGCACCACCTTGGGCAGTTTATAGTAAAGCGCCTGCTTGTTGTTCGCACGTTCCACGATCATAAAGAAGGCATGGTACAAGCCCCAACATACAAACGTCCAGTTAGCCCCGTGCCACACGCCGCTCACAAACATGACCAGGAACAGGTTAAAGTACAGGCGCGCCGTGCCCACACGGTTTCCACCCAGCGGAATGTAAAGGTAGTCACGGAACCAACTTGTAAGCGAAATATGCCAACGCTTCCAGAACTCGGTAATGCTCTTGGAACGGTACGGGCCGTCGAAGTTGCGCGGGAAATGGAACCCAAGCATAAGCCCAAGGCCAATCGCCATATTCGAATACGCCGAGAAATCGAAATAAATCTGGAACATGTAAGCGAGCGAACCCCACCAGCTATTGAGCACGCCCGGAGCATCGGCCGCAAACACGCGGTCGGCAATGATACCCACCTGGTTCGCAAGGAAAATTTTTTCTGCAAAGCCAAAGCAGAAAAAAACCATGCCGCGCACAAAATTCTCGAGCGTATGCGTACGGGTCGCAAGTTCCTCGGCCACGGTATTGTAGCGCACAATCGGGCCCGCCACCAACTGCGGGAACAAGGCCACGTAGCAAGCAAATGTCGCAAAGTCCTTTACCGGAGGAGCAGTCCCGCGCCACACGTCAATAGCGTAACTCATGGACTGGAACGAATAGAACGAAATACCCACCGGCAAGAGCACCGTCATGACAGAGAACGGTTCACAACCGAGCTTTGTAATGACATCGTTCACGATGCCCATGCCGAACATGTAATACTTAAAGTAAGCAAGCGCCCCGAGGTTTACCGCAATAGCGGCCCCCAGTGCCAGATTCCGTTGCAGTTTAGAAGCCCCCGGAGCCGAAATAAAGCGCCCCGCCACATACACCACCAAGGTGCAACCGAACATCAGGAACACAAGCCATGGTTCAAGCCAACCGTAAAAAACATAGCTGAAAATCGTGATGAAAAAATTCAGCGTCGAATGCTTCGCGTGCAGCTTGTACAACACGAAATAGCCGACCAGGAACGTCGGCAAGAAATAGAACAGGAATAACTGGGAAGAAAAAACCACGAACTACTCATTTACTTCGATAGCAAGGTAACGCGGAGATTCGTCGTCAAAGTATTCGTCTTCGACTGCGCCATCCCAGTTGCCTTCGAGCGGCACGAGTTTGAGTTTATGCTTGGCCTTGGCCTTGAATTCACCCACATTGCCCTTGGACTTGTCGGCCATTTTGTCTTTCACCTTGCCGCGAGCAATGAGCGGGTTGTAAACGCCCACCAGCACGTCCTTGGCGTCCAGTTTGCCCGATTCCACCTTGAGCACCTTGTACTTGAACACGTACACGTAGCTGTACAGGTCGTTACTCGGCATCTTGCCCGGAATCTCGGTCAAGCGGCCTTCGATAGAAATAGGATCTGCCACGGCAAAGACCGCGGCGACAAACAGAACGGCAATCAATTTTTTCAGCATAAAAGCCTTCATTAAGATGGTTCATCCAAAATATAAAAAATAGGGACCTAGGCCAAGCCGTCGACCCATTTTGTTGAGCCAAGTACATAAGAAAAAGGTCCCGACTTTCATCGGAACCTTTTTCACTGCTTCACTTGGACTCGAACCAAGGACAACGCGATTAACAGTCGCGGGCTCTACCAACTGAGCTATGAAGCAATTTGCTTCTAACTTTCGTTAGATTTCGCCTTTGAGATTACTCTCATCGACGGCACCAAATATAGATATTACAGATTCTTTGTCAAGGGGGAATGGCAATTTTTTTGCGTTTTTTCGAAAAAAATTTATTTCTCAATGGCGTTTTTCGGCGTTTATGCGCCACTTTTCGCTTTTTCGACGAGTAACTTCATTTCTTCGGGGAACTGGCAGCACTCAAAGGCCCTAGGTTCCTTCCAATAAGGCAACTGAATTTCGACCTTGTAGGCATAGAGCATCTGGGATGACCCGCCGAGGGCCGCTAGGTCTTCGGCGGAAAGTCCCGCTTCGGAATTGTCGACGGAGGGATCGCGAGACCAGGAGCGAGACATTTTCTCGTAGTAGATGCCATCGAAGCTGTACAGGCGATCGCCCAGAATCGGGTACCCGAGCTCGGCGAGGTGCGCCCGAATCTGGTGCTTGCGGCCCGTCAAAAGTTCCGCCTCCACCACCGAGTACATCGACTCGCCACCGACCGGGAGTAACAGTTGGCCGCCGCAGAGTTTCCGAAAGCGGGTGTGGCAGGGCTTGCCGTCAGCAAAGTGGTGCATGCGGAGCCGCAAGCGATCCGCGGGGTCTTCACGCAAAGGCATTGTGCAATCTACAGGCTCGCCCGCAGGGGTTCCTTCAACCGCGAAGTCCCCGCGCACGACCGCCATATAAAACTTTCTCAGCAAGATTCGGTCCAGATTCTTCTGGAACCGCGCCGCAGACTCGGCGTACTTCGCAAACAGCATGAGTCCGCCCGTGTCGCGGTCCAGGCGATGCATCGGGGTTGCCGTCTCACAATCGGTCCCACGGCGCACAATCGAAGTAAACGTATTGTAAAAGATGTGCCCCGTGTGGTGCACCGGCACACCAGCCGGTTTTGCCACCAGCATAAACTCGTCGTCTTCAAAGACGATCTCGTAATTCGTCGGGACCTCGGGCTCGGTGTAGTTCGTTACGTGGTAAACCACCTTGTCGCCACGGTGCGCGATTGTCTCCAAATTCGCGACTTCACCGTTCACCGACACAAACCCGCCGGCAATCTTTTCGCTCCAAAGTTCGCGACTGTGGTAAGTAAAGCGCTTGCACAAGGAATCGAGCAGAAGCCAGCCCTCGTGTTCGGGCTGCACAACGCTCTCGAAATACATATCAGAAGGAACCATAAGATAGTATAGGATGCGAGGTGTGAGATGTGATGTGTGGGGGTATAATTACTCATTACACACGACACATTCCACACTACTCTCTGTACAGGTTATGCTGCTTTATATACTCGTAAACCTTCGGATGCAGCCCCTTCGGCTCTTCGCCACAGAGGAGAGCCTTGCGGATTGCCGTGCTGGAATACACGCCTTCGAAGCCTTCCTCGGGACCAAGCCACCACAGCGGAGCATACCCCTTCGCCTTGTGCGTCTCCACATCCGGCTTCGGGTAGCCGTTTCGGGCAAAGACGATCAGTTCAAATTCCCGCAGCAGCAAGTGTCCGTTGTAGTTGGTTCCAAAAAAGTTCATCGGGTCACGCCAGTGCGGAATGCCATCGTAGGTGTCCGCTCCGGTCAACAGTCGAAAATTCGTATCGGGGAACTTTTCGCGCAGGTTGCACAAGAACACATACGAACCGCGAAAGTCCCCCTGCTCGATTTCTAGGTCAGAAAGAATGAGCCTCGGGTCACCTTCCATGGCAAGTTCAAGCATTGCAAAGCGATCTTCGGGGCTTGCATTCAGCTTCTTGTCCCAACGATCGGGACTCGGCATAAACCAGACCTCGTCGCAGAACTTTTTTTCTAGGCAAGTCTTCGCCACCCTAACATGATCCATGTGGACTGGATCGAAAGCACCGCCCAACACCGCCACATTTTTCTTCACATCAGACAAAATAAATCCTTAAATTGACCTAGCACTCTAAAATACAAAAGAGGTGAAACCAATATTTAGCTGCAGGCGACCTCCGTGGACCTTCTTATCCATAAAGGGGTCATAGTGAGTCAATACCCAGCGGTAGCCCACTTCGGTAAACACCATCGCCTTCGCAAAGACAAACAGAATCGATCCAAAGCCGGCCCCCCATTCATTCCAGGCCACATCGCCCAGGTCGCTCAGTTCCTTGACGCGAGAATAGGAACCCATCGCATACAGGAGGCCTAACAAATGAACACCCAGTTCAAAATCCAGTTCGGAGTGATCGACCTCGTAATCCTTGCCGTCCTCAAAATCTTCCTCGTAACCATACATGCCGTAGCCTACGCGGAAAAAGGCCATACCAGGATACCAGATACCAATCATCGGCTCAATTTGCCGAAGACCGATACCACGATCGGAACCGACACCCGTCCCCGAACCAAAACCGAGCGCACCGCCCACAATCAAGGGAGTTCGAACCCCAGAAAGCGCGGGCGTCCCAGCATCGGCAGTAGCAGCGGCACCTTCCGCAGCCTGTGCAAATCCCTGCGTCCAGGCAAGCAAACAGATGGCACATAAAATCAACAGTCGATTCATAGCAGCCTCACGAAATAGAGATTACCGCAACGGCAAGCCCCGTCAAGATATTGAACACCGAATCCACCTTGGTCAATTTGAACAACGACGGACGAATGGAATCTTCCCTAAAAATCTGGCGGATTTCCAAATGTGAAAAAAACATCGAAACAAGCATCTTAAGGCACACCACAGACACAACCCAGTAGGCCATTCCCGAAAGAAATGTCAGCAGAACAAATACAATCGAAAGTACAGCCGTCAGCACGAAATTCGAGCGGCGCACGGCACTCTCGTCCGAATCGTTTTCCAGCGCCATCGCCTTGAATTCCTTGACCTTTTCGCAAATTGCCTCGTAACTCGTCACCAGCTGGTGCAGGTTATAGCCCACCAGCACAATCGACGCCACCAAGGTAATTTTTACAGCAATATCCATCAAACCTAATTCCTAGAATTCAAAATTCTCAAATAACTCGCGTAGCGGGCCCGCGAAAGCTTACCCGATTCTACCGCCTCGCGCACCGAGCAGCCCGGTTCCTTCAGGTGCTTGCAGTTGCTGTACTTGCAGGTAAACAAGTCGCCCTCGAAAAATCCCGGGAAAATCTTCGCCAACGTTTCGCCGTCCATATCGTCTTCGCCATTCGCAAGACCGATGCTCCGGATCCCTGGCGTATCAATCACGTAGCCGCCACCCGGAAAATCGAACAGGCTCGAAGACGTCGTCGTATGCCTTCCCTTGCCATCGCGTTCGCGCACGGCGCCAGTTTCGAGTTCGGCACCCGGCACCAGGGCGTTCACCAGCGTCGACTTACCCACGCCGCTCTGCCCGCTGAACACAGACGACTTACCCAGGAGTTCTTCGCGCAGGCGTTCAAGGCCCACCCCCGACTTCACGCTCACGGGAATCACCTTGTCCACGATACTCATGAAGTCGCGGATATCGTCGGTCAGGTCAGCCTCGCCGTTCGGCAGCAAGTCCATCTTGGTGAGCACCAGCACAAACGGCAAGTTGTTCAGGTTCGCCGCCAGCAAAAAGCGGTCCATGAATCCGTAGTTGAACTCCGGCTGGGTCACGCTCGCGACAATCACCACCTGGTCAATGTTTGCGGCCAGGGTGAGCTTTCGCCTAAAGCTGTCGCGGGGGCCAGGGCGTTTGAGTTCGCTCTTTCGCGGGAGCACGCGCACCACGCAATACTTCTGCGAACCGACACCTTCGCCGCTATCCTCGTCTTCGTTCACCTGCCCCAAAAGCACGCGGTCGCCCACCGCCGGGAATTCCCCTAGCGCCTTCGAAGTCGTCGCACGGTACATGGCAGTAACAGTTTCACCCTTAATGTCATCCCCGACTTGATCGGGGATCTCCTTTTCTAGTCGAGCCTCGCACGTGCGGCGATGCACTTCCACCACCAGGCCCTCGACGCAGTCCTTTTCGTCGATTTTTTCGAGCGGGTCCTTGATTTTCTTGATGCGGGGATTCTTGAATTCGCGACTGAAGCGTTCCTTGACGGGGCGCTCGTCGACAACGCCGGACTCCATTTCGCGCATCACGTCGATACGCCTGCTGCGGTGATCGCGGCGGGTCGGCCTTACACGTCTAGGTTCGCGTTCATCTTCGAAATCGCTATCAAGCATCACTTTTTGTCTTTAGCGTTCTTTTGGCAATTTAGAAAATCCGGCAAAGTTTCTTCCAGTTCTTCTTCCGAAACGGGCCTGTTCTGGCGAATGGATTCCATCAAGAAATGAATCGCCTTCAAGCGACCATTGCACTTTTCGATGCAATTGTCGTAAAAACCCTTCGTTTTGTAGTCGCCCTCGACCACGCGCTCCGACGCATACAGAAAATGCTCCACGCAAATCGAAAGCTGCTCGGCTTCCGCCCGCAAGTCCACAAGATTACTTTTGGTAAAAAACGGCATAGGCTAAAGATAGAAAATCACCATCTTCCTTCACGCTTTCGTCTCGCAATATCTTCAAAAATGAATCGATTTGGAATCGACCCATAGAGCGAGAAGTAAACGCCCGATGCCATTTCATTCGTGTAGCTCCATCCAATCTCAACCCCCACCAAATCCCCAGCGGTAACAAACGCGCCGGTGCGAAGTGTCGTTCCCATCGTGTTCAGGAGAGCCGTTTCTCGGATACCAAATTCCCACACGCGCCCGATACCAATTTCTGCCGTAACTAGCGGCGAAACAAACACGTCCAAATTTTCAATGTCAGACTCGCCATCCTCATCCACATAGCCAAGATTCAACCAGGAGAATGCCAAGCCTCCGCCAAAGCCGAAATTCAGGCCATCTCTCCCATAATACTTGAACTTGAGCGCTATCGGTATAACGACCCAATTAAGAGAATCCTGGTTATCGTCATAAACCTCTATGTACCTATCTTCCAATCCGCTTTGTTCCAGAATCTTGGTGTACTCATAACCTGCCGAAATCAGGAAACCCCATCCGTAGTAGTTGTCATCATCCTTATTTGAAGCTACTTTGTTCGAAAAACGGGAACCGTTTCGATGGTCGGCATCATCCGAGACGTAGCTTTCTTGGCGAGAGGCGCTATTCAATAGGGGATTGTGACTCAGATGATGAGTATAACGAACGACTTCATGCCACCGTGGAGTCACTTTGACCGTCTCGGACCATCCATCTCCCCTGAGCACGACGTCTGCACATAACGGAATTTCTCCGGAATAGGGAGTCCGTCCCGATTCTTCTCCATCGATGTATACGGCAACCGCCTGGGGTTCGCCCCTATATTCAGCATTCAGCTCAAGACCGCCCTTCCCCCGTTGCATGACGGCATCGAAAGTCTCCGTCTTGTTTCTGGCAATGGTCACAGAAAACTGGACGGGATCATAGCAGGGATGCGTCAGGTAAACACTATGCGTTCCAGGGTCGAGAGCAAATTTTTTTCCTTTTTCTGTACGGCCATCGATTTTTACACTCAACATGTCCCTACCTGCGGGCCCCCTCAAAATGGGATCCACGATAAGCCAGCCAAAATTCGGCGAAAGCTTCAGCTCTACCTTCTGGTTGCTTTCCGATATATCCACGAACATTTCCGCATCGTCATAGCGGTCCATCGACATCACTATGCGGTGGGTCCCCTCCTCTACCGCAATTTTACAGGGGGTCTTTGTACATTTGGGAATCGCCTTGCCGTCTACCGTGGGAATTGCCCCCGCCGGAACAGAAACCAGATTCACGACCACCTTCTTTACGCCCTCAAAACTAAATTCTCCTGCACCGACAACATCACCGATACCAGAAGTCTTCCCCCTTACGCTGCGAAAGAAACTTGGAGCCTTCTGTTTTATAACATTGAGCAGTTCTTCCACATTGGAACCGCGGCCATTGAAACTTGCCACAAGCTTGCTTCCGGCCGTTTCGTAAAGCTCTGCAGAAAGAGTAAGCGACGAGCCAAAGCGCCCCACCCGCGCCTGGCAGACATAGTCTGCCGCAATGTTTCGTCCCGTTTCCGTCAGGCAGGTGCCTTCGCAATCTTCTATGGATTTACCCGGAGGAAGCATTTCCACAATGTTTTCCCGCGTCATGATGGTAAAATTTTCTTCTGCGGGGAGCTGTTTTACGGCAACTTCACGCAAAACATTTGTCATGTATTGGCGGTCAGACAGGTTGGCAAAGTCCCTAGCCCTGTCATCTGCGACTGTTTCAAGAACCGCGACATGCACAGCAAGCAAGTCGGTTGAGAGCACCAGCAAAAGCATCAGTGACAGGACAAGGAATCGCATAGCCATAATATATCTTTTTTCAAATAGTTATATTTGAGCCATGCTCCTAGCGCTCGTTAAAATGTCCCGGCCGGTGAACATCGTCATCGCGATGGTCACGCTCGTAATTGGCTACTACCTTCTTTCGTTCATGCCCATCCAGCAGGGCGGCATTTCTTGGAGTTCACTCGTCTTGCAAACGCTCGGTTTTGCATTTGCCATCGCCTTTGCGAACATTCAGAACGACATTTGGGACTTGGATAGCGATCGTCTGAATCGCCCGGAGCGCCCTCTCGTACGCGGAACCATTTCGGTAAAGACAGCGCAATGCGCCTGGATCATTTTTCTCGTCTTGACGATTGCCTGCGGTATCGCCGACAGCATCGTTTCTGGCACCAACTGGACTGCGGCCATTTTCTTTGTACTCCTGAGTCTCTTGCTCGTCACCTACAACAAGTTCCTGAAGCATATACCGCTACTCAAGAACATGGCGGTGGCACTTCTCTGCGTAACCCCCCTGATACTTTGCTTTTTCTACCCTGCAGGCATCAGCGAGACAGAAAACTTCACGATGGAACCTGCCGACAAGATCGGGTTTCTCTACCCCGCTATGTTGTTCGCCTTTTTACTAACAACCGCTCGCGAAATTTACAAGGACTTGGAAGACGAATCGGGCGACCTAAAAGCAGGCATCATGACTTTCCCGCTCATTGCAGGGGCCCCCACCGCAAGGCGCCTCGCCGGCCTCATTTGCCTTTTCAGCTGGGCCATTTTACCGCTCCCAGTGGTGCAGGGCTACTACCCCACGCTCTTCCTAATTATTACCGGAGCCGTATTTACTCCCGCCATTTTTGCTATTCTCGTGTTCGCCCACAAGCGCAACTACCGCCGCGCCCAAAAACTCGTGAAAGTTGCCATGTTTGCAGGACTTGTCGCCCTGATTGTTAGTTGTTAAAAGCAAAGCCTTCGTTTTTTTACAATTTATGTAATTCCTCAAATTTGGTTTTACATTTAGTGTAAAATATTTTCCAATGATATTCTCAAAAACACTTTTTTTCCGCCCCAAACCCGCATTATCCTGTTCAAAGCAGCAATTCGGCACATTTTTTGCTTAACAAGGGCGGCCGTTCCTTTGCTTGCACCCGTCCGGGTGGGCTATGACCTTCGAGGTAGAGGGAACATACATTTCAAAGAGGCGTTATGCTCGACGAATTGCACGAAGAATGCGGAGTGATCGGCATTTACAATGGCGACACTGTCGTAAGGAATATTACCATGGGGCTTTACGCCCTGCAGCACCGCGGGCAGGAAAGTGCCGGATTCGCGGTCACTGACGGAGACAAGATTCGCGTCCGCAAGTCCATGGGGCTTGTATCAACCCTTCTCCGGGAACACGACATCAACGAATTTGACGGATTTGCAGGCATTGGCCACGTGCGTTACAGCACCACAGGCGCATCAACCTTGGCCAACGCGCAGCCGATTCTCGTAAGTTGCAAATGGGGCCAGATTGCAGTCGCCCACAACGGTAATATCACCAACGCCGCCGAGCTCCGTGCCGAAATGGAAGCCGACGGCCATATTTTTCAGACAACATCTGACTCCGAAATTCTCCTGCACGAAATCGCCCGCACCGAGGCCGCCGACTTAGGAGAAGCCATCAAGAAGGCCATCACCAAGTTTACCGGCAGTTTCTGCCTCGTGTTTATCAGCAAAGACACCATGTACGTCGCCCGCGACGGATTCGGATTCCGCCCGCTGTCGCTTGCCCGCATGGGAAAAGCTTGGTGCGTTGCCAGTGAAACTTGCGCCTTCGACTTGCTGGGCGCCCACTACATTCGCGACATCCAGCCGGGCGAATTCCTGACCATCACCAAGAACGGGCTCCATTCCGAACGCTTCGTGCAAAAGGACCGCTTGGCCCACTGCATTTTCGAATACATCTACTTCAGCCGCCCCGACTCAAAAATTTTCGAACAAAGTTGCGATAAGATCCGCCGCAAAATGGGCAAGCAGCTCGCCAAGGAATGCCCCGTCGATGCCGACATCGTGATTTCAGTACCCGACAGCGCCACTACCGCAGCCCTCGGCTACGCCCAGGCCAGCGGCATTCGCTTTGAAATCGGCCTTCTCCGTAACCATTACGTGGGCCGCACCTTCATCGACCCCACGCAGAACGTGCGCGAACAGAAAGTCAAGCTCAAGTTCAACCCCATCGAAGGCGTACTCAAGAACAAGCGCGTCTGTGTCGTCGAAGATTCTATTGTGCGCGGCACCACGCTCAAGATTCTATCCAAGATGCTGCGCGATGCCGGCGCTCTCGAGGTCCACATTCGCATTGCATCGCCACCTGTGGCGCACCCCTGCTTCTTCGGCATGGATTTCCCGAGCCAGGGCGAACTGGCCGCAAGCTCCATGACACCTGCCGAAATCGCCAAGATGCTCGGCGTCGAAAGCCTCGGTTACTTGAGCGTCGAGGGCATGAAGGAATGTACCGGCGAGGGCGAAAACTACTGCGCCGCCTGTTTCGACAACGACTATCCCGACTACATCGGGACCAATACGAACAAGACCCGCTGCGGTTAACTAAACCTGTTCATAGGTCCACTTGACGTGGTCCATCATGAACTCGTGTGCATCAAAGGCCAGTCCAAACTGGTCTTTGATTTTACCCACATCAAAGAGCATCGGCTCGTCAGCCCAGCCAAGGTCCGTTTCAACGATTTTCGACTTGCAGCCGGGCTTCAGGGAAATCATCATTTCGGCAATTTCCTTCCAGCTCATCCAGACTTCGCCAAGGCCCAGGAAAATTTCCTCATTCTTGTCGGATTCGAGCAGGCTCATGTAGAGCCTAGCCTGCTGGCTTGCATGGATAAATTGCGTGCCATCGTTCTTGATGATGTTGATGTCCTTGTTTTCCTTGACGGCCTGCGCCATGGTAAAGAAACGGCGGTCCGGTTGGCTACATCCGTCAGGCCATGCCGGGTTTCCGAATGTGTAGCCCGGGCGAATAATATTACGCGTCATCTTGACTTCGGGGAACTGCGTTCCGTAGCCATGCGTAAAGCCAAGCACGTAGGCTTCACCTGCGGCCTTGGTGGCACCATAAAGATCCATAGGCAAGTTACTCGTCACTTCGCGCATCGAAGGACGCATACGGCCCATTGCCGCGGTGCTACTGGTATAGATGAACTTTTTACAGCCAGCCTTTGCCGCATTTTCAAGTAGCGCCACAGTCGCCCTGGTGTCGTTCATCAACATGGCAGAAGGAGTGTCACCCCAGCCGAGAGCAATATGGATGCAGGCGTCGCAGCCCTGAAGTCCTTCGGCCATCAGTTCAAAATCCGTCAGGGCACATTCCACGAACGAAACATTCGGCAAAGCCTTGAGCGTCGGAACCTTATTCGGGTGGCGAGTCGCAATCACCACCTCGTGACCTTTTTCGAGCAGGGCCTTCACCACGTAGTGACCAATGAAGCCTGTACCGCCAGTAACAAACACACGCATACATATACCTCTCTAATACCTACAAAATACAAACCTTTCGCCTTACGGGCAACCTAGTTTATAAAAAAATATGGAATGAGGAATACGATACTTCCTACAGTCTACTTCCTACCGCCTACTTCCTACTATTTTACTACATTATTCACAAAGTTTTTTACTAAAGAGGTTTATAATGGCTCGTATGCGCGTACTCGTTTTAATGGGTGGCCCGTCCACCGAACATGATGTTTCCGTTGTCAGTGGCACCGGCGTTGTTCGTGCCATGAACCCGGATCGTTACAACATTCACCCGGTGCTCATCGACAAGGACGGCACCTGGCACTGGTCTTCCCGCGAACTTTCTCCCTACCAGAAGGACAATTTCTCGGTCAATTATTTCCGCGGACTCGAAGGTACGGCCGCTAACTGCAAAAAGTCTCCGGCACTTTCCGAACTTCCCGACGCCGACATCGCCTTCCTCGCGCTCCACGGCAAGTGGGGCGAAGACGGTCACATCCAGGCCATGCTCGAGAACTGGGGAATCCCCTACACCGGTTGCGGCCTACTTGCCTCGGCACTCGCCATGGACAAGGTGAAGACCAAGGAAATCTATAGGGCAAACGGCATCCCGACGCCTCCGTATCGCGTCATCTGGAAGCACGACTTTACCGGCGACACGCTCGTGTCCGTTTCCGATGAACTCGGATTCCCGCTGGTGATCAAGGACCCGCTGGGCGGCTCCTCCATCGGCATCGGCATCGCCAAGGACCTTGACGAAGCAGGCAAAATTGCACAGGACCTGTTCAAGGATTCCAACCGCCTGCTCTGCGAAAAGTTCATTGCCGGCGAAGAAGCAAGCTGCGGCTATATCGAAGGCGAAAAGCCGCTCCCGCCGACCGAAATGCGCATGACCACCCGCGAATACTTTGACTTTGAAGCCAAGTACAACGGCGAATGCAAGGAAGTCACCCCGGCCGAATTCGAGCCCGACCTCACTGCCCGTATCCAAGAACTGGTGAAGAACGCCCACTACGCCATCGGCGGTTCGGGTTACAGCCGCACCGACGTGCGCATCACCAAGGACAAGCAGCTGTTCGCCATTGAAACAAACACGCTTCCGGGAATGACTCCGACCTCGATTTTGCCGGCCGAAGCGGCAAGCATCGGCATTACCTACAGCCAGCTGATCGACATGATCATCGACAAGAGCCTCTACATTAAGCGCTAAGTCCCATGACCTTCGACTTATTTGTAGATACTTCGCGCAAGGGAATCTCGATGGCGCTGCTCCAATCGGACGCCGCCGACCCATGCTACCTGGAAACCGTCGACGAAACGGCCCGCGGCGAGACCGCCTCGGCCATGCTCGACGCATTGCTTGAAAAGGCCCACGCGAGCCTCGACCAAGTCACGCGAGTCATGGTGACGGTCGGCCCCGGATCTTTCAGCGGACTGCGCACGGGAGTCGCCTTCTGCGAAGGCTTATGCTTTAGCGGCAAGCGCAAGCTCTACGGTGTATCCACGTTGCAAGCACTCGAGAGCTTTGCCGACGCGCCCGAAAGTGCGGCAGTCATCATCCGCGCCCGCAAAGGCTACTGGTACCTGCGCCAAGACGAAAACGAAAGCTTTATCGAAACGGCCCAGGTCATCGAAGCCCTCAAGACAAATCCGGTAAAGACCGTCGTCGTAGACGAGGCCGCCCTCGCTGACGAAGTCCTGTCGGACTACATCGCCCATTCTGGCGCCAAGGTCGTGAACGAGAAAGGCCAACCGCTTTCGCTATGGCAAAAGCTTTTCGACAAGGTAGAGCCTAGCCTCACGCAAGAAGCAAACTACATCCAGCCGTCGTATTTCGAAAAGTTGCACTGAGCTTTTCCGCAAAAAACAGGAACTGCGCCATGCCCATACGCCAAATGAATTCCGCCGACATTCCCGCCGTGCTGAAAATTCAGGGTGAACTTTCGTTCCAGGACTGGAACGAGCGACAATACGAGATTGAAATCAAGGCGCCCTACACTTACGCCGTCGTTTACGAAAATGAAGGGGCCATCTTGGGCTATGCGGTATTCCATCTGCTTGGTGCTGATTCCGAACTATTGTCGATTGCAGTCAAAGATACCGAGCAACGCAGTGGAATCGGAGGCAAGCTTTTGCAGTCGGGTCTTTCACAGCTTGACCTGGAAAAGAACGACTGCTGCTTTCTGGAAGTCCGCGAAAACAATCTCAAGGCTCGCCGCTTTTACGAGAAACATGGATTCACGCTGTTTGGAATCCGCAAAAGATATTACGCCGATGGAGAAAACGCAGCCCTCTACCGCACCGAGAACCGCAGCGACATAGACCCATCGCAAAAAGGAGTTCAACTTGTCTAAACTGCCCACCAAGAAACAGATTCAGAAAAAGAAAATCATCTTGAGCGCAACGGTCCTGCTTGCATGCTTTTTAGTCGTTGCATTTTACCTGATTATGACACAAAGTGGGCACTGGCTTGTGCAAGACGACGAATTTGACCATGTAGACTGGATCGTTGTTCTCGACGGACAGTCTGCAGACATGGAACGCACCGATCTGGCCGCAGAGCTCATGGCAAGTGGAAAAGCTGACTCCGTCTTGATTCTCGGTCGCCGCATCATGCGCAATCGGAACAACGCCGAGTTCTACCTTGATGACTTTATGCGGCAAGGACATTTCGACAGCAACGCCGTCTTCATTGTGCGCCACGACGATCCTTCATCCATCGGTGAAGCATCGACCATCATCCCCTGGCTCAAGAATCGACATGCAGACACCGTCCTTCTGCTTACAAGCTCCGCATCGACCTACCGAGTCAAAAACATTTTTGAGACACTTTCCGGCGAAGGGATAGTTTACCTGACCCAGGACAACCACCACCACCAATACAATGCGGACTCATGGTTTTCAAGCCGGGAAGCACGCAAGGAATGGCTGCGCGGCTGGGCCGCCCTATTCGCTTCGTACATAGACCTGTTTTCGGCAAATGTGCTCACCGAAGCGGATTCTTGCTACTATAGACCCATCATTTCAGCAAAGGAATATGAAGCCGAAAAGAATCCCGTCGTGGACTTGCAATCACTGATTCCCAAAGTTTCAGAACAGCCGAGTGTCTCTGACACGCTCAAGGCCGATTCACTCAAGGCGGACACAGCTACGATCGACACGGCACGTGTCGACAGTTCTTCTGCTCTAAAGGCAAAGTAAGGCAAGCACAGCCGCCAATGGGGCATTCCAATTGATGGCCGTTTCGTTGCTCGCAAAAGAGCACCGTTCATCTGTATAGGAGAACCCCGGCAAGGCTCCGGGATAATGCGGAGCTCGGTGCAAGTCCTGCCTGTCGCAGTTGATTCCTCCTACCAAGAGTCCCGGAATCGGTTCCTTGATGCCGTCGGAATGGCTTAGCCTGTGGTGCGGATGCACCGGAGAACTCCACGCTGAGCCCGTCACAAAGCTCACATCTACCGGATTGCGGCCATAGATAAAGTTCACCAGCTCGCGGCTCCAGAAACCAAGGGAATTCCCATCAACGGAGCTTGTCCACCGGTTTACAATCGCAAGAGTCAGAGCATGGTTTGCAATTTCACCATTGCTGCCCCAAATAAACTTGCGAACCGAGATGCCATAAGCATCGTGCTTCTGCAGCTCGATGATCTGCTTAGCCGTATTTTCGAGAGCTGTTTGAGCGCGCAGCTGCAGTTCCTTGTCAAAATCCTGAAGGGCAAGAGCGATCCAGCCGAAATTCTGCGTGTCACGCCAATCCAGTCCAAGCTTCGGCGGCAAAGCGTCCATATCCGCAACGAGCTGCTTGCGGAGTGATTCTGCCGTCAAATCGCCGAACAAGCTACCAAGTTCCTCGCCGCGTGTCTGCAGTTCGCGGTAAAGCATGGCCCGCGCCCAGAAGAATTCATCATCTGCACATTCATCGCCGTAGCCCCCACTGCCTTCGGTATTGTGCGGCCAGTCTACAAACGGGCGCTCGGCCGCCCAGCGGTATGCCGCCACCGCGGCCTGCAGGCAGCGTTTCGCAAACGCTGCATCGCACCCGCGATACACGCGGCTCGCCATCGCAAGCGCTCCTGCAAAATTGAGCGTCGATGTCGTCGACTTGCCCAACACAAAACGTTCCTGCAGCAGGTCAGAATCGCGCGGCGATACAAAGCCATCCCAGTGCCCAGGCGTTATCTTGAAGAACACGCCTCCATCGGAATCCTGCATCCGCAGGAAAAACTCAAGTTCAAAACGAACTTCGTCTTTGAGGCTATGCATCTTAAGGCCGTCCTGTAAAACAAACGGAGCCTCACCGCGAATCACCTGATTGAGCTTGGTACTGTAGTCATAATCGACTGAAACCTCCGCCAATTTCAAGCCGGAACGCTCATACTCCTGTTCAACAAGCTCACAAGCCAGTAGCAGAGTTCCGACCGACACACCGCCATTCACGATATACTTGCCGTAATCCCCGGCATCGTACCAGCCCCCATGCGCATTCCAGGTGCCACTACGGCCCATGCTCGGATGGAACTTGATCGAGTCATCTAGATGCGAAGCCGGTCTCGCCCACTTTCCCGCAAAATCCGCGGTCAGCTCAACGCCGCTTCGCTGATAGTAGAAAGACTTGATGTTTGCCACTAGCTGGCGGAAAAACCATACCGGTGAGATTTCAAACGGAGCTGTTTCATAAAGCAGAGTTTCCCTCTCTGCACCACCTCTACGCCAAATCTGAATTGAATAGAGCCCAGGATCACGGACTTCCGAAAAATTCCCAGTCCAAAGGCCTTCTCCCGTATACTCACATTCTCCACAATGTTCAAATGTTCCAAGTGACAGGATTCCTTCCCAAACCGCTTCACTCCTGACTGTACGGCGCATAATGCTAAAGTAACAGTCTTCGGGCATAATCCGTCCCTGTACCGACAACTCGGCGGGATTCACAAAGAAAATTTTGGCATCATCGGGAGTGTAGCCCACATGATTGTATCGGACAGGAATCTTCATGACGCAAGAATAGCATTTTCAAAGAATCCATCGGGTGTCCAGAGGCTACTTATCTGTTTACCACCGCAACCGCTAGCAGGCCACCTATCTCGATCTTTGTCGCACCAGAGCGATTTCCTTTTCGTACCCGGGCAATTCGTTGGGCGTTTCCAGGTAAAAAGGCAACTTCTTAAGCGAGGGGTGGTTCACGACCCGCAACAGGGCAGAAAGACCGATAAAGCCCCCTCCCAACACCTCATGACGGTCCTTGTGACTACCCATCGGATTCTTCGAATCGTTCAAATGAATCGCCGAGAGCCGATTAAGACCTATCGTCTTGTCAAATTTTTCCAAGACACCATCCAAGTCGTTCACGATATCGTAACCGCCATCAAAGACATGGCAAGTATCCAGGCAGACACCCAGCTTGTCCGAAAGTTCCACACGATCAATGATGGCATGGATTTCCTCAAAGGTCCGCCCCACTTCGGTGCCCTTTCCGGCCATCGTCTCTAACAGCACCAAAGTCCTCTGCTCAGGCTTCAGGATCTTGTTCAAGGCATCAGCAATCAGATCAATTCCGACATCGACCCCCTGCTTCACATGGCTTCCCGGATGGAAGTTGTACATGGCTCCAGGGAAATGGTCCATGCGAAAAATGTCATCCTTCATCACATCGACCGCATATCCGCGAAGACCCTCGTCTGCGGCACAGGCGTTGAGCGTGTAGGGAGCGTGGGCAAGAATCGGACCGAAATGATTCTTTTCGAGCAAGGTGACAAGAGCTGCCGCATCCGCCTTGTCAAAAGGCTTGGCAGCACCCCCGCGCGGATTACGCGTAAAAAACTGGAACACGTTCGCCCCAATCGAAAGGGCGGTCTCCCCCATGGCAAGAAAGCCCTCCGAAGAGGATAAATGACAACCTATATGCAACATAGACATCTTCTTTTAGGAAAACTAGAACTCGTAATTCAGCGCTGCCATCACATAGAAATCCTTATATTCATCGGCACGGTTATCGGGGCGATAATTGAAGAGCGCCCCTAAAGTCCAATCCGAATAAAGCGAAGGCGTATGGTGAACGCGCAATTTCGAAGACGCCTCTATATCGAGTTCCATTTCGTCATACTTTTCATCTTCTATTTCATAGCTTAGGAAATTTTGACGCAGGCTACCCGACAGCGAAAGTTCGAGCAAATCCTTAGTGAGCTCGATATCCAGATTATCCATCACGCTCCATTCAAATTCACTCATCTCGTTACGGTTGTAGGCCTTGTAGCGTGGTGTCACGACAAACATATTGCGAACTCCATCGAGGGAAGTTGTCAAAGAAACTGGATAACGCTGCTCAAAATAGTCGCTACCATGGAAGTAGTAACCAAGGATTCCGTAAGTTTCATTCGTAAAGTTAAACGGAGCAATCAGTTTATCCTGCTCAAAGTCAGACATGTCCGACATGGTCACGATGACTCCACCCACATTCAATACATTCTTCGGGAACTTGAAGGAGAGGCCAAGTTCAAGGGTATGCTTCATCAACTTTTCAGTGAACTGAGTGGCCAAAAAATCTTCATCGGCTAATTCATAGTACTGCATCCAGCGACTGGAATCAATTTCCATCGTATCGAGACCATCAATCACCGTAAGACTCGGACGTCCGCCAGAAGCCTTGAACCATGGATCCTTATAGATCCCCGAACTGATGGAATAGTTCGCATAAAGGCGTTGTGGCGTACTGCGCGTCCTGTAGTTGAACGCATACTTGAACGAAAGCCCCACCTTCTCGTTCAGCTTGAAGGTATTGCTCAGGTAGGCGTCGTGAATATAAAGCGTCCTGTTCTGATCCTGCTCATGTTCCTTGAGCCAGTCGCTTTCCGCCCCCGAGAACATGCCCCACTGGGTTCCTTCGCCCATGCCGAAAATATTGTAAGCGTCACCTTCGCCCGCCGCATTTTCGACATTCATGGTGTAGCCAAACCCAAGATTCCAGAATTCATAGATTTTCTGTTTCAAATTTCCACCGATCATGCGCGTATTCTGCAAAAGATCCGGCGAACCGGCGCTGTAATATTCGCGACCCACATAGCGGAAGAACCCTTCGATAAAGGTTTTGGAATTCGACCACTGGTAAGCTCCCGACACGGCCCAGTGCTCATGTCCCCAGAAGTCCGCATGCGACGGGCGCATTTCATCGACCTTGGTTTCCTTTGCCATGGCTGACGCCTGGGCAAGCAAGCGCTTCAACTCGGCACGCATTTCGGAAGGAGTCATCATCGAATTCTCACCAAATATCGCTTCCAGCTTTTCAACGCTCAAGGAATTCACCCGATTGGGATTCGACATCAACTCGTTTAGCAAAGCAAAATTCGACGGATCAAGTCCAGCATCGGAGAACACCTGGTTAACTGCACGAATCTTTGCGACATTCACCGTATCGGCTCCCCCCACAGCCACCTGACCATTCAGCTTGATATCTCCCGGGAAGAATAACCAGTTTCCATCGGCAAAGAAGTTCTTCGAAGACACCAGCGGATTGGAGGTGTTGGTCGACGACGACATACCATCCCTAAAAAATGGATCTTCCAGGTAATCCTTGCTGGAGATAAATCCAAGGGTTCCATTGAAGCGGCGGTGCATATTCCAGCGCACCTTGCCACCAACGATCATCCGTTGCGCTTCCGCTTCTCCATCGTCCACATAGTCCTTGTAGACATCATAATTGCGACGGCCTTCCTTCTTGGGAGCATTTTCCTCACCTACAAAGACAGATCCCACAAATAGGGGATCCCGCGCCGAATTTTTGAACAGGTTGATATCGTAGGAAGCGCCAAAAGCGTTAAAGCCTGCCATATAGAGCTCACCGGCATTGTTGAAGAAATCTCCCAAGACCAACCGCTGCATGGCATCGGTGTAGCTTGCCTGGAATTGGTAAACTTTAAAGTGGTCCCAAGAATCGCTCGCAACATCTGCAATCAACTCGTAGGTGGCCCCCGACGGAGATTTCATCAAAATGTTCGCGTTCCAGTTCGTAAAGAATCCTGGCACCTGGAAATAGTTGACATAGCGCTCGTGTCGGCACACGGTATCTTCCTGCGACACGTAGGGCTCATTTTCGTGATTGTGTTTCGTCAAGACCTTGTGATAACCGACTTCAACACCGACATTTCCCGAAATGGACCAGACCGAATCGAGCGAAGAATCCATCTGCTTTCCAACAAATTTTCTTCCATCGGCGTAAGGATTCGTCGGTTCTTCACCAAGGACATCGATATGATCATTTATCGCATCAGACAAATCCTTCTGGTTCTTATTCATTGCCAGTTTGATGTCTTCGGAAGGCAAATCACTTGAAACAACGCCAACCATGTTTCCTTCGATGACGGAATTGCGCTGTCTCAGGCTGTTTTCACCAAAATCTAGGATAGCAACGTCGTTTACATCCAGGTGAGACCGCAGCAAAGCGATGGAAGAGCCTTCTCCCGCCACTAAAGCGATGCGATTTCCCGACAAGGACGAAGCATCAATGTCAACCGAAGCGCTGTGGGTTGCCCATACGCCAATGGAGCGGCAATCCTGTATCTGGGTCCACTGCATGGCAACAGATGCATTGCGTACATAGACGCCCGCCCTTTTCGCATTGGATACGATCGCATCGCGGATTTCAAGTGCACCACTTTCTACAGCAAAGCCAAAGGTTGCGTTCTCCACATGGATTCCCTGCACTTCGGCTCGCTTGAGCCCCGTAACAGAAACACCATTCCAATATTTGTTCTTTTCCAAGGAGGTCATGATAACGGGATTGTTCGCCTCCCCCATAATGGCAAGCGAACCACCACGGACATCGACACCGGCCCCTTCGTCAAAGTAGAATTCGACTCCCGCTTCGACAATCAGCGCCTTTCCATCAGGAATCACCAGAGTTTCCTTAACCCGGTATGGCGAATGATCCTTCTTCAAGAAACCGGCCACCGGGCCACCAATAACGCTCTCCTGGGGGAACTCCCTATCAACGGCAAACGCACTCACGTGGAGTGCTGCCATCATAAACAAGGCGAATACCCAACCAGCCCTTGTAATCATCAACGGACCTCGTAATCCTTCTTACCCTTCGACACGTAGCCGCTCTTGTGAACCACCTCTATGTCGAAACGGTTTTTCCCACCCCGCAAAAGTGTCACCGGAATTTGGTAGTCCAGGCTATGAATCTGCGATAGGGATTCCTGTAATATAACTTTTCCATTCTGCCGGACAGTCACCTTGTACAGATATTCAGGATTGTTTTCTGGAATTCTGATTCTAAACTGGAGCGTCTGCAAAATCCGGTCAAGAACGTCCTTCGGTGGGGGCGGTACCTTGAGCACTTCCCTAGCCGCGCCAAAGACCTCAACCGTAAAATGCTTGTTCGGATAGCAGCCCATTATCTTTGAAATTTCAGCCAGGTTTCCGGCCTGGTCCTCGATGCGCAACACATATTCATGCCTACCCTTCTGCAGTTTCACCCTTTTCTGGACATTCTTGGTTACCGTTTCTTCGAGAATTTGGCTACCATCTGCCTGGACGACAAATATTCCAGCATCGTTCTGCATCTCACCGACAGATACATTGGCAATACAGCGCAGCGAATCGTAGGTTGCAATCGAAATGGTCGGAGCCTTCGTGTTGACTTCGGAACAGGCCTTGTTCACCTGCAGTTCAATCGTCTTGCTATTTGTCGCCGAAGCGCTCTTGAACTCAACAACCGCCTTGTCGGCAGTCCAAAGCCCCGTTTCGTCGTTCACCACGATTTTTTCAGCAAAAGAGTGAGCCTTACCATCAGAAGAGCGAATCAGGTTGCCCGAGGTGTATCCGCCAACCTTGACAACCAAGGCCGCAGACTCGTCCGATGTACGGTACGACCCTTCCACGGTAAATCCGTTTTCGCAGATTTCAATCGGAGATTCTGTCTTCAGGATAAATCCATTTTCGGGCAACTGCGCCGCAGCCTTCTTCTCTTCTTCCTTCAGCTGTTCCTGGAAAACAGTATCGGCCTTCAGGATTTCATCTTGCAGCACCTTCACCGACTTGGACTTGGCCGAAAGTATTTTTTCGAGAGTTCTTGCAAAGCGAGCGTTTCCCGAAGAAACAAGCTTCACAACCACGAGCGAATCTGTGCCAAAGGTTGTTTCCCCAGCAATAATAGAAACTGGCTTGCTGGACCCCTTGGGTGTAATTTCAAGCTTTCCAGTCTTTAGGCCCGCAAAGAAAACTCCTTCTCCGCCAATATAGCCTTCCGTTCCGCGAATCGATGCCGTCGCCGTCCCAGTCTTGAAAATGAACTTAGACTTTTTGTCTTTCAGCTTATGTACGGCAAAATTCAAAAAACCCTTGTTGATGTCGATTTGGGTTTCAAAGCCGCCCTCGTCGTTGGGTTCAAATAAATTCACCAACTCCACTTCGGTCTTTTCGGCAATTGAAATAGAACTTCCATCGGGAAATCCAAAAACCACTTCGGATTCTTCCCCAGTACGAACCTTGTCGGACTGGTAGAGTTTGGCACCCGGATGCAGTTCCTGCCAGTTGTCCAGTTTCGCCTTCCAACGAGTTACATCGCCTAGGGTCATGCGCACCTTACCCACGGCAGGTGCTGCAAACAACATTGCCGGCAAAACGGCAACAAACAACATCGCATGCAAAAGCATTCTGCGCGAAACAATAAACCGAACCATACGAAGCCCTCTTCTCTTTCTATCTAGAAAATAGACTTTTTTTTAGAAAAGCGGTTCAATTTTTTTTTGCTGGTGATAAGAATCAACCCAAGGAGACTGTCCTAGCCTCCCGAGAGTTTTACCGTATAGCCCCTTTTTTCCAGCTCGGCCTTCAGGACATTTCGCTTGTCGCCCTGAATTTCGATGTTAAAATCCTTGACGGAGCCACCCACACCGCATTTTTGCTTCAATTCGCGCGATAGTTGCTTCAATTCATCCTCTTCAAGGGCAATTCCCGTGACGACACTAGCCATTTTTCCGCCACCGAGCCTTTTCAGCTGGATCCGCACCACGCCATCGCCCTTCGGAGGAGCGGCCTTCGGCTTTTCTTCCTTGACACGGCCACCCAGAGCCGTCGAATAGACCAAAGTGCTACGTTCTTCTATACCCATACAAAGCTCCTTTTCATCGTGTTTCAAAGCCCCACCAAATTATAGAAAAAGCCCCGGCAAAGCCGGAGCTTCAACTATCTTGAATGAGCTTTACTTGTTAGGCGGTCTCTTGTAGCCGAAGGACTTCAGGAGTTCGTCGCCAGACTTGACCTTGTCGCCCATTTTCTTGCCCGTGGGATCAGCCACCGGCGGAAGCGTACAGCGGAGTTCCGAGCGGATGGACGCTTCCACCTTGTAGAGGTAAGAACCCGTTGCGTAGAGCTTGCCGTTGTCGGCCTTCACAAAGCCATCCTTATCCGGTTTCTTTTCGAAGTACATCTCCAAGAGACCCGCTTCGTTCGCGAAGCTCGGATCGTTCAGGTCCTGCGTAAAGGCGTAGTAATCCACAAAGTTGCCAAGAGATGTGTAGATCCAGATCTGAACATGCATCTTGGACCTGTACATGTTCACCTGGGAAAGGTCACCCGTAAGCTTGAAGCCGTCTTCGCAGTAGTCTTCCACGTACTGTTCCACGGTCACCTTGGTCGCATTCTCGGCGTCAACGCCTTCCAGCGGGATCATGCCATCGGAACTAACCAAGTCATCCATCGTGGCAAGGCCACCCACGGCATTGATCACGGGGAGTTTCACATCCATCGTAAGTGTCGGACCCAAGTGCTTGGAGCCCTTTACACCCGGATAAGGTTCCTTGCCGCTTCCGTCCTTGGTCTTGAACTTGCCGCCAATCAAGGTTTCCTTTTCTTCACCCGTAGTGGGGTTACGAATGCTAACAGCAAACGTCTGTCCTTCTTCTGGCGGATTGACTGCATAGTATTCATCCACCTTTTCCTTGGTAATTTCGGTCACAGGCTCTTCAACAGCGAGATCGACATCCTTGCTGTCCTTCATCACGACGAACACGGTGTCAGATGCTTCGTTGCCCGCCTTGTCGCGGTAGAAGCGGACAATCACGTTTGCACCCTTTTCAAGACCCTGGAGAGTCAAGGTATCCTGCTTGACGCCATTGACAGTCCATTCCACCGTCACGTAGTTGGAACGAACAACGCTGCCGTTTTCAGGCGTAATGATTTCGACCTTCGGACCAACCTGGTCGAGCACGATGAATACCGACTGGGAGGCCGCATTGCCGTACATATTCACATAGGTGTAGGTGACTGCATAGCCGACATCGCCTTCTTCGTTCTTCACCATGACGCCCTTTTCGTCGATTGCGTAAGACACAACCGTCGAGTTGCCCAAGGTGTCAGCCTTTTCGGACACGACCGTAAAGATACCTTCAGAAGCAATCTTTCCAACGACATCCGTGCTGGACGAAGAAGATTCCTTGCCATCCTTCGAAGAAGACTTCTTCGAGGCGCCCTGCACCATCAGTTCACCCGACGGGCCCTTGGCGAGGACTTCACCCGTATTGGCTTCAGCCTGGTAAGAAATCGTCACTTCTTCACCATTGATGACGGTCTTGTAGGAAACCGTGATGATTTCCAGGGAGTCGATCTTGCCCTTCGCGTTCATCACAGGCACCTTGACCGGTTCACCCTTCTTGTCCGTCACATAGGAAACCGTCACCGTATCCTTGCCGTAGACTTCGTTGTAAGTCAGCTTGACTTCATCTCCGTTCAGCGAAATACGGGTGGCTTCGTTGCTCAGCTTGATGTCGTCAATCGGCCGAGTATTCTTCGCAATGTCAGAAACCTTATTGAGGGTCGTCTGCGGAACGACAACAGGTTCAAGGCTTATTTCGACTGCAAAGGCGGTGTCGCGCTTGCTTGCCTTGTCCTTAACCGTCACATAGATCGAATCCTTCAGCTTGTTGACATAGATGTTGGTGTCTTCGGCAGCAAGGTCGGTGCGTTCCACAATCGTGTAAACGTTTTCGGCCTTGACATCGACAGCCTTAGCAGACACGGTCACCACCGGAGTATCGTCGTTGAACATCACGACTATCGTATCCTTACCCGGATAATCCTTGGTCGGATCCTTGTAGGTAATCACGATGACGTTCTTACCCTTCTTGAGCGTGGTGTCCTTCGACACGATTTCGCCATCCTGCTTCCAGGTGATCGTGCCTTCGGGCTGGTTCGTGTAAATCGTATCGGGGTAATTCCAAGTAGAATCGATGTTTTCGTACTTGGTAATGACCACGTCGCTCCATTCTTCCACATTCTTGATCTTGATCTTGAGCGAAGCTATATCGGTGAACTCACCATCATCAACCTGAACACGCAGCGTGTATTCACGCGCCTTGAGTTCATAGTCGAGCGTATCCTTCAAGGTCACCTCGCCGGTCTTCGGATCAATAGAGAACATCGTCGTATCGCCACCGATAACCTTATAGGTCAGATTATTGTATTCCGAAGCCTTGTCCGGATCTGTCGCGACCACCTTGTCGATAACAGAACCAACCGGTGTATCTTCCTTGACCGTGATGGTCTTGTCGTCGAGATTCGGAGCTTCGTTCACATCCTTGATCTTCACGCGGATAATCTTCGATACAGAGCCGCCCTTGGTGTCGGTGACCTTCACCTTGATCGGAAGTTCCGTATTCTTTTCATAGTCAAGAGAGGGGCACTTGTCCGTCTTCACCGTGACAATGCCACTGTTCTTGCCAATGTCGAAGCACTTGCTGTTGTCTTCAGCGAGCGTGTAGGTCAGCACGGTGTCGTAGACATCCACGTCTTCGGCAACAATCGTATCAACGACAGTTCCCTTCTTCGCATTTTCAACGACTTCGATGACTTCCGTCTTGATTTCCGGCAGCTCATTCACATCGATAAGCGTAATCGGCACCGTCTTCGTCATCTTGATGGACGGATCCTGCTTGTCATAGTAATCCAGGACTACGCTGAAAGCGTCCTTGACGCCGCAACGATCCTTGTACGGTTCAGACTCGCAGTCGAACTTGACCTTTGCCACCAGTTTGATATTGAGCGGTCCACCATATTCCAAGTCAAACAGAGCGGTATCGCCACCCACCAGCTTGAACTGGTTGTCATAGAAGTCGACATTTTCCGGCCTTGCCATGGAGTCAATGTCGCTCGGATGCTCGATTTTGCCAATGGAATCGCCAATCTCGTTGTTTTCGGCAATTTCACACGGCCACACGTCGAAGAGCGGAGACTCGTTCACGTCGCGGACTTCAATCACACGGATGATCGTATCCTTCAGTTCGGCACCATGTCCATCCGGTTCGGACACGATGACACGCACGGTATACTGCGGATTTGGATCGGTGTTGGAAGTCGCATTACGGAGCGTTTCGTAGTTGAGCAAGGTGCTATCCTTGACAGACACGATTATCTTCCACTTGTCCTTACCCTGGCTGTTCTTGCCCACATTCTTCTTGGTGATAACGAAGAGGTCCTCAGCGGTCTTACCGGAGACATTGGAGCTAACCTGTTCAATCGAAGGAACAAGCTTTTCCATGTCACCGGCGTCTTCGTCATACACGACATATTCGAACACCACCTTACCCGTCGGCACATTTTCGTTCACGGCCACGGTCAAGATATCCTTGCCATGATCGCCGCTTCCACGGTTCGTCGTATCGCAGTGGGCAACGCACAGGGTGTCAGAGTCGTCATCATCGTCGTCATCGTCCGGATCATCGATGATAATCTTCGGACGTTCGTCAACATCCTTCAGTTTGATGATCACCTTCGCAGAATCTTCAAGGCAGGCGGCACCAGCGACAAGCTTACCCTTCGAGTCGTACTCGCAGTTGGTCACCTTGACATAGAATTCAAACTTCGGATTGGTTTCGAAGTCCAGCTTGGACGAATCCGTCACAACCACCTTGTTGCCGTTCATGTCGAACGGCATGTCCGGCGTC
>NZ_JAZSAF010000017.1:0-5622 GCF_045601785.1 Fibrobacter sp.
CCGTCCTCAGTTCTACTTCCGCACCACCGACGTGACTGGCACGATCCAGCTGCCGGAAGGTGTCGAAATGGTGACTCCGGGTGACACCGTGACCATCCACGTGAACCTGATCGCCCCGGTGGCAATGGAAAAGCAGCTCCGTTTCGCAATCCGCGAAGGTGGCCGTACCGTTGGCGCTGGCTCCGTAACCGAAATCATCAAGTAAGGAATTATCATGGCTGGTGAACGCATTCGTATTCGCTTGAAGAGCTTCGACCATCGTATGATCGACCGCTCCGCTCAAGACATCGTGAATACAGCTAAGAACACTGGGGCACGCATTGCCGGCCCCATCCCTCTTCCGACGAAGATCCAGAAGTATACGGTGATTCGCTCTCCGCATATCGACAAGACTTCCCGTGAACAGTTCGAATCCCGTACGCACAAGCGTCTTATCGACATCCTTGATGCTACGCCGCAGACTGTTGATTCCCTCATGAAACTTGACTTGCCGGCAGGCGTTGAAGTCGAAATTAAGGTTTAATAACAATGAACGGTATTCTCGCAAAGAAATTGGGAATGACCCAAGTGTTCACGGAACAGGGCGAACGCGTTCCTGTAACGGTTCTCGAAGCCGGTCCGTGCGTGGTCGTTTGCCATAAGACAGAAGAGAAGGACGGCTACACTGCTGTCCAGATCGGCTTTGGTCTCAAGAAAGAACAGCGCGCCAACAAGGCTGAAATCGGCCACTTCAAGAAGGCTGATGTCGCTGTTCGTGAACACCTCGCTGAATTCGATGTCGCTGATCTCGAAGCCTGGCCGGTTGGCAAGGAATTCGGTGCAGCTGACTTCGCCGATGTGAAGATGGTGAATGTCTCTGGCCTCTCCAAGGGTCACGGCTTCTCCGGTACCATCAAGCGCCATAACTTCCACAGCGGTCCTCGTTCTCACGGTACGCACAACATGCGCGAACCGGGTGGTACGTCCGCTCACTCTTATCCGGGCCGAGTTTTCCCGGGCAAGCGTATGGCCGGTCAGTTCGGTAACAAGAAAGTGACCGTGAAGCACCTCCAGGTCGTCAAGGTTGACGGCGACCGCAACCTGATCTTTGTCCGTGGCGCAGTTCCCGGTGCAAAGAACAGCATCATCGTGGTGAGGAAAGACTAATGGCTACAGCAAAGCTTTTCGCCGCTACAGGCGATTTTAAGAATGATATTCAGCTCCCGGCCATGTTCGATCAGGAAGTCAACAAGGTCTGCATGTACTTGCATATCAAGGCTATCCTGAACAACAACCGTCAGGGCACTGCCCAGACCAAGAACAAGTCCGCCGTTAGCGGTGGTGGTCAGAAGCCCTGGAAGCAGAAGGGTACCGGCCGCGCTCGTTCCGGCCAGAACACCTCTGCAGTGTGGGTTCGTGGTGCCAAGGCTCATGGTCCGAAGTCCCATGACTACTTTGAAAAGGTGAACAAGAAGGTCAAGAAGATCGCTTTCCGCTCTGCTCTCGCTGCTAAGGCAGCCGAAGGCAAGGTGCAGGTGTTCGAAGCTCTCGCTTTCAACGCCCCGAAGACCAAGGATCTCCTCGCCGTCCTCAACAAGGCCGGTCTCGAACAGCGTAACGCTCTCTTCCTCGTGAGCGAAGCTGACAAGAACCTTTACCTGTCTTCTAACAACATTCCTTGGTGCCGTTGCGCACGCGTTGCCGATGTCAACACCTACGACATCGTTCGCGCAAACAACGTCGTCATCTCCCAGGCAGCTCTCGCCGAACTGGAAGGAGGCCGCTAATGAGTGAACTTCACGAAATCCTCGTTGCACCGCACATTACCGAAGCTACTGCCCGTCTGATGGCTGCTTCTCGCAATGACGTGCACAAGTATGTATTCAAGGTTGCCAAGACCGCAACGAAGACCGAAATCAAGGACGCCATCGAAAAGCGTTTCAATGTGAAGGTCGATTCCGTCAATACCCTTATCAACCGCGGCAAGATGAAGCGCGTTCGTATGGGCATGGTCGCCGGCAAGAAGTCCAACTGGAAGAAGGCCTACATCACGCTTAAGGCCGGGCAAAAGATTGCCGAGTTCGAAGGAGTATAATCATGGGTCTGAAGTCTTATCGCCCGCTTACCCCGACGCTGCGCTACAAGCAGATTGGTGACCGCAAGGAAATCACTGCGGACAAGCCGTACAAGCCGCTCACCGAAGGCATCAAGCGTAGCTCCGGCCGTAACAACGCCGGTGAAATCACCTCCCGCCGTCGCGGTGGTGGTCACAAGAAGCTGTATCGTATCATCGATTTCAAGCGCAAGTTCGCAGGCATCCCCTGCACCGTTGAAACGATCGAATACGATCCGAACCGTACAGCCCGTATCGCTCTGGTCAAGTACCTGAACGGCAAGCGCTGCTACATCATCGCCCCGAACGATGTCAAGGTCGGTGATGTGCTGAATTCTGGCGAAGGCGCCGAATTCCGTGTCGGTAACGCAATTCCGCTCCGCGATATTCCGCTGAACACCATTATCCACAACATCGAAATGAAACCGGGCAAGGGCGCCCAGATCGCCCGTTCCGCCGGTGCCGGTGCAGAACTGGTTGCCAAGGACGGAAAGCTCTGCCAGGTCAAGCTCCCGAGTGGCGAAGTTCGCTACATTCCGGAAGATTGCCTCGCAGTCGTCGGTCAGGTTTCCAATATCGATCACATGAATGAATCCTCGGGTTCTGCTGGCCGCTCTCGCTGGCTCGGTATTCGCCCGTCCGTCCGTGGTGTCGTTATGAACCCGGTCGATCACCCCCTTGGTGGTGGTGAAGGTCGTACCTCTGGTGGTCGTCATCCGTGCTCTCCTTGGGGCAAGAACTCTAAGGGTGCCAAAACTCGTAACAATAAGCGTACCGATAAGTTTATCGTACGTCGTCGTCAGAAGAGGGCCTAATTCATGTCCAGATCCCTTAAAAAAGGCGCTTTCGTGGATTCCCACGTTTTGAGCAAAGCCCAGGCGATGGCCGGTTCCGACAAGAAACAGGCTATCAAGACCTGGTCCCGTCGTTCCACCATCATTCCTGATATGGTCGGACTTACGTTCTCCGTCTATAACGGCAAGCAGTTCATCCCCGTCTACGTGACCGAAAACATGGTCGGCCACAAGCTGGGTGAATTCTCCATGACCCGCACTTTCCGCGGTCACCGTAAGACTGAAACCGCCGCTGGAGGAAAGAAATAATGCAAGCTGTTGCTAAAGTGAAAAACGTCCGTTACGGCGTTCGCAAGCTCCGTCGCGTTGTCGACCTGGTTCGCGGCAAGTCCGTTGCAGAAGCATTCGCAATGCTTTCTATTCTCCACACGCAGACCAAGGGTGCTCCGCTGGTCGAAAATGCTCTGAAGTCCGCTGTCGCTAACTTCAAGCAGAAGGCCGCTGGTGCCGTTGCCGCCGAAGAGCTGGTCGTCAAGACCATCACTGCCGACGGTGGTACCATCATGAAGCGTATCCACCCCCGTTCCCAGGGCCGTGCTTTCCGTATCGAAAAGCCGCTCTCCCACATCACAGTCGTTGTGGCCAACAAGGAGTAATTAAAATGGGTCAGAAAACTCATCCGAATGGTCTTCGTCTTGGCGTTATCCGCGGCTGGGAATCCAAGTGGTATGCCGAAGACAAGTTTGCCGATCTTCTTTATGAAGACATTACGCTTCGCCGCTACCTGATGAAGCGCTTCGAACATGCCTCCCTTTCCAAGGTCGGCATCGAACGCACCGTCAAGAAGGTGAATGTGAACCTCTTTACTGCCCGTCCGGGTATCGTGATTGGCCGTAAGGGCGAAGAATTGGAAAAGCTCAAGAGCGAACTCCAGTTCATCACCGGTAAAGAAATCTATATTAACGTCCAGGAAATCAAGCGTCCCGAAACGGATGCCAAGCTGGTTGCCGAAAACATCGCTCGTCAGCTCGAAAAGCGTATTTCCTTCCGTCGCGCCATGAAGCGCGCCATCCAGAGCGCAATGCGCGGTGGTGTTGAAGGAATCAAGGTGCAGTGCGGTGGCCGCCTCGGTGGTGCCGAAATCGCCCGCGTCGAAAAGTATGCCGAAGGCCGCGTGCCTCTGCACACTCTCCGTGCCGACATCGATTACGCTACTGCTATCGCCAAGACCGTCTATGGTGCCATCGGTATCAAGGTCTGGATCATGCACGGCGAAAAGATTGGCAAGGACGTCATGAACGACAACAAGAGAGAGAAGTAATATGCTGAGTCCTAAAAGAACATTACATCGTAAGCAGATGAAAGGCCGCATGAAGGGCATTGCCTCCCGCGGCAACTCCATCGCCTTCGGCGAATTCGGCATTCAGGCTCTTGAAAAGTGCTGGCTGACTGCTCGTCAGATTGAAGCCGCTCGTATCGCCATGACCCGTAAGATCAAGCGCGGTGGCCGCGTCTGGATCCGCGTCTTCCCCGACAAGCCGGTAACCCGTCACCCCGCTGAAGCCCGTATGGGTAAGGGTAAGGGCGCCGTCGAATTCTGGGCAGCCGTTATCCTCCCGGGTCGCATCATTTTCGAAATGGGTGGTGTCGAACGTGAACTCGCCATGGAAGCTCTCCATGTCGCAGCACAGAAGCTCCCCCTCAAGTGCAAAATCATCGAAGAATCGGAGATCTAATGAAAGCACGTGAATTGAAAGAACTGGGCGTTGACCAGCTCAAGGAAAAACTGGCTCAGTTGAATCTCGATTTGTTCAATTACCGTATGGCTGCTAAGCTCGGTAACTTGGAAAAACCCTCTTTGATCCGGGGTACCCGCAAGGATATCGCTAGGGTCAAGACCATCCTCACCGAAAAGGCCAAGGCATAAGCCGGGCAGGAGCAGGAAATGGATAGAAACCTTCGTAAGGTAAGACAGGGTGTCGTCAGCTCTGACAAGATGGACAAGACCATCACCGTCGTAGTTGAAAACCGTAAGCGTCACCCGGTGTACAACAAGATCATGACCACCACCAAGAAGCTCAAGGCTCACGATGAAAAGAATGAAGCCCAAGAAGGCGACCTGGTGGAAATCATGGAAACTCGTCCGCTCTCTGCAACGAAGCGCTGGCGCCTCGTCCGCATTGTAGCTAAGAAGAAATAATCGTTTTGGAGTAAGGCGAATATGATTCAAGAAGAAACCAGACTCGTCGTGGCCGATAACAGTGGAGCCAAGGAAGTCGCCTGCATCCGCGTTTTGGGTGGCACCAACCGTCGCTATGCCAGCATCGGTGATGTCATCAAGGTAGCCGTTAAAGACGCTATCCCCCAGAGCAAGGTGAAGAAGGGTTCCGTAGCTGACGCCGTCGTCGTTCGCACACGCAAGGAAATCTCCCGTCCGGATGGAACGTTCATCCGTTTCTCGGACAATGCCGTGGTTCTCATCACTAAGGATGGCGAACCCCGTGGAACCCGTATTTTTGGACCGGTGGCTCGTGAGCTCCGTGACAAGAAATACATGAAGATCATCTCCCTCGCACCTGAGGTTCTCTAATGGCAAACATCAAGAAGAATGATAACGTCAAGGTGATTTCCGGTGCCAACAAGGGCAAGACCGGCACCGTGATCAGTGTCAAGGGTGGCAAGGTGACCGTTTCGGGCGTGAACGTCCGCAAGCGCCACGAAAAGCCCTCCCAGACC
>NZ_JAZSAF010000018.1:0-22073 GCF_045601785.1 Fibrobacter sp.
AAAGAATACTGCGGAGATTGAGTCGTATATCCAAAATCAATTGAAAGAGGATGAATACGGCGAACAACTGACCATGCTCGGAAAGGTGTAGCCCGTTTACGGGCTCGCCGGTAAGGACCGCACGCAGGTGTCAGACTGCGCAACGCGTCGAACGCGTCGCTAGTAACCTAGGGCAGGGCCCGTATATGAAGAACCACCCGCTGTGCGGGTGGGGTCCTTTTTTTTTTGTTGGTTTTTTTGAGAAATGTTATGCACCGGCGTCTTCGAGGCGCTGGACATGGCAATAAGCCAATTCCTTGGTCCTCTCGTCGCGCAGGTGGAGGCTCGAGCCTTCGCAGTAGCGCCAGTACTTGCATTTTTTGCAGTCGCCTATTTTTGCCCAGCTGCGGTCGCGCATCACCTGGTAGCGGTTCTGCCACACATCCCAGAGGTCGTCCTTGTAGATGTTACCTTGTATGTAGTCGCCGCGGAGGCTCGGGCAAGCCGAGATGCTCCCGTCGCAAAGCACCGAAGAAACGTTCACGCCGGCACGGCAGAAGAACGGGTAGTTGCGGGCGTCCTTCTCGTAGCTCCCGAGGAACCCTTCGCAGCCGTAGTTCACGTTGATCACGTTCAGTTTCTTGACTTCGCGGATGAAGTCGAACATCTGGCGGAATTCCTGGTTCGTGAGCTGGAACAGCGGATTGTCCTTCGCGCGGCCCTTCGGGAACACGGTCGCGATGCGCCAACGCTTTACGCCGATTTTCAAAAGCAGGTCGAGAATCTTCGGGAGTTCCTTGAGGTTCTGGCGGTTCACGCAGGTCATCACGTCGAAGGTGAGGCCTTGCGTGTGGGCGGCCATGTCGATGGCGCGGAGCGCGTTATCGAAACTCGTGGGGGCTCCGCGGAAATGGTTGTGGCTTTCCTTGAGGCCATCCAGGCTAATCGTGAGTGAGCGGAGGCCTGCATTCAAAAGTTTCACGAAGCGTTCGGGTGTCATGGCAAGGCCGTTGCTGACCATTCCCCAGGGGTATCCGCGCTTTTTGATTTCCATGCCGCATTCTTCGAGATCCTGGCGCATCAAGGGTTCGCCGCCGGTAATCACCACGATAAAGTGCTTCGGGTCGATGTGCGGGGCGAGATTATCCAGCACGCCCATGAAGTCTTCGCGAGGCATGTCGGGGATGGCGTCCTTCACGCAGTCGCTACCGCAGTGCAGACAGTGCAGGTTGCAACGCAGGGTGCATTCCCAGAAAAAGTAAGTCAGCGGGTGCGCCTTGATTTCGTTGTGGCGGTAAAGGCGATATGCTTCGAGAGCGAGTTTCTTTTTAAGAGAAAGTTGCATGAAAATGTGGGGTGTGAAATGTGGAGTGTGATGTGTGAAATTTAATGGATGCGTTGTCCATCCACGTAGTATTTTGACTTGAATTCGTCTTCGCTATAGAGCGTCTTTTTATCCTTTTCATCGCGACAGTCGAAAGTTTTCGTTTCGTCGTCGGTCGATTGGAAACAGGTGACGTCGTCTTCACAATAATAAGTATCCGTACACGCGGGGTACGACATGGTGCAGTTCTCGAAGTTCCCGGAAATTTCGTCCTCTTCGTTTTCGCAATCGTACATAATGCCGTATTCGGGGCACATCTGTTCAAGATCGCAGGCGATCAGTTCCTTGCTGTCGCTAGAGGAGTCGTCGCTGCAGCCGCTCCAGAAAAGAGCGCACAGGCTTAATAGAAATTTTTTCCAATGCTTGTAGAACATGGTGTAGTGTGGAATGAGGAGTGTGAAATGTTTTTTTACGGTTTGGGAGGACAATCGATAACTTGGTGGCAACCGGCAAGGGAATCTTCTTCGACCGTTAGATTTGGGTTTCGTTCGATGCAGACGTCACCATTTTCTGTGCAGTTCGGAGCCTGTTCACTACCCGCCTTCGGGGCGAACACCTGGACACCTTCGGGGAGCTCAACGCCTTCCACACCTGCAGCGGAGGGGTCCCTCAGGTATTTGTTTCCGTCAATGCAGTCGATAATCTTGAACACCCTGCCTTCAGTATTTTGCACGCTATCGTTAAAGCAAAGCGTTTCGCTACCGGTCGCTTCGCTGGAATCTTTGGGAATGATGACTTGGCTGTAACGGGACCTGAATTCGGCCTCGCTGTAAATCTTGCCGTCGCATTCGTAGGTCTTTTCGGTGATAGCGACTACGCCGTACTCAGGGCAAATGTCCTCGACACAATTATATTCTGGCACCCAGCGTTCACTCACTTTTTCTTGGCAGGTCACGCCGTCATTACACCTGTAGGTGCCCTGGGATTCCGGATCCCCGTAGCAAGTCCCGCCAAAAACCCCGTATTCAGGCGCAATCAATTCCAGACTGCTCGACGATATGACCCCGAACTCGCTACTGCTTGAAGAAATCTCGGCTCCTGAGCTAGTCGAAGGGTCGCTGGAACTGGACTGTGTATCATTTGCGTCGCTGCTGCTTTTTGGGGCTGGAGCGCAAATATCGTCGGGACAGCCGTAAAGAACGACTTCCGATGAAGATGCCGAGTCGTCGCAGCTTGCCCAAAAAAGTCCAGTTAAAGCAAGTGCTAATTTTTTCCAGTGCTTGTAGAACATAAAGACTCCTTATCCCATAGAAAGGTCCCTAACGTCTTAAATATATACAAAATAGAAAGCCCCTGCAATTCAAGGACAAAAATGTGTGATATAGGGGGTTGAAATTTGCCAATTTTGACTTTATAGGTCGAAATATAAAACAAAGCGCCCGAAAGGGTGGTCGCTTTATTGGTTTTGGTGCTAATGGCGGTTCTGGCAATGGTTCTAGAAATGGGGAATACGATGCATCCTCGAATACTTGGAGCGATAAGGGACATTACAAAGACGGCACCGACGATTACGGCTTAGAAAAATACCCTGTAGGGAACGATTTTCTGGTGCTTCCGTCCCTTGGTGTCAAAGTAGAGGGTGCGGCGGAGTCTGTTCATCTTTGCGGCAGGTCGCTTTGCAATGGATGTTGTTGTCCCATCGGAATAAATCATGAAGTATTGGTTCGTTCCGTTGTGTCGGATTTCTTCTATCATGAACCCGTTTGAATTTTCTGTAATGGTGTGGTCGTATGACTGTACAATGTCTCCATCTTTTATCGGATTCCCGTTGTTATCTGTGCAACCATCTTCGCAATCATGAACTCGGTAGAATTCGTGGCAAATATGGCTGTCATTTGGGTCGGCAACATAGATTTCAAAACCAGCAGTATCCATCGGTGCGCCGTCTTCTGATCCAAGAACTAATAGGAGCAAGGTATCGTTTTTGAATGATACTTCAATATGGGTTGCATAAGTATCGTTTTCTTTTTCTAAAGATTCAGTGTCGTCAAGAATAAGGCCGTCTTTATAAACTTTCGTAGTAGATCTGATTGTTCGAATATCTTGCTTACGTTCAATGGAATCCCTTTCAAGAAATTCAATAGATATAGTGTCGTTTGAAATTTTTTTGTTCGCAATGCTGCGGTGGTCAGACTGAAAATTAAAATCGTCTACTAGATAAAGTTTAATCGTCGTATCGATTTGACTTATTCCGTCACGATTCGATTCGACAATACTTCTAAGGTAGTCTTTTTCTCTTAAAATTTTTTCAGAACGAAAAAAATCTCCGTCATAGGTGAAAAAAGTACTATCAAGGATGGCGTCCGTTCCTCCTAGATAAAGCCCATAAAACTCTTTGTAATACATCAGCAGTCCTTCCGTGCAGGTGATAGCGTGGACTGTTGGGACAAGGAACAAAAGGAAAAGAAAATAGCGTATCATTTGAAGTCTGTTTTTTTGAAGCCTAATATAAAAAAAAGAATACACTTGTCGATGAAAGTGGAATTGCTTTTGGGAATGCGATACGTCCGGACTGTATTTCGTGCCGAAAACGCAAGTTTTATGTAAAAAGTCCTATGAAAAATGTAATTCTTATTGCAAAAGTCCTATGACTTTTGTATATTAAAGGTATGAAACGCGAATTTTTAAAAGATTTGGTCACCTGGAAAAATAGCAAGCGCCGGAAGCCCCTGCTTTTGACGGGTGTTCGCCAATGCGGCAAGACCCATACCTTAAAGGAATTCGGCGCAAAATACTTCGATAACGTATGCTACATCAACTTTGAGTCTAGCGACAAGTTCGCCGCCATTTTCGATTATGACTTTGATGTAGAGAGGATTCTCAGGGAGCTTGAGCTGCTTACGCAATGCAAAATTGAGGCGGGCAAGACGCTCCTGATCTTTGATGAAATCCAGGAAGCTCCGCGTGCAATCACTTCCTTGAAATATTTCTGCGAGAACAAGCGAGAACTCCATGTGGCATGCGCGGGGTCTTTGCTCGGCGTTGCTCTCCGTCGCGAAAATATTTCGTTCCCTGTCGGGAAAGTCAACCGCATGCAGATGTTCCCGATGAACTTCAGGGAATTCTTGACCGCCTGTGGTGAAGAAAAATACATCGAGCTCTTTGCTGAGTGGCCTATTGATCGGACGATTCCCGAAGTCTATGCAAAGCCCATGGAACGCCTGCTGAAGGAATATCTTGTTGTAGGCGGGATGCCCGAAGCGGTGAACGAGTACGCAACCTCCAGAAATTTTGAAACCGTGGGAGAAATCCAGGATGAAATTCTTGCAGACTACGCGGACGATTTCTCGAAGCACGCTCCCGTAAATGAAATTGAAAAAATCCGCATGATATGGGATTCTGTGCCCAAGCAACTTGCCAAGGAAAACAACAAGTTCATGTTTTCGCATGTAAAGAACGGCAAACGGGTTCACGAACTTGAGGCCGCGCTACAGTGGCTCAAAAATGCCGGGCTTATTCATTTGGTTGAACTAGTGCAGAATGCGGAAATTCCCTTGTCTGCAAATTCGGATGCGACGAATTTCAAGGTGTACCTTTCGGACATCGGTCTGCTGGGCCGCAGACTCTCACTGGGCTACAAGGATATCTTGATGGACGATACGCCCAATACGAATAAGGGTGCCGTCACAGAAAACTATGTTCTGAATGAATTGCTCTGTATGCGAAAGAACCCGTATTTCTGGCGCTCGGGAAACAGCGCGGAACTTGATTTTCTCTTTGAAAATGAAGGGAAAGCGGTTCCTGTCGAAGTCAAAGCGGCAACCAACACGCAAGCGAAGAGTTATAAGCAGTTCTGCAAGAAATTTGCACCGGAAAAGGGGTACAAGCTTTCGCTCAAGAACCTCGCCGTGAACGATTGCGAAGGTTGTTCAACGGTAAGCTTGCCGCTTTACCTGCTGTGGACAATCCGCTAAACTTTGGTGATCAATTTCTTTGCCTTGTCAGATTATGACAAAATCGGCTAATTTTGGTTATGCTTGGTTACGGGGTGTTAAACAATTTCTTACTTGTGTTGCTTGCGGGCTTGGAATTAATGTCCGCTTGCACAGACACCTCCTCCAGTTTCGATGCATCTGAAGTATGTCCGGAAAGCGGTCGTGGAACATTCCAAGATGTTCGAGATGGTCAAGTGTATAAATACATCACCATTGGCGATAGAGTGTGGATGGACCAAAACCTGAATTACCCAGCGGAAACTAGCACTTGCTATGATGAACAGCAAAGCAATTGCGACATCTATGGAAGGCTGTATTCTGTACAGTATATGAACACCAAGCAAAAAAACTTCGGAACTTTTAACCTAGATATCATTGATTCCATTTGTCCCCATGGATGGCGTGTCCCCACCTTGGCTGAATGGAATAGAATTGTTGACTTAATGGATGGAATAAAACATTTCAAGAACAATGAATGTATGGAGGTGTCTCTTTATAGTGGGTATGCAACTTTTTACAACAACCTATCTACAGGCGATCCAGACCCACTTTTTTATGAGGATTTGGGAGAAGGCTTTCGAATGTGGGTGACAAGCACATACACTGAACATGGAAGGATGAAAATTTTTTCACCAGATTTTGAGGATAGAGTTAACGGCCTTTTAGTAGACAAGCCCAAAGGTTATTATTCTCTTCGTTGTATAAAAAAAGAAGATTGGGAGTTGTAACGCTGGGGGTGTAGAGCAACGGAGTGCGAACCAGGGGGACAACAGCTTCAAGGCGAGTGTTGTGGCAAACGGAGCTTGACATAACATACTGTATTAAATGTCAAGAGGCTTTTGTACAAAAATTTGGTACATAGGCCTCTTTTTTCGTAAGGACTGCATAAAGTTGTCGAAGCAGCTTGTTCGCCACTGCAATCAAGGCTACTTTGCTAGGCTTGCCCGATTCCTTCAATCGTGTATAGAATGACCTGCAATCAGGATTGTATTTTATCGCGACGACTGCACACATATAGAATTGCCCTCGCAGCCTTGTGCAGCCCATTCTCGAAATACTTCCGTTTTTGTGGATGCTTGTCCCTGATTGTGCATTCCGTGGAGTCAGGCCTATCCAGGAAATCAGGCTTCTGGAACTGCCAAACCTTTCGATGTTCCCAACGTGTGTGAAAAACTTCAGCGATGTTTCCAGACCGATCCCGGGAATGGAACATGCCAAGGCGATTTCTTCTTTCTTGCCGGTCTCGACCATTTCAAGTTGCCTGTTCCTGGCTTTTTCCATGAGGGCTTCCAGACTGGATATTGTTTTCTTGATGATGGAAACGGCCTGGTCGTCTCGTAAATTGACCTGGGTTAGCGAATGCAGTATGTTCTTGCTTTGACGGATCTGTTTCTGCAAGTTGTCTATAACGGCATCAAGATGCTTGAGCCTTATTTCGTCGTCTGTCGGGCATGTCCAGCAATCGGTATTCTTTTCCGCTGCGAATTTCGCTATTGAATAGGCGTCGGCCCTGTCGTTCTTACAGCGTCTTAGATCGCTCTGCATATGCATTTTCACGGCAAATGGGTTCAAGACAGCAACCGGATTTCCGCGGCTGGATAGGTATCTGGCACAGTTTAGGTGATATTCTCCTGTAGCTTCCATCGCAAAACGGGACTCAGCCGGCACTTCGTTCAGAAGACGTTTGAAACCCTTAGCGTTGTTTTCAAGCTTCAGATGGTTCTTTTTACCATCCAATAGCCATGCCGCGTCAAAAGTGTCCTTAGAGATATCTATGCCAACCCATGTTTCCATTTTAAGATTCCTTTGCTATATTGTTAACGGGTAATCACCCCACGCCCCATTGTCCAAAGGTATTCGGCATCTGCTTTTTTGCCAGCATACTTGTTCGGGGTCCTGGGTTGAAGGAGATGGGTCCCAATGTCATGCACTGCGTCGGGCGCTACCGAGCCGCCGGGTTGCCCATCTCCTACCCATTTCTAAAAATAGACTAATGAAGGGGTGATTTTCGTCCTTTTTAAATATAGGACTGAGCCGTAGTTGCAGACGCCAAAGGCGTCAAATGCAGATGGAAGACACCAAAGAAATACCAAAAAGAGCCCGCTATTACCAAGCGATGTGTGATTCTCCAGAAACCGAGAATATAGATCGGTTGGTGAAGTGGTATCAGACGGACAACGAAACGAGAAAATGCTTCGCGAACTTGGCAAATTGTAATTTGCTTTACGGAATTTCCGTGGAAACAGGTTATGTTTGACGTTTTTTTTGAGAAAAAACGATTTTTTTAATATTTTTTGTCCCTTTCGTCCAATTTTATATTAGTTTTTGAAGTGAAAAAGAGTTTTTGCTCTTGCCCTCTAGATGAAATCTCGACAATTTCAACTTGTACGAGGACAAGGCGGACACTCACGCAGACATGCCGTTTTGGCGGTGTGTTTCAGTTTGCTATGCCGGCTTCATGGTCGGTCTTTGGTTGCATGACCAAGGGCAACAGCCCGTTTGGGGCGTGGGTCGTTTGCGTTTATCGTACAAGGGCAGTCGAGAGCCCCATCTAGGTAAATGCAACGACTTGCGCCTTTTTTGTTTCCACAAAATTTGGCACGATTCCTTGCAGAGCAGGGGTGAACTCCGGAAATTTCATTGAAGGAGAAAAATGTCGCTGTGTCTGCGATTTATTCAATGAAAAAAAATGAACTTTTGCAAATGCAAAACACACTATGCCGAAACCCGCGCAGCATGGTGTGCAAAATCTGCAGGAGAAAGGAATATTTGTTATGTGTCAAGAACAATTTGAAACTGCTTTGCTGAATTTCTTAAAAAATCAAGGAGGCTTGGTTTTATATGAACAGATTAATTATTGGAAAATGAATCACCCTGAATATAGAGATTGTTCTGTTGAAACGGCTCTAGAATCTTTAGTGCGGAAAGGACTCGTCGAATGTACTGATCGAGGTGCGCGAGCGTTATAGGAATTTTTATGCCATACTGCGAAAACTGTGGAAATAAATTGTCTGAGAATGCTTGCTTTTGCGAGGAATGCGGCGCAAGGGTTTCTCCGGCAATAAAACCTCTGGGTGGTTTTTCTAGAGGTGCGGAATCTTCTTTTGTAGAAGATTCTCTTTCCACGTTCGCCGGTAATTGGCAAAGTCAATGGTTACAGGCGTCGTTGTTGGCGGGTTCTTGTGAACTCGGAATCATAATGACGGATGTATCTGCATTGGCAAATCAGCTCTCTTGTTCTCCGTCACAGTTGAAAAAAGAGATCGCTGATTATATCAACAATGCCAAGACTAGAAATGTTCGTTATCATCTTCTTGATGTCGGCGATAATGGTGTTCTCCCTGTTGAATCAAACGATGCCTTTGCCATTGTTGACTTGCTGAAGCAGATTACTAACATTGCGTGTCCTAAATACCTTTTCGTTCTAGGTAATGAAGAAATTGTCAATGTGATGTCGTGGAAAAACGAGTGCGCTGATAGCGATGAACTCGTTCTTGCAGATTTGCCTTATGTTACCTTGGATACGAATTCTCCGTGGAACGGCCAACAGTATGATTTCGCGCAGGTTCTGCGTACAGGTCGCCTGCCAAGTTATCCTGGGGAATCGATAGGAGAATTTGTTAAGTATTTTGCAACGGTTTCGAACTACACTCCTAAATTAGATACAGAAACCTTTGGACTTTCTGCGCTCGTTTGGAAGAATGCCTCAAATGCACAGTATAGGGGAATCTCGCAGAGCGATGTCAACACGTCTCCGAACATTACATTGAATAATGTAAATCAGGTAATATCCCAGAATGCGAACCTTCTGTATTTTAACCTTCATGGAAGTGAGCAAACCAAATACTGGTATGGACAACAAGAATCTTCTTATCCTGAAACATTCTCTCCAGAAGTTGTAAAGCTGATTAAAATGCCCTATTTTATTGGTGTTGAAGCTTGCTATGGTGCGCGTTATATGCAAGGTTTGACTCCTGAGGACAGTATTGTACTTAATGCAATGCAAAATGGGTGTCTCGCTCTTTTGGGATCAAGTAAAATTGCGTACGGACCTTGCGTTCCTCCAGGAACTTGTGCCGACGTCATTGTTGGTACGTTCCTTAAAAAGACTCAAAATGGGGAAAGTTCTGGCGATGCATATTGCTCGGCATTAACAGAGTTGATGGCTGGAAAAGAACCGGATGATTCGACGATCAAGACCCTCGCAGAGTTTTCGTTGTATGGAGACCCTTCTGTCAAATTGGTTTACAGTAAACAAGCGAAATTTGCGAAAACGTTGAATACGTCTATTACGAGAATTAAGGTTCCTATGCCTGATGTTCGTCGTGCTATGAAAGCCGTGTTGATAGAACAAGATTGCAAAGCTGTCAAGGCTTTCTTGCCGAAGTTGGAAAAATATCAATCGGATCTTAAAGGGTCTTTTGATATGTCGGATTATATGCAGGACGTTGAACCTAAATACTATAAAATTGTTTCGAATAATTTGTTTCAAGCCGTATACGAAAAGAATTTTGGTGAGTGGAAGTCGCTAATGAAGATTTATTTTGATGAACAGGGGAATATTAAAAAGCAATTGCTTTCTAAATGAGGTTGCTGCAATGGCTGGAATTGATTCAAAAGTAAATAGTATTCCATCTGGGCAAGAGCATGTGGTCTTGCGCGGAACTGTAATATTCCGTCAAAGCGATGTCGGAAGTAAAAATGAACATTTAAGGCCATTCCTCTATTGTAATAAGGATTCTGTCATTCCTTTGTTTTTGAAAGGAGACAATCCTTTTGAGAATAATGTTCTTCATGAACATGATGGTGAGTATGTGGAAATAACCGGTGAAATTCGAAACAATGTTTTTGAAATTTCAAACATCAAGAAAGTTTTATAAACGAGGGTAAAAATCATGAAAAAATGTACACATTGTGGCGCAATATTGAGTGATTCCGCAAAGTTCTGCAAAGCTTGCGGAATGAAGGTCGAAATCATCCCGGAAAGTCAAATGGCAAATAGTTCCGGTCAAGAGAATTTTACCCTTCTCGGTTCATATATCCGCTGGAATATTCTTAACGGACAAATCGCCGTAAAAATCGAAGAAAATGATATTGCCGCTTATGGTAAGGTAAAGGGCTTGCAGGTCCAGGATGGCGTAAAAGCTCTATTCTTTATTGAAGGAAAATTTGTTGCGGAGTTAGATGCCGGTAGCTATTCCTTCAAGGAATTGGGCGTGAACGAAAATTCTCCCCATGTGGATAAACCTGGCTTAGTTAGACGGTTCTTCAGTAATATCGTTGGCTTCTTCTCTAGCCGTGGTCGCGAACGTGCAGAAGCAGCAGGCCTTTCTAATCAAGTGAACGCGAATGTTCCCCGTGTATCGATTGTCCTGATTCGTGATACCAAATTCCCGCTGTTGTTCGATTTGACAGATATGCCCACGGCAAACTTGCATAGTGATGTTGTTTTACACGTTTTGTGCAAGATTTCTAATGTGAATGAATTTTATCGTACATTGCTCCTAGACAAAGAATTCGTGTGCTATGATGAATTTTCCAAGAAAATAGATTTGCTTGTCAAGAGTGCTCTTCGGAATGTATTGACAAGAGTTTCGCCGGATCAGGTGGTGGGCGATATGGCCCTTTATGGTGAAGCGCTCCAGAAACTGCAAAATATCATGGCTCAGGTGTATCCGTTCGTGACAGTGACTGATGTCTTGGATATGAGTGCTTCTCGCGAAGATTTGGATAAAATTCGCAAGCTTAAGGAAGAGCTCTACGTTTCGGAACTTGAACTTGAGCAACTCTCGAAGCGAAATAATTTCTTGAATCGTTTAAAGGACGAAACGAATGCGCAGACTTTGCACGAAGCGCAAACTCAGGTTGAATTTGTTGATGCAATCGCAAAAATTGACCAGCAAAATGAGCTGAATCAATTTGAACGTGAAAAGTTCGCGACAATGCTTACCGGTCAACGCCGACTGCATAGCGCCAAATCGGAAGATGAAATTCAAACTGCGCTTTTGGAACTTAAGAAAAGCCAGTTGCTCAGGGATGAAGAACTCGATAATCTTGAACACAATAAGCGCCATCGCACCGATTTACGCGACTTGAACGACGTCCAAATTCTTGCGCTGGCGACAATGAATAACGAACAGGCTCTTGAACGCCAGAAAACGTTATGGGAATTTGAAATCGGTCAAAAACGTCTTGAAAATGAGCTGCAACTGCGCAGAACGCAGGATTCTTACGAAGACGATCGTCGCGAAAAGGATCTTGATTTCAATACTCGCAGTCGGAAAGCCGACATAGATCTTGATAGGGAAGAACAGCTTTCTCAACTGGAAATTCTTAAACAGGCGCAGGCAATTCGTCAGGAACGCGAAGAGGCAGAACATCGCCGTCAAGAAGAATCTCTTGCTTCTGCTAGGGCGCATGAGGAGGAAATGCGCCGTATGTTCCAAACAATGACCGTGGAGCAGATTATTGCGGCTAATCCGGACATAACGCCTGCTGCTGCAGAAGCGATGAAGGCCAAGTTTACCGCTGAAGCTGCGGCTACTGCAGAAAAGTATAAGGCAGAAGCAGCTCTTGCGCAGAATGGTAAGCTTGAAGGCATGATGAAGAATATTCTGCAGACGACCCGTGAGGATCGCTCTGCAGAAATTGAACGCATGATGCAGGCGAACAATATGAACAATGCCAATATGCAGCAGATGATGCAGATGTTTGCACAGATGGGGATGACTGGAATGCAGGCTACTGCCGGTGCTAATGCATCTGCCAATCGTCAAAAGGCAGAACATCAAGCGGAAATGGTTGATATTTACAAGCAACAGGCCAATCAGGCTCATGCTGATGCTCAAAAAGAAAATGACCGTATGCTGCAGGGGATGACTGCTACAGCACGTGCCGTTGCCGGTATGAAGGATCAGAAGAATCAGCAGAATAACCGCCGCAAGGATATTGATGAACCGTTGGCAGAAATAGCTGCTGAACGTAAGTGCCCGAGCTGCGGAGCTGTTCTCGAAGATGGCTCGTCCTTCTGCGAAGAATGCGGTGCGAGCCTATAATAATAAAAGTTTTTAAAAAGGAGTTGATATGTCTGTATGTCCGAAATGTGGTGCAGAAATTGAAAAGAATGCAAATTTTTGCGAGAATTGTGGAACCGCAATTCCCCAAAGTGATGAGCATTTACAAAAGAATGCATCTGTAATGGGTGATAAAAATGTAGTTGCAGGGGATGTCGTCGCCCAAAAGATTGATGGCGATAATGTTCAAAATAAAATTGATGGTGATGTTCTTTGCGACGAGAATGTCTTGCAAGGTGATCAAAAAAATCTACGGAAGGACTCAGCGTCATCACCAATGATTGGTGATAAAAATGTAGTGGCTGGAGATGTTATTGGGCAAAAAATTGCAGGTGACAATGTTCAAAATAAAATTATGGGCAATGTTATTTACAATGTGGTTCAAGATGAAACGAAACGTACTGCCCCTTGCGCTATATGTGGACGCCGTATAACGGGTGATATGGGACATACATGTCCGAGGTGTGGAAATACTGTTTGTTCTGAATGTTATGACGAATCCCAACGTTGTTGCGAAAAATGTGCCCCAAAAGCTTATGATGAAATTGTTGTTGATAAATCGGGGTATGGTGATGTGCGAACCATAACGGAGGCTTTGCAATCGGCGAAAGATGACAGCATTATTAGAGTTAGATTTGGACACTATGATGAAAATCTGATAATCAATAAACCTCTTACTATTGTTGGAGAACCTAACAAAAAGGGTGAAAAGCCTGTAATATGTGGCTTCTATGAAGAAGGTGCTGATGTCATTGCAATTGACGCTCGAGCAACATTAAAAAATTTATCCATTACACAAACTCCTATTGAAACGGTTTTTACCGAAGTAGATGAAGACGGAGATGAATCCTATGTCTTTAAAGATGTTAATGAGTCTCTTGTTGGTATTTATAGTGACACTATTGTTGAAAATTGCGAAATCTATAAAGCTGTAGGCTATGGAATAACGTTAGGAAATAAAAGCAATTTAATAATAAAGAACTGTGTGATTTCTGAATGTCAATCAGCTGGAATGGCAGTTATGGATTCCGCTAAAGGCTCCGTTGATAAATGCGACATTTCTTCAAACGAGGGTTATGGAATTCTAATAGGCGATAATGCATGTTTGTCTGTTAAAGATTCTAAAATTCACAATACAAAAGGTAATGGCGTAATGGTTGAATCCGGAGCAGTGTTAATAGAACGCTGCGAAATTTCCGAAAATAGAGATCTTGGAATTCTTGTGAATGATTATAGCAGTTCAGTAAAAGAGTGTAAAATTTTTAGAAATGGTCATACAGGAATAAGTGTTCGCTCTTCTGACTATCCGACGATGATAAAAACTGTAATTGAATCCTGTGAAATTTTTGAAAATAAATTTGTTGGACTTCATGTTAACGACGAGTCAGACCCCCGTATAGAAAAATGTTTAGTTTACAAAAACCGAGTCAAAGGCATAGAAATTTCTAATGCTGGAGGATCTTATGTGAATTGCAATGTTTTTGAAAATTTAGACGACGGAATTTATATATCTGGAGAAGTTTGCGGATTTGAAGAAAAAAGTGACGAGTATCCGACAATAGAAAATTGCAGAGTATATGACGGGAAAAAAGGTGGTATAGCAATAGAAGAAGGTGCGGAAGGAACTATTGTTAATTGCGAAATCTACAATAATGAGGGACCGGGAATACGTGTTACTGGAGAAAATTCTGAAGCCACTATCCAAAAATGTAGAATTCATGATGGGAAAAATAACGGCGTCCTTATAGAAGATAAGGCTAATGCAATTATTGAAGATTGCGATATATCTAACAATGTAGGACAGAATGTTCAAAGAACCGGTGCCCCCGTCAATGAATCTTCAACGGCAAACTCAATTAATCACCCTGAAGTAAATAATCAAAATATATCACCAGCCCCCAAACCAGTTCAAAATAATAAGCCTGTTACGGAAAAAGCCCCCTCTAAAGTAATTGAAAAAAAAGGTCCACCTACAACAAAAAGTAATCTCGAAACACCCAAAGATCCTCACCGCCAAACCAGTATTGATTGGAGTAAGGATACTCCCAAAACGGCTAAGGAATGGGACGCTTTGTCTTCTGAAGCAAAGCAGGATTGGTTCATTTGGCATGAAGGACAGATGCAAGGAAAGTTCGCTGCTGTTGCTGCAATTTTGGAAATCATTGCTGCAGCCTTCATAATTTATGAAAACGACAGCGGAACAGGATATTCTGTTTTGACAGGTATTTTGGCTTTCATTGTTTTGTGTCTTACATTTGCGCTCCGTAAAATTTTGTATAAGGCATTGCGGGCAACAACTATGGCTGCGTTGTTGGGTAGCTTCTTCAGTTTTATTATATATTTCTTAACGGAAGAAGGTGCTCTGCGGATTGTGTTGTACACTCTCGCTTATGTTCTTTGCTTGGCATTGTTTGGTTATTTGGAAGCAAAAGGTGCTCTAGGTAAAAAAGCTCCGAGTTTTTCAGACTCCAAATCTTGATAAAAAGATTTTGAACCATGCCAGAAATTTCTTGGGAAAATGCTCAACCCCTTTTTACAAATCCTCCCTGATTAGCGATATAAATAGAGTGGAGCTGAATGACCTCTACTTCGCATTTTACAGGAGACTTGTATGGCATCGGTTTTGGGTTTTCTCGTTGTCGCGGCGGTTGTCATCGTCTTGGCCGTTATCGCCGTCAAGATTCTTATAGCGCTTTTGCCGGTTCTCCTGGTTGTTGGCGGAATCTGCCTGGTGGTTTTTGTTGTGGGTGGTGCGAGTGATGGGGTGAAAGAGGTTAAGAAGGAAATCGTGTATACCCAGAATACCGTTAGGGAACATGTGGTCCAAATTCGAGATGATGTCCAGCGCGATTATCACGAGCAGATGCTTTCGATGACGCGGCACAAGCCCGGTGTGACGAACACTTCCACTAATCCTAGACCTAAAATTTGATGCAGTCTTTAATGCAACAACTCATTACCTGGCTTGGCTGGGGAGACGGCATTGGTGCCATAGCGGGCATCAGTGCCATTTTGACTGTGCTTGCCATTTTGGCGCCTGTCATTGTGGGGCTGTTGCTTTATGGCTTGGAGCGCTTGCAGGTTGAAATCATCGGTGCTGTAAATCGTGATTTTGCCTACTTTTTCGTGAACTTCGTGACTTTCCCAGGAACGTTTGTTCACGAAATGGCCCACATGTGTTTTGCCGTCATCACGGGGGCGGAGGTCCATGAAATCTGCATGTTTGAAAATGAAAGTGGACGCATCGGGCATATTAGCTACCAAGTTCGTGGACCGTGGTTTATTCAGGCGGTGCAACATTCCCTGACTGCCGTGGCTCCGACTGTCGTTGGGCTTGGTTTGGGATATTTGCTTTTGCATCTAATTTTTACCTCCGAATTTACCCTATGGGAAAATATTGGATTGTGGTACTTGGTTGTTTCACTTATTGATCATTCGACAATGAGTGATTCTGACTTGGAACATTATTTTCAGGGCGTGTGGATTTTTATAGTCCCCTTGTTCCTCTTCTTTTTTATTCTTGGCATGCTCGCTTGATATTCGATTTTCATGTTCACATGGGACAGTATTTTGACGACTACTACACGCCGCCACGAATACTGCGCACATTGCGACTTGCAGGTATCACTCACTTTGCATATTCCAGCACGAGTACCGTTGTTACTGATGATCCTAGTTTCTTGTTAGAAGAGCGAGTTGCAATGCATGAACTTTCGGAAGGTCGTGCCAAGCCAATCTTGTGGGTGACGCACGATATGCTGAAACGTTCGCCGGATCTTTCGTTGTATATGAATGATACCGGTGGTAAAATTTGTGGGTTGAAAATTCACGGTGTATCGGAAAGTTGGTTGCCGAATGGTCGCGAACTGCAACGAGTGTTCAATATAGCCCAGGAACGAGGTCTATTTGTGAAACTCCACACAGGTGAACGCGAAAATTGTGAGGCGGGAATGTATCAGGAAATCTGCACAAGATTCCCTGATGTCCGAGTCGTTCTAGCCCACGGACGTCCCATTGGGCAGGCAATCAATGTTTTACGGAACTGTTCCAACGCTTTTATTGATACTTCATTTATGCCTCACGGCCATTTTCAGCAACTTATGGATGCCGCACGGCAAAGCTGCTTCACAGACCGCATTTTGTTTGGCTCCGACACCCCTATTCCGGGGCGTCACTTAAAAAGTTCCCTGCCGCGCCACTTGCGCAGCCGTATTGAGCAAACCAAACGCATTGCGGGCAAGGATTGGCAAAAAATCTCCTGGGAAAATGCGCAAAATTTCTTGACATTAGCACCGAAATAAGCGATATATAAAAAGGAACGTGCTCCCTAAAGAATATTTTCAAGGAAATTTAGTATGGCAGAGGAACAGGTCTACGACACCGATAAGATTCTTAAGATAATTGCCGATTTGCCATTATCCTGGTACGAAAAAAGATATCCTGACACCGCGTCTCTACAACATTGGGGAACAAATGTTACTATTAACGGCAAGATGATCGAACGGAACAAGATTCCGATGATGAATGGAATGCCACCATAGCGGACATTATGGTAAATTATGCCGTTCGCGATGCAACATATGTTCCCGAAAACATCGAAGGGGCTATTTCATGGCAGTACGAGTGGCGAAAGAAACGCTCTGAATCACCGTAAAAGGAAAAAGGGCCTCTTTTTTCCAGAATTGCGAGCCAAAAACGCATTTATAATTGTATTTTTCTGTGCGGTACCGAATGATACCTTTAAAAATGCACAAATTGCAAAAAAGGTGAATACTATGCAAGTTGATTTGAACACTGTCGATTGGAAGACGCTCCCCTTCGGTTATTATGACACCGATTACAATGTACGCTGCTACTACCGCAATGGTCAGTGGGGCAAAATCGAACTGTCTTCTTCCAAGGACATTAGCATCCACATGGCCGCTACTTGCTTGCATTACGGCCAGGAAGGTTTCGAAGGCCTCAAGGCTTACACGGGCAAGGACGGCAAGGTCCGTATCTTCCGCGTCGACGAGAATGCGAAGCGCATGCAGAACACAGCGAACCGCGTGCTCATGGCTGTTCCGCCTGTCGAGCTGTTCCGCGAGATGGTCCACACAGTGGTGAAGGCCAACGCCCGCTTTATTCCGCCGTATGGTCACGGTGCAACGCTCTACATCCGTCCGCTCCTCATCGGTACGAGTCCGGAAGTCGGCGTGAAGCCCTCCGACGAATACCTGCTGTTGATGTTCGTGACACCGGTGGGTCCGTACTTCAAGGACGGTTTCAAGCCTGTGGATATGATGATCAGCCGCAACTTCGACCGCGCCGCTCCGCAGGGCACGGGTACGGTGAAGGTCGGCGGTAACTACGCTGCCAGCTTGCTTTCCCTCGCCGAAGCCAAGAAGCTCGGCTACTCCAGCACGATTTATCTGGACGCGAAGGAAAAGAAGTACATCGACGAATGCGGTCCGGCAAACTTCTTCGGCATCAAGGGCAAGACCTACGTGACCCCGAAGTCCGAATCCATTCTGCCGTCGATTACGAACAAGAGCTTGCAGCAGCTGGCTGAATACCTCGGTTACACCGTGGAACGCCGCCAGGTCCCGTTCGAAGAACTCGCTGAATTCTCCGAAACTGCCGAATGCGGTACCGCCGCCGTGATTACCCCGATCAAGAAGATTGTGGATCCGGTTGCCGGCAAGGAATTCACCTACGGTGACGGCGTGAATCCGGGCCCGGTCTGCACGGAACTCTTCACCAAGTACACTGCTATCCAGTTCGGTGAAGCCGAAGACCCGTTCGGCTGGACTGAAGTGGTGGAACTGTAGTAGGTCGCGACTCCGTCGCTTTGAGCGATGAGGTCGCTCGTCTTCGACTCGCCTCGAGGTATGAGCGAATTTGAAAATTTCCCGTGGAGAAATCTGCGGGATTTTTTTGTGATTGCGATAATTGCATTTCTACATTAAATAATATATATTGGTAAATAATGCGCTTGTGCTATGAAGGAGCTGGCTATGGCTTGTATTAAATGGTTTGTTTTTCTAGGCTTTGTAGTCATGCTCGCCGCTTGTGGGAACGACGATTTGGTAGTGGAATCGTCTTTCGACTCGTCTGTAGACGATATAGAAGAAATGTCCTCCAGCAGCGTTAAGGTAAAGTCTTCTTCCAGCAGCAAGGGTAATTCGTCTGCCCAAGAAGTTTCTTCTAGTTGTTCTGAATCTGAACCGAATTCCTCGGCGAACGATACAATCGCTGTAGTGCAAATCAAGGACAAAACAATTTTCGGTGTTGCCCAGAAGGGGCCGTTCCTCGCTGGGTCCACTGTTAAACTTTACGAATTGGATCAAAAGACTTTGAGCAAAACGGGAAAGGTCTTTTCTGGAGAGGTCAAGCCAGGCAACAAGGGTGAATTCGAGTTGCCGTCAGTGTCCCTGTCGGGGCCCTATGCTCTTGTTGTGGTAAACGGTGAAACTCGTAACGAACTGACTGGCAGGAATATTGCTGAAAAAATCACCTTGTATGCACTAGTCAACCTTGGTGACTACTCAAAGGTGAATGTCAATGTGCTTACGCATTTGGCATATGAACGAACGCTTTATCTGTTTGAAACGGGCGTAGATATTGCTGCTGCCAAGAGGCAAGCCGAGTCGGAAGTTTTTAAAACAGTTGGTTTTGCGGGAGAATTTTCAAGTTCTGAAAGATTGAATATTTTCGGCGATGACAATGAAAATGCAATGTTGTTTGCCCTTGGCGTGTTAATGGTTTGTCAAAACCAGTCGAGTAGGACTGAAGATATGGATAAGTTTGTGGCTGATTTCAGAAAAGACGGCGAGTGGAACGATGAAACCGTCAAAGCCAAAAAGGCTGACTGGTTGCAAGCTCGTGATGCCGAAAATTATTTTTCGACAATCCGCAAAAATGTTGAAAATTGGCAACTTGGCGCTGTCCCGAATTTTAAAAAGTATCTGCGACGCTTTTGGAATGATGTTTATGGCTTGGGAAATTGCGGGGATGACGAAGAAGGTGAAGTGGCCTTCACGCAAAATAAGAAAAGCTCTACTTATGATACCGAAACTCAATTTGTTTGCTGGGATGGTTCTTGGAGTAAATTAGTTGAGGGGGATGGAACATGCGGCTCATGCACTAAAGATCGTGAAGGCGTTTTTTGCAGAAGGCCGAATGCTACGCAGGAATGGGACATTTGCCAAAATGGCAAATGGCTTTACGCTATGACAGAAACAGTGGATACATATGGATGGACTGCAGGACGTGATGGCGAAGTGCGGAAAGGTGACTCAACATATTATCACTACAAGTATGACGAAGTTTTAAAAGAGTGGTTAATAGAGTGGAATTATGAAGATAATGGCTTTGTTGTTTCCGTGCTCAATGGATGTACGCATAAGCGCGAAGGCGAAGTTGGCTGGAACCATAGAGATAAAACTTATTATGTTTGCCGGCATGTGAATTATTTTGATGTTGGAATAGATGTATACACTTGGGAAAGAGCACAAGAATTAGATTTCATTAAGCGTGACGAAAAATGTGAAAAAGAAGATATTGGCCGAATTGTAGCTGGAATGCTTAACTCCACAAACAAGTATTACTGCTCTGCGAATGGTTGGGCGGATTTAATGGCTTGGAATTTTGATGTGCCGAAGGAATTCCGTTTTAATCCGGGTATTGATTATGGGACCATAACGGACAAACGCGACGGCAAGAAGTATAGAACCGTGAATATCGGAAAACAGGTCTGGATGGCCGAAAATCTCAATTACGCAGGTGACGGGATAGGGCATTGCTACAATGATGTTCCCGAAAACTGCGAAGTGGGCGGACGCCTATATAAATGGGACGTGGCAAAGGATGTTTGTCCCGAAGGCTGGCATCTGCCATCAAAGAATGAGTTCGAAACGTTGTTCTCTGCTGTAAAACTCATGTATGACAAATATGACAAGGCGCAATATAGCTTTGCCGATATGTTCAAGGCTACCAGCGGTTGGAAGAATGATAACACGAGCTGGACGCAAGGCCTAGATGTGGTTGGTTTTTCTGCAGTGCCTGCAGGTGGAAAGCATATTGAAGCATATCGTCAACCTGAGTACAACCACGCTGGCTATGCCGCGTACTTCTTGACATCGACTGATTATGATGAACATTTCGTATACATTGTGCGACTAAACTCAACAGATGTGTCATTGATGCATGATTTTGAGGAATATGATTATTTAGCTTATAATACCAAGGAAGGCAGCTTTCCTGTCCGTTGCCTCAAGGATGCGGAATAGCCGAACGGCGTAAAATGCCTCGCACCTCAATCATCCCAAGCGTTCTTTAAGGCGTGTGTAGCGGCGGGTGCTGCGGTTGTTGCGGACGGCCTGGTGGAAGGCTCCGGGTGCAGAAAGTATCCACACGTGGCCTTTCGCGCGGGTGATGGCGGTGTAGATTAAGTTGCGCTGCAGCATCACGTAGTGGCTGGAGTCGAGAATCACGATGACGGCGGGGTATTCGCTGCCCTGGCTCTTGTGGATGGTGCAGGCGTAGGCGAGTTGCAGTTCGTCGAGTTCGTCGTCTTGGTAGGTGATGAGTTTTTCGTCGAAGAAAACGGCGATTTTGCGTTTTTCTTTGTAGATGCTGTAGACGATTCCGACGTCGCCGTTGAACACGTTCTTGTCGTAGTTATTCTTGATTTGCATCACGCGGCCGCCGACGCTCCATTCGATGCCGACCATCTTGTGGCGCGGAACGCCTGGATTCAGGAGGTCCTGCAGGAAAGGGTTCAGCTCGATAATGCCGAGCGGGCCTTTGCGCATGGGAACAAGAATCTGCAAGTCGGTTTTGAGGTCGATGTCGATTTTGCTGCGCACGCCGGTAGCGATGAGCCGCTGTAAATGGAGCTTGGCTTCTTCGGGCGTTTCGAACGGAATAAAGTGAAAGTTCGGGCCTTCGATAGGCGACGGCGTAATGCCCTGGTTGATTTTGGCTGCCTTGTCGGCGATGTCGTTGCCGCCGCTTTGCCTAAAGATGTGCTGCAGGCGCACACTTGGAATGCGCGGACACTGCAGCAGATCGTTGAGAACGTTGCCCGGGCCCACGCTCGGGAGCTGGTCGGCGTCGCCTACAAACACGATGCGGGCGGTTTCGGGAACGGCGTCCAAAAGTGAGGCGGCAAGCCAGGTGTCCACCATACTGAATTCGTCGACAATCAGCAAATTGCAGTCAAGTTTGTTGAATTCGTTCTTGTTGAATTTCTTGGTGACGGGGTCGACTTCCAAGAGGCGGTGGATGGTGTAGGCCTTGTCGCCGCAGCAGTCGCCCATGCCTTTGGCCGCGCGGCCTGTCGGGGCGGCAAGCAGAATGTTTTCGCCCATTTTGCGGGCAAGGTGCAGGATTCCCTTGAGGATCGTCGTCTTGCCGGTGCCTGGGCCGCCAGTGATGATGCAAATCTTGTGTGCGGTGGCAAGGCGAATGGCTTCGCGCTGCACGGGGTCGAAGCTGAACTTGTGTTCGCGTTCCCAGTCCACGAGCTCGCGCTCAAAGCCGTAAGTAGGCAACTCGTTTTCGTTGAGTCTGCGCTTAATGATTTCGGCGATTTTCTGCTCCGCGTTATCGAGCGGCGGGAAAAAGCAGTCTTCGCCGTGGCGCTTGATGCGGCCCGCTTCGCAAATGCGTTTGAACTGCTCCAGCAGATTCTGGATGGCGTCATCATCGGTGACGTCG
>NZ_JAZSAF010000019.1:0-15203 GCF_045601785.1 Fibrobacter sp.
CGCCGACGTGCCTGCCGCCATGGACATGCGCGTGGCCCAAATCAAGGAAGTGGCCGACCATCCGGATGCCACGAGCCTATACGTGCTCAAGGTTGATGCCGGTGAAGGCGAACTCCGCACCATCTGCAGCGGCCTCAAGAACAGCTACAAGACCGAGGAACTGAAGGACCGCAAGATTCTGTTGTTCGCGAACCTCAAGCCCAGCGCCCTCCGCGGCATCATGAGCCAGGGCATGCTCTTTGCAGGCGACCTCGACAACGAGGCCCACACCTGCAGGCTCGTCTCCGTACCCGAAGACGCAAAGCCCGGTGACCGCGCCCTCTTCAAGGGTGTGGCTCCCAGCGAACCGCGTGAACTGAAGGTGAAGGACTTCGAGAAAATTGCGCTCTCCGTGAAGGGTGGCGCGGTGTTCTGCGACAGCCTCGCACTCGAAGTGAACGGGAAGCCCGTGACCTGCGACGTGGCTGACGGCAACGGAGTGCATTAAGCGTAGTTAAGCAACCGTTCGCGCCCATTCGCGCCGAATTGCGCTCAATCGACTGAATTCGGGTTATTTTTCGGCGGCTTTAGCGGCCGCAGCTTTATCGGCAGCCTGCTCCAAGCGAGCGGGCTTTTTCGCAAGGTTTCGGATAAGTCCGAACAACGCCGAAAGTTCGTTTCGTGTCGGGTGCAGGCGCTGCAAAAGCGTATTCAGGAAATTGTCGCGCCAGGACTGGTCGTGGTACTGCCCCGTCAAGTAGCGGTCCAAGAACTTCTTGAAGCTGTCGATCTGTTCGATGGTGGCAGGAGCGGTTTCGCAAGCACCCTTGCTTCCGCGTTTTGCGCGCCCCTCACCGTTCGCAAGCGCACCGCTGCGGCAAAGTTCGTAGAGACCCACCGTCACAGCCTGAGCAAGATTCAGGCTCATGAGACCCGGCACCGGGATTTCGCACTGGTAGGTGCAAGCGTTCACTTCCTCGGTCTCAAGCCCGCAGGATTCACGTCCAAACACGAGCGCAATCGTACCATTTTCAGGCAAGAGTTCCGAGAGTCCCGGCATCATCGTGTGCTTGATGGCAGAACCGTAAATGCGGCGGCTAAATGCAACGGCACAGGCGCAATCGCCGATGGCATCTTCGAACTTATGCACAATCGTCGCCTTGTCCAAGACTTCGTGGCTGTTCGGGGCCGTGTGGTATGAATTCTCGATCACCTTGTCACGCTTCGGGTAAACGATATACAATTCATCGAGTGCATAGCAATGCATGGCGCGCGCCACGAAGCCCACATTGTGCGGATGTTCCGGTTCAACAAGTACGACTCTGAATTTACGCATAGGATAGTAAGAAGTAGGAAGTAGACAGTGGTTAGTGATTAGTAAACAGGGGTTGGAGGGACGTTCCACTTGAAACCCTTGCCACGGATTTCGTTTTCGATTGTTTCGCCTTCGGCGATTTCCGCGCCGACATAAATGACGGAATGACGAATTTTCACGCCAACGGGCACTTTGACGCCCGCATCGACAACGGCTTCGTCAGGACTACGCCCGAGTTCCTTAAGGCGGGCTTCCACCGCATTCATGAGTCCTTCGGGAGAACCCATATCGATCCAGGTCGCATGCAGCTGCGTCATGTCCACGAACGGTGCGCGACCCGCAGCCATTTCCTGCTTCCAGAATTCACGAATGTCGAATTCCCCGTCGCGGATTCGCGAAAGAGCGTCGTCGCTGTACCACGACACCCCCGAAAATGTCGCTGCAGCGCCCTGCTCCGAGCCAAAGCGCCCCGCCACACCGACCAGGCGACCATTGACATCCACGCGGAATGTATTCACCTGCGGGAAATCCACCGCCAAAAGCGCCACCTGCGGCCCGTTCGGTCGAGCAGCCAACATCTGAGCATTACAAACAAACTGTTTCAGATCGAAATTGCAGTATGCATCCCCGTTCATCACTAGGAGACCACCTCGGAAGCCATCCGCATAGATGCGGCGGAGTGGCCCTGCCGTGCCAAGAATTTCAGGTTCTACCCAGACCTTCTCGAAGCCTAGCTTTTTTCCCGCCTCGACCACCTGGTCCGCCAGGTAGTGCGCATTCGCATGTAAACGAACATTTTCAATTGCACGGGCCTTACGAGCCTGCAAGTCCAGAATCGATGCGTCCACGACAGGAACTAGCGGCTTCGGCATGTCGTTGGTCAAGGGGCGCAGGCGCGTCCCGAGCCCCGCAGCCAAAATCAGCACATTCAAGGAATTTTTTTCCATCGCCCTAAATTTAGAATTTTTCTAATTTATGCAACATGAAGAAACGCTATATCGCCCTTATCGTTCTTGCGGTGTTGATCGTCCTCGTCATCGCCGCCATCAATGCAGCGCCCGGGATTGTTAAAAACTACATCGTCGACCACTCCGAGGAACTTATCGGACGAAAGATGAAAATCGAAAATGTGGACTTCAGTCCGCTTTCGTTCACGGTCACCGTCGACGACTTCGCCATCTACGAAACTGACGGCACAACACCCTTCGTCGCCTTCGAAAAGTTCCGCATCAACATAAACCCCACGCACCTTATCCATAAAGAAATCAGCGTGAGCGAAATCTACCTGAAGGGGCTCTACACACGCGTCACGCAGAAAGGCGACCAGTTCAACTTCAGCGACATTCTCGACAAGTTCAGCGCCGATTCAAGCGCAAACGCTCTCGATGCAAAAGAAACTTCTGCCAAGGCCGCCAAGAGCGCCGAAGCAAGCTCCGACTCCGCGCAAGCATTGAATCTTGACCCGACCGAAGCCCTGTACGGATTCAGCGTCGCCATCGAAAACATCTCTCTCGAAAAAGGCAACATCATCTACGAAGACCTGAAAGTCGGCTCCAAGATTCACCTGCAGGACTTTTCGGTCGCCATCCCGGCCGTCTACTTCAGCAACAAGAACACCGACATCGGAGTCAACCTCAAGTTCGCAAATGGCGGCGACTTGGGAGTCCATGTCCAATTCAACATGAAGACGCAGGATTTCGGCGTGAATGTGACGCTCAACAAGCTCGCACTCGCCGTCGCCAAACCCTACCTGAAGGACTTCATCAACTACAAGGATTTCGAAGGCCTGCTCGGCGCAAACCTGAACGTTGCGGGCAATGTCAACCACATCCTTTCGTCGAACATCAGCGGAACAGCCGCCATCGACGAAATCAAGCTTACTGAAACAAGCGGCAAGGCCATCGGCATTTCACACATCGGTGTGGGCATCAACAAGGCGAACCTGGACGCCATGGACTTCCGCATTGACTCCGTCATCGTAGATGGAGTTTCCGCGAACATTGAACTCTTCAAGGACGGCAAGACGAACATCGATGTGCTGATCGAGCCGCTCATGAAGCCCGCCAAGGAGGAACCGGCGCAAAAGGAACCGAAGAAAGAAGAGGAATCTAAGCCGCTCAAAGCTATCGTCAACAAGCTGCAGGTCGCAAACACCACCGTGACCGCAACCGATCACACACCCAAGCAGCCGTTCAACTACAAGGTGAGTTCCATCGCCGTCAATGGCGAAAATATCAACTTCAACACCCCCTGCACCATCAATGTCTCCGCCGCATTCCCCGAAGGCGGAACCATGAAACTCAAGTACAAGGGAGCTCTCTCCGACATCGGCACGATGAACGCCTACATCAGCGTAAAAAATCTCGCGCTCAAGCATTTCTCGCCCTACAGCCACCATTTCACCGGCTACCCCATCAGTTCCGGCACCATGGCGTTTGCAAGCGAAAACGCGATGAACAACTGGAACATCGAAAGCAAGAACACCATCGACATCTACAACATCAATGTCGGCGACAAGGACGGCAACACCGACCCAGAATACATCGTCCCGATGAAGGTCGGCCTCTATATTCTCAAGGACAAGGATGACAAGATCCAGTTCGATGTTCCCGTAAAAGGCAACGTCAAGGATCCCGAATTTTCCTATGTGAAAATCGTATGGCAGACCGTCATGAACTTGCTGATCAAGGTCGCCCTTTCCCCGCTCAAGGTGGTCGGAAACGTTGCCGCGACCGGTGCTGGCGCCGTCGGACTCGACCTGGGCAAGAACGACGAAATCCTTATCGACCCGCTCGCAACATCGTTCACCAGCGAACAGTATGCCAAGGCACAAAAGATGGTCGAGGCCCTAGCCAAGGACAAGAAACTCAAGATGAACTTCGTGCAGAACTTCAACTTGAAAAAGACAGTCGATGCCTACAAGACGCTCAAGCTGAAGACGGAATTCTACAAGGCTACGCAAAACAAGACAACGCTCAACGAGCTCGACGAAAAGGCCATCCAAGCCATCTCCGACAAGGACAGCGCTTACGCCGCCTATGCAAGTGAACACGCCAAGGAACTGGACCGCAAGACGCTCGAAAAGGAAATCCTTGCCATGGCAGATGCACGCAACCAGGAATTGCTCAAAGTCTTGCAACAGCAGACCGGCGTGACCAAGAAGAATGTGACGGTGACAACTGCTCCGCGCGGATCCCTCACGCAGAAAAAGGCGATGTACAAGGTTCAAATCGACGTGCAATAAACAATAGAGCCGAGCGATTTATTGTGAGTCACAAGCGGCTCATATCAATGAGCCGTGGTGACGAGAGTGAGGCGATATCACATTTTGTAATCTACGATAGAGCCGAACGGTCTGTAAAGGGGAAAGCCTTCCCCTCACTACAAAAAAGGACGAGCGAAAAAGCTCGTCTTTTTTTTCGTTCCCCCTTCGCCTAGGGGCAAAGCCCCTAAGACCCCTTTAGTCGCGGAGAAATCCTGTCAGCGGGTCGGAGGCAGAAGCACCGCGCGTAAGAACGCGTCCAAGGCCAGCCAGATACGCCTTTCGACCCGCCTCGATGGCAAGCTTGAAGCTTTGCGCCATGAGCGGCAAGTCACCAGCAGTGGCAAGTGCAGTATTCGCCATAATCGCAGCAGCACCCATCTCCATTGCAGCACAGGCTTCGGACGGTTTACCAATGCCTGCATCCACGATAATCGGAAGGTCAATTTCATCGATGAGAATCTGGATAAACTCGCGGGTAGAAAGCCCCTTGTTGCTCCCGATGGGGGCGGCAAGCGGCATCACGGCTGCGGCACCCGCGTTCGCGAGGTCGCGCGCCACGTTCAAATCCGGATACATGTAAGGCATCACCACGAAACCTTCTTTCGCCAAGGTTTCGGTCGCCTTGATGGTTTCGTAGTTGTCAGGCAGAAGATACTTCGTGTCGCGCATGATTTCGATTTTCACGAAATCACCGCAGCCTAGTTCACGGGACAGGCGCGCGATGCGGACCGCCTCCTCGGCGGTGCGGGCACCGGACGTATTCGGCAACAGCGTCACCCCCTTCGGAATGTAGTCCAAGATATTCTCGTGATCCTTCGTGTTCGCCCGGCGCACCGCAAGGGTCACAATCTGTGCCCCCGCATCGCGCACTGCAGCTTCAATCAACTTGAGAGAATACTTGCCAGAACCCAAAATAAAACGGGAACTGAATTCATGACCACCGATAACCAGTTTGTCTTCCATAAAGCCTTCTTTTTAGCGTGTGAAAATATAGCAATAGATTGCTTCGGCAAGAATACCGCGCAACGACATTGTTGTTTACACAAGGCCTAAAATCAGACGGATAGCCGTCAGGGCCTGATGTGCGGCGCAAAGCATCACGCGGGGTGCCACAAGGCCAATTCCCCCATTAACATCGCTCACTCCATCGCCAGAAAGATAGAATTTATCTGTAATTTTCCTTGTTCGAATCGAATTTCCGCAATCAAAGCCCGCCATGCCGGAGGCCGCGACCAGGTATTTCGAAGGCAACGTTTCAAGCACCGTGTTCACAAGCATCGCCTTCGCTTCGGCATTGTCGAACGCTTCACAAATCACATCGGCATTGGCAAGCAGAGCCGAAACGTTCTCGGCAGACACCTTTTCAAAATGCGTCTCGTATTCCGTGTACGGTGCGACTTCCTGAAGATTTGCAAGGAGCGCTTCGGGCTTCGGAAGCCCCACCTGATCCGCCTTGTACTGCTGGCGGTGCAGATTTGTCACATCGACACAGTCAAAGTCGACCAGAATCAACTTGCCGACACCTGCGCGCGCCAAAGAAATAGCGATATTCGAACCGAGACCGCCCAATCCGCAAACGGCGACCGTTGACGCCTGCAACTTGCGCACCGCGTCAACGCCCTGACGCTTTTCAAGCGCGGCAAGCATTTCTTCTCGCGTAGGCGTAGGCATCAACCGCCGCCTACAAAGTTCACGACCTCGACGATATCACCATCGGCAAGGACCGTTTCAGCATACTTCGCCTTCGGCACGATTTCGCAGTTGCGCTCCACCGCAATCCGCACGGCATTGTAACCCGCTTCTTCGATGTACTGCGCAACGGTCTTCCCCGCCGCCTCCACCGATTGTCCATTTATTGTTACCATGCCCCAAATATAAGAAAAAAAGCACACAAAAGTTGCTATATTTGCATCTATGACAAAAAGACGCGTAGTAATCACTGGTATGGGAGCCGTGACTCCCATTGGCAAGAACATTAACGATTTTTGGGCAGCCATTCGCGAAGGCAAGTGCGGTGTCGGCCCCATCACCCTTTTTGACGCAAGCAGCTGTCCGGTAAAGATTGCGGCCGAAGTCAAGGACTTCAAGCCCGAAGAACATGACATTGACCCCAAGGAAGCTCGCCGCATGGCCCGCTTCACGCAGTTCCTGCTCGCCGCCTCCAAAGAAGCAGTCAAAGACGCAAGCCTTACGCCCGAAGACCTTGCCCAAGATACCACAGGCATTGTCGCAGGTACGGGCCTCGGTGGCATGGACATTATCGATTCTACCTACACGCAGTACATGAACGGCGGCAAGCGCAAGGTATCGCCCTTAGCCATGCCGCAGCTGATTCCGAACGAAGCGGGCGCAAACGTTTCGATTGCCCTCGGCATCACGGGCCAGGCCCACACGGTCTGCACGGCATGTGCTTCGGGTACTGACGCTATCGGTGTCGCCCTCGACGCTATCCGCTCAGGTCGCCTGGATATCTGCCTTGCCGGTGGTTCCGAAAGCGGCATTACCGATTACAGCATCAAGAGCTTCGCCGGCATGCACGCCCTTACAGACAAATTCAACGACTGCCCGGAAAAGGCCAGCCGCCCGTTCGACTTGAACCGTTCCGGATTCGTGATGGGTGAAGGCGGTGCCGTGCTCATTCTCGAAGAACTGGAACATGCCAAGGCACGCGGCGCCAAGATTTACGCCGAACTCGCTGGCTACGGAGCTTCTGCCGACGCATACCACATCACGAGCCCGCGCCCAGGTGGAGAAACCTGCGCGAAGGCTCTCACCCGCGCCATCAAGGACGCAGACATTGCCCCGACCGACATCGACTACTATAACGCCCACGGAACCTCGACGCATCTGAACGACGCGACCGAAACCGCTATGCTCAAGGTCGCCCTCGGTGATCACGCCTACAAGATCAAGGTATCGAGCACCAAGAGCATGACCGGCCACTGCGTCGGAGCCGCCGGTGTATGCGAGGCCATCGTCTCGACTCTCGCCATTCGCGACTCGTTCTACCCCGCCACCATCAACTACGAGACTCCGGATCCGGAATGTGACCTGGATTACGTTCCGAATAAGGGTATCGAAGGCAACATCGAGGTCGCCGCGTCCGCCTCACTTGGGTTCGGCGGTCACAACGGTGTCGTGATTATTAAGAAATACAACGGCTAACAAGGCGCCCCAATAAAGGGGCGCTTAATTTTTCGCCAATGGAACTTTACATTTCAAAGGTTCTTTGAACCGTCCTCAAAGCGAGTGTAACGAGCGACCTCATACCTCGCTGCTATTGTTCATCAAGCCATCGTTGTAAAATAATCGCAGCGGCCAACTGGTCAATGACCGCCTTATTTTTTTGCTTTTTCTTCTTGCTAAAGTAAGAAGTTTTTTCTTGCGCCTGCACGCTGGAATACGATTCGTCCTGCGTGTACACAGGCATACCCGGAAAACGCGTTTTCAAGTCCTCAATAAACTTTTCCACTACCACATTCTTGCCGTCTTTACGGCCATCAGGGTGATACGGCATTCCCACCACAAAGGCGTCTACCTTATTGATTTTCACGAGTTCATCAAGACGCACGAACAAATTCGTCGTCTTCTGATCAATCGTTTCTCGCGAAAAAGCTATACGGAACTCGGAGTCGGCAAAAGCGACCCCGACGCGGTGCTCACCATAGTCAAGCGCAAGGTAGTTCATAGAGCGAAATATAGCAATAAAGAATAGCGGTAGACTCGGCGAAAAAATGGTCGCCAAGCGCGGGAAAATTTTCCCTTTTTACATTTTCTTGATTTTCGGCAATTTCAGCCGATAAAATGCCGCTTGAAAAGTTTACAATTTTCTATCTTTGTGCCCACTATGAGCAATATGAAGAACGATTTATGGGTCGGCGTGGACGTTGGTTCCACCACCGTCAAGATTGCGGTTGTCGATCCAGAGACCAACAAGCTTTTGCATTATACTTACCAGCGCCATAACGCCATGCAAGCACAGAAGGTTTTCGAGGTGCTGCGTGAGGCCCACGGACTTTTCCCCGATAAGAATTTTAGAGTCGCCTTCTGCGGCAGTGGCGGTCAGCCCTTCGCCGAAGCCACCCACGCCTTCTTTGTACAAGAAGTCGTGGCAAACGCCCTTGCGGTGCGCGCCACCTACCCAGAATCTAGGGTCGCCATTGAACTCGGCGGACAAGATGCAAAAGTCGTCTTCTTCGAAAAAGACAAGACTACCGGCAAGCTGATTGCCTCTGACATGCGTATGAACGGCGTGTGCGCCGGCGGTACGGGTGCATTTATCGACCAGGTGGCCGAACTTTTGCGCATCAAGACCGAAGCCTTCGAAGGCTTTGCAAAGCGTGGCCAGAAGGTCTACGAAATTTCAGGCCGTTGCGGCGTGTTCGCGAAAACCGACATCCAGCCGATGCTCAACAACGGCATCGCCAAGGAAGATATCGCCCTTTCCAGCTTCCATGCCATCGCGAAGCAGACCATCGGTGGTCTCGCCCAGGGTATGGAAATCAAGCCGCCCGTGATCTTCGAAGGTGGCCCGCTCACGTTCAACCCGACGCTTGTCCGCGCCTTCAAGGAACGCCTGGGCATTAACGACGAACAGGCCATTGTGCCGGAACACTCCGAAGTGCTCGTAGCCATGGGTGCAGCCCTTTCCTTGGGTTCCATGTTTGCCGACCAGGAATGCTTCTACCGCAAGGAAGGTTCCCTGGACGCGCTCATCCACTTTAACGAAACCCGCCAGGCCGAAAACAAGGCCAAGGCCGCGGCCGACTTGTTCTTCAAGAACGAAGCCGAATACAAGATGTTCCTCGAAGAACACAAGATGGCCGGCAACCACTACCCGCAGCCCGTATCGGGCTCTACGCTCAACGTGTACCTGGGTATCGACGCGGGCTCTACCACCACGAAGTTCGTGCTCATGGACGAGAACGAAAACATCGTGGACGGTTTCTACGCAAGCAACAACGGCGAACCGCTGCAGGTGCTCAAGAACGCCCTCAACGAACTCAGCGACCGCTACGAAGAATACGGCTGCAAGCTCAACATTCTCGGTGTCGGTACGACCGGTTACGGCGAACAGCTGTTTGCGAAGGCCGTGCATGCCGACTTCCACACAGTGGAAACGGTCGCCCACGCCAACGCCGCCCAGAAGATTTGCCCCGACGTAAGCTTTATCCTCGACATCGGTGGCCAGGACATGAAGGCCATCTCCGTGCAGGACGGCGTGGTCACGGGTATCATCCTGAACGAAGCATGCTCTTCCGGTTGCGGTTCGTTCATCGAAACCTATGCCCGCAGCCTCGGCATTCCGATGGAAAAGATTGCAGAACTCGCATTCAACGCAAAGAGCCCCTCTCAGCTGGGTTCCCGCTGCACGGTGTTCATGAACAGTTCCATCATCACGGAACAGCGCGACGGCAAGCAACCTGAAGACATTATCGCCGGTATCTGCCGCTCCATTATCAATAACGTTTTCACGAAGGTGATTCGTATCCGTAACCTGAACACGCTCGGCAAGAAGGTGGTGGTGCAGGGCGGAACCTTCAAGAACAACGCCGTTCTCCGCGCCTTCGAACAGTACACAGGCCTCAAGCCCATCCGTCCCGAACGTCCAGGCGAAATGGGCGCTATCGGTATCGCTCTCCTGACCAAGAAGTTCATGGAAGAAAAGCGCAAGACCGAACCGGAACTCAAGAGCCGCTTTATCGGGCTTGACGCCATGAAGACTTTCAGCTGGCACAACCAGCCGGGTCAGCTCTGCCAGTACTGCACCAACCATTGCTCGCGTACCATCGTGACCTTCAGCGACGGCCAAAGCTTCGTGACGGGTAACCGCTGCGAACGCGGCGAAGTCACCGCTGACCCCAACGACCCGAAGACCAAGGCGCTCATCGCCGAAATCAACAAGAAGATGCAGTCCGTGCCCGACATGATCAAGCGCACGAACCAGCTCCTGGTGAAGGACTACGCCCCGGCAAAGCTCGTCGAAAACAACGGCAAGACCATCGGTATCCCCCGCGTGCTGGAATTCTGGGCAAGCCTCCCGTTCTGGAAGGCCTTCTTCACGAGCCTCGGCTACACCGTCGTGGTGAGCCGCCAGAGCGACTACAAGATGTTCGAAGCGGGGCTCCACAGTGTGCCCTCTGACACGGTTTGCTTCCCGGCAAAGCTTGTGCACGGCCACGTACTCAGCCTCATTGAAAAGAAGGTCGACCGCATCTTCTTCCCGATGATGGTTGCCATCCCGAGTGACCACACCAAGTTCACGGCAACATCTGTTTGCCCGGTGGTGCAGGCCTACCCGAACGTGTGCAAGAATACCGACGAGCCCGAAAAGAATTACGGCGTTCCCATGGACCAGCCGATTTTCCACTGGTTCAACGCCAAGCTCCGTCGCAGCCAGACCATCGACTGGTTCCACGAAAACTGGAAACTTGACAAGAAGCTTTTGGACAAGGCCGTTACCGAAGGCGAGAAGGCACTCAACAACTACCGCACCACGCTCCTGGAAGAAGGCCAGAAGATTTTGGACGATGTTCGCGCAAAGAACACCTTTGCCGTGGTGATTGCAGGCCGCCCCTACCATGCGGACACGCTCATCAACCACAACATCGCAAGCCACTTTACCGCCATGGGCATTCCGGTGCTCACCACCGAATCGCTCCCCGGCGTTTACGACCAGGATGTGCCGAGCCACACCCGTATCGAAATCAAGAACACCTTCCACTTGCGCATGATTGGTGCCACCATGATTGCAGCGAAGGACCCGAACATCGAACTTGCTCAGATCGTAAGTTTCGGTTGCGGACACGACTCGATTTTGACCGACGAAATGATGCGCATGCTGCACCTTGATTCCAACAAGGAAATGCTCATGCTCAAGCTCGACGAAGGCGATGCCCGTGGCCCCGTGGGAATCCGCGTCAAGAGCTTTATCGAAACGGTAAAGGCACGCCGTGCTGCGAACCTGCCCGACAAGCCCGAAAGCCACGAACCGCTATTCCATACGCCGTTCTTGCCCGAAGACAAGAAGCGCCGTCGCATTCTGACTCCGAACCTCTCCCCCGCCTTCTCCGTGCTCGCCAGCGAATACATGAAGCGCGAAGGATTTATCGCCGAATACCTGCCCGTGGCAGACAAGAAGGCGATCGAGCTCGGCAAGAAGTACGTGCACAACGACATCTGCTTCCCCTGCCAGGTGAACATTGGCGAAGCGCTCCACTGGCTCGTCGACCACCCCGAAGTTCCGCAGAACCAGGTTTCCATGTGCCTTGCCAAGAACTGCGAAAACTGCCGCGCCGTGCAGTACGCCGTACTCGCCCGTAAGGCTTTGGACGAAGCGGGCTTCAAGGATGTGACCATCATTACGACCGGTGTGGACTACAAGGGCATGCATCCGGGCTTCCAGCTGGGTTTGGACTTCCGCCTCCACATGCTGTGGGGCCTCGTGACCATGGACGCTATCGAAACCATGTACCGCGCCGTTCGCCCGTACGAAGTGAACGCTGGCGACACCCAGAAGGTTTACGACGAATGGATGCCGAAGGTGATTGGCGTTGCAGGCCACCTCTCCACCATGCAACTCGTGCGCCCCTCCAAGCTGATCGAAGTCTTTGAACAGTGCATCGAAGCATTCAACGGTATCGAAATCACCGAAGAACGCAAGAAGGGCATCCGCAAGCCGCGCGTTGCCGTGCTTGGCGAAATCTTGATGAACTACCACCCGAGTGCAAACGGCTTTGTGGAAAACTACCTGATGAACAACGGCATGGAAGTCTACCTGCCGGGCATGACGGACTTCTTCCGCGTCGACGAAGTGGTTCGCGAAGAAAAGATCAAGCGCGGATTCTCTGCAAACCCGATGATGGACCGTCTCGAAGGCGGCGTGACCTCCAAGGTCTATACACACGCTGTAGAAACCGCTCGCAAGTCCATGCACAAGTTCAAACTGTACGAACATCATGCAGACTGCGTGGAACTCAAGGACTACGTCTCCGATATCATCGACCCCACCTACAACACGGGTGAAGGCTGGATGATTCCGGGCGAAATCCTGTACAACTCGAAACACGGAATCAACAGCTACATCATTCTGCAGCCGTTCGCATGCCTTGCCAACCACATCTCTGGCCGTGGCCTCACCAAGGCTGTGAAGGAACGTTGCCCGCACATCCAGGTGCTGAGCCTCGACTACGACCCGGATACGAGCTTCGCGAACATCGAAAACCGCCTGCAGATGCTCATCATCAACGCCCGCGAATTGGAAAAAGCGAATAACAATTGATAATGGATAAATGATAATGGATAATTTGCATTCTGGTGGAAAAGCTTTATGAAGAAAGACAATTTAATTGCCGAAAAAACAAAAGCCTTCGCCATCCAAATTATCCATCTTTATCTTTATTTGTCCAATGAGAGAAAAGAGTACGTTCTATCCAAGCAAGTTCTTAGAAGCGGAACAAGTATCGGTGCAAATGTAAAAGAAGCAACACAAGCACAGAGTAAAGCCGATTTCATTTCGAAAATGTCCATAGCCTTAAAGGAAGCTTCAGAAACAGAATATTGGCTAGAATTACTTAAGGAAACATCATTCCTTAAAGAAAACCTATTCAAAGAAATCTACGAGGAAAATGAATCTATTATCAAGATTATTACGAAAATAATCAAAACATCAAAAATTCTTCCTAACAACAATTAATCATCAATCATCCATCATCAATCATCAATTAACTAAATGCTCAACGTTTCTAATGTCAGTCTTCAATACGGTAGCCGCGTCCTCTTCAAGGAAGTGAACCTTTCTTTTAAGCGCGGCAACTGCTACGGAGTCATCGGCGCAAACGGCGCCGGAAAATCTACCTTCCTGAAAATCCTTTCGGGCGAACTCGAACCCAACACCGGTGAAGTCACCAAGGACCCGGGCGAACGTATCGCCGTCCTGAAGCAGGACCACTTCGCCTACGAACAGAACACCGTTCTCGAAACCGTCATGATGGGCTTCCCCGAGCTCTACGAGCTGGGCAAGAAGCGCGACGAACTCTATGCGCTCCCCGAAATGACCGAAGAACAGGGCATGCAGGCCATGGAAATCGAGACCCGCTTCGGTGAAATCGGCGGCTACGAAGCCGACTCCAACGCGGCCGTGCTCCTGAAGGGCCTCGGCATTCCCGAAGAATTCCACTACAGCCTCATGGCCGACTTGGACGCGGGCCTCAAGGTGCGCGTTCTCCTCGCCCAGGCACTGTTCGGCAACCCGGATATTCTGTTGCTTGACGAACCGACGAACCACTTGGATTTGGAAACCGTCGGCTGGCTCGAAGACTACCTGGAACGCTTCGAAAACATCGTCATCGTGGTGAGCCACGACCGTCACTTCCTCAACGCGGTCTGCACCCACACTTGCGATATCGATTACGGCAAGATCAACATCTACGGCGGTAACTATGAATTCTGGTACGCAGCTAGCCAGCTCGCCCAGAAGCAGCGCAAGGACCAGAACCGCCGCGCCGAAGAAAAGATTGAAGAACTCAAGGCGTTCATCCGCCGTTTCGCCTCTAACGCCGCCAAGGCCAAGCAGGCCACCTCCCGTAAGAAACTCCTCGACAAGATGACCGTCGAAGAGATGCCGGCATCGAGCCGCAAGTTCCCCTGGGTCAACTTCAAGATGGACCGCGAACCGGGCAAGATTGTGCTAGAAGTCAAGAACGCCACCATCGACGGCGGCGACGGCATCATCTGCAAGAACTTCGACTTCAGCCTGAACAGTGGCGACAAGGTGGCCCTCGTCGGTGAATACGACACGCTCAAGACCGCCTTCTTCCAGCTCATTGCCGAAGAGACGAAGGCACCCGACGGCGTGCTCAAGTGGGGCAACACCATCAGCTACAGCTACTTCCCCAAAAACAACGACGCCTACTTCGGCTGCGACCTCTCCCTGGTGGATTGGCTGCGCCAGTACAGCAAGGAACAGGACGAAACCTTCATCCGCGGGTTCCTCGGACGCATGCTCTTTACCGGTGAAGAAGCCCTCAAGAGCGCAAACGTGCTCAGCGGTGGTGAAAAGGTGCGCTGCATGCTTAGCCGCATGATGCTCAGCAACGCGAACTGCCTCTTGCTCGACGAACCGACCGCCCACCTCGACTTGGAAGCCATCACCGCCCTCAACAACGGCCTCACCGCATTCCAGGGTCCCATCATCTTCTGCTCCCAGGACCACGAATTCGTCCAGACGATCGCGAACCGCGTGCTCGAACTGACCCCGAACGGCGTCATCGACCGCAGCATCACCTTCGACGAATGGCTGGAGTCCAAAAAGAAGAGTAAGAAGTAGACAGTAGGAAGTAGACAGTTATAGAATCTGCTATTCTACAAGATACGAAGATTTACAACTTTAAAAAAAGGAACCCACCCGCACAGCGGGTGGTTCTTCATATACGGGCCCTGCCCTAGGTTACTAGCGACGCGTTCGACGCGTTGCGCAGTCTGACACCTGCGTGCGGTCCTTAACGGCGAGCCCGTAAACGGGCTACATCTTTCCGAGCATGGTCAGTTGTTCGCCGTATTCATCCTCTTTCAATTGATTTTGGATATACGACGCAATCTTCGCAGTATTCTTTCCGACCGAATCAACATAGTACCCCTTGCACC
>NZ_JAZSAF010000020.1:0-20657 GCF_045601785.1 Fibrobacter sp.
GCGGAAAGGGCGAAGAATGCCGCGAGCACCGCCACCCACAAGAAACCAAGACCCTTGACACACTTCATACCATTATCTCCTGTAAAAATTTTCACCACCCACAAACCAAGCAATGTGAAATATGGAATGTGGAATTTATACCGCAAAATCCATCATGAACCGAGGTTCGAGTTGTTCGATTTTGAAACTATTACGGCTAGAGCCTTTTTTACAATTTCGTTTATCCATTTTTTACCCAATGTAAAGTGATTTCAGTAAAAAGTTAATTTCGAGCGCAACGGACGGAAAATCCTTCCGTTTTGTATTGTTCAATTCTCGTTCCACCATCACCTTTTATCGCATAACCACAATATGCAGCTTCTTTAGTATATGTTTTAGATTCTTCAGGATAAAACCAGTATGTTCCTTCTTTTAGTCCTGTAAAAGTGTGTCTCCAGTTATATCCCGCGCCAACCAAACTATATCCCGTATAATTTAATCCTCCAAACGCAGTGGCATTTACCCCTTTCCAACCAGCATCATTTCCATCTGCGTGAACTACAATATAAAAGTCATTATATGTCATAAGATGCCAGTCCTTTGGGCAAATTCCCTGATGATTTTTTTGAATCAAATGAGCACAACTTTTGGTATTACAACTATCATTGAAGCCCATCATTTCAGCCCACTGGTAAAGCCCACCATACTCCACACAGTTCGTCGTATCATTGTTATAACAGTAACGTTCTATTTCATCATTATTTTTTTGATCGGTTGCACCATCAACCATTATACCAACATTGAGATTTTCCGCAAATACCGTTACAGAAGCCTTTTTTCCACTTGTATCTTTACCATTTATTGTCAAATAGAAATACTCTCGTCCATTGCGAGTATCCTTATATTTTTTATACGCTCCCGCCTGTAAACTATCTGCTCCCAAAGGACGATAACAATAATCATACCCAGGCGTGCATAATCTGGAAGAGTCAACTTCAAAAACGGAACTACTGGATTTAGGGAAGACAGAACTTGAACTAGACTGTTTCTCGGAGGAACTACTGCTTTGCTTTTCGCTTGAAGACGAGTTCTCCGACGAACTAGATACATCCTTCTTGCTGCTAGAAGAATCTCCCGACTTTACGGAACTGGAACTCTTGGAATCAGAAGAAACTTTTGTTTCTTTTGTGGAACTACTCGACTTAGTGTCACTACTAGATGACTTGTCTTTGGTTTCGTTAGTAGACCCATTCGACTCCGCTGACGCTCCGCTCAGGGTGACACTCGAATCGGGCGACTCTACAGACGAACTGGAAACACCTGTTTCATCGGAACTAGCCGACGAAGAATCGTCGCAGGCGGAAAGGGCGAAGAATGCCGCGAGTAGGCAGATGGTTATGAGCCGGCCCTTCGGCAAGCTCAGGGACCTTGGAGCAATGAAATTTTTCATAAAAACATCCCCGTCTATAGTTTATCTTGTTAAATATAGGTAATGCCCCAGCCAAAGTCCATACCCCCCCCCATTGTAAAATTTAGGTAACAAAGTGCCCGACAAGATGATAGCGGATCCTCGCCTTGATTCGACTTCGCTCACCACAGGTCGCGAGGATGACGAGAAGGGTTGCGGGGTTTTTAAGGGGCAGAGCCCCTTAGGTGAGGGGGTGATGGAAGACTTGGCCTGGAAGGGTGACAACAGGCCAAGGCTGCAATCAGGGGGAGGCTTCCCCCGCCCGCGCCCCAAATGTAAGCCTTTTATGGTAGATTTGGTAAATTATACAAGACATCCAAAGCGATTGATTTCGGAATCTGCCTAGTGAAAGAGCGCGGGGCTTGCCTTTAGGGCCAAATTTGTATATATTGTATGGAGGAGGTTCGCCATGACTACGATTGCCGCCTATTTTGATGGAAATTCCGTTCAGACGCTGGAAAAAGCCCCGATGAAGCGTAACCAGCGGTTGCTGATTACTGTCCTGGATGAATTCCTGGACAGCGGCGCAGGGGTCAAGTCCTTGCGTGGCGGTCTGTCGAAATATGCAAATGCTGAGTTGCGTTCCCAGGAGTCTGCGGCATGGGCTTCCGCGGCAGAGGAAAAGCATGCAATACGTTGACGCGAACGTTTTTCTCCGCTTCATACTCGACGATGACCGTGAAATGGCAGATTATGCCGAAGAATTGCTGGCAAAGCATCAAGCGTTCGCCCTGCCCGAAGTCATTGCCGAAATCATCTATGTCTTGATGAAAGTCTACAAGGTCTCTCGGACAGAAATCGCCAATCAGGTGAATTCACTTCTGGAATATGCGGACACATACAACCCTGATGTAATGCGTTATGCCTTGTCGATGTTTGCCGAAACATCCTTGGATTTTGTAGACTGCGAACTCATCGCGTATAACCATGTCAGGAACGCCGAAATTGCGACTTTTGACAAGGCATTGAAAAAACATCTGCGTTAAATGCCCGAAAGTTCAGACAACATCGAAAAAATCATAGGCGAAATCACGGTCAAGGATTCCAAGACGCTCTGCCGCGAGGTGATGTCCATCGGCGACACCATGGACGTCCTGCGCAGCAAGTGGACCGTCGAGATTCTCACGGCAATCCTCTGCGGGAACACCCGTTTCAAGGACATCCTCGCCTCCATCCACGGGCTCAGCGAAAAGGTCCTGACCATGCGGCTGCGGCAAATGCAAGAAGACAAGCTGCTCGAAAAGTTCGAATGTTACGGCTACCCGCCCCGCGTCGAATACCGCGTGACCGAGCACGGCAAAAAGCTCTACATCATCGTTTACCGCATGTCAGAATGGGGCGCGGAACACCGGAGAATCATACTGGGCGGCCACTTACCAAACGGTAAGTAACGATACGGAATTTCAGAATAGAGCATATCTTATAACCGACAAGAAAAAGGAAAAAGATATGCATTTTACCGAACCCGTTTACAGGAACCCCTACTGGCCCACGTGGCCCCTCATCCAGATTACGCAGGGCTGCACCCACAATAGTTGCAAGTTCTGCACCATGTACAAGGACGTGTCCTTCCGCATGCAGCCCATGGACCTGCTGGAAGAAGACCTGCGTGAACTCCGTGCCGACGCCCCTCACGCAAAGACCATCCAACTGCTGAGCGCAAACCCGCTGGCCCCCACCTACGACAGGCTCATGCCCCGGCTGGAACTCATCAAAAAGTATCTGCCCGAACTGGAGCACATGTACACGGCTACGCGGGTCTCTGACCTGAAAAACAAGACCGTGGAGCAGTTGCGCAACCTGCGCGATATCGGCGTGAACGAGATTTCCCTTGGCGTAGAAAGCGGCGACGCCTGGACGCTGAAACGCATCAACAAGGGCTATGCCCCCGAAGATATTCTGGAGCAATGCCACAAGCTGGAAGAGGCCGGAATCCACTACTGGGTCACCTTCCTGAACGGCGTGGCAGGCCGCGAGCACAGCGAAGATCACGCCATACACACGGCAGAAATATTCAACCAGCTGAAGCCCATGCTGGTAGGCACCGGCGGACTCACGCTGTTCCCCGGGACGCCGCTCCTGGAAGAAGCCCGCCGCGGGGAATTCACGCCGCTTACGGAACGCGAGCTGATGCAGGAACTGAAACTTTTCCTGGAGCGCCTGACCTGCGACTGCGAACTCAATACGCACCACACGTCGTCCATGAATTTGAGCGGACCCTTCCTTGCCCGCAAAAAAGAAATTCTAGATTCCCTGCAATACGGCATCGACCATTTCGACATGGACAAGCTGACCATAATCCGCAACAAAAAGAGGACTCTGTAATATGACCAAGGCAATGTTTATCAACGGAAGCCCCCGAAGGAACGGCAATACGGCCAAACTCCTGAACCGCGCCATGGAAGGTGCGAAAGACGCCGGTGCCGAGGTGGAAATGGTAAACCTATACGACCGCGACCTGGTTTACAAAGGCTGCATGAGCTGCTTTGCCTGCAAGGTCAAGGGCGTGCCCACCCCCCCCGGCATTGAAGTGTCGGGGGGGGGGGTGTTTTCAATATTCAGTTTATGGATTTTCTTATTTTATACCATAAACTATACCTGTTTTCTCTTTAGTTCTATAATTGTAGTGATAAGCCAAAATTTCTCCCATCAAGGATTCTCCCGGCATATTTTCAACCTCTATTATAAAACTCAAACTATCTGCATAGCTGTTATTAGATTTGCAATAACCTGAATCTATTACATCTTTTTCCTTTATTTCTCCGAAAGATACTTTCGTAATCCACCATACATTGTTATAAACATAATCTCCGTTATCAACAGGAGCGCCAAGAGGTCCTTTTTCATCAAAAGTCTCTAATATCTCTTTATAAACAAGAGAATCTAACATACATGGAACCGCTATATGACGCCTTTTGCCTTTTATATAGCAAGGCTCACAAGCGTGAATAGTATCTACCGATTTTTTTTCACTTGTTGCACAACTTACAAGCAAAATTGTCGCAAACATCCAAATAGAAAATCGAAATAAAGAATCAATAGTCATCTCAAATGAATTGGATTTGTAGTTTTTTTTAATAGTGGGTTCATGAACGACCATATTCATTACCGGTTAAGTTAAATAATTTTCCCGATTTCATCTAGAGAACAAGAGCAAAAACTCTCTATATTTCCAATTCAAATGTAATTTAAACTCGAGTCAAGCGCACCAAAAATTTACAAAAGGAGCGTCATCTGGCAACCAACCACTTTTGGACTTGAGCGCACCCGCTTCTTAAGACAAATTGCCGGGAGAGGTGCTGGAGTCGTCCCCGCAAGCAATAAATGCAACACCGAGCACCCCAGCAAGGGCACAGACCACAAAACTTTTGGCAAATGAATTCTTCATAAAAAACCGTCGTAATGATTTACCCCTAAAAAATAACAAGGTGGCATGCAAAATTCTTCCATTTTGTCATTTTATGACACTTCAAAAATTTATTTTTGCTCTAGCATGGTCAAAAGGCTTCTTTTTCTTCAAATAAACCTTTTGGCCCTAGTTTCACCACTTGCACCAGCACGAGGAAAAATGTATATTGACTATAGTTCAATTCAACAATGGAGGTCATCATGGCACTAGCAATCGCATCAGTACCGATACTGACCGGCGAAGCGTCGGACAGGTTTGACCTCATGATGGAAGAAAGTGAAAAGCGTCGTGGTTCCATCGATTTCTCCAAGCAAATTGAACAGGCCAGAGACATTCTCTCCAAGGCCGACTTTAGAGAATTTAAGTAATGAATTTTCTCCAACAGAATTGCCGCTTTGGGTTCTACACTCAAGGCAAGGCCACCCTATGCAAATCATTCAAGTGCGGGGACAGCGACTTGGACGATTTCTTCACAAAAGACGCTTTTTTGCAGAGCGAAGAGTTGCTTTGCAAGAATTATTGTTTTTCTCTTGTCGATGACCCGGCTCAACTGGTGGCGGTTTTTACACTTTCCAATGACAGCATCAAGAAAATTCCGGGGTCACGCAAGAAGAAAGTCGAGAAAAACATCCCCCGCGAAAAGATATACAGCAGTTATCCGGCAGTCATGATCGGTCGGCTCGGAATTAGCCTTGATTTTCAGAGCAAACATCTGGGGAGCGACGTTCTCAGTTTTATAAAGGCTTGGTTCGTTGACCCGCTTAACAAGACCGGTTGCCGTTTTCTGCTGGTAGATTCCTACAACAAGGAACGGAATCTCAAGTTTTACCAGAACAACGAGTTCAAATTCTTGTTCAGCACCGAAGAACAGGAACGCGAATTCCGAGGACTCGCAACAAAGAAGCCTTTAAACAGTCGCCTGATGTATTTCGACTTGATTGAATTAAAGAAAAGGACCAGCAATCCTAAGTAAGGCGCAAGCCTACTTCACCCACTTGTCGACTTCTTTCTGAGCCTTTATAACTTACTACACCGCAAAAAGTAAAATCTGTGTAAAGCGGCGTAAAGCCTTTGTAAAGTCCTAATAAAACCTTTGGAAAACTTCATTCCATCGCCTTGCGTATTGTCGCAAGGCTTTTTAGTTTGTCGCCTAGGAGATTTTATGACTACGTTTTATATCATCCTTGTGGCAATGCTGCTTCTGCTCGCCTTGATGGACTTGTTCGTGGGTGTCAGTAACGATGCCGTGAATTTCTTGAGTTCTGCTGTCGGGAGCAAGGCCTTTAAATACAAAACACTGATGTTTTTTGCTGCAGTAGGAGTCTTTTGTGGCGCCACATTCAGTAGTGGCATGATGGATATCGCACGGCATGGCATTTATATGCCCCAGTATTACTCCTTTGCAGAACTTATGTGCGTATATGCGGCGGTGATGTTTACCGATGTGATCCTCCTTGACATATTCAATTCCTACGGTATGCCGACATCGACTACGGTATCAATGGTCTTTGAACTTTTGGGCGCCTCTGTGGCTATCGCCAGTATCAAGATTCTTTCTGACGACACCCTGGAACTGGGAAACCTCATCAACACCTCTAAGGCTCTGACGGTGATTTTGGGCATTTTCCTTTCGGTGGCCATCGCTTTTGTAGTTGGCCTTGCGGTGCAGTATGTGACGCGCCTAGTTTTCTCCTTTGGCTACAAGAAGTATATTCGATACTTTATTGGTGTTTTTGGAAGCATTTCCCTGACGTCCATATTTTATTTTATCCTTATCAAGGGTCTCAAAAATATGAGTTTCGTGGGGCCGGGCTACAAGGCGTTTCTCGCGGAAAATGAGACCGTTCTTGTGGCAGGCATGTTCGTCGCGTTTTTCATCCTTTGTCACCTGCTCCATGCAGTAAAAGTAAATGTGCTCAAGGTAATCATTGCTTTTGGGACTTTTTCTCTGGCCCTAGCCTTTGCCGGAAACGACCTTGTAAATTTTGTGGGTGTGCCTCTCACCAGTCTTTCTTCGGTGCAGCACTTGATGGCTGCTGGGGGCAACCCTCAGGATTTCAATATGTCCTTCTTGCTGGAGTCGGAACCAGGACAGTGGTACTTGCTGATGGTTGCTGGGCTTACCATGGTATTTTCCCTTGTGTTTTCCAAGAAGGCCCGGAATGTGGTGAAGACTTCCGTATCCCTCGCGGCCCAAAATTCTTCTGAAGAAATCTTTGGTACAAATCCGGTCGCTCGCGCCTTAGTTCGCAGTTCTAATGGTGTCGTAAAATTTGTAACAGAATTTATTCCAAGAAAAATTTCGGATAAAATTAACACCCGCTTTAATACCAAGGAAATGATTCTGGAAGAGGATAGCGCCGCCTTTGATTTATTGCGGGCTTGCGTAAACCTAATGCTTGCAAGCTCCCTCATTGCATTGGGCACGTCCCTGAAACTCCCCCTTTCTACGACCTACGTGACATTTATGGTGGCTATGGGCACTAGTCTTGCCGACAAGGCATGGAACCGCGAAACGGCCGTATACCGCATTACAGGGGTACTCTCGGTAATTGGCGGATGGTTCCTTACGGCATTCGCCGCATTTGCCAGTGCTTCTGCTGTGGCGACAGTGCTTTACTTTGGCGGTTTCCCTGCCATATTCGGTCTTTTTGCCGTGGTCATTTTCGTATTGATTCGTTCGAATCTGAAATACCGAGAAAACAAGAAGGGTAAGGCGGAGGAATTGTTTGATAACATCTTGACAGCTCCCCCCGAGACAAAGGTATACCCCCTTATACAGGAATACAGTCGTGGTGAGTGGAGCGAAATACTCCGTTGGTGCGCTGACTGCTACGAAAAGATAATTGTGGGACTTTTGCGAGAAAACTTGGGAAAACTACGCTCCGTGAACAAACAAATTAAAATTCTGAAAAAACATATCCAGAGGAACCGTCGCCATGGAACCTTATGTACGGAAAGACTTGCCCAGGAGGATATGGTGGTAAAGAATTTCTTTTTGTACCAGGCAAATGATTTTATGGGAGATGCATTGTTTAGTCTGGAACAGATTTCTTCGCCATGCAAGAACCACGTGGATAACGCTTTCAGTCCCTTGGACTACGAAAAAAGAAAAGAGCTTTTGCGTACGGTATCCCGTGTGAAGATACGGATTGAAAAGACCGCCTCGATGATAGAAACCATGGATTTCAGGAACTATAGCGAGGTCCGTGAACAATTGCGGGAAGAAGGGACGAGGATATTTGACGAGCGTAAAACGGAAATGATGAAGGGTGTTTCCGAAAACATCCGCGCGGAGATCCTTTATTTAACTATTCTTTATGAGTCCTGGGCATTGTTGGATGCGGTCAGTTCTGTAGCCAAAGCCAGCAGGAAATTTCTTACTGTAAAACAATAATTTGTGTGTGGTCCTATGATTTATATTGTGGAAGACGATGTCGAAGTTCGGGAAATGGAAACTTATGCTTTAAAAAGCAGCGGTTTTGACGTGATGGCTTTCGAATGCGGTAAAGTTATGGACGAACAAGTTAAGACTAGGGTGCCAGACTTGTTTATTTTGGATATTATGCTCCCTGGCGAAGATGGTTTAAACATTCTCAAACGCTTGCGAGTGCAAGAAAATACAAAGGGCATCCCCGTCATCATGCTTACGGCGAAAGGAGCTGAACTTGACAAAGTGAAGGGACTTGACTTGGGAGCGGACGACTACATAGCAAAACCATTTGGCGTTCTAGAATTCATTTCACGTGTACGAGCCGTGCTACGCCGTTCTGAACGAAGCTCATCCGAAAGTACGGAAGCGTTGAACTTGGCTCTAGGAGGAGTGACACTCGATGATCAGCGTCGTTCGGTAACTGTTGGCGGAATCGCTGTAGAACTCACTTTTAAGGAATATGAACTTTTGAAACTCCTGATGTCCCGACCGGGAACTGTTTTCTCTAGGCAACAGATTCTAGAAAAGATTTGGGGGGTGGATTTTGATATGGATACACGCACCGTAGATATGCACATAAAAACGCTTCGGCAGAAGTTAGGGGTACAAGGCTCTATCGTACAGACCGTGCGAAACGTGGGGTACAAAGTTCAATGAAAAACAGTCTCCGTTTCAGCTTGATTTATGTCGGAGTTCTCGCCGCTCTCTTTGCAGTGTATTTTACGGCTCGCGTTTTTGAAAATGAAATGTCCGAACAGCAGAAGCGAGATTTGAGAGAAACAGCCTCCCTTATCAAAAATTTCTATGGACAGATTCCTTCTGAGAACTTCCGAAAAAATCTGGATTCCATTGCCAGCAAACGTTTGCGCGTAACTCTGGTGGACCGGGACGGAAAGGTCCTCTACGAAAGTGACGCGAAAGCTGGCAAAATGGAAAATCATAGGAGTCGTCCCGAAATCATGGACGCAAATTCCAAAGGAATAGGCGAAAACCTCCGCTATTCAGTGACTTTGAATGCCCAAGTGTTCTATGTTGCAGAACGACTGTCAGACGGCAAAATTCTCCGTTTAAGTCGTCGTCAAGCGAGTCTTCACGAATCCGTATCTAAGACCATGCCTTACCTATTAGCGCTGTTGACAGGCATTGTTGTTGTGGCTGTTCTGATTGCTTTTGGCTTGAGCCGCGCTTTTGTGCGACCGGTGCAGAAACTGGCTGAAAACCTGGGGCAGCCCGAGCTCATGGACGACGAGGGAATTTACAAGGAAATCGCACCGCTTGTCAAAACCATCCGCAAGCAGAACCGGGAACTGCAACTCACCATAGAGCAACTTTCCGAAGAAAAGAAGAAGACCGCCCAGATGCGTGACGAGTTTACCGCTAATGCTTCTCACGAGTTGAAAACACCTCTTACCTCCATTTCGGGCTACGCGGAACTCATCGAAAATGACATGGCGAAACCCGAAGATGTGAAACTCTTTGCCGGAAAAATCCACAAGGAAGCGAACCGTCTGCTTTCCATTGCGAATGACATCATGACTCTTTCCAAGCTGGATGCCCCGGGAGAATCTGCGATAGACTTGAACGAGACTGTAGACCTGTGGCCCCTAGCTTCCGGTTGCATCGAGGAGTTGTCCCTTAACGCCAGCAAGAAAAACATCCAAGTGTCCCTGGAAGGGGATGCTGCCGCTCAGGTACAGGGCAATTACAAGCTCCTTTTTGAAATGCTTTACAACCTGGTAGATAATGCCATCCGCTATACGGAACCGAGCGGTACCGTGAAGGTTCTGGTGCAGGAAAAATCCCTGACGGTGAAGGATTCAGGTATCGGCATTCCCGAAGAAAATCAGCCTCGCATCTTCGAACGCTTTTACCGGGTAGACAAGAGCCGTTCCAAGGCCACAGGCGGCACGGGATTGGGCCTTGCCATTGTTAAGCATATCGCCGAAGTGCACCATGCAGAGATTTCGTTACAATCCGCCATAGGCGTAGGCACGGAAATCACCGTGACCTTCTGCTAGAAGCAAGCCTATTTCTCCCACTTATGGCTCTGTCGGGTCAAAGGCGGTCCTATCGAAAACGCGGGTGCCACCAGAACCGATAATAGAAACGGGCCCCCTGTTCACCATCATCATGCGGATTTCGTCGCACATGTCATCTACGGAATCCATGTCCACCAGGCCGCAGAGCAGCCGCAGGGTTCCGATATTGAAACTACGGCTACCCATAAACAGGCCCTGGTAAAGTCAGTTTCATAATATTCCTAGTTACTTTTCATCGAAATCGTCGACCCCGTTCAAGAGATTGGCTCCATGATGAGTACCGGTTTCTGCAAAAATGGCCCACCGAGCCACATTCAAGGCGTGGTCGCCTATGCGTTCTAGGTATTTGGCGATCATGATGGAATTGATAATGCACTCGGCATCGCTTTCCGTATTTCCGATGGTTTTCACTAGTTCCCGCTTGGCAGAGCGGAATAGAAAATCTACGTCGTCGTCACTATCGATAACAATCTGAGCCAACTTCAAGTCCTTGCGGACAAAGGCGTCGATACTTTGCGCCAGCATCTTGAGCACATCGATTCCCATGGGCGGAATAGCGGCCAGTTTCAGGGGAGCCCCGTCCATGTCTGTACACCCCGCCACAATTTCAGCAATATCTGCAGCCTGGTCGCCGATGCGTTCCAGGTCCCCCACCATTTTTAGGGAGGCCGAAATCAGGCGCAAGTCCCGGGCTACAGGCTGCTGGCTCAGCAAAAGCCGCAGGCAAAGAGTCTCAATTTCCTTCATCTTCTGGTCGATTTCCTTGTCGCCCACCACAATCTTCTTGGCGGTTTCACGGTCAAAGGCCAGCAAGGCGTCTATGGAGGCCTTCAGGGAATCTTCCACCAGGGCGCCCATTTCTATAATACCCCTGTTCAGGGCTTCCAGTTGCGAATCAAAACGGTTTCTCATTATCCAAATCTCCCGGTAATGTAGTCCTCGGTGCGCTTGTCCTTGGGCAGCGAGAACAGGGTTTCTGTCTTGTTGACTTCGATGACTTCCCCCAAGAGGAAGAAGGCGCTCCTGTCGGAAACACGGGTGGCCTGCTGCATGTTATGGGTCACCATGACGATGGTATAGTCCTTCTTGAGTTCCAGAACCAGGTCCTCGATAATGGAGGTGGAAATGGGGTCCAAGGCGCTGGTGGGTTCATCCATCAGGAGCACTTCCGGCGAAACCGCCAGGGCACGGGCAATGCAGAGCCTTTGCTGCTGACCGCCGGAAAGGCCGAGAGCGTTCTTTTTCAAGCGATCCTTCAACTCGTCCCACACACCGGAATTCCGCAGGGACTTTTCCACGATTTCGTCCAGTTCCGCCTTGTTGCGGATGCCGTGGGTCCTAGGGCCGTAGGCGATGTTATCGTAGATGCTCATGGGAAAGGGATTGGGTTTCTGGAACACCATGCCCACCCTTTTCCGGAGAATGTTGGGGTCCATTTTTCCGTATACATCCTGGCCATCCAGGAGGATATGTCCCGTAATCTTGCAGCCTTCCACCAGGTCGTTCATGCGGTTCAAGGACTTGAGTAAGGTGCTTTTACCGCAGCCGGAAGGCCCAATAAAGGCCAAGATTTCGTTGGGCATAATGTTAAGGTTCACGTCTTTCAGCGCATGGAAATTACCGTAGTACAGGTCCATGCCGCGAATAGAAATTTTTTCGTTAGGTGTCATTAGGTTTTTCCGATTTTCTTTGCAAATTTGTTAGAAATCCAGTTGATAAGAAGGATTACCAGAATGAGGATAACCGAAGTGGCGTAGGCCTCGCCGGTATGGAAACCTTCTCGAGAAAGTTCGTACATGTGAACAGACAGAGTCCTGCCCGAAGAGAATATTCCCTTGGGAAAATCCGCCACCGTACCTGCCGTATAGACAAGGGCGGCAGTCTCTCCCACCACACGGCCCACCGCTAGGATTACACCTGCAAGGATTCCCGGAACGGCTGACGGTAATATTACCGACAAAACCGTACGGAGCTTACCTGCCCCGAGGCCGTAGGAACCTTCGCGATAACTATCTGGAACAGAACGCAGGGCCTCTTCAGTGGTGCGCATGACCAGGGGCAAAATCATGATGGAAATGGTCAAGATACCGGAAACCAAGGAATATCCCAGGTGCAGGAAGGTCACGAAGAACAGCATTCCGAAAAGACCGTAGATAATGGAGGGAATTCCGGAAAGGGTTTCGGTAGTGATCCGCACCAGTCCCACGATCTTGTTTCCGCGGCGGGCGTATTCCACCGTATAGATGGCAGCACAGATTCCTAAAGGGCCTGCCACCAGGAGAGAACCAAACACGATGATAACCGTATTCAGGATGGAGGGCAGGAAAGAGACATTCTCCGAGGTGTAAGTGAGAGAAAACAGGGAGGGTTTCAGGAATGGGATACCCTTCACCAATATATAGAGGATCAGGAACCCCAGGGTGCATACCGTAATGGCGATGGCCAAGGACACGAGGATTCTCAGAAACAGCGAAAAGGGCGCATGCTTATAGTATCCGATCATTTGACAACCCTCTTCTTGAGAATGGAAAACAGCAGGTTGATAGTAAGGATAAAGGAGAATAGCACCACACCGGTGGCAATGAGGGCTTCGCGGTGCAGGTCCGTGGCATAGCCCATTTCCAACACAATGTTGGCGGTCAAGGTCCTGACTCCCTCGAAAATACCGTCGGGCATTCGGGCCTGGTTTCCAGCCACAAGAATCACTGCCATGGTTTCGCCAATAGCCCGGCCAAAACCCAAGATGATACCCGCCACGATTCCCGAAGTGGCCGCCGGAAGAACCGTGAAGAATACACTCCTTTCGTGGGTGGCCCCGAGAGCCAGGGAGCCTTCGTAGTAGCTGTTGGGTACAGCCCGCAGGGCGGCCTCGGAAACGGAAATGACGGTAGGCAAAATCATGATTCCCAGCAGAATCGACGCCGTAAAGATGCTGAAACCGCTCCCGCCAAGGTGCTGCCGCACAAAGGGGACGATGATCACCAAGCCAAAGAAGCCGTAGATCACCGAGGGAATGCCGGCCAGGAGTTCCACGGCGGGTTTCAACACCCTGTGGAGCCTTTCGGAGCAGAACCGAGCCAGGAATATGGCCGACAGGAGCCCCACCGAGACGCCGATGGCAAGGGCACCCAGGGTCACGTAGAGGCTGCCCAGGATCATGGGGAAAATCCCGTAGATCGCAGGCTCGTCCGTGGGGGCCCATTCCGTTCCGAACAAAAAGTCCGTAAAGCCTATCTTTAGAATGGCGGGGACACCGTTTGCAAAAAGGAACACGCAGATTAGGGCAACAAACAGGATGCTTGCTAGCGCAGAGACCAGGAAGATGGTGGACGCGGCCCGTTCCTTGAATGGACTGGATAAACTGAGTTTCATAGGATTACTTGATGGTAGTCGTGAGGCGGGCGCTAAAGCCTACATCGGACATTTTGTTTTCGCTATAGACCGTCGCCTGGATTTTTCCGTGGGAACCGATCTTTTTCACGAGACCTACAGCCCAACCCAATTCATCGGCATCAGCGTTCAGTTCGTCACGGTTAGCGACGTATTCCACTTCGGCAAAGGCCTTGTCAAAAATACCACCGGTAGGAAATTCCACGCCGCCGTACACCGGGAAGTACTGGGTATCCTGGCCGTAGAGGGGCTTTACGGCAGTGCCCGCTTCAATGGAAGCTGCATTCACCTCGTCGTCTTCGCCGGTCATGATAGCTGCCGCTTCGGCGTATACCGCCAGTTGCTTGGATCCCTGGTAACGGGCCCGAAAATCCACCACATGGGTCAGGACTGCGCTATATTGCATCGGGTCAAGAACGTTGGCGCGATAACCCAGACCGAGTTTCAGGGCTTCTCCCAATTTCAAGTCGTCGTTCACGCGGAGGTAACCCTTGTTGAAATTACCGTCATCGGTACCCACCATCACGTTCAGCTGGTTGCCGGCCATTTTCCAGCCCAGCTCAAAGGCGTCGTGGGCGTAATCTCGAACTAGAAAGCCCCGCTTAGAAAGATTCTGGTCCAGGTAGCCACCGAAATTACCGGCACCTTCCGTATCCGTCTTCCAGTGACCCAGTTTCAAGTTCAGTCCGGAAGTTGCCCACTTGTAATTTCCGTAATAGGTATCGGCCTGAAACTTGTCTGCACCTCCATTAAAGTGGGGGGCGTACATGCGGATAGTCACCTTGGCGTCGAAATTTTCGGAGCTGTACGTTCCGCCGATATTGGCTCGAAACCAGAAGTTATCCAGAGTGTTTTCCTTTTCATTGTCGTAAAATGCCTTGTAGGCCTGAGTTTGAATATTTCCGGTCAAGTCAAAGCCGCTGGCCTTGGATTCTTCGGCGGCGCTAGCCATGCCGATAGTGGTAACAACAGCTGCGATGATGCAAGATTTCTTAATCGTCATTTTGAACTCCTTTGGGCCAAGCCCTGTTTGAATGACGGCATCAACTTAGATTGTCATTGTAAAAACTGAAGAGGGGGCGAAGTAAAATATTTGAGAAGTTCTTGAAAAGAATAAAAGAGGAGTAAAGGCTTTACAAAGATTTTACCCTACATGCTATTGGGTCTTTACATAGCATGTCTAACTTGTGGTCATCATTCAAAACCAACCAAGGAGTATCAAGAATGAAAAAACTGGCTTTAACCGCTTGTGTAATTAGTTTAGCTGTAATGGGTATTACGGCAGCCTGCAACGGAGAGAACGAAAAGAACGTCGAAGTCGCCACCACCAAGCAGCCTGAAATTTCCGTCATCGCCCGAGAAGCTGGTTCCGGCACTCGGGACGCCTTTAACGAACTGGTGGGAACCCTTGTCAAGCAAGATGGAAAGAAAAAGGACAATACTACCAAGGACGCGATTACCATCGACGGCACTCAGGGCGTCATGAGTGCCGTAGCCGGTAACGAATACGCCATCGGCTACATTTCCCTTGGCTCCCTGAACGGTTCCGTGAAGGCCCTGAGCATTGACGGTTTCGCTCCCACCAAAGAAAACATTAAGTCCGCCAAGTACCCCATCGCCCGCCCCTTCAACATTGCCACCAAGGGCAAGATGAACGACGCCGTAAAGGACTTCGTGAACTTTATCCTTAGCGCCGACGGCCAAGCCGTTATCGAAGGAAACGGCTACATCAGAGTTTCCGATGGTAAAAAATTCCAAGCCCAAAAGCTGAAGGGCAAGATCGTCATTGCCGGCTCTTCCAGCGTGTCTCCGGTCATGGAAAAACTCAAGGAAGCCTACATGGCCCTGAACCCGGAAGTGGAAATCGAAATTCAGACCAACGATTCTTCTTCGGGAATGCTGGCCGCCAAGGAAGGCACCTGCGATATCGGCATGGCTAGCCGCAACCTGAAACCCAACGAACTGGAAGTCTTAACTTCCCAGACCATCGCCCAAGACGGTATTGCCGTGATTGTCAACAAGCAGAACCAAGTTTCCAATATTGCCCTGTCCAGGTTGCGGGATGTGTATACCGGACTTATCCGTAAGTGGAAAGACGTGAAGTAAAAAACGCAACTATGAAGTAAAACGAAAAAGAGGTGAACAGGATTCATCTCTTTTTTTTATTCAAGCAAATTGGACAGGCCAGAGACATTCTCTCCAAGGCCGATTTTAGAGAAAGCTAGCTCTTGGACTGAATTGAAGAAGAGGACTAGCAATCCTAAGTGAGGCGCAAGCCGCCTACTTCACCCACTTATCGACTTCTTTCTGGGCCTTGTCGCGTTCGTTCTGGGCCACGTGTCCGTAGATGGCAAGGCCGGGGGGCACATTCGCGCCAGTCACCTTCTTGAGGCGGGCTACACCCGAAAGGCCGCTACCTTCGTGGGTCACGAAGGGGTGAATTGTCTTGCCCTTCAGGTTATACTTTTCGAAGAAGGTGAACATGGGCATGGGCATTTCGCCCCACCACACCGGATAGCCGACGTAAATTTCGTCGAATTCTTCGGGGTTCACGTTCACCGGCTTGATGGCCGGGCGCGCGTCCTGCGCAAGTTCCTTCTTGGCCACGTTGATGCAGTCGTCGTAGCCCTTGGGGTATTCCTTTGCGGGCTCCACATGCAAGAGCGTGCCGCCTGTCTTTTTCGCGATCATCTCGGCAATGATTTCGGTATTGCCCTTGGAAATGTTCCCGACGGAATAGTTTTCGTCTGCGCGGGAATAGTAAACGACGAGGATTTTCTTTTCTGCTGCCATAGAGACTCCTAGAAGAAGTGATAAAAGAATCAAGGTGATTTTTTTCATGGGATCCGCCTTTTTTTTTCTTGAACCGGTTGACTATAATATAAATAAATTCAGGACGGCCGCGTAATGCGTAATTTTTATGCCCACTATGCGTGTAGTGCATAGCGGATTTATTATATTCTCCCCAAAAGGGGCTTTTTATGTTTGTCGAGACTTACATCTTGCGATTGCTGGCCGGGTTCCTGGAATACGGGACGCTTTCTGCCGTTGCGGACAAGCTCTACACTTCACAGCCGGCGGTGAGCCGCGCGTTCAAGAAGCTGGAAGACGAAATCGGTGCTCCGCTCTTCGAGCGCAAAAAGAACCGCATCGAGCTGAACGAGAAGGGACGCATGGTCGCCGAATACGCGAAGCGCATCATGGATTTGCAAGGCGAGATGATGGAAAAGGTGAGTCCGCAGGGGGCAGGCACGCGCACGTTCTCTATCGCGTCGGTGGCCATCCTCCCCGCCATGCGGATGGTGCAGGAACTGCAGGAGAAATACCCCGGCGCGCAGGTCACTTACGAAATTATCGACAATGAGGCGGGCGTGCTGAAGGCGCTGAACGAGGGCACGGCGGATATCGGCATCACGCTCAAGGCCCCGCGCGCAAAGAAATACCTTGCCGAAAAGTACATGCAGGAGCGTCTTTCGATTGCACTCCCGAAAAAGCACCCGCTTGCCAAGCGCAAGTCCATCCGGCTCCGGGAACTTAGGGGCGAGACCATCATCCAGCGCAGCAACGTAGGGTTCTGGGAGCAGGTCAAGCGCAAGAAGATTCCCGACGTCATCTTCATCAAGCACGACAGCGTGAAGGGCATTTCAAAGCTCATCGAACAGTCTTCGCTGTTGACCTTCGTTTCGGACCACAAGTTCGATTACGAAATTCCCAAGGACCGCAAGATTGTGCCCCTCGCCGACCGCGAAATGAACGTGGAATTTTTCAAGGTGACTCTAGTTTCCCAAGCCTAAAAGCCTTGGGTGACATGCCCGTCATACGCTTGAAGAACTTGCCGAAAAAGCTCACGTCGGGGAAATTGAGTTCATCCGAAATTTCCTGGACATCCATCTGAGTGGATTGCAAAAGGACCTTGGCATCGAGGGCGATGTATTCGTCTATCCATTGTTTTGCGCCCTTGCCGCTCATCTCGTCTATCACCGTCGAAAGGTATTTCGGGGTTACAAAAAGCTCGTCGGCATAATACTTGACGCTGTGTTCCTTACGGTGACGCTCTTCGACATTTCGCAAAAAGGCGTTGAATAGGGATTTCTTGCGATTGCCTCCCTGATGCACGAGGCACTTCCCGATTAAGAAATCAAAGCACTCAAAGGCGATGGACAATACAAGGTTCTTGATGATTTGGTAGCGGTGCTGATTTTTTTTGGTTATTTCGATTTTTTCTTGTAGGTGCTTGAAAGACTTCTTTAGCTGTTCGAATTCTTCTTTTTCTTTTTGCTGGTAGGGTGATTGCTTTATCATTTGAATAAGTTGCAGGCTGTCCTTGACTTGCGATGCCAAGTCGTTCATCATGTCGATGGAACAGGCGATGCATAGTGGCTTGAAGTCTTTGCTTATTTGAAGCATATGGATGATTTGACCAGGAAAAGCGACGAAAACGCCCCCCTTTTCCAATTCGTATGTGGTCATGTTGACTTCGAGCAGGCAGGAGCCTTTTTCTATCAGTATCAGAATGATTCCCTGCAGGTCAAAATAGCCCGACAGATCCAATTCGTCGATGTTATCGAATACGCCAATCTTTCCTGGAACCAGGTTTACCTGTTTCAAAATTTCCAGTAGAGAAAGATCTGCTGTTTTGATGTCGCTTGCTTTTTTGAGATGCCTGTTCATGTCTATAAAATAAATAATAATGAAATTTTTAAATGGTAGAAATTTCTTTTTTTGTGGTAAATTTGGCAAAAATAACGAAATTTTTGGTAAATATATCCGATAGTGACGAAATTTCGACCTTAAAAATCCTTTGCATGATAGATAATTTTGGAGTATGAATACGAAACTATTTATATTGCCGATTTTGTCATTGATTTTCTGCGCTTGTGAAAACGAAGCGATTGCCACGCACAACAAGAATGATGCGGACAAGGGGGCGAAAAAAGTCAAAGTAGAAACTATTGTTGCTCAAGTTACGAATGCGGGACTCTCGCATCGCTATGCGGGTTCTATCGCAGAGATTGCGGCGACGGTCGTGAGTTTTTCTTCGCCGGGGACGGTCAAGTCGGTAAATGTTACCGAAGGCAAGAAGGTGGATAAGGGCGATTGGGTGGCGACGCTCGACGAAACTTCTGCGAAGAATGCGCTAGAAATCGCATCGGCTTTGAAGAACCAGGCCGAAGATGCGCACCGTCGCATGGAAAAACTTTACCAGAACAAGAGCATTTCCGAAATCCAGTGGATGGAAGTGGAAAGCAAGTATAAGCAGGCAATCGCATCGGAAAAACTTGCGCAGAAGGCGCTTGACGATTGCAAGCTCCATGCTCCTGCGATGGGAGTAGTCTCGGGCAAGTCGCTAGAAGTCGGGCAGAACGTGCTCCCTGGCGTCCCTGTATTCAAGATTGTCGATATAGCAAAAGTTAAGGCACGCGCGTTCGTTCCCGAGAAAGAAATCGGCTCCATCCGCGTAGGAGACAAGGTTCGAATCCAAGTGGGTGCGTTAGGGAACAAGGTTTTTGACGGGAAAATATCGAACAAGGGTATTTCAGCCAATCCGCTTTCGCGCAATTACGAAATTGAGGCGGAAATCATAAACAAGAGCGGAGAACTTTTACCGGGAATGCTGGCCGAGATTAGTCTTGAAAGGCGTGATTCCTTGTCGGGTGTTGTTCTTCCGACAGCGGCAGTGATGCTTGACGAAAGGAACCGGAAATTTGTGTGGGTTGTTTCCGGCGGGCATGCGGATCGCCGCGATGTCAAAGTTCAACTGAGCGTCGATGTTTCCGGAAATGATGTCCTGGTGCAGGGAATAGAGCCCGGCGATACCGTTATCGTAAGCGGGATACAAAAGGTGGGACGGAGTACTCGCGTGGAGATTGTCTCAAAATGAAAAAGCGTTCCTTTTTTGAAACCGCAATGCGTTATCGCGCAATCGTATTCCTGATTTGCGCCATTCTCGTTGCATTCGGCGCGTATGGTCTAGAACAAGTCCGAAAAAACGAATTTCCGAGTTTCACGGTGCGTCAGGGCATCGTGCTTGCGGCGTACCCGGGAGCGAATGTGGATGAGGTCGAGAATCGCGCCACCAAGCCGCTCGAAGACTTTATTTTTACTTACGCCGAAGTTGACAAGAAAAAGACGACATCTACGACTCGCGACGGGCTTGCGATTGTGCAGGTGACCCTTGATGACGATGTCAGTGACAAAGATGCCTTCTGGAGCAAGTTCAAGCTCGGTGTGCAGGTTTTTAAGAATAGCTTGCCTGCTGGAGTTGTTGCGGTTTTGGTTATGGACGATTTTGGCGATGCGTCTGCAATTCTTTTGACGCTAGAAAGCGAGAATAAGACCTACCGTGAAATGTCGGAATATCTTGATCGTTTGACAGACAGGTTGCGTACACTTGAAAGCGTCGGTCGAATCAGTCGTTTTGGTGAACAAAAAGAACAAATCTCCATTTACCTAGATAACGAGAAACTTTCGCAGTACGGCCTGGGCTATAAATCGACGATGATGATGCTTGCAGGACAGGGACTAATCAATGTTTCGGGCTCCCTCAAGGATGGCGTGTATAATCGTCCGATTTATGTGAAAAGTGGGATAGAAAATGTTCGTGACATTCAGGAAACGATTGTATTTAGTTCGCCCGATGGTGGCGTTGTACGGCTTGAGGATGTAGCCGATGTAGTGCGTGAATACCCGAAGCCGGATTCGTACATACAGCAGAACGGTCACAAGTGCGTTATGTTGAGTATTGAGATGCGTTCCGGTTACAACATCGTGAAAATGGGTAAGGAAATTGAATCGGTGCTGCGCGATTTTGAAAATGAATTACCCGAAGAAGTCAAGATGAGGCGTGTGACAGACCAGACGGAAGTCGTTGCCGTGAGTATTCGGGACTTTCTCAAGGAATTGCTGATAGCCATTATTTCGGTGGTAATTGTAGTGATG
>NZ_JAZSAF010000021.1:0-62118 GCF_045601785.1 Fibrobacter sp.
ATTAGAAGCTGAATACGGTTTCGAGACCGAAACGCAGCGCAGTATCGTCCTCGTTATCCTGCACGGGAATGTCCACCATGCCGAAGGCCATGATTTCGAGGTTTTCCACCGGCGTAATGTAGGCGCGGGCACCGACATCGAATGTAGCGGCGGAATCATCGTCATCATCCATGGTATTGGTGTGGTATTCTACAGGAATGCCGAGCTTGATGAATTCAGCAAGCTTGAAGGCGGGTTCGGCATACACAAAGAAGTATTCCGGAATTTCGCCGTTGTCAAGGTCGCTTGCATCTTCGGCGGCATCGCCCCTGTCAACAATGGCATAGAAGGCAGTCGTCTTGATATCGAACATACCCACTTCAAACGTCGGCTCAACCAAGAAGGCGTGAGCAGTAGAAGTCCAATCCTGATTTTCTACGACATCGCCATCGTCCATCAGATAGTCGGCATGGAAACCATACACAGCCCTGAAGCCAAAGCCACCGAGAGAGAGGCCCGCTTCTACACCGGCATGGAGTTCGTTATGCTGAGTGGTCTGGAAGCTCTTGTAGTCTACATACGGACGCAAGTGCTGACCGGCATAATCGAATTCGTAGGCAGCGTGCACATCGTAAACCTTGGCACCTTCTTCGTCAGCCCAGTCGTTATCGCCACGACCAAAGCCAACACCGAGAATGAAGCCAGCCAGGTCAATTTCAAGACCGCGGATATCATGTTCCTTCATACCGGCGGCGTTATCGGCAGGATCGTCGTAGTCATAGTAGGCAACGAATGCACCTTCCGAGAAGGTCAGGTCGCCCAGCTTAACCGCGAAGAAATCAGCCGGCTGGTACTGAACGTAGGCACCATTGTAAATGGCGGCCGGATCAGTCGTTTCGCCGTCGGCTTCGAGGCCAACGAATGCAGACCACTTTTCGTTGAACTTGACTTCAAAATTCAGGTCGAAGGTAGAAGCGTAGGAATGGTTCAGGTCATCTTCTGCCCAGACATTGCCTGTGTAAGCATCAAATTCCACTTCGCCATTGTACTTGACTTCCATCTGGGCTTCCGAAGTGCCTTCGTTCATGCTAGCCTTGAGCATGCCGAGAGCGTTACCGGCGGCGTCAGCGACTTCGCCCGGGTTAGTGTTTTCGGCAGGAGCGGATTCAGCGGATTTTTCTTCGGCAGGAGCGGCAGCGACAGGAGTTTCCTGAGCCGGAGCAGCGGCAGGGGCTTCCTGGGCAGGAGCCGGAGCGGCCTGAGTTTCAGCAGGGGCAGCAACGGGAGCTGCAGCAGGAGCTTCCGCAGCAGGCGCTGCAGCGGGGGCTTCGGCGGCAGGGGCGGCATCCTGAGCAAATGCAGACACAGCAAAGAAGGATGCGGCTGCAAGACCGAACAAAAGATTAGACGTCAAACGGTTTTTCATTTTTCTCTCCCTTGACGGATTTATTTTCTGTTTTTGTAACACTCCGTCAGGTTTTTTACAAATAGTGCTACAAAAACGCTTGGCTATCGCCTTCTGTATGCTATTGTTGCAAAATGCGTGCCAAGATGTTTCAGTTTAGCTCCAGAAATTAGACTAATCTAATTGAAGATTTTTAATGAAGGGCCGGCAGGTTTTGGGCCTACCAGCCCTGTTCTTGATTCCAAAGGTTAGTCTTCGAAACGCTTTTCTTTATTCGCCTTCATGCCGAAGAGCTTGAGGAAGATTCCCGTACCCACGAGCACCACGATGGCTGCGACAATCCACTTGGTATCGCCTCCAACGGGCACCTGGTAAAGGAGAACCGACACAGCCCAGGCAAGGAGCGTCTGCACGGTCGCCATGAGGACGGCGAGACCGAGGCCGATTTCACGGGCAACCACGCCCATGGCGGCAAGGCACGGCACGTAAAGCAAGATGAAGATGAGGAACGCGAACACCTGCCAATTAAAACCATCCACCGGGTTACCGTTCTTGTCCGGATTGTGGAAGTAAGAGCGGAGGTTGGCGTAGATGTCGGCGGTTTCAGAAAGGTCACCTTCTTCGAGAGCGCCCATTTCGTCTTCGGAGAGTTCGAGGCCTGCTGCAGCGAGCTTAGCAAACACGGCTTCGCGGGTCTTTTCGTCCTCTTCTTCTTCGCCGAAGGTTTCGATGGCTGCATATTCTTCGCAGGTCAGCACCTTGGCGTCGGTAATCTTGTCCAAAGTTTCTTTCTTGAGTTCGGCTGCTTCCTGGCCTTCCAATTCACCGGTGGTTCCCAGCGGGTCGGTGAGGGAGCCAAAGACTTCGGCGAGGTTAGCAGGAATCGAGCCGAGAGCTTCGAGCACGGCGCCCTTGATGTCGGGTGCGCCACCTTCTTCCTCTTCTTCGGCAGGGCATTCGTCGATGCCTACGATAAGCGGCTTTTCTTCGGCAGGAGCGGCCTTGGCAACGGCTTCTGCGGATTCAGCAGATGCTGCGGCACTATCGGCAACCACAGCGCTATCCGTTGCAGCGGAGTCAGCAACAGCGGCGACTGTCGAATCCGCCTTCACGCTATCTGTAGCAGCAGAGTCCGCAACTGCAACTTGTTCCGGTGCGGGTTCTTGAGCCTTTTCCTTTGCGACGGTCACTTCGGCAGGCTCAGTGACCTTATCGGTTGCGGAGCTTGTCGAACCATCTGCAGGAGCCTCGGCATTCTCCCCCACCATGGAATAGAGGGAGTTCATGGTACCGATAACAGCTTCCTTGGCCAAGAGGCCCGTAAACAGCGACACGGATGCAGGCCAGTTTTCACGCTCGACACCGAACGGTTCGAACACCGGCGTAATCGCCTTACCGATGACAGAAAGCAGGCTGTTTTCGGAGTCACCGTTACCGGCGGTGAACTCGTTTGACTTCACCACCTTGGATTCGTCAACAACGAAACCTTCGGGGAGAGCAACATTTTCAGCCTCGCCTTCTTCATTTTCCTTGACCATCTGGTAGCCGTCTTCGGCCTGGACAATTTCGGTCGCCGTGCCGTCAATATCGACATACATCTTCTCCACAATGCCGAAACTGTTGAGGAACCCGAGCACGGCAACGGCAAGCGTAATCACCTTACCGGCGCGCCAGATGTAGTCACGCAGGCGCTGCCAGCAGTGAATCATCAGGGACTTAAACTTGGGCAAATGATACGGCGGAAGTTCCATCACAAAGTTGCTGGCCTGGCCCTGGAAAAGCGACTTCTTCAGGAACAAACCGTAAGCGATGGCGAACAGCACACCGGCGAGGTAAAGCAGGAACACCACCGTGCCCGCCATCTTGCCGAAGAATGCCGCCGCAAACAGCGCGTACACCGGGAGGCGTGCGCCGCAGCTCATGAACGGCACCAGGAAAATGGTGAGGAAGCGTTCACGCTTGGATTCCAGCACGCGGGAGCCCATAATGCCCGGCACGCCGCAACCGAAGCCCACCATCATCGGCACGAAGGCACGACCCGGGAGTCCGAGGAACCGCATAAAACGGTCTGCAACGAAAGCCGCGCGGGCCATGTAACCCGAGTCTTCCAAGAACGAAAGGCACAGGAACATGAAGAAGATGACCGGGATGAAGGTCGAAACCGTCTGGATACCGGCACCGATACCGTCGGCGAGAACTGCCGTGACAAAGGAGGGGCAGCCGAGTACATCGCCCAGCACGTAGCCGAGGCCATCCACAAAAATCGCACCAAACAGCACGTCAAAGAAATCAATGAACGCAGAACCGATCGTCACCGCAATCCAGAACACCAGATACATGATGACCAGGAAAATCGGGAGTGCAGCCCAGCGGTTCAAAAGAACTGCGTCAAGCTTGTCCGAGAAAGTCTTCTTGGCGCGCGCAGAAACAATCGCCTTGCCCGCCACCTCGTGCGAAATGGAATAGCGGTTTTCAGCCATCGCAAATTCCGGCTCTTCGCCCAGAATCTTCACGACTTCGGCCTTGTCGAGCTTTACGCCCGCTTCGGCGAATTTGTCTGCATAGCTCTTCTGGTTGCCCAAGTACATGAGCGAAACCCAGCGAGCATCCGCATCCAAAAGCTTTGCGACCGGTGCCACCTTCGGTTCCAAAACCTTCACGGCCTCTTCGACCTTGTCGCCGTAAACCATCTGCTTCGGGAGCGGCATCGGGCTAGCAAGCACGTGGCCCATCTGGCTAATAAAGTTAGTGACGCTCTTTTCGCTCACGGCAGAAAGCGGAATGCACGGCACGCCGTAGAAATCAGAAAGTTCGTCGAGATCCAGCTGGATTCCGCGATTCTCGGCAATGTCCATCATGTTGACGGCAATCACCATCGGAATCTTCATGTCGGCAAGCTGGCTCGTAAGGAACAGGTTGCGTTCCAGGTTCGTCGCATCGACAATGTTAATAATCAGGCTCGCTTCGCGGCTGAGCAAGTAGTCAACAGCAGCGCGTTCGTCTTCGGCATTTGCGAACAAAGCGTAAGTACCCGGAAGGTCCACCAGGCGAATCTGGCGGTCGCCCAGTTCAAAGTAACCTTCCTTCTTTTCGACCGTCACGCCGGGCCAGTTACCCACATGCTGGCGTGCACCCGTAAGGGCGTTAAAGAGAGCCGTCTTACCGCAGTTCGGGTTACCGGCAATTGCAATCGTCAAAAGTTTTCTAGCAGCCATTATACCCTCCTCAGCTTGAGAACGTTGGCTTCTTCTTTACGGAGCGAGAGCCTGTAAGACAGTACGCTTACTTCAATCGGATCGCCGAGGGGGGCCACCTGCAAGACTTCCATTTGAACGCCACGCACAAGGCCCATCGAAAGCAACTTGGACTTGTAAGCAGAATCGCCCTCGTTATAACCGACGATCTCTACCTTGTCGCCGCGTTTCAAGTCCGAAAACTGCGGCTCAGTGTTCCATTTCTTTGTTTGCGACTTGCCGCCGCAACCACAATTACAGCTCATATTTTATCCTCGTATAAAAGGCCGGATACCGCATGAGCCGCGATTTCCAGCCTATTTTTTGTTTTTGACAGCCTTTGTTTTTTTAGGCGAGGGCGCAGCCTCCGCCGGTTTCATAAAATCTTCAATTTTTCCGAGAGTTTCTGCCGAAAGGATATGCTCCATGCAGCAGGCATCCTTGTCGGCAATGGCTTCGGACACGCCCAGCTTGATCAGGAATCCCTTCAGTAATATATGGCGGTTCAGAATCATGGCGGCAACGCGCTGACCTTCTTCGGTAAGCTCTACTCCGCTGTATGGTTCCTGTGTCACAAGCCCGAGCTTCTTGAGTTCAATCATCGCCTTCGCTACCGACGGCATCTTGACCGTAAGGGCTGCGGCAATGTCCTTGACGCGGGCGATTCCATTTGCAAGGCGCAGCATGTGCACCATTTCCAAGTAGTCTTCGAGACTCTGGCTTAGTTTTGTATGATCCATTCGAGGCCTCCGATTCGGATTATACGGGTTATTTTTTGTCTAATCGTCATTAGACGGGGCTAATATAGTTCTTTTCGGCTAATTAGGCAAGGCTAAAAATATTACCGAATTCGTATTTATTTAGATTAGACTAATTTTATAAGAAAAAATTTACATTATTTTCGCCATTTTACCCTTGTTTTTACAGTTAGTATTATCTAACTTTTAGTTAGACAAGTCTAATTCAGAATGTCGCCATAGCTTTCGGACTCAGACTTGTTCGGTTGAATCAAAAAATCAATTCCCTCTTTTGTGTCTCTTTGGGAATAAAGGTGCCCCCGCTCAAGTAGCTCTGAGCAGGGGCATTTTTGTTTACTATTCAAGTTGCCCTACATTTTTCACCAAAAAAAACGCAAAAGCAGAAGCTTCGCGACATCTTTTGTCGCAGTAATAAGATATATTAAGTTTTAGAGGTTTATTATGGCAGAAATTACCCGCGGCGAACGCACCGTCCAGCTTTTTGCGCTCCTGATTTCAAATCCGAGCAGAGCCTACACCATCAACGATTTGATGGCCGCATTGGAGATTCCTGAAAACGAGCGTCGCAATGTGCAACGAGATATGAATTTCCTTGCCTCCATTAATGGAGGCGCCTATATCCGCGTGAGCGGCGACCGACGAGCCTACCTTTATCAATCCGCAATTAAATCGGCGGACAATCTGCTTTTTCCGAATTTCGAAAATACCATGCTGCATTTCGTGTTTCTGCAGCGCATCGCAAACATGTACCCCGCCGCAAGCGAGACCGTCACGGATCTGCTTGAAAAAATCCAGAAAAGTCTGCCTTCGAACGAAAAAAAGGCCGTGGAACAGCTCGCTCAAGACCTGAATTCGCGAATTCTTTTTGCGGGAACCCCTCCCATGTTCGAGGAAGATTCCAGCGAAAAACTCAAGGTAATTCTGCGGGCGATTCACGAACGCCGCAAAATCCTCGTCACCTATATCAGCGAAACTGGTAACATCCCTCGCATACGAATTCCGCTGATGGTCATCTTGTACCAGGGCGAAATCTACATCGGTTGCGAGTCGCAGTCGCACCCCGGCGAAACCTACACACTCAAGTTCCGCCGAATCCAGAAGGTCGAACTCACCAAGGAAACCTTTCAGGACAACCCAAAGACACTTGAAATGTTGCGCAAACGTGTGCAGCTCGGTTCTGCCATTTTTGGGCCGCAAGACCCGAAAGCCGAAGATGTCGAAATCGTGTTCAGCAGCCATGCGCAGCATTACCTCGAAGAAAAGCCGTTCCAACGCTCCATGAAGGTGGAAAAACTCCGCGACGGCCGTCTGTTGGTCACGATGAAGGCCCTAAACGACGAGCTCCTTTTCCGCTGGGTACTTTCGTACGCCGACAGCGCCGAAGTCATCAAACCTGTCGCCCTCCGCAAAAAACTCCGCGACTTCTCGTATTTCCTCGACAGCACTTATAGAAGAAATCATTAGCAAAAAAAGTCATAGTATTCAGCTTGTCATGCCCGCCAATGTGCGGGCATTTCCTTTTTAGTGTTCAAACGCGACTATATTTGTCGCAGTAAATATCTATTTTGAAGATAAATCAAAATGGGAGCACAAATATGAAAAAAAAGAAAGATTACGTGGAGACGCTGGGACCTAACGGGACCCGTCACATATTTACGCCAAAAGAGTACAAAACCTTTATGAAGGGACTAGACGCTTATCCCGACCAACACAAGGCAGACTTATTAAAACGCATGCTTAATCCGGTATATCACAAGCCCGAAAAAGGCTAGCAACAAAGGAGGAATTATGAGCAACAAGAAAAGCCACAAAAAAGGGAGCAAGGTTTACAAAGGCAACTCCCTAATGGACCTGATGCATGATTTTTGGGAAGCCGGGAACGGGGAACGCCTTGTCGCGATTCCATCGATGAACGATAACGTCCCGGGACTTTTTGACGATTACACGCCATTCATTGAAGACGAAGATGATGACGACCCGGACGATCCCGATTCGCTAGAGATGAGCCGAATTCAGGAGGGCTCCAAAATCCGGATTTTGACGGATGTCCTCAACAAGCCAGATTGGCGCACGCTTTGGGACTTTTTGCAGTACCCCGAAATCGAGATCCGCCATATCCAAGACCTAGATATGCTTCTGTTCGTCCACCTTGGAGAAAAGCGCGCCTTCAGCATCACAAGCCTAACGCATTGCGACGGCTCATATTATGATTTCGAAGATAATTCCATTACAACGGAAACCAAGGATTACAAGCCATTTCAAAGATTATTCGATAATCTTTGGGAAGAGGCAGAACCGATTACGAGTAAAAAAATCGAGCACTTTAACAAGCTATGGAGCGACGATAGAAAAGATTCCGACAAGGAACTTCTGGAACGCACTTATTTCCTTTTCCCGGAGGGGAAAAAGGATGATTACGACATGCAGGAGGAACGGGACGAAAATGCAATATTCCGCAGCGCCTTCTGTGGCGAGATAGAGCTTAGCGATTCCGGCATTTACAACCTCGCCTACATCGTGGGCATAAAGATTCCTAGAGATGCGGAACAAATCATCATCTGCCACATAGACGCACAGTCAAAGCACATCAAATATGACCAGACCTTCCGGGTTTTCGGGAACAATCCCATCCGTGAAATAGACGAGACCCTTGAATACTATTACCCGGAGCGAGGCTTTTCCATTGTTCAGGGATGGAACGAAAATTGGTCTGTCGTGGATACTTACCCACGCCCCAAACGCTACTACAGCAAAAATATCTATATGGCGATGGAGGTATTCGATTTCCATTTTGACAACAATACCAAGAAAATCGAAAATGCACTATGCAAGAAATTTCAGACGGATGCTATGTTTGCCGATTCACTCAAGAAAACATGCTTCATAAAATGGAGCGAGGTCATGCAATGAGAAACAATTTATAACATCCCTATAAATAGGACTTTATTATGGGTATAGAAACTTTCGATTTAATTAAATCTTTCGGTGATGGTGAAAATCAGGTTGATTACGGATTCGTCTTTGCTGGCGACCGTCAAAAGGTTTTGCTGATAAAGGCGGGACAAGGCGGTTCCATTTATGGGTATCGCAACAAGTACCTGAAACTTGCCTGCGAAATGCGCGAGCTGTGCGGGTTCTCGGTGGTTTGCGCGTCCACTCCATCATCTGACATCAGCCAGATGGCGCAATTCGCCGAAGTGGTAAAATCGGAATTTGAAATCGGTGGCCATACCCAAATCTACTTTATGGGAATGTCAATGGGCGCCTCCATCGGGTGCATTGGTCGATCTCTATTTCCGGAAATCAGCCGATTCCTGTTAGTGAATCCCCCGCTCATGATAAACACAATTCGGATATGCCGCAGCGCCAAGGCATTTGACGGAGACATGATGACATTCGTTTTCGGGAGTCTCGATCCTTCAGCACATTTAGCAGGGCTTCTTAAGCTCCACGAACGTGAAAACATGCACGTTGTGGTTGTGCCAGGGCAAGACCATCATTTTTCAAGAAATGAATTTCGACTAATAGAGTTGATGAAGCTGCTAAATTCTGAAGATAAATTAAAATAAGGAGTGCGAATATGAACATTATCATGACACCGACACAAAAATACAACGACTTGAAATCGCTAGTAAAGCGTTCGTATGCAGACGAAAAAGAACGGAACGAGATGTGGGAATATATCGCAGGCTACATTCTTGCGGATGACAAAAAGCAAATTCAAGAGGACCGTCTAGAGCAATTTACGACATTCCTCTGCCACACGGGTCGCCTAGCTCACATTGACATCGTTCTCGACGCGACCGACTTCAACAAATACTCTGCCGAAAGGGATAAGGCTTTTGTCAATGCCATTGAGAAAGTGTGGCCGAGTCCATGGGTTTCCATCTGCTATGGAGAATCGATCGGAACTGACCACGAACTGAACCGATTCTTCTATATGAAAAAGGAGAGGTGATGAAACTGTTTGTATCTGGATCAAAATCAATTTCGGTATTGCCTGATGAGGTCAAAGCTATACTTGATGAACATATTGCTTTGGGTACAGAATTTCTTGTGGGAGATTGCTACGGCGTTGATGCTGCGGTGCAAGGTTATTTGGAATTAAAAGAGTACAGCAACGTGACCATTTACTATAGTGGCGAATTTCCAAGGAACAACTTCGCCACGGGAGTAAAGGTCCATTCTTGTGCCGAATCCGCCAAAGGGCTTACAGGGAGCGAGTTCCAGTATGTGAAAGACATCCAAATGGCGCAAGACTGCGATACGGCTCTCATGATTTGGGATGGGAAAAGCAAAGGCACCGCTGAAAACATTCGCCGCGTAAAGGAAATGGGGAAACCGTACAGAATTATAAACGAGGATTGACTAATAATTTTGTTCACGACATTATTTATCGTAAAAAAAAATATAATTTTACGGTATATCAAAAATGAGGTTCAACTATGCCAAACACATCAGACATTAAAATAAAAATCAGGGAAATTGATAAAAATAACAACGAGGTAAAATTTTCTTGGGAAGATTCCTTGGGAAAACGACATGGGAAAAATTTGAAACTCGGAGTCTCTCTTTCCGAGATTCATTCCGATTTCGGAAATCTAAATGTAGTGGGTATTGAAACAAAAACGATTTTACTCTCAAACGGTCATCGTTTAAGCGAGGGCGACTATATCACTCCAAAAATTTGCCGCTGAAGCAACGCAATAATTTCAAGGTTGACATAGGTTATCGCGTATTGTGTGTAGCCCACTCCGCTTCAAGCGGGGTTCTTTGCAATCAGTTGTCTAGAAATTTTGTCAGATCGACTGAAAATCTTCAAAGCCCCCCCCCAATGGATCTAGCGACAAAAAGAAATGACAACCAGCGATGCATTTAACAGCACTGACTGCACCATAGATAATCGCTTTTGAAATCAAAGCACAACCCAAGGGATATGTGTGATATTAGGGTGTATTCAAGAAATTATTTTAAATTTATAGTGGACACTAGTAATTATTCAGAAAAAATCAAAATGCGTTTAATCCGTCAGCCACAAAACTCAACTTTATGTGGCATTGCTTGTGTTGCAATGATTGCAGAAAAATCACTTACTGTTGTAATCCAAAAAGCAATAGATTTATTTAAATGGGATCCCAAAACAGTGAAGACAAATTCCAGAACCAGCAGAAATGATATTCTCAGATTACTTGCAAAATATGGGTTTACCCAAAGGAATACTTTTAAAAATTTTTCCACGTGGGATAATATTGAGGGACTGAATTTAGTAGCGGTCCGATACAGTCCCAAAACAGGAAATTGGCATTGGATCGTAGCAAAACGAAATAGAACAATTTTGAAAATATACGACCCTCAAAAAGAATCACCAATAGAATATCGAGAAAAAGAAAAGCCCGATGGCAGAACCTATCGGGGAAAATGGTTTCTAAAAATTAATTAAAGTCACTGTTTTTAAATGGAATAGAATGCATATAATTTGTCTTCTATTCTTCTCCCACAAATTTAGCCTTACAAAAAGCATCCAGTAATTGTTTGTCACTTACATCCGTCACATCATTTCCTAAGACGGAATTTACTGCTGAACAAATTTTTTTCATTTGCTTATTTTTGGTTGATAAATAGTATTTTATAGAATCGCATAACGATTTTTCAAAATCCTCTGCTGAAGCAGGATCATCACTCCATACATCTGGTACCTTGGTTTCACCCACACCTTTGCATAAACGTGTACGGAAATCCTCATACTTTTTTTCTTCGGGGTTAATTCGTGTTAACACGGATTCTAACCAATCTTTGCCAAGACTTAAAACATCGTCATTTTCATGCAGTCGCCATGTTTCATCGTATTTTCCAGAATGTTCTATAAAAGTTTTCCAATCAGATTTAATAATGTTTAATTTTTCAACAAAAACATTCAATATTTCATTTTTGTGTTTACGAACTTCATAGAACAAATCCCTCATTTTCCTCAACTTGTCTGTCATTACTTTTTTTATGTCTTTTTCAACACAAGGTCTATATCCCAAAGGTACCCAAAAACCAAAACACGTTTCTATGGCATATGATTTCCATTTTTTTCTTAATGAATTATCTTCAAAAAAAGGCAACTTTATTTTCAAGCTTTCAAGTAAATATTCTAGAGTTATTGCGTTCGATGTTTTTATAGCCAAAGGAAAAGCATCATCATTTTCTCTTTTTTTGTTACGATATTTTAAATAGCTGTCAGGAAGGTTAAGCGAAAATCTGAACGAATTCTGTTCTTTAAGCTCATAATAAAGAGATCCTTTAAGAAGCTGCGAACGAACAGAAGGTGCTTCACTTTGTTTCTTTTTTATCGGAATCTTCTCAATTTTTAAAGAGGATATATATTTCTCAAGATTATTTTTTAGAGCCACTTCATTTCGGCGTTTTTCTTTTTCATCTTTACTTTTCCAACAGAATGATAAAGCTATCTCTTCATTCTGTTCAAATGCTCTATTTGTAAAATTAATTGAGCCAAGAGTAATTTTCTTTTCAGAAGCAGATTCACTTATAATAACCTTAGAATGAAATAAAGCCGAGCAATTCACCAAATATATTCCGCTTTTTTCATTAAATTGTTTATTGATTTTTTTCGCCAAATCATCTAGTTTCTTTTTTACATCATCTGACGAGTAATACCTACTCGCAGAAGCATCTAGATAAACCGCAAAACGACCATAAATACGTTTATCCAAATTTCTTATAAATCGTCTTTTGGCTTTTTTTATAAAATCAATATCCGTAAAAGCAGAAACAATAACTAAGTCCTGCAATTTTCCCTCTGCAAAAATAGAGTCAAAACTTAATTGTTGCGTTCCACACCTTTTAGTTCCATTTTTGATGCAACGCTGAGTAGAAAGTAAAGCCATTTTTTATCCTTTTTGATTTTTATTTCTCTAAATCTATACTCATTTTCCTTCAAAAATTCAACAAAATTACTCCAACTTGGAATAGTTTGTTTGCCAGTCCACTTATCTCTTACATGCTTTACGTTAGGCCTCCAGCCACTTAACAATCTGTTGCCTTAGCAGAATCGCGTTAGGGACAGTTACCCGAAGGGACGAGACTTGCGTTAGCAAGGCTCGGTGAGTGCGCCGTTAGCGGCGTGCGAGTATGGCCCGACCCGGCTAGATCCTTCGACTCCGTTGCACTCCGCTCAGGATGACACATCGATTTGGCCGGGGAACGCCCAAAGGGATTATCTAACTACGGCTCCAATTTATTGTAATTCGGAATGGGTAAATCGTAGGGCAGAATGCGGCTATCATCGTCGCCTTGAACTTCGTTGTTGAACGCTCCGATGACGCTCATCCAGTTGTTCGTGCACCTGTCGCTAAACATGCTCTTGCATTTTGTTTTCAAGAACTTCATAAGCATCTTTTTCTCGTTGTCGTCCAGGAACCAGACGGATTTGTTATACGAGGTGCCCAGTTCATATTTGGATTCCAGAAAGGAGATGCGCGCGCACTTGGTCGCGAGCCCGCGTTTCCAATGGTTGTACAGCGTGAAATAAGGCTTTTTGCCGGGGCCGATGTCGATGACGGCGCGAAGGTCTATGTTCAGGCTCTTGCTCCACGCTCCGTTGCAAGACATCATGTTGAATTCCGAAAGTTGCAATTTGCCATCGGGCGAATAGACATTGATTTGCCGTTCAGATTCATATTCCAAATCGTCATTGACGGGCAGAAACATGATGGAAAAACTATAGACCGGGCAATAGAAATCTCCGCCCTTGACGTAATCCCGCAGAACTTTTTTGGCGGTGCGTAGCGACGTGAAAATTCCCAGGTCGTGATCAACGGTGTCGTAGCCCAGCCCATTCGGCAGTATCGTTGCCGCCAACTGATAAATGTATCGTCTTCTCATAGTACCTCACTTTTGTTTAAAAACTCAATGTGTATCGCACTTCGAATTGTTCCGGTTTCATACGGACAATGTCGTGGAAGGTGTAGAGGCTTGATTCGCTGTCGTAGAGGAGCGAGTCGAGTTCCCAGGTGACGCCGTCTTTGACGAACTTATCGATGAGCAGCATTTGTTTCCAAGCGGGAACGAGGTAGACCTTGTGGCGTTCGGGGTTGTGTTCGTTCGTGCTTGAGCAGATGTTGATGGAGCCCCAGTTCGCGTACCAGAAGAGCAAATCGCTGATGTATTCGTGTTCGCCAGGAATGTCCCAGTCGTTTGCGGGGCAAATTTCGGCTTCGAGTTCGTATTCCCTGTACCACTTGTGATTTTGCGCGGAGAGAGCAACGATGTCCTTCTTGGTCGCTTCGAAGGTGCGGGCGATGCTCCGATGCAGTTCCCTGAAACGCTGGTCGAGCGCGATGAGTTTTTTCATATTTGCGTAGGTCCAGCGGAATTCCTTGTTCAGCTTTTTGTAGCGGTCATTCAAAAATTCGGTGTGGATTCTGGTTTCGAAAAGTTCCTGTTCGAGCCTACTTTTGGGCATTTCCTTTTTCCATTTCTCGACACAGCCGCGCTTGCGACCGTTATCGAAGTCGCGGTAGAAATTCCGGAGAATGTCCCACCGCGGTGTGCGTGAAAGAATCCTAGTCATTGCGGCTCCCTATTTTTGCAAAAAGTGTTAGATTTAGCGAAATTCGTTATTCACTAAAAATACATAATGACTGCGACAAATAGTGACGTAAACGACATATCCTAGAAAAAAGTGGCATTACACCACCTTTTAACGAGATTTTATAGCTTTTGAGGCAATACGGCTCAACATTTTTTACACCGCATAAAGCGGAACATTAGTCAAAGACGCATGCTTCTCCACAAATAGCAAGCGATAAAATCAATCCATTTTTCGAATGAGTTTCCCCGCATAGTAAAGCGGTAGATTCACTAGCGTGTATGGCTTGCGGCCCTTGGGCATTTCATTTTTCTCGATGGACTTCGGGCCGCTATAAAGTCGAAACGCATAATCGATTCCGCTTTCATTGATAAACGAATGGAGCGACCGGGAAAAGCCATAAAGCCCCTTTTTGCGTTAAAATCAGCATTTTTGCATAAAGTCAGGGCAAAACCCTTTTACAAGCATACTTTATCTTTATTTAATACATTTTTCCGCACATAAAATCAAGCTACCAATACACTTTTCCGCACATATTTTGACCGTTAGTCAACATTTTTCCGCACATAAAATCAATCAATTTCGACATTTTTCCGCACTTTAAATAGTGAACAAATGTATAGAATTTCATCAAAAACTAAGCAAAAAGGTAGTCCATAGACTACCTTTTTAGCGCTTTTTTGGTAATTTGGGCGATTTTGAGCGTTGTGGCCCTACGCCTGTTTCAACGGGGTCATGCTCTTGGCGCAAATCGCCATGGTCGAGAGGTTGTGCAGCAGGGCCGAGGTCGAGGGGGCAAGTATTCCGAAGAATCCTGCGGCCAGGAGCGACGTGTTGAAGGCGACGATAAAGCGGTAGTTCGCCTGGATGCGTTCCATGAGCTGCGTACTCAATGCGCGGAGTTCGGCGAGGTCGCGCAGGTCTTCGCTGCGGAGCGTCACATCGGCGGTTTCGCGGGCAATGTCGCTGGCATCGCTCATGGCAACCGACACATTGGCCGCGGCAAGGGCAGGGGCATCGTTGATTCCGTCGCCCACCATAATCACGCGGCGGCCTTCGGCCTTCATCTTTTCCACATAGCGGTGCTTGTCTTCGGGCAGCACCTGCGCAAAGAATGTGTCGATGCCCAAAAGTTGCGCCGTGCGTTCAGCGGCCTTTTGGCTGTCGCCGGTAATCATTGCCACATGCTTGATTCCGCGTTCGCGCAGCATGCGAATGGCTTCTGCAGCTTCGTCCCGCGGAGGATCGCTAATGCAAAGCACGCCCGCAAGGTTCCCGCCAATGGCAAGGTAAATCACGGATGCGGCTCCGGCGAGTTCGTCGATTTTTTTCTGTTCCGCCTCGCCTACCGCAATCATCTCGTCTTCGACAACGAAATGCTTGCTGCCGATAACGGCGCGTTCACCGTCGAGAGTCGTCGCGATTCCATGCGCCACAATGTACTTGACATCGGCGTGTTCCTCTTCGTGGTCGATTCCCCGTTCGGCGGCGCCACGCACAATGGCGCGCGCCATGCTGTGCGGGAAGTGCTCTTCGATGCAGGCCGCGATGCGGAGGATTTCTTCTTCGCTGCGGTTTCCGAACGGAATCACGCGTTCGAGTTTCGGTTCCGCCTTGGTGAGCGTTCCTGTCTTGTCGAAAACGATGGTGTCTGCAAGCGCGAATTCTTCCAGGTACTTGCCGCCCTTCACGGTCATGTTGCGGTCAGCCGCTTCGCGCAGCGCCGAAATCACCGAAATCGGGGTGGAAAGCTTGATGGCGCAAGAATAATCCACCATCAGAATCGAGACGGCCTTGGTGATGTTGCGCGTAAACAGGAGCGTGAGCCCGAATCCGATAAAGCTGAACGGCACGATACCATCGGCAAGGCGTTCGGCGCGGCTCTGGATAGAGGCCTTCAGGTCTTCGGAGCGGTCGATGAGTTCAATGATTTTTTGAATCTTGGTGTTGCCACTCACGGCCCGCACCGACACCACAATGGAGCCTTCATCCACGACGGTGCCTGCAAAAACGGACTTCCCGACCGTCTTATGCACCGCCTGCGATTCGCCCATCATGGTCGCTTCGTTCACGAACGCATCGCCTTCGGCAACGGTTCCGTCCACCGGAATCATGCTGCCGGAACGCACACGCACGAGGTCGCCCACTTGAACATCCTGCATACGCACCTGGACATCGACGCCGTCCCTGACAACCCACACGCGGTCTACCTTCACGGCAAGGCTTGCGGTAAGGGCGGTTCGCGTACGCGCCTTGGTGTAATCTTCCAAAAGGCTGCTCACGTTCAGCAGGAACATGATGGTCCCTGCCGATTCGTAATTGCGCTGCAAGATGCTCGCCCCGATGGCAGCACCGTCCAGCACTTCGACGGAGAGTTTTCCTTCGCCAAGGCAGTTCAAGCCCTTCGCCACAAACTTGAGGCCCCTGTAAATCAGGTGTGCCGTGCGAATGGGGGCCGGAATCAGCAACTTGGCCAGGTAACGCCGCGCAATCATGAACGCGAGTCGGTTCTTGAATTGCGTATCGAGTTCCTGCAGTTGATATTCAGTATCGGGCTCGCTCTCAGGGAGACTTGCGATGTCCAGATTCCGAATGAAATCAATCACCTGTTCACGATAGCCGCCTTCGTATTCCAGCAGAATGCCGCCGTTTTCCGAATGGACTACCGCTTTCTGGACATAAGGTTCACTCACGCATGCCTTGTGGATGCGCGGTTCATGCATTTTTTCGAACGCGTAGGCCCCCGCCCGAAAGCGGATTCGCCCCGGCTGATCATAGGTAATTCTGAAGTTCATAATAAAACAGGAATTTTAGGTTTGAGGTATGAGGTATGGGGTATGAGCTCGGGCTTACGCCCCTTGAGTCTTGCAATTGCAACTCCGTTGCCTTGATTTGCTCAAAGCCCTGCTATTGCAGGGCGAACTCAATGCTCAAAGGGAGCCAAAGGCGACCGACCTCATAGCAATGCTTACTTACCTGCTTCTTTCTTCGCGTCGTTGCAGATGTCGGCGGCTTCGTCCTTCATATCCTGGAAGGCGGCCTTGGCGTCGGCAGTAATCTTCATGCCTTCGGCAAGTCCCTTGACGGCATATTCGCGGGTCTTCGGAGCCTTGAGAATCTTCTTGATGATAGCCGGGCCAACGACACCAGCCACCACACACCAGAATTTTTCATTTTTCCATACGGACATAGCTTACTCCTTTTGTTGATTTGTCATTCACCGCTATTCATGTCATGCCCGCGCAGGCGGGCATCTCCATTTCAAGTGGCATTGTTCCTTGCACAATAATCTACCTAATTATTTATTAAAAAGCCACTTACATACAAACTAACAAACAGACTTCAAACCCAGGTCCCATAAGCTTTCCGAGCGACTAACATTGTTGCAAATTTGAAATTTAGTTGACAACTTGAAACTTAGTTAGCAGCAACACAACTTAGTTAGAATCAACTACCTGAAACTGTACCTAATCTTAGTCGCAAAAGTGCGTCCCGGTTTAGATTCTCCATACTTGTCGTAAACGGTTTCGTCCAAGAAGTTGTCAACCTCGAAACTCCAGGCGAGTTTGTTATCCCACACGGAATATTCCACGCCCAAATCCTGCGAGAACGAGGCGTCTATTTTCCGGCTCTGGCGGGAACTGATTTTCCAACCATAATAATATTCATCGGTGTAGTTAGCAGCCCACCAGAACTTGACAAAATCGTTCTTATTGAATATATCGCCCATGTGGAATTCCGCCGTATAATTCATAAAGAACCGTGGAATGTTCGGGATAATGGCATCTTCGGGAATCCCTTGCTTGGCATTGTAATCTATGTTGCGCAAATCCTGGAAAGTCCAGTTCGTGCCAAGCAGCACCCATTCATTCACATCAAGTTTCACATCGCCCTCGTAGCCCCAGCCGCGAATCGGATTCATATTAAAGTACGGCACCGACATCTGAGAAGCGCTCATATAGTGAATGCGGTTCTTGTAATAAGAATAGAAAACGTCGCCATCAAACCGGAATCGCGCCACCAGCGGAATTTCTTGCAAGTCTAAAGAAAGTCCAATGTTAAAATTGTCCGCTTCTTCGGGCTTGAGGTTTGTCGCAGCACTCACGCGGATTCCATCGCCAAAGAGTTCATCGGGCGTGGGCAGGCGCACTGCATGCTGGTAAGAGCCCTTGAGCGCAAGCGGTTTCACAATCCGGAACATCAAGCTTTCATCGTAACTAAAGTCCGTATAATCATTCTTTTCCAACACCGCCTGCTGTATCATGCTGGTGGAAGTATTAGAAATTTCAGCCTTCATGTAATGGAACTTGAAGCCCAACAGGTTCTGGAGTCTCGAATCAAAGAAATTGTCTTCAAGCGAAAGCCCCGTCGTCACCGAAATCGTCTTTCCCGGATACCCCGCTGTATTGAATCCGACCATTTCGGAACCCAAGTCATCTTCAGGATTTTCCTTGTGATACCGGAAAAGCGTATTCCAGTAAACAAACTGATTTTTAATAAACTGATAATCCAGATTCAGCAAATTATTGAAGTCGTACGCCTGCACAGTGCGGAATTTCGGAAGTCCCATCGAAGAAAGTTCGCCCACATTCTTTTTGGCGGTATCGCAACTATACCAGTTGCGGCAATGGACACGACTCGTGTCAATAATTTTATTTTCATTGTAACCAAACGAAAAATGATTGCCGAAATTCAGGTCTTTTACAAACAAATTCTTCTTATCGAGTCCGAATGTTGCGCCAAAATTATATCCTTCGGCAGTGCTTTCAACAATGCGGCTCGCATCACCCTGAATTTCCTTATCGAATGCACCGTAGCTTGCTCCTAGCGAAATCTGGTCAAACCAGGCATTCATCAAGTTCGCAAAGGTTTGCACATTGTAAGAGGTGTAATGGTCGTGATCCCGAACGACGCTCGTATCTTTACCAGTCGAACTTTTCATGTAAGGCGAAGTAAACTTGTAATCGTTATCGGAATGATTAAAGTAGCCCGAAACACCCACTTCTAGGCCAACATCACCCGCAATGCTATCGATTAAATGGCTCGCACTTACCGATGCCTTGTGCGTATTGAAACTTGAAAGGCTGTAGGACGCATCCACCGAATTGGCGGGACGCTTCTTGGTAATGATATTGATGGCACCGCCCGCACCGTCCGTAGCAAAACGTGCCGGAACATAGCCCTTGTAAACTTCAATGTCTGCAATCTGGTCGATAGGGATATCGTCAAGACCCAAGTTGCCTTGCGTCTCTAGGGGGACACCATTTACCAGCACCTTGATGTTCTTGCCTTCCATGCCGCGAATGTTGATTTTACCTTCGCTGCCCATGCCACCGGACTTGCGCACCTTAACGCCCGAGGCTGAATTGACCGCCTTCGAAATGGTCTTGCTTGTATTCTGCATCTCGGCTGCGTCAATCGTCGCAACCGATTCCGCCTTTTTGGCCTGCTTCGCCTGTTCCGCTTCTATTTCAGATTCCACCGAGAGTTCGTCCAGCTGCGTGACACTTGATGCATTTGCAGCAGAAGCCTCTGACCGCGCCATATCATTTGCGTCATCAGTTGCCGCATTACTTTCCGGAGCTGATTCTTCAAGAAAATCGTCTATCGAGGTAATTTCATCATCTTGGGCACGGGCCGAAACCGCACCAACCGTAGCAAATATAAGGGCAAGCGTGGCCGCCTTGTAAATAAACATCTTTTTCATCGCAGCGCAATTGAGCAATTTTGGGGTCAAAAATCTACTCCAAACGGTTTGCCGAAAACCCAAATAGCTTTTTGAATTTTGAATTTGCGAATCAAAAAAATCCGCCCTTGCTTGAGCAAGAACGGAAGTTTGTGTTTATGAGGATATTAGGGGTTTATGGAGAAATTTTACTTGAGCGGCACAAGCCACATCGGAATCTGCTTTACATCGGCGATCTTTTCCGCCTTTTCGGACTTAGGATCATAGCGGAAGTAGGCGTTGCCGTCTTTTTTGGTAGAGACCGCAAAAATCACGGTGCCGTCGTCATCGATGTACTTGCCGTAGCTAGCCCAGCTAGAAGTATAATCAATCGGGAGCGCCTTCATGGTTTTCTTGGCGAGGTCGATTTCTACCGGCTTGCAGGTGTTGTTGTGGTAGCTATCCATATCGGTCCAAATCTGCTGCAGGTCTACCATCACGTTCAAGAAGGAATACACCTTGGTGCCGTTGGCATAGGTAGTGGGGCTCAGGTATTTGAAGTTGCCTTTCTTGGTGACGCCGTCGATAGCGACATCCTTGGTCACGAGCCACTGATAATCCTTGTCGAATTCGGTTTCACCCACCTTGATGCGCAGGAACCCGTCGACCTGGCCGGGAGCATAGCCCCAGGAGGCATTGCTGTAGCAGTAAATGTAACCGTCAGCAACGATAAACGACTGGTTCTGGGAATCATCCAGGGAGCCCACTGCCGCGACGCGGTCATCTTCAGCCACGGCAATCACGGAATCCTTTTTGATGTCAATGATGGCAACCTGAGCGGTATTACCGGTAGCATAGTCGCTCACGTTCTGCAACAGGCCAACATAGAGCCGACCGTCCACGATTACGCCTGTACCCGGGCTCACCACGAGTGCATCGTCGCCCTTGTATTTGGACAGGTCAATCGCGCCCGTGCGCTTCATGGTCTTCGGGTTGATGATGAGCAGCGAGTCAAGCATGCCGCCTAAGTAGGCTTTTTCTTCATTCACGAAGTAAATGTGGTTTGCCCATGCGCCAGCAAGCGAAAGTTCAGCAGTCTTACTACCGATTTTGTTGTTAGCATCGAGACTGTAGCGGGCGATAGAGCCTACGTCAAGGTCAGAGACAAAGAGTGCGTTATCGTAATAGACAACACCTGCGCGGGTTCCGACTTCGATATAATCCGTACCGATTTCATCCGTATGGTCCAGCGACATCGTGCCGATGAACATCGTTTCGCCGGTAGAGATGGATGTCGCAAAGTCGCGCTTGTATTCGCCATTTTCACCATTGGCAGAAGAAGAGGAATCGTCGCCGCAAGCAGCGAGCATGCCAAGTGATACAGCAAGCGCCGCCAAGAATCTTTTTTTCATAAATACTCCTTGAAATTGATGCGGAAAAACCGCGTTTGTTAATTTTGCGGAGCATTTTAGAAATGTCCCTGGAGCGGTTCTACTCCAAACGGAGGTGGAAAAATCCGATTGGATTTTTAGGGGGGGGAATCGTCTTTTTCGTTTTGTTTTAACTCCGTTCAGTCATTTTTCACTCCGTTCAGACATTCTTGCAATAAAATTTTTCTATTGCCGTCACAAAATTAGCCTTGACGAAGTTTTGTTTACTAATTAGATTTAGCTTACTTTTTAAGACTAGACTAACAAAGCCGGTTTAAAGAGATTTTTGAGGGAAATATGTTGAACATTAACGGAATTGAATGGTTGCACAAAGTCGGGTGCTACCATACAACGCTTGAAAGGGATCCGCTCCTGGTTCTTGAATTTTGCCGAAAGGGACAAATCAGCTGGGCCGGCGGAGCACTCCCCTGCAATCAGCTGAAGGCAGGAGAAATGCTGGTTTACGACGCATGGACTTCGGGAGCGCTGACGCGTTCTGCCGATTACTGCGGCGACCGCATTTTGTTCTTTGAAGAATCGATAAGGTACATCCGCGAACATTTTGCAGGATTTCTGATTGACATCAAGATGCTCGCACAGAAAATGTGCCGGCCGGGCCGACCGTTTATCGTCCACACCAAGGAAGAAGTCGCTAGCGCCTTCGAAAAAGTCGACAACAAGTCAAAGAATTTGCAGGCGGAATATGGCAGACTCGCCATTTTGGAGCTTTTGCTCACCCTGAAAAACCTAGACACGCAGCGAGAATCCATTTGTCGCGAATGCAATTTATCTTCGATGCAAATTGAAAAAATCTACTGCATCCGTTCGTTTATCTGCGAAAACATGGACAGTCATTTCACCATCGAGGAACTTTCCAACAAGTTTGACATGCCGCCTACCGCAATGAAACTCTGCTTCAAGAACGTGTTCGGTTTGCCGGTATTCACTTACGCTCGCCGCGAGCGCATGAAACTGGCTGCCAAGCAACTTCGCGAGTGCGACCGTGGGATTCTCGAGATTGCAGGCGAAGTCGGTTACAATAATGGGAGCAAATTCGCGCACGCTTTCCAAGACGTGATGGGAATGACCCCGAAGGAATACAGGAAAAAATATCGGCTTACAAATGTAGCATAATAGGTATGAGCTATGAGGTCGTGCTTCGCACTCTGAGGTCGCCTTGCAAAGCAAGGCTTTGAGTAAAGTAAGACACCTTCGGTGCATTTATAAAACCTCATACCCCAAAGGGAGCGTTAGCGACCGAGCTCACACCTCACAACCTCTAGAATAATCATGAAAAAGACATTCTCTAAACTCTACGCTTACATGGGTTCGCGAAAACCGCTGTTCCCACTAGCATTGATTCTCTCGGCACTGAGCGCCATCGCGGGGCTCGTGCCTTTTTTACTGATGTGGCTGATTGTCCGCGAGGTTATCTCTGGCGGTGACATGACGAACATCAAGATTTTTGACTACTCCATCGGAGCGGTTCTCGCCTCGGTCACAAGCGTATTGCTCTACTTTGCGGCCCTCGCCTGCTCGCACTTGGTTGCTTTCAGGCTCGAAGGAGACCTGCGTCGGTTTGCCATGAAAAAGTTGATGTCAGCTCCGCTTGGATTTTTCGACAAGAACCCGACCGGCAAACTCCGCAAGATTATCGACGACAACGCCGCGATTACACACACCTTCATTGCGCACCAGATGCCCGACATTTCGAGCACCATCTTGATTCCCGTCGTGGCGCTCGTGATGATGTTCAGCTTTGACTGGCGACTTGGCCTCGCCTCTTTGGTGCCTATCGCCTACGCCATGTTCATTTTAGGCACCCTTGGCCGCAGGGGAACCAAGTTCATGGAACGCTACATGCAGGCCCTCGAAGAGATGAACTCCGAAGCGGTGGAATACGTGCGCGGGATTCCCGTAGTCAAGGTTTTCCAGCAGACCATTTTTTCATTCAAGAGTTTCTACAACAGCATCGCGACCTACCACCAGATGGTGACTGCCTATTCCGACAATTGGAAAGTTCCTTACTGCATCTACACGACCCTCGTGAACGGCTTCGTACTGTTCCTGATGCCGACGGCAGCGCTCATTATCGGTAACGACGGCGATGTAAAACTCACCATCGTGAACATGATGATTTACGTGCTGGTGACGCCGCTGTTTTCGCAGTGCGTCATGCGCAGCATGTACCTAAGCAACGCTACGAACCAGGCGGGGCTTGCCATTGACCGCATCAACGATATTGCACGCACCAAGGATTTGGAAGTTTGTGAAAATCCCGTACCGATGCAAAAGTTCGATGTAGAATTCCGGAACGTGAACTTCACCTACCCCGATACCGACAAGCAGGTATTGAGCGACATCTCACTCACGGTACCGGCGGGCCATACGGTAGCACTTGTCGGGCCTTCGGGCGGCGGCAAGAGTACGATTGCAAAACTCCTGCCACGATTCTTCGATGTCGATAGCGGCGAGATTACCATTGGCGGTGTTCCCGTAAAGCAGATTGACCCGAAGGAACTGATGAAGAACGTTTCGTTCGTGTTCCAGAATACGCGACTTTTCAAGATGAGCATTCTGGACAACGTTCGCTACGGCATGCCCGACGCGACTCTCGAGCAGGTAAACAAGGCGCTTGACCTTGCGCAGTGCCGCGAAATCATCGACAAGTTGCCCGGCGGTATTGATACCGTTATCGGGAGCAAGGGAACTTATCTTTCGGGTGGCGAGCAGCAGCGAGTGGTGCTTGCGCGCGCTATCTTGAAGAACGCTCCCATCGTGGTGCTAGACGAGGCGACCGCCTTTGCAGACCCCGAAAATGAACGCCTGATTCAAGAAGCCTTGCACAAGCTTGCCGCCGGCAAGACCGTTCTGATGATTGCCCACAGGCTTACAAGCGTGGTGAACGCCGACCAGATTATCGTTGTCGAAGAAGGCGAAATCGCTGAACGCGGAACGCACAGCGAATTACTTGAAAAGAACGGCATTTATGCCAAGATGTGGGCCGAATACCAGCAGTCCGTCACGTGGATCCTCGACAATTCCAAGAATAATGAAGGAGGCGAAAATGTATAAGTGGGTTCAGAATACTTTTGCTCTTTCGGAAGAAGGCTCGCGCACATTTGTCCGTGGCGTCATTTGGACATTTTTGCACTTTGTTTCGCTTATGTTCCCGATGATGATGCTCTTTTATTTTTTGATGGAGCAGATGGGCGTCGGTGAATTTGCAGGCAAAACTCCGCACGGGACCTTGTTCTATGTGGGAATTGCGGTAGTCCTGTTTATCGTGATGCTTGTCATTTACAGGTTCTCGTACAGCGCCACCTACGATAGCGTGTACGACGAAAGTATGCGACGCCGCGTCTCGATTGCCGAAAAACTCCGCAAGTTGCCGCTCTCGTTCTTTGGCAAGAAGAACCTTTCGGACTTGACATCGACCATCATGGACGACTGCAATGCTCTCGAAATGATTTTCTCGCATGCGGTGCCGGAACTTTTCGCCGCCATCGGGAGCGTCACCATAATCGGAATCATGCTGTTCTGCTACAACTGGAAAATGTCTATTGCACTTTTCTGGGTGATGCCCGCAGCAGCATTGCTCATTGCGCTTTCCAAGAAAATTCAGGACCGCTGGTTCGAAAATTCATATAACGCCCGCCGCGTGATTATGGAAGATATCCAGGAAGGTCTCGAAAACGTGCAGGAAATCCGCTCGTATTCGGGTGAAACCGCCTACCTCAAACACTTTGACAAGGATTGCATCATGTACGAAAAATCGCAGATGGATTCCGACGTGAAGGTGGGTTCGTTCTTGAATTCGGCACAAGGCATTCTCAAGATGGGCCTTGCCACGGTGCTGATTACTGGCGCACGCCTCTGGACCAAGGGCGAAATCGACGTGTTTACCTACCTGGTGTTCATCGTGTGCGCGGCGACTGTTTACAACCCGGTTTTCCTAGTGTTCAACAACCTCGCCGAACTGTTCTTTGTGAATGTGCGCTTGCGCCGCTTCCGCGAAATGGACCAGATGAAACCTCAGGATGGCGTAACTGTATTCACTCCGCAGAATTACGATATCGAATTCAAGGATGTCGACTTCAATTACAACGAGAACAAGCAAGTCCTGAAAAAAGTTTCGTTCACGGCTAAGCAGGGCGAAATCACCGCACTTGTGGGCCCGAGCGGCAGCGGAAAGACGACTGCTGCAAAACTCGCGGCACGCTTCTGGGATATTCAGGGCGGCAAGGTGACCCTCGGCGGGCAGGACATCAGCAAGATTGACCCTGAAACGCTCCTCAAGAATTTCTCCATTGTCTTCCAGGACGTGGTGCTGTTCAACACAAGCATCAAGGACAACATCCGTATCGGCAAGCGCGATGCCAGCGACGAAGAAATCCTGAAGGTGGCAAAACTCGCGGGCTGCGACGAATTCGTGCAGAAGATGCCGCAGGGCTACGACACTGTCATCGGCGAAAACGGCGAAACGCTCTCGGGCGGAGAACGCCAGCGAATCTCGATTGCACGCGCCTTGTTGAAGGACGCGCCCATCATCTTGCTCGACGAAGCGACCGCAAGCCTCGACGTAGAAAACGAATCCAAGATCCAGCGCGGCATTTCGCAGCTGGTGAAGGGCAAGACCGTCATCATCATCGCGCACCGCATGCGCACTATCGCAAACGCCGACAAGGTCGTGGTTCTGCAAGATGGCCACATCGCCGAAACAGGCTCCCCTGCCGAACTCAAGGCGAAAGGCGGGCTGTTCAGCAAGATGCTCGAATTGCAAATGAACAAAAATTAATACAAAATTAGCCTTGACAAACATCAAGGCTTTTTTATATATTTGTTAGAGAAATCTAACTTTACAATTTATTTGTAGTTTGCAATAAAAATGAATCGCCTTTTAGACTACCGTCTCGTTCGCCAATGCGCGCCAACACTCGCCGGACTCAAGGTCGGAAGCTTATTCTGCCTTGAATCTTCACCCAGCGAAACGCTGTGTAAACAACTCGCCCACTGGAACAAGGAACTCAACCCTCGCGGCGTATGCGTGCGCGTTATCGCAGAACGCTGCGGTCGCAGTTTTATCTACGTCTATCGCGAAGACGCCCTGAAAAAGCTCATTGCCGAGCCGGAAATCCGCCATTTTCTCGTCGCCTACGGCTACACAGACTTTAGCACCGACTGCGCACTCGCATACATGACGGCGCGCATCCGCAAATGCCACTGTTTTCCGCACGAAGTCGGACTTTTCTTGGGCTACCCCCTCGAAGACGTGAAAGGGTTCATTATCAACGGTGGCAGGAATAGCAAATATACGGGCTACTGGAAAGTTTACGGCGATGTAACCGAATGCGAAAAACGGTTCGCCTGCTTTCGCAAGTGCTTCGATGTTTTCAACAAACTATTTGAAAAAGGATATTCGCTGCCGATGCTGACCGTCCGAAACGCAGCGTAGTCAACACCAACGTCATTGCGAGCGAAGCGAAGCAATCTAAATTTTTTTTTCATAATTACACAGGAGAATCACAATGGAAAAAATCGCAGTCATTTATTGGAGCGGAACAGGCAACACTGAACTGATGGCAAAATACGTCGCCGAAGGTGCAAAGGCCGCAGGTGCCGAAGCCGACGTGTTCAGCGTCTCGGACTTTTCGCAGGGCCAGCTGGGCGAATACGCCCGCTATGCACTGGGTTGCCCCGCCATGGGCGCCGAGGAACTGGAAGATTCCGAATTCCAGCCCTTCTACGAAGCCGTCAAGCCCGCACTCAACGGCAAGAAAGTCGCCCTGTTCGGCTCTTACGGCTGGGGTGGCGGCGAATGGATGAACCCGTGGAAGGCCGACGCCGAAGCCGCCGGGCTCGTACTTGTGGCAGACCCGCTCGCCATCGAGAACGCACCCGATGACGCCGGCAAGGCCGCCTGCCAGGATCTCGGCAAGGCACTCGCCACCGCCTAAAAAGACTTTTTCTTTCTTATAGTGTTTTGGATTGAAGCTGCCCTGACGGAATCACACTCCGTTGGGGCTTTGCCGTTCCCCATTTTTCTATCTTTTTGCTAGTTATGTCCTATTTCGACTACACGGCAAATACCCCGGCATGCGAAGAAGCCTTGCAACGATTCTGCGAAGTTGAACGCGGGTTTATCGGCAACGCCAATTCGAATCACAAAGCAGGGCATGCAGCAAAAGCTTTCCTCGCCCAAGTGACCGATTCCATCGCGAAACTTTTGGGCGTAAACCCCGACGAAATCATTTACACCTCGGGCGCAAGCGAAAGCAACAACACCGCCATCCGCGGCATCGTCCAGGCCAAGCGCCATGTGGGCAAGCACATCGTCACGAACCCGCTGGAACATTCTTCGGTAAGCGCAACGCTCACGGCCCTGCAAGAAGCGGGCTACGAAATCGAGATGGCAAAAATCGGCACCGACGGGAAAATCGACCTGGAAGACTTGCGAAGCCTGCTCCGCAAAGATACGGTGCTTGTGACGGTAAACGCGGTCGATAGCGAACTCGGGACGGTACAACCACTGGAATCCATCAGTAAGATTGTCCGCGAGTTCCCGAACTGCAGCCTTCACGTGGATGCAACGCAGGCCATCGGGAAAACGCCCATAAACCTGAATTTGGCAGACACGGCAAGCATCGGCGCGCACAAGTTCTACGGGCTTTCGGGCAGCGGGCTTTTGTACAAGAAAAGCGGAATCGCCATGGAACCGCTCATTTACGGCGGAGCAAGCACCACCATTTACCGCAGCGGCACCCCGACACTCGCGTTGGACGCATCCCTCGAAACGGCACTGTCGCTTGCCGTGGAGCATTTCGAAGAACGATTTGCCCGCGTCAAGGAGCTGCGAAAGATTTTGCAAGAAAAACTCTGCAGCTATCCGAAAGTCCGCATCAATTCACCCGCAGACGCCGTTCCGCACATTTTGAACCTGAGTGTCGCGGGAGTCCGCGGGAACATTTTCCAGAAAGCTCTTTCGGACAAAGGAATTTACGTGTCGGTCAAGTCCGCCTGCAGCGTAGATGCGCTCCCCTCCCGCGCCGTTTTTGCCGTCTGCCGCGACCGCAAAAACGCCTTGAACTCCTGGCGCATAAGCCTTTCGCACCTCACCACCGAAAAAGAAATCGACGAATTCATGGCCGCATTCGACAGCTGCTACAAGGAACTTTGCAAGTAAACGCAAAAAAGGTAATGAAAATGGCAAGAGAACTTTCATTCGTCCAAAGCGTAGAACGGAGCATTTCGAAAACATACCGCGAAAGGCTCTGGACGCCATTCATTACCGCCATCAAGAACTACAAGCTCATCGAAGAAGGCGACAAAATCGCCGTCTGCATCTCTGGCGGCAAGGATTCCATGCTCATGGCGAAGCTCATCCAGATGCTTCACCGCCACAGCGACGTGAAATTCAACGTGGAATACCTGGTGATGGACCCCGGTTACAACGAAATCAACCGCCAGAAAATCGAAAGCAACGCAAAGCTCCTGGAAATCCCCATCACTGTTTTCGAGACGAACATTTTCGACGTGGCAAACAACACCGAACGTTCCCCCTGCTACGTTTGCGCCAAGATGCGCCGCGGCCACCTCTACCACAAGGCAAAAGACCTAGGCTGCAACAAGATTGCGCTGGGTCACCACCTCTCCGACGTCATCGAGACCACCGTCATGGCGATGTTCTACGGTTCGCAACTGCAGGGCATGATGCCCAAACTCCACAGCCTGAATTTCGGCGGCATGGAACTCATCCGCCCCATGTATTGCATCAACGAGCAAGACATTATCAACTGGAAAAATTACAACGGGCTGCAGTTTATCCAGTGTGCCTGCCGCTTTACCGAAAGTTGCACCGTCTGTGACAACGGCGGTGGCGGTAGCAAGCGGCAAGAAATCAAGATGCTCATCAAGCGCCTCAAGCGCGAAAACCCGAACATTGAAAAAAGCATCTTCAACAGCCTGCACTCCGTCTGCATCGAGACGTTCCCCGGCTACAAGGCCGGCGGCGAACCGCATTCATTCCTAGAAGACTACGAGGATCGCCTACCGCAGAAAGGGTAAACGAACCGTGTTTTTGAACCCGTCCGTTTGGAGTAGAAAAAACGGCGCTATGGCTCTATTTTTCCCTCAAAAATTGAGGGTTTTATGCAAGTTTCTCGTGTCAACAAGGTTTTTGCCCGATTGGGGCATTTTCAGGTCAAGTTTCGCTGGTTGATTCTGCTGGTAACGGCAATTATAACGGTTTTGGCATGTCTAGGGCTTTCGCATCTGCAGATGAGCAGCAGCGAAGAAGAATGGTTCGATGACTGGGACCAGGTAAAAATTGACCAGGCGCATTTCAACGACATATTCGGGAGCGAGGACACCTACATGGTAATGGTGCGCGCCGACGACGTTTTTGCGCCGGAGGTGTTGCAGGCAATCGACCGGCTTTCGCGCAGGCTCGAAAGCGAGGTACCCTACGCCGACCGCGTGGTTTCGCTGACGCGCAATTTGTCGATTCCGGTCGCAAATGACGAGGGTTTCGAAGTCATAGACCCGTTCGAGGGCGGCATTCCCGATAACCCGCAGGAGCTGGCCGAAAAACGCAAACTGATTATGACCCGCGAATCGCTGGTGAACAACATCGTCTTCGATGACGCGAAGGAGACCTGGGTGATTCTTTCGCTCAAGACTTACGAGGGCGGCATCGAATTCGGCAAGGACAGCATTGCGCCATTTGCCCGCGAAGTCATCTATTCCGACGAATTCAAGAGTGACAGATACACCTTGATGCCCACGGGCATGAGCTACACCGAAATGGAAGAAGACGAGGTGGTTTCGAGAGAGTGCGCAATGCGCATTGGAATCGGTTTTGCCGTAATGCTTTTGTGCCTTATCCTGTTCGTGCGTTCGCTGCGCGGCGTGGTGGTGCCCGCAATCGCTACCGCGGGGGGCATCGCCTCGGTGCTCGGAATTAACGGTTGGCTGGGCTTTGTCGGCGACAAGACCATGGTGGCGCTCCCGGTGCTTCTGGGAATGGCTCTTTCGGTGGGCTATTCCATCCACTACATCAATTCGTTCCGCATGCACTTTAGGCGCACGGGCAACCGCCGCGAATCCGTAATTTGCGCCGTCGAAGAGACGGGCTGGCCCATTCTCTTTACCGTCATTACTACGGTCGCATCGTTGATTTCGTTCCTGTTCGCGGGAATCCGCCCCATCCGCTGGATCGGCGGCATTTCGGCAGGCATCGTCACGATGGTTTATCTGTACGTCATCATCCTGATTCCGGTTCTCATGAGTTTCGGGAAAAATGCGAAGCCGGAACCCGAGATGGTCAAGAGCGCGGGGGCCACCAAGGCGGACATCCTCTTTGAATTTTTCGGGCGCAAGGTGTGCAGGCACAGCATTGTTATCGCGGTGATTTCGGCGGCGGTAATGTTGCTGCAGATTCCGGGAATGATGCGCATCGACGTGAACATGGACTACACCGAAACCATGGGCGAAAAGATTCCCTTCGTGGTGCGGCTCAAGGACATGCTCAGCGGAAAGCTCGGAAGCCTCTACGACTTTAACGTGATGGTGGAATTCGACGATGCAGACGCGCTCAAGGACCCCGCCAACATGAAACGCATCGAGCAACTTGAACAGAAACTCGGAACGCTCCAGCTCACGAAAATTTCGGGCGACAAGCCGCGCGTGCAATCGGTGACGCGCCTCGTGAAAGAGATGAACCGCACGCTGAACGCCGACAGTATCGAGTATTACAAGATTCCCGACGCACAGGACATGCTCACACAATTGCTTTTCCTGTATGAGATTTCGGACCCGGAAGCGCTTTTCGAATATATGGACGAAGATTACAAGACCTCGTTCATCCATATAGAACTTTCGGGCTACGACGCCAACAAAATCGTCGAGGACCTGGATTCGGCCAAAAGCTACGGCGCACAGATTTTCCCCGACGCAAAAGTTTCTGTCGTGGGCGAAGTCGTGAATTACGCCGAAATGAACAGCAAGCTGGTCGGCGGGCTATTGCGCTCGTTCGGCGGATCGTTCGTGATTATCGCCATCATGATGATTTTCGCATTCGGGAGCATCAAGGCGGGCCTTATCGGGATGATTCCAAACGTCGCGCCGGTACTCCTGATCGGCGGCATCATGGGCTATTCGGGCATGCCGCTCGACATGATAACGATGATCGTGATGCCAATGATTTTGGGCATCGCCGTCGACGACACCATCCACATGAACAACCACATCAAATACGGATTCGAGCGAACGGGCAGCTACAGGCACGCGCTACTGCTCTCTTACCGCGAAATCGGAAAGACCATGGGCATGACCACATTCATCCTTTGCGCGATGTTCTTCGTGTTCATCTTCAGCCCCATGGGGGCCCTCCACAACGTGGGCCTGCTCTCCATCGTGGGCCTAGGTGCCGCACTCCTTGCCGACTACACGCTCACCACCGCACTTGTTTACCTGTGCAAACCATACGGGAAAGGTTAATACTATCTTTATGGCATGAACGAGCCCATATTACAAATTGCCCAAGGTCTTGCCATTCCGTTTTTAGGGACGGTTCTCGGTGCCGCATGTGTTTTCTTTATGAAGAAGCAGATGGGGCAAAATCTCAAGCGGGGTCTACTCTCGTTTGCGGCGGGCGTCATGGTGGCAGCCTCCGTCTGGAGCCTGCTTTTGCCTGCAATCAGCGCGAGCGAATCGATGGGAAAGTTGGCTTTTATCCCGGCGACAGTCGGATTCTGGGCCGGCATCCTGTTCCTGTACATTTTAGACAAAATAACGCCGCACTTACATTTGGGAAGCGCCACGCCCGAAGGCCCCAAGGCAAAACTCAAGCGCACGACGATGCTTACGCTAGCAGTAACTTTGCACAACTTGCCCGAGGGCATGGCTGTCGGTATCGTTTTCGCAGGCTGGCTTTCGGGGAACGTGGCCATCACGCTTTCGGGAGCGTTTGCGCTTGCCATAGGCATCGCCATCCAGAATTTCCCTGAAGGGGCGGTGGTTTCGCTCCCGCTCCGTGCCGAAGGAGCGTCGCGCAAAAAAGCATTTGCCCTGGGCGCACTCTCTGGAGCCGTAGAACCCGTAGGCGCGTTAATCACGCTGCTTGCGGCCGAAGCGCTTTCGCCGTTCATGCCCTACCTGCTCTCGCTTGCGGCAGGCGCCATGATTTATGTCGTAATCGAAGAAATGCTCCCCGAAGTCAGCGAAGGAGAGCATTTTGATGCCGGCACCATCCTTTTTGCCGTGGGCTTCACGCTCATGATGGTGCTCGACAGCGCGCTATAAAATTTCACTTAGAAAATCAGCAATCCGATGTGGTAGCCGATAAAGGCAAGCCCGAGCGAAAGTGCCAAGTAGTAACCCATAATGGTGGCTAGCCACTTGAACGAGCCTGCCTCGCGGTAGGTCGTGCCCATCGCCAGCACGCAAGGAACGTTGAACATCGATGCAAACAGGAATGCGAGCGCTTCGGGCTTGCTGATGGTACTTGCAAGCACTTCGCCCAGGTTTTCGCTTGCAGCCACGCGGGTCACCAGCGAGAACGCCTCGCCAGTATGGTTGAAGAGCGTACTCATGATGCCAAGCGAAGCTTCCTTACTGAACATGCCGCCCAGATAAGAGACGAACAGCTCCCAGCGCATGCCAAAGAACATCGTCACCGGCTCAATCGCATTACCAATCTTGTACAGGAGCGTATTTTCCACATTGCCGTCGCCTGCGTAAGAGAGCGCCCAGAAAAGAGCCGCCACCATCAGGATCATCTTCAAGGCCTTCTTGAAAATTCCCCAGGTGCTACGCCCCACCATCGCAGCAATCATCTTCCAATGCGGCTTGTGATACGGCGGCAGCTCCATAATCATGCCCACGCGTTCATTCTGCGGGACAAGCTTTTTGCCGAACAGGCGCGAAGACAGGTAGAAGCTTGCAAAAATCAGCGCCACATAGCCGATGCCAAACAGCGGGGCCACCGACCCGAAGAATGTGGACGCCAGGAACAGCACCACCGCCACCTTGCTCCCGCACGGAATCGCCCACAACAGAACGAGCGCAAGCAGGCGTTGTCCGCGGGTATCGAGTACGCGCGTGCCGCAAACCGCACCCGCCGTGCAGCCAATTCCGGAGAACAGCGGCATAATCGCCTTGCCCTGCAAGCCCAGGCGCGAAAGCCAGTTGTCAAACGCATACGAGAAACGCGCCATGTAGCCGATTTCTTCAAGGATGCGGAATACGAAAATGATGGAGAAAATGAAACTTGTCATACAAATTGTAATACAAGTTCCACCGACGAGCACCAGATTGATGAACGAAATCACCACAGGCCAGACGCCAAGCGCATTGCCAGCGCGTTCTACAAGCGACTGCAATACAGGCTGCATTCCAAAACCGATTCCCATTCCCGGGAAAGCGAGAATCATGCACGCAATCAGCGAGACGACCATGATGCCGAACGCAAAAAACTTGCCCTTGATATGGTGCGTGGCAATGCGGTCCCACTTGCTAAAGACTTTCTCGATGGACTTGGGCGTCGCCGATTCACGCACAATCTTCGAAACCCAGCGATACTTGGCTTCACCAGTAAGAATACCGCCGTCACGCCCCTCTTCGCTATTGAGGATTGCATCAATCACATTTTTCCTAGCGAACGGAAGCGATTCGCGCACGACACCGCAAATGAGCTTGTCTTTTTCAAGGAGTTTTTCCGCAATCCAGATTTTTTCGCACACGCCGTATTCAAAATCGCCGAGCGCGGCTTCAATGCGGCTAATGATATCATCCGTTTTTTCGCCAAGCTCTCCCCCACTAACGAGTTCCTCGCGCAGGCTCCCGCTATCTAGGCAAACAGGCGTCTTGATAGCCGAAACCATCTTCTTGAAAAATTCAGGATAACGTTCCATTTCGGCCGCACTGAAGCCAAGCACCGGAACGCCGAGGCGCTTTTCAATCGCAGCTACATCAATCTTCTTGCCCGCTGCTTCGGCCACATCCATCATGTTGAGCACCAGCATCACGGGCATGCGAATGCCCACAAAATCAGCCAGCATGTAAAGGCTGCGTTCCAGCTGCGACGCATCTACCAGAATGCACACGAGGTCCGCCTTACCGCTCTGAATATAGTCGCGGGTGACGACTTCTTCTTCGGAGTTCGCCGAAAGCCCGTAACTGCCCGGAAGGTCGATTACTTTATATGTCGTACCATCAAAAACAAATTCACCCTCGGCCTGTTCCACCGTTTTGCCGGGCCAGTTGCCCACGCGCTGGTGAAGTCCCGTTAAGTTGTTAAAAAGCGTTGATTTACCGGAATTGGGTTGCCCGAGCAAAGCAATAGTCTTGATTTCGCTCATCTTTACGATTCTACCTTGACAAAAATCTGTGAACTTTCCTTATGGTTGACAGCGATAACCGTATCGCGACAAAAAACGAGCACCGGCGAGCGCCCGTCGTTCTTGAGGAGCTTAAAGGCGGAACCCGGCGTAAGCCCGATAGAAACGATTCTTGAAATAAAGCGGGAATCGCCCTCGATCTGGGCGACCGTCCCGCAACGATTCTCACCCATTTCGGCGAGACTCAAACGGTCAACAAATTCAGCGTTTTTCATGCGCCAAAAGTAGCCGAAAAACGCTCAAAAAACCGCTCCAAATGGACTATGGGGAATCCGTTTATTTCCCCTTCATACTTTCCTGGATTTTGGCAATAACTTCTTCGGGTGTTACAAAATTCAAAACGCTAAATGCAGTCATCTCGTTACCCATATCTTTAAAAGAAGCCCCAAAGTGATAAACGGTATCATCCACAAGCAAAAATCGGTCATGAATGGTTCGCATAGTTTTCAACTCCAGGCCGGGATATTGCTTGTTGTGCAATTCCTTGGCAGCTTTAAATTCTGGTGTGATATGTGCGGAATAAATAACCGCAGTTACTCCTTTTGTTCGCATTGCGGCAAATTTTAAAATTTCAATTGTTGCAAATGGATCGATAAACACTACAGACCGCTTCGCCGATTTCACCAAATCAGCAATCAGAGCAAGCCCGTCAAACCGAGTTCCCGTCGCAAGAACGCCGCCCGTCGGAGTTTGCGCAGCTTTCACAAAGAAATCAATATGCTTTTCAACAGTCGAAAGGCGTGCGTCTACATTTTCTAGCTTTGCACCCTGATTTTCAATTAGTTGGCGTTGTTCCTGAAACCTATTGGCTATCTGCATTCCAGTTGCAACCATCCGTTGATTTACGGTATAACCTTTGAGCATGTAGTCCTTCAAGACCTGATTAGCCCAACGACGGAACCTTACTCCATTTGCAGATTTGACGCGGTAACCAACGGATAAAATAATATCTAAATCATAATGTTCAACCTGATATGTCTTTCCGTCTTCTGCAGTTGTCGCAAATTTTGCGACAACTGAATTATGGCATTCTTCCTTTAGCGTATTGGAAATATGTTTTCCAATTGTCTTAATATCACGATTGAATAATATGGCTAGTTGTTGTCGATTTAGCCACACAGTATCATTTTCGACACGAACCTCTAGCCGAACATCACCTTCTGGCTGATAGAATACAATTTCTCCTAAACCCGATTCCGCAGACGGATGCGGTGCTGCATTTGTCATTCCGGCCCTTAAGCCGGAATCCTTTCCCTTGATTTTTCCCATAGCCTTACCTATGGAACGCATGCCCCATAAACCGAGCATTTTGTTCGGTGCAGTATTATACTGCGGGCCCCTGTCGGGGGATATAATAAAGTGTTGGAACTTCCAACGCGGGAAGAAATATACAATATCATTCCAGGTTGGATTATGATAAAACTGGCTTTTTTAGAGAAATTTGCCGTTCTTTGCACTTAAACGCATTTTTTTTGTAAAAAACGTTCAATTTGTAAATATTTATGTATTTTTAAAGCAAAATAGAGTTTAGCTCTTGTTCTCGCTCTGAAATCTGCAAATTTCACGTACAAGAGGACAAGGCGAACGCTCACGCAAGCATGCCGTTTTGCGACGTGTTTCAGTTTGTCGTACCGATTTAATAGTCGGTCTTTGGTCGTATGACCAAGGGGCAACAGCCCTTTCGGGGCGTGGGTCGCTCGCATTTATCGGTTATAGGCTTTGCAGAGCCTCGTTTGGATAGATGCAACGACTCGCGCCTTTTTTGTATTCAGACAAAATTTGGCGAAAGTTCTTTGCAACAGGGGCTAACTCTCCATAGGTGTTTAATGATGGAGGCTGTAATGGCAACATACTACTGTAAGAAGTGCGGACAATCTTATACGGACTTTACGTACATGACGCGAAACACTTATTGTCAAAAAGGCGGACATTGCGAACCATATGAAGGTCGAGAAACAGGGCCATGGCATTGCAAAAAATGTGGCCGAGCCTACACCGATTTTAAATATATGATTCAAAATACTTACTGCGAAAAAGGCGGTAAGTGCGAACCGTTTTAATAATATTATTTTCACAACAAAGCAGGAGATAAATCATGTCTGAAAAAGGAATTGCCTTATGGAATAATGTTCTTTCTACCACATTGCGAATTCCGCATGTGGCTGTGGATAGGACAGACTTCCTGAAAAAAGAGTTGGCTGCTTATGTCAACGATGAAAAACTTGCGCAAATACAATCTTTACGACCTTGGAATTTAGTGAGTGATGATGTTTTGGAAAAAATCGCCGTATCGTGTATCAATTCTACGACATTCATGGCTTCTGGTGCGAGTTTTGTAGCGGGTTTACCTGGCGGTTTTGCGATGGCAGCAACAATTCCTGCAGATATGGTTCAGTATTATTACCATACGGTTGTTTTAGCTCAAAAAATATCTTATTTGTACGGTTTTCCAAATCTTGTTGATGAGAATGGTGATATTTCAGATAGTGCTGTTGATTTGTTGACCGTGTATCTTGGGGTTACCATGGGTGCGGGAGCCGCCAGTCAAGGGTTGGAAATGGTTGCTAAACAACTAGCCAAAACTGCGCCTTCTAAAATAGCAGCTAAAGCTTTAACAAAAACATTTTACTATCCCATCATCAAAAAACTTGCGCCTTGGTTTGGAGTGAAAATGACAAAGCAAACATTTGCCAAAGGAGTTGGAAAAGCAATCCCCTTATTGGGAGGATTGATTTCTGGTGGACTGACTTTTGCTTCGTTTAAAATAGGTGGCAATCGTCTTTTAAAAGAAATGAAAATAAGGAAAGCGTTGTTTGAGCAAGAATCAATGAATGAAAAACATGGCGACAAGCAGATTGTAGATGCCGAAGTTATAAACGAAAGCAATGCAAAGGAACTGTAGTTTTTGCTGATCGATTTCGACTCCCGTTTTTCCTCATCTCAATACATTAATTTCTACCCATACGTGGGTAAGGATTATGCGAGCGCACGGCACAAGATTCTTGTGCTTGGCGAATCGCATTATGGTCCGCAATCTAACAACGGCTATCACGAGTGGACTCGTGAGGTGGTCGAGAAGGATTTTCTAGCAAACTACGACAAGGGTGCAACGCTCCCCAAATGGGCGCAGTGCCACCGCAATACAGCGAATGTTCTCGCCTCTGTTCGTGATGCAAACCCGCATGAAGTTTATGACAAGATTGCATTCTACAATTTCTTTCAAAAAAGTATCGGTGAAGGCGACCATGCGGACAAACGCTATTTGACAGCTGAGTTAAAGGCTTTGTCCGCCAAGGCCCTTGCCAAGGTTATGGAAATTCTGCGTCCTAATTTGATTGTCGGTTGGGGCTGGGACAATCTTGAATGGAAATATCTCCCGCAGGCTCGTGATCAAGTTGAGATTAGCAAGAATTGTGCTGGAATAAACCTACATTTGTTCACATTAAATGGCTTCCCGCCCGTCCCCATTTGGTGTATGCACCATCCGTCTATGGGTATAAACATTGATGCCCATCGGGCATGTTTTGCTGAAATCCAGAAATACCTCAATTGGTGAATTTCTTGATGTATTTGCGTTAGGGGGCGTCGCACCTTTGTGGCGAGACGCGTAGCGGCTCGATGAGCCGAAGGCGAGCAGCACCCGACCCGGCGAGGAACGAGCCGGGGAACGCCCCAAAATAAATTGTATAAACACAAAAACTGGCCCACAAGGACCAGTTTTTCCTTTTTGAATATCTGTATTTTACTTAAAGTCCCTGGTTACGAAGTGCCCGACGCTTCTGAATTTCTTCTTGCGGAAGCCCCGAAACAACAGAAATGTCTTCGTCGGTCAATTTGGGCATGGCGAGCATGGCATCGACCATTTTGAGCTTTATTTCTTCTTCTTCGACTTCGGCGATGGACTTGTAGCCGTAAACTTCACTGCATTTCTTGAAATCCATTTTAAACTGCTCCTTGGCATCGCCGTTGAACCACTGTTTCAAATATACAAATGTTTGGGATAAAAACTCCTCGGCTTCTTCACGGGGAAGCGACTTGAGTCCTGCCATAGCCGCTTTCAGATGCTTTTTGAGTTTCTCCCCATTAAAAACATACTTCAAAGCAACCAGCGCAAGAGCAATCTTGGGCGAAATCCGAGGGATTTCCTCGTCCTCGAAGATATCACTCACGTCAATGAGTTCCAACAAGAACGGCAATCCAATCTTGTGGTAGTATTCGGGGTAATTCGGGAACATCGTCTCCTTTTCAATGCGCCAAGGATCCTTTCCATTGTAAAGGACAATGGCGATTGTCGGGATATTTTTCTGGTTACGGACCATAATCTGGAACCAGTATTTGACCAATTGCGGGATGATTCCCGTTTCGGGATAGCTCTTGTGTTCCTCGATGATGCCCACAAGGAGTTCTGCTTGCTTAGGTTCATCGCTGGCAATTTTTACAGTGAAAGCCAAATCACCATCACCATGGGTAACCGTGTCACTGAAAGCCTCGGAAATTTCTTGCAAAGTGTCGAGATTCACTGTCGCAAGGAACTGGGCAAGATTACTATTCTTTCTGGACGCAAGGCGAAGCAGCTCCGCCGTGCGAGCGGGATCCTTCAGCACCGAGCGAACATAAGGGTCGTGCGGAAATTTTTTGGTCGTAGAAGTTACTCTTTCAATATTTTCATTTTCAGACATTAGCGTGTCCTTGTTTTAAGGTGGCCTTACGGGCTCCCCCGCAAGGCGACAAGAACTTAGTCCTTGTCTATACTATACACGCTTTTTTTGGCCCCTCTGCACCAATTTTTCGAAATATTTATTTCTTTTTACAATCGTCCATTCGGTTTTGCACAAAACCATTTGGAGTAGAAATTTTAGGCTTATCTCTCTACTTTTTGCTCCGCAAAAAAAGAGGATACAATGAGCCTTCCAAAAATTAACATTGAAAGAATCAACGAGCGGTTCGGCCGTTTTGGCGAATTCTTGCTCAATCACCGCGCCATTTTGCTGGTGGCGTTTGTCGTTTTGCTTGCGGTTTCGATCGTGGGCATGAAAAAAATCTACGTCGAGGCGTCGTGGGACAGCTACTTTATCGAGGGCGACCCGATGCTTGTCGAAACGGACAAGTTCAAGGAAACTTTCGGTAACGACTATTTCGTGGGCGTGCTGGTCGAGAGCGACCATTCCATCTTGACGCCGGACAACCTGAAGCTTTTGCGCGAGCTTTCGAACGAACTGCGCGATAGCCTCTCGTATTCCGACGGCAAGGCGACTTCGATTGTCGATTTGGAATACATGCTCGGCACCGAAGAGGGCATGGAAATCACGCAGATTGTGCCCGAAGAAATCCCGACGGACGAGGCGGGACTTGCCGAAATCGAGAAGCGCCTAGCCGACAAGCCGGAACTGGCGAAGAAGCTTATTTCGAGCGACCGCAAGCAGGCCTTCATCAACATCAAGCTGCGCCCCTTCCCCGAAGATTCCGTTTGGAAGGCCGAAGGCGAAGCGAAGGGCGTGAAGGCAGAAGCGCCCGACATGCAGACGGGCCGCGAAACGGCTGAAATCATCGCGAAGGAAAAGTATGCGCCGCTGCACCCGCGTGCTACAGGCATGCCCTACCTGAGTTTCCAAAAGCTGAAATACATCGGCGAAGAAATGGGCCGCATTTTCATCATGACGATTATCTGCGCCATCATCGTGATGTTCTTGGTGACGCGTTCGCTCCGCGGAATTGTCTCTCCGCTGATTACGACTTTTGCGGGCGTCATCATGACATTTGGCCTGGTGGGTTATCTCGGACTTTACATGGATGCGACCAACATCATGGTGCCCGTGATTTTGGCCTTCGCCGTTTCGATTGCATACAACATTCACATCAACTCGTTCTTCCGCAAGAACATGATGCTTACCGGCAAACGCAAGGAATCGGTGCTTTACGCCATGCGTGAAACGGGCTGGTCGGTGCTGTTCTCGGGACTTACCACGATTGTCGCGTTGCTCAGTTTCCTTTCGGTGATGCTCAAGCCAATTCGCTCCGTGGGCATTCTTTCGTCGATTGCGGTCGGATTCATTTTGCTTGTAGCGTTGACCATTTCGCCGATTCTTCTGAGTTTCGGTAAAGACAAGAAGCCAAACGCCAAGGTACTTGAACGTGGCGACACGCGCATGGGAGTCATTCTCGATTCTATCGGCAAGTTCGTTCTCGGGCATGGAAAGCCCATCGCCATCGTATTCGCCGTCGTGACTGCAATTTCTGTTTTCGGGCTCACCAAGATAGAACCCGCCTTTGACGTGGAACGCACAATGGGCCGCAAGGTCGAATACGTGAACAAGATGCTCTACGTGGCAGAATCCGAAATCGGAAGTTTCTATTCGTACGACTTGGTGATTGACTTTGGTACAAACGACAAGGCCAAGGAAGTCGAGAACCTGAAAAAGTTGGAACAGTTGCAGGAACACGCCAGCAACTACCCGCTTACCAAGCGATCCACCTCCATTCTTGACATCGTCAAGGATCTGGACCGCACGCTGAACGAAAACCGTCAGGATAAATACACCATTCCCGAAACGGAAGAAGAAGTCGCTCAGTTGCTTTTGCTTTACGAAAACGCGGGCGGCAGCGAAGCGAGCTACTGGATGGATTACGATTACAGGAAACTCCGCCTGATGATTGAAATTTCGAGCTACAACTCCAACGAACTCCAGAAGGAAATCGAGGACTTGCAGAATTTCGCACGCAAGCTTTACCCGGACGCAAAGGTGACAGCCGTGGGTAACTTGCCACAGTTCACCGCCATGCAGCAGTACCTGGAAGTGGGCCAGATGACGTCGTTCCTGATTTCTGTGGTGATTGTGGCGGTCCTTTTGATGATTGTCTTCGGCAGCATTCGCACGGGCCTCATCAGCATGATTCCGAACATTGCGCCGGGTATTTTCGTTGGTGGCTACCTCGGGCTTACGGACATTCCGCTTGACATGATGACAGCGACGCTTATCCCGATGATTATCGGCCTTTCCGTTGACGATACGATTCACTTCATCAATCACGGACACGTGGAATATGACCGCACCCACGATTACCGTGAGTCCATTCTCAATGTGTTCCGCACGGCGGGCCCGGCACTCGTGATGACAACGATTATCATGGTGGCGACCTTCGCTGGCTTTACCACATCAGCCGCAACGCAGATGTTCAACTTCGGCTTCGTGGTGTTCGTGGGCCTTGTCTCGGCATTGCTCGCCGACCTGTTCGTGACACCGCTTTTAATCAAGAAATTCAAGATTTTTGGAAAATAGGAGAAAAATATGAATATGAAATTCGCAAAAACAGCCGCGACAATTATTATCGCCTTGAGCGCCATGGTGAGCGCAGAAACATTGACCGGCCGCGACATTGTGCAAAAAGTGCATGACCGCCCCGATGGCGACACACGCAGTTCCGAACTCTCGATGACACTCATCAACAAGAGCGGGGCCAAGCGCGAACGCAAGATTACCTCGTTTGCGATGGACGTGGGCAAGGACACCAAGCAGATTATGTTCTTCCGCTACCCCAACGACGTGAAGGGCACGGGATTCCTGACGGTCGATTACGACGACATCAACAAGGATGACGACAAGTGGCTTTACCTGCCCGCCATGAAAAAGACGCGCCGCATTAGCGGAAAGAGCTCCAAGACGGATTACTTCATGGGTTCCGACTTCACTTACGACGACGTGGGCCAGCGCAACATCGACGAAGACACCCACAAGCTCCTCCGCGAAGAAAAGGTGGACGGAATCGATTGCTGGGTAGTTGAATCCGTGCCGAAAAAGGGCGACGAAATCTTCTCGAAGAAAATTTCCTGGATCCGCAAGGACTGCCTGATTGCCGCCAAGGTGGAATACTACGACAAGCTCGGAAAACTGCACCGCTCGCTAAAAGTCGAAAACGTGGTTCAAGTGGACGGATTCTGGTCTATCGCCAAGATGAGCATGGAAAACGTGCAGACCAACCACAAGACGCTCCTTGAATTCGGCGACATCAAGTTCAACATCCCGCTTGACGCAAAGACATTCACCGTGCCGAGATTGGAAAGAGGACTGTAATAGTGGCTAGTGGTTGGTGGTTAGTGGTTGGGGCGGCCGCTGTCGCAGCCTTCGCCCAAGAAAGCCCGTTTCAATTCAACGGGTTCGTAGACACGTATCACGCCGTTCAGACGCAGCATCCGCACGATTTTACCACGTCGCGGACGCGCCTGCGCGCTGAACTCCGCGTGGATTACGAGAACGCTTACCTGTTTGCAAGCCTGAATGGAATCCACAACAGCATTCTCGAAGACCGCACCGGCGTGCAGTTGCAAGAAGCGTATTTCAACTACCAGAACGACTTCGTGGAAATCAAGGCTGGCCGCCAGATTGTGGTATGGGGCGTTGCCGACGGGCTTCGCGTTACCGACTTGATTTCGCCTGTAGACTACACCGAGTTTATGTCGAGCGATTACGACGACATGCGCATGGCTGTCGACGGTTTCCGCATCAAGTACCCCGGCGAGCGCGTGAATGCCGAAATCGTTTACGTGCCCGTGCCGCGATACTTCCAGATGCCCATGCAAGAAGAAAACCCCTGGCGTCCTGAATTGCCCAAAAAAGCGAGCATCGATTTCCCAGAAGGTCCCGATGCCAAATTCAAGAACGGCGACTTCGGAACGCGAGTTTCGTTCTTCCTCTCGAATCTAGATTTCTCCATCTCGGCGCTCCATACGCATAACCAGTCGCCCGTTACGGTCGCAGGCTACGATCCCGTCAAGGATTCCATTGTCATTCATGGCATTCACGAAACCATGACCATGTTTGGCGGTGACCTTTCGATGCCTATCGGCGAATTCGTGCTGCGTGCCGAAATCGCAGAATACTTCGGCGAAGCGCTCGGTTACGCAAGCAACCTCGATTACGCCCGCAAGAACACGTTCAATGCCCTCGGTGGAATCGACTGGTACGCCGGCGACAACTGGACTTTCATGGTGCAGTATCTGCACAAGTATATTGCTGATTATTCGGATAAATTAGCCACCGAAAAGAATTCCTCAGAAATGACGTTCCGCATTTCGAAGGAACTCCTGAACAACACGCTCAAGCTTTCGCTCTACGGCATGTTCGACATCGACAACCTTGCCTATTACGCACGCGTTTCGGGCGATTACTCCGTCACCGACCAGGTAATGATTTCGCTTGGTTACGACCACTTTGGCGGCAAGCGCGGACAACTCGCAGGCTACGACAAGAACCGCGAAATCTGGGCGAAAGCGAAGTATTACTTCTAATAAGATCTAATGAATTTTGAAATAGAAACCGAAACCCGCAATCCCTATTCCGCGTTCACGATGCGGCGCGTATTTTGCGTTGGCATTGTTGTTGCCGTCTTGCTGCATGCGGGCTTTTACGCCTGGGGATTCTTGAAGCGGACGCAGGTGGTTACCACCCGCGAAGATGCCGAGGTGATTCATGTGGAGCGTTTGCTCTTGCAGCCGCCTCCGCCACCGCCTGAAGTCAAGAAAATCGTGAAGAAGGTGGTTCGCGCGAAAATTATTCCGAACATCGTACAAGATACCGTTCCGGAACCTGAACCCGAACCAGAGCCGGAACCCATTGTGGTTACGGATGCCGAACCCGTTGTCGAAGCGCCTCCTAAACCTGTGGCACCGCCCCCGCCGCCACCTCCACCGCCGAAGCCCTCGAAGGATTCGCTGATGAAAGTGACTCGCGCTTATCTGATGGGGCTGAGCAAGGCTTTCGAAAAACAGAAGGACTACCCGGCAACAGCCCGCCGCCTAAAGCAAGAAGGCACCGTACGCGTGCAGTTTACGGTTGCAAAAGACGGAAGCATCAGCGGAGCAACCGTATCAAAGCCGTGTCCGTATTCTTCGCTGAACGAAAGTGCGCTTGCCGCCGTGCAGGCCGTACCAAAGTTCGACCCGATTCCAGCTGTACTTGGCAAGGACACCTGGAAAATGGAGATTCCAATCAAGTATAACCTTCACTAACAAAGGAGATTCCGGCTCGGAGGCCGGAATGACATAAACATGAACTACATCTTAGACTTTATTCAACAGGGCGGCGTTATCGCCTACGTACTCGTAGCGATGAATTTCGTCGGTTATTCCATCATCGTATGGAAAATCATCTCGCTGATTCTCTTCAACAGGAGCATCCGCAAGCGCCTTCCGTCTAAAATTCTGCATCGCGTGGTGAGCCACAACACCGATCACCACATCATTATGGAAAGCATCCGCACCGAAATCGCGCTCGCTTTCTCGCCGTTGCAAAAGGGCATGACCACGATTGAAAATATCGCAAGCATTTCTCCGTTGCTCGGCCTTTTGGGCACCGTATTCGGCATCTTTAACGCCTTCAGCGTCATCGCCGTGTCGGGCCTTTCTGATGCGGGTGCATTCGCTACAGGCATCAAGCTCGCCCTTATTACGACGGTGATTGGCCTTGTGGTCGCCATTCCGCACGTCATTGCATTCAACTACCTGAATGCCAGCATGGAATCGGAACAGGACAACGTTGAAAACGATGTGCTTTTGCAGCTGGGCCGCATTCTCAAGGAGAAAGATCACCTTCGTTCCCAAAACGAGGATGCATAAATGGCCAAGCGCACACGCCGAATTCGCCCCGACATGACGCCGCTCATCGACTGCGTCTTCTTGCTGCTGGTGTTTTTCCTGGTGACATCCGTCTTCAAGCAAGACGAATCGGTGCTCAAGCTGATTCTGCCCGAAACTCAGACCGAAACCAAGCGCGACACGCCCGAGGGTCTGTACATCGAACTCTCTGAGACGGAACTCGCATTTAACGGCCAGCGCGGCACTCCCGACGAACTCCGCGAAAAAGCCGCAACGGTGCAGAACAAAAAATCCCCTGTCGCCATCAAGATCGACAAGGGAACCACTTACGAACGCATCGCCGTTATCCTAGACATTTTACAGGTGCAAAAGCTGTACAATATCCAGCTAATCAACGAGATGGAAAGCGCGGAATAAGGCCGCTTGCGGCGTCGCTACACGCGGCCCGCGAACTGGTTCGTAAACAGCAACAGTCCCGAAATAAAGATAATGACACCGCCCGCGAGAGTCGCGACGGTGTATATTTTTGTCGCAATACGGGTGTGGGCACTCCCCTTGTCGATTCCCTTGCGGAATGCCACGGCCGCAATGCCGAAGGCCACATTCGTAATCGTCATGCCAATGCAAATGACAAGTGCGCCCAGGAGCGACAGCGCCACCATGGAATTCAGCAGGCAGAACAGCACAATCAGCGCCACAGCCGGGCAGGGCACGATTCCCGTGACGGCGGCAACCCCGATAATTTCTCGCCAGCGGGCAACCGGCGGAAGCGCCCCATTCTGCGTGACTCCGGCAACAGCTAATTCGTCCTGCGCAACAACCTCGCGGTTCTTTCGTTGCGTCACAAAATCCTTGATTCCAAGCACCACCAGCAACACACCCGTAAGCATAATCAACGCATAGCTCGCCCGTTCAATGCCGATACGGCCCGTTTCAAACGCCGTAAACACGGTCGCCTTGAAAATTGCATACAAAATAAGCAACAGCAGAACAGCACTCATGGTATGCGTCACAGTAATGCCCGCACCAAGCGCCACACCCTGCCGCCAGCGACCACGACGCGCTATAAAATAACCTACCACAATCGACTTGCCATGTCCAGGGCCAAGCGCGTGCAGCATACCATACACAAGGCAAATCGCGAGGAACTTCCAGATAGCGCCCCAATCACCGCTCTTCATCGCCGAAATCGCCGCCGTCAACTTTTCGCGAAGAACCTTCTGTTCCTCCGCAATCACCGTATAAAAAGACCGCGTCTTTTCTACCGTTTTTTTTGGCACCGCCGCAGGCACAGCGGACGCACCTTCAGCAGGCGCCACCATTTCCGTTGCAGCCGGAGCTTCGCCCCCACCCACGTCAAAACGTTTCTTCTTGACAGCCGCCGAAGCCGCCATTGCAAGCATAAAAACCAAAATACAAACAAGCAACTTATTCAATGGAAATCCTTTTTTTATATAAGATAAAAAATTTCAAGCGATTTTTCGAAACTTTTTACATTTTACAAAAAACGTAAGATTACAATCTATTTTTCAAATTTTGGAAAGCTCCGAATTTTTGTAACAGTGCAAAAGTTATGATTTTGCAAAGAATTCGCCAATTTTTCATTTTGGCACACTTTTTGCAAATATGGCACCGAAAACAAAATTCATAGGAGATTGCCATGAGCAACGAATACAGATTAAAAGCTATCAAGGAAATCGCCAGCGAAAACGCCGGCGCTAACCTCCCCGCAGCACCCGCAAACATCGACTTCTACGGCGAAGACGTCTTCAACGCCGAGGCCATGCGCGCATATCTTCCCAAGGACATTTGCAAGAAGCTCTTCGCCACCATCGATGGTGGCGCACCGCTTGATCCAAGCATCGCCGGCGAAGTCGCCCACGCCATGAAGAAGTGGGCTATCGACCGCGGCGCCACCCACTTTACGCACTGGTTCCAGCCCCTTACCGGTTCCACCGCCGAAAAGCATGACTCCTTCCTCGAACCCGAAGACGGCAAGGCAATCCTCGCCTTCAGCGGCAAGAACCTGATCGTCGGCGAACCGGACGCTTCTTCTTTCCCGAGCGGCGGCCTCCGTTCTACTTTCGAAGCCCGCGGCTACACCGCCTGGGACCCGACCTCTCCGGCATTCATCAAGCGCCACGGCAACGGTGCTACCCTCTGCATCCCGACCGCATTCTGTAGCTACACTGGTGAAGCCTTGGACAAGAAGACTCCGCTTCTCCGTTCCATTCAGGCTCTCCAGAAGTCCGCCGACCGCCTTATGGGTCTCTTCGGCGTTGCCCAGCAGAAGGTGACCGTCACGCTCGGTGCCGAACAGGAATATTTCTTGATCGACAAGCGTTTCTACCTGCAGCGCCCCGACCTGTACCAGGCCGGCCGCACTTTGTTTGGTGCCGCTCCGGCAAAGCACCAGCAGATGGAAGACCACTACTTCGGTAGCATTCCGGCACGCATCATCAACTTCATGAACGACGTGGAAAAGGAACTCTGGAAACTCGGCATTCCGGCGAAGACCCGCCACAACGAAGTCGCTCCGGCCCAGTTCGAACTTGCCCCGATGTTCGAGGAAGTGAACCTCGCTTGCGACCACAACATGCAGATTATGGAAGTACTCCGCCAGGTCGCCGACCGCCACGGACTCGTTTGCCTGCTGCACGAAAAGCCGTTCGCCGGCATCAACGGTTCCGGTAAGCACAACAACTGGTCCGTAAACTACGGCAAGACGAACCTCTTGAACCCGGGCAAGGACCCGCACCAGAACGCCATCTTCCTCACCACGCTCTGCGCTGTCATCTACGCTGTCGACACCCACGCCGACTTGCTCCGTATGGCTGTCGCTAGCGCCGGCAACGACCACCGTCTCGGTGCCAACGAAGCTCCTCCGGCAATCATCTCCATGTACCTGGGCGACCAGCTCGCCGACGTCATCGACCAGCTCGAAAAGGGCGATCCGAAGTCCAGCAAGCAGGCCGGCGCCCTCAAGCTCGGCTCTGACACGCTCCCGCCGCTCCCGCGCGACGCGACCGACCGTAACAGAACTTCTCCGTTCGCCTTCACCGGCAACAAGTTCGAATTCCGTGCACCGGGTTCCAGCCAGAGCTGCTCCGAACCGAACGTCATTCTCAACACGATCGTCGCCGAAGCCTTCGACATCATCGCCGACAAGCTCGCCAATGTTCCTGCCGACAAGTTCCACGAAGAGCTGCAGAACCTGCTGCAGAAGATCGTCAAGGAACACAAGAAGGTTATCTTCAACGGCAACGGCTACACCGACGAATGGGTCGAAGAAGCAGCCAAGCGCGGCCTCCCGAACATCCGCACCACCATGGAAGCCCTCCAGGCTCTCAACAAGAAGGAAAATGTGGCCCTGTTCGAAAAGTACGGCGTGTTCAACAAGCGCGAACTCGACTCCCGTTACGAAGTCAACATGGAAGATTACCACAAGAAGATTCACATCGAAGGCAAGATCGCTTTCGACATCGCGAAGAACGTGGTGCTCCCGCAGGTGCTCTGCGCCTACAGCAACGCCCTCAAGACCAACGAAATGGCCAAGACCCAGGGTTTCTACGCTGTAGACGGTTACGCTCGCGAACTCGGCGACAAGCTCAAGGAACTTGAAGCCGCAGTCGCCCAGATGGAAACCGCCCTCGGCGAAAAGCACGAAGTCATTCTTGATGCCATGGCCAACCTCCGCATTATCGTGGACAAGATCGAAAGCATCGTACCCGACGAAAAGTGGCCCTTGCCGAAGTATCGTGAAATGTTATTCATCTATTAATCGTACCCAACCTTATTCTTCATAACACTCCGAACCTCATAAATGCAATTCGTCGGCCTTGTGCCGGCGGATTGCTTTTAAAAAGCCCCTTTTTACAAAAAGTGAAATACCGCGTGCACCTGAAAAATTATTCGAAAAAAATCTCCCACTACAGAAAAAAGATTTACTATATTTTGGCTCCGATGAAAATATCGGAATCCATAGAGGCACATTTGAGCGCAGCCGTTGCAGGAATCTCGCAGCGGAATCAAGCGACTCTCCCCGGTTTCCACAAAATTTTTCTTATTTCCGTTTTTAATCGTCTTTATCGTTTGGCAAAAGCTTTTGGCTTTTGCCTTCTTTTTTACTGCCACCCCGCACTTGTTGCGGGGTCACCGATTTTCATTACACAGCGAGCAATATATGACTGACAAGTTCAACTGGAAAGCGAAACGCGAAAAGAAAGCGTTCTTGGCACTGGCGGATGGCGCCGTGTTCCACGGGTATGCCTTTGGTAGTGCTACCGATACCGTCGGCGAAGCGGTGTTCAACACCGGCATGGCGGGCTACAAGCAGATTTTGACGGACCCCTCCTACGCGGGGCAGTTCGTGGTGTTCACCACGGCAGAAGTGGGCGCATACGCCGCAAACCTCGAGAAGTCCGAATCCCGCGACGTGTTCCTGAACGGGATTGTCGTGAACTCGCTGGACGACGTGAGCAAGGAAATCGGCGAAGAGAGCCTGCACGACTACATGCTCGCCCACAAGAAGCCTGGCATCGCAGGCGTGGATACTCGCGCACTCACCATCCACCTGCGTGAACACGGCGCACAGAAGGCTTACCTCCACGTGGACGGTACCGACATGAGCGAAGCCGACGCGATTAAGAAGGCGCAGGAATGGGAAGGCCTCGACGGACAGGATTACGCCAGCAAGGTCAGCGATCCGAAGGGCTACGAGTTCAGTACCGAAGGCGACCTGAACGTTGTCGCTCTCGATTTCGGCATCAAGACGAACATCCTGAGGAATCTCGCCACGCAGAACATGAAGGTGACGGTGCTCCCGATCAACGCCACCTACGAACAAATTATGGCGAAGAATCCGGATGGCGTATTCCTCTCGAACGGCCCAGCCGACCCGAACAGCCTCCCGCAAGTGGCGGCAGTCGTGAAGCGGCTTTTGGGCAAGGTCCCGCTGATGGGCATCTGCCTCGGTAACCAGCTGCTGGGCCTCGCACTCGGCGCAAAGGTTTCCAAGCTCAAGTTCGGCCATCACGGTTGCAACCATCCGGTAAAGAACTTGAAGACCGGCGCTGTAGAAATCACGAGCCAAAACCACAACTACGCCATCGAAGAATCGACCCTCCCCGCGAATGTGGAAGTCAGCCACATCAACCTGAACGACAACACCGTCGAGGGCATTCGCCACAAGGAACTCCCCGCGTTCAGCGTGCAGTACCACCCGGAATCCGCTCCGGGCCCGAACGATTCCTACTACCTGTTCGGCGAATTCAGACAAATGATTCTTGACTTCAAGGGAGCAAAATAATGACGAAGGCCGCCCCCAAAAAACAGACCAAGTACATCTTCATTACCGGCGGCGTGGTCAGCTCCCTCGGTAAGGGAATCACCTCCGCATCGCTCGCGCTGCTGCTCAAGAGCCGTGGCTACAAGGTGTTCATGCAAAAGCTGGACCCGTACCTGAACGTGGATCCGGGCACCATGAGCCCCTACCAGCACGGTGAAGTTTTCGTGACCGACGACGGCTACGAAACCGACCTTGACCTAGGCCACTACGAACGCTTCGCTGGCGTGCAGTGCTCCAAGGCATCAAGCTACACTTCGGGCCGCATCTATTCTTCTGTACTCGCGAAGGAACGCGCGGGCAAGTACCTCGGCGGTACGGTGCAGGTGATTCCGCACATCACGAACGAAATCAAGGACGCCTTCCGTTCTGCAGCCGAAAGCGGCGCAGACATCGTGCTCTGTGAAATCGGCGGTGTCGCAGGCGACATTGAATCCCTCCCCTTCCTGGAAGCCGCAAGACAGTTCCGCTTCGAAGTCGGCGTGGAAAACACCTGCTTTGTCCACCTGGTTTTGGTACCTTACCTGAAGGCAGCAGGCGAACTCAAGACAAAGCCCTCGCAACACTCGGTTGCCGAACTCCGCAACATCGGTATTTTCCCGGACATTCTCGTATGCCGTACCGAAATGACGATTCCGCAGGATCACCTCGACAAGCTCGCGCTCTTCTGCAACGTAAAACCCGAATGCGTCATTGAAGAAAAGGACGTGACGGATTCTGTATACGCCGTGCCCCGCGAACTTTCCAAGCAAGAACTTGACCTCCGCGTTTTGGAACAGCTCCGCCTGAGTGTACACCCCATCATCCACTCCGAATGGGACAAACTCGTCAAGAAGGCAACCCAGCCCAAGTACGAATGCACCATCGCGCTGGTGGGCAAGTACATCGCCATCCGCGACGCCTACAAGTCCGTGCACGAAGCCTTGCAGCATGCCGGCATGGAACACAACGCCAAGGTGAAAGTGGAATGTATCGAGGCCGAAGAGCTGGAAAAAAATCCGAACCTCATCAAGAACGCCGACGGCATCCTGATTCCGGGTGGCTTCGGAAGCCGCGGCGTGAACGGCAAATGCGTAGCCATTCGCTATGCCCGCGAGCACAAGATTCCGCTGCTCGGCATCTGCCTCGGCATGCAATGCTGCGTGATTGAATTTGCACGCAACGTTCTCGGCTGGAAAGACGCCAACTCCACGGAATTCGACGAAAAGACGGCCCACCCAGTCATCGACCTGATGGACGAACAGAAGAACGTCACCGAAAAGGGCGGCACCATGCGCCTCGGCGCTTACCCGTGCAAGCTCATGAAGGATTCCAACGCCGCAAAGCTCTACAAGAGTGAAAAAATCAGCGAGCGTCACCGTCACCGCTACGAATTCAACTACAACAGCGAATTCCGCGTCGCCTTGGAAAAGGCGGGTCTCAAGATTGCCGGCACATCGCCCGACGGAAAGCTCGTGGAAATGGTGGAAATCAAGAACCACCCCTACTTTGAAGCCTGCCAGTTCCATCCGGAATTCAAGAGCAGGCCCACCGCGCCGCATCCGCTGTTCAGCGGGCTTGTGAAGGCTGCCCTCGCGCAGAAGAATGGCAAAACAAAAACCGCGACCGCAAAAGCCGCGCAGAAGAATTTGAATGGAGGCAAAAAGAATGCCTAAGCGTACCGATATCAAGAAGATTATGCTCATTGGCTCCGGTCCGATCGTAATTGGCCAGGGCTGCGAATTCGACTACTCCGGCGTGCAGGCCTGCAAGGTGCTGCGCCGCGAAGGCTACGAAGTGGTGCTCGTGAATTCTAACCCGGCCACCATCATGACCGACCCCGAAATGGCCGACCGCACCTACATCGAGCCGCTGAGCGTCGATATCCTGCACGAAATCATCCGCCGTGAACGCCCGGACGCCTTGCTCCCCACACTCGGTGGCCAGACAGCCTTGAACCTCGCCATGGAACTGAACGAGCGCGGCATTTTGGACCGCTACCAGGTGGAGCTCATCGGTGCAAAGGCAGAATCCATCCAGCGCGCCGAAGACCGTCACTTGTTCAAGGAAGCCATGCTCAAGATTGGGCTGGACCTTCCCCGCTCCGGTTCTGCACACTCCATGTCTGAGGCGACCGCTATCGCCCACACCATCGGAAGCTGGCCGCTGATTATCCGTCCGGGCTTTACCCTCGGCGGCACCGGCGGCGGTATCGCCCACAATCCCGAAGAATTCGAGACCATCGTGAACCGCGGTCTTGACGCCTCGCTCAACAACGAAGTCCTTATCGAAGAATCGCTCCTTGGCTGGAAAGAATTCGAAATGGAAGTCATGCGCGACAAGAAGGGCAATGCCGTTATCGTGTGCTCCATCGAAAACCTCGACCCCATGGGCGTGCACACCGGCGACTCCATCACGGTCGCTCCGATCCAGAGCCTTGATGACCGCGCTTACCAAGCCATGCGCGACGACTCCCTGAAGGTCATGGAAGCCATCGGCGTGGAAACCGGCGGATCTAACGTTCAGTGGGCAATCGAACCCAAGACCGGTCGCCGCATCATCATCGAAATGAACCCGCGCGTGAGCCGTTCTTCTGCGCTTGCTTCTAAGGCAACGGGCTTCCCCATCGCAAAGATTGCAGCCCTCCTCGCTGTAGGCTACACCCTCGACGAACTTCGCAACGACATTACGCAAACGACCCCGAGCTGCTTTGAACCCGCCCTCGACTACGTTGTCGTGAAGGTCCCGCGCTTCACCTTCGAAAAGTTCCCGAAAGCCGATTCTACGCTCGGCACCCAGATGAAGTCTGTGGGCGAAGCGATGGCCATCGGCACCAACTTCAAGCAGGCCATGCAGAAAGCGCTCCGCTCCCTAGAAACGGGATTCGGCGGATTCGGAGCTTGCGCCAAGTGCGAAAAGTTCGCCGCCTTCGACGACGAAACGCTCGCCAAGGAAGTCGCCCGCCCGAGCGCAGAACGCATCTTCGTGCTGCACGAAGCATTGCGCCGCAAGTGGGGTGTCGAGAAGTTGTACGAAATCACAAAAATTGACCGTTATTTCCTCCGCCACCTCGAAGAACTCGCCCTCTACGAAGACGAAATCCTTTCCGCAGGCTCACTGGAAACATTGGCAAAAGACTTGCCACTCTTCCGCCAGGCCAAGGAACTCGGCTACAGCGATATCCAGATTGGTTACCTGTTCCACAAGACTCCCGAAGAAGTCATGGCGGTGCGCAAGCAGATTGGCCTCGTTCCGAGTTACTACTCCGTCGATACCTGCGCCGGCGAATTCGAAGCCATCACGCCGTATTACTACAGCTGCTACGCTGAAAATTCCGAACCCGTCCGCGAAATTCCGGGTCACGGCCACAAAAAGAGAATCATGGTGCTCGGTGGCGGCCCGAACAGAATCGGTCAGGGTATCGAATTTGACTACTGCTGCTGCCACGCCGCCTTTACGCTGCGTCGCGAAGGCTACGAAGTCATCATGGTGAACTCCAACCCCGAAACGGTTTCCACCGACTACGACACCTCCGACAAGCTCTACTTTGAACCGCTCACGCTCGAAGACGTGATGGGCATTTACGAACGCGAAAACTGCGCGGGCGTGATTGTGCAATTCGGTGGTCAGACTCCGCTGAACCTTGCCATGCGTCTCAAGAAGGCCGGCGCAAACGTCGTAGGTACAAGCCCCGAAGACATTGACCTCGCCGAAGACCGCGACTTCTTCAAGCAGTTGGTCGACAAGGTCGGTATCAAGCAGGCCGCATCCGGCATCGCCCACAACGTGGAAGAAGCCTTGGCTATTGTCGACCGCATTGGCTACCCCGTGCTTGTGCGCCCGAGCTTCGTTCTCGGCGGCCGCGGCATGGTGATTGTCTATAAGGAAAAGTACCTACGCAAGTTCGTGGAAGAAGCCGCCGCCATTGGCGAAGGCAAGCCGATTCTTATCGACCGCTTCTTGGAAGACGCCACTGAACTTGACGTGGACTGCATCAGCGACGGCAAGCACACCGTGGTGGGTGCCATCATGGAACACGTGGAACCCGCAGGCATTCACTCCGGCGACTCCGCAAGCGTCATCCCGCCTATGACGCTTTCCAAGGAAATCCAGGACAAGGTTCGCCAATATGCGAAGGACTTTGCAAGGGAACTCCACGTGGTCGGCCTCATGAACATGCAGCTCGCCGTCAAGGATGGCGAACTCTACATGATCGAAGTGAACCCGCGCGCCTCCCGCACCGTGCCGTTCGTTTCCAAGTCCATCGGCGTTCCGCTCGCCAGCTACGCAAGCCGCTGCATGCTCGGCGAGACCCTCGAACAAATCGGCTTTACCGAAGAAGTCCACGTGCCTTACGTGAGCGTCAAGGAAGCCGTGTTCCCGTTCGTCAAGTTCCCGGGTGTCGATATCACGCTTTCTCCGGAAATGAAATCCACCGGCGAAGTCATGAGCCTCGATCGCGACCGCGGCCTTGCCTACCTCAAGAGCCAGCTGGCATCGGGCAATAAGGTCCCGAGCCAGGGCAACATCTTCGTCTCGCTCAAGGACGAAGACAAGCAGAAGGCCGTCCCGCTCATTCGCCAGCTCGTGAACCTCGGTTACGAACTATATGCGACCCGCGGCACCTCCACCATGCTCTACAACGAAGGCATCAAGACCCGCGCCGTATTCCGCATCTCCCGTGGCCGTCCGAACCTGCTCGACCTCATTCACGACAAGGAAGTCCAGTGGATCGTGAACACCACCGAGAACGGCGCCGAAGCCATGGTCGATGAAATCCAGATGCGCTCCAAGGCAGTCGTGTCCGGCATTCCCATCACCACAACCATCGCCGCCCTCACCTCCACCGTCGAAGGCCTCATGGACAAGCACGACTTCGGAAGATTCGAAGTTTGCAGTCTGCAAGAGTACCACAGGCATGTGAAGAAATAAGCGAGTAGGAAGTCTTTAGAACTTCTCGAAAAATTCCCACGTAGCTTGCGGCACCCAGGACTGCTGCTGGCCGGGGTCCTTGTGGTCCCAGATGTGTCCGCCGCTCTGTGTGCACCAGCGAACGGGGAATCTTTCCTCGACGGTCGTGTAGTCGTAGCACTTGTGCGGGGCGTTGCGCAGGGCTTCTTCGGCGCGTTCGTTCTTCGCCTTGCCGCCTTCGGAGTTGAGAGTCAAGATGATGTCACGCGCGTTCCGGCCCATTTCAGGGGTGCACATGCCGTCATCGAGTCCGAGCACGCCCATCCAGCCGATTCCCATATTCTTGCGTTGCGGGAGCCAGATGTTGCGTTCCGCAGTTTCGTAAACGGCCACTGCGCGGAGCACGTCCTGGTGGTTCCACGAAAGGCCGTTGCTGAACATGGCGCCGTAGCTGAATCCCGTGGAAAAAACGCGGCTCGAATCGATGCAGAAGTTGCCTTCGAGATATGCGAGGAGTTCGTCAAACAGGAGGTAATCATCCTGCCCCCAGGGCAGCTGGTTTCCATTGCCTTCGGGCGCAACGAATATCGCGGTTTCGTTCTTGTCAATCCACTTGAGGCCGTGATAGCCTTCGTCCTGCACGGCGCTTCCTGAACCGCCCATGCACTGCATTCCGAAAATGAGTTTGTACGGTTTGTTCTTGTCGTAACTTTTCGGCATGTCGATGCGCACGGTACGCACACCCTTGCTCCACCTAAAGTCAATGTAGGGTTTATCGCCACGATACTTGTAATCAAGCTTAGTGTCCTTGCCACAACCACGAGTGGGAACAGGGTCGTTCTTGAGGCCCCATCCGTATTCGTACTGCGGTTGCGGCGGAGCGGTTTTCTTGAGCGTAAGCGCAAGATTTGTGTCAAGATTGTCGAGTTTTACATTGAGTGTATCGAAACCGTCGGCAACAACACGCAGGTCATCCGAATCGCCCACCTTGAGAAGCGCCTTTGCTCCGGACTTCGCGCCGAGTGCCGCATTGAGACTTCCATCGGCGACAAACTGGAACGTTTGCGAAGCGCTGCCTACGCGGACGCGTGCGAAGTACTTGCCCTGCGCTTTCACAGAAGACTTCATGTCAACCGTCCCCGAGCCGTAGAGAGTTTCATTCAGCAGGCGGTTTCCGAATATGTCGATAATCTGCACCTGTACCGGGGAATTTTGCCCCTGCGAAAACGATAAAACGCCGTTGTTCACGGAGAGAAATCCGACCGAGTTTCTGCCTGTCAGAGCCAGCTGTTCTTCAGCCTGATGAATCGTAAATGCACCCGAGGTATCTGTTTTCGCTTTGAGCCCTTTTTGAACAAGCGAAACATCTGCGTCTTGGACAGCCTTGCCATTATCGTCGCTCACCTTGCCTGTCAAGGTAAACGCATTCGCCGTCACGACAGACAACGCCATAATAACGCCAACGGACACACCGGTCCATAGAGCATGATTCATAAAACCACTCCTTTTTGATTTTCTATTCCAGAAAATACTTTTCAAGAAGCGGTTTAGTTCTTATGTAAACTTTTTTGCGTTGACAACGCTGTCCACAAAAATCCCAAAGGTCATTTATTTCTAATTTCCGTTAAAAAAGGATCAGATTTTATGAACGAAGCAGAAAACCGCCAAAAGGTCATTGTCCGTACAAGTATCATCGGCATCGCGGCAAACATCGTGCTGTCGGCATTCAAGGCATTCGTGGGCTTTGCAACCAACTCCATCGCCGTGACGCTCGATGCGGTGAACAACCTTTCCGATGCACTGTCTTCGGTCATTACGATTGTGGGCGCAAAGCTTTCGAACAAGTTGCCCGACAAAAAACACCCGCTCGGTTACGGACGAATCGAATACCTGAGCGCAATGGTAGTTGCGGCAATCGTGCTTTACGCCGGCGGCACCTCGGCGGTGGAATCCGTCAAGAAAATCATCCACCCCGAAACAGCGGACTACTCCACGGTTTCGCTGGTGATTATCGCCTCGGCGGTGGTGGTTAAACTCGTGCTCGGCAAATTCGTGAAACGCCAGGGCGAACGCGTGAACTCGGGCGCTCTCGTGGCATCGGGCGCAGACGCGTTATTCGACGCCATACTCTCCCTTTCGGTGCTGGCCTCGGCCATCGTCTTCATTCTCACGGGCATTTCGCTTGAAGCCTACGTGGGCCTTGTGATTTCAGGATTCATCATCAAGTCGGGCATCGGCATGCTGATCGAAACTTTGGACGACATTCTGGGCAAACGCGCCGACAGCGACCTGGTCAAGAAAATCAAGGCTCTGCTCACCGAAGAACCGCAAGTCCGCGGCGCATACGACGTCATCCTCAACAATTATGGCCCGGACAAGTTTCTCGGTTCTGTACACCTAGAACTCCCCGATACCATGACCGTCGAAGAAGTTGACGAACTCACCCGCAAGGTGCAAGCACGCGTGCACAAGGAAACCGGTGTGATTCTCACGGGCGTGGGCGTGTATTCACACAACACCAAGAATGACGAAGCTGCCAAAATTCGCAGCAACGTGTTGAAGTTGGTGAAGGCGCATGAGTGGGCATTGCAGTTCCACGGCTTCTACGTGAACCTTGAAGAAAAGGCTATTCGTTTTGACGTGGTCATGAACTTCGAAATCAAGCCTCAAGAAGGTCTGGACATCCTGCACAAGGAAATCGGCGAAGCCTACCCCGACTACGATTTACATATCGCTGCCGATATCGACGCATCGTAGCGCCGACTGATTTGTTCCTTTATTTTTTAAAACGGTTGCACACCTAAATCGGTGTCGCCGTCTTTTATTTTTGCAAGGATTTCGAGACCCGTCAGGTCTTGCATCATGCGGATGTTGTCGTCTTCCATTTCGAGGTTACCGCTAGAGCCGTAGCGGTTCACAATGAGCCCGCGGATGGAAAGCCCGCAACTGCGAGCGTATTCCACCGTGAGCACGCAAGCGTTAATGGAGCCGAGGGCCGCTGTCGTAACAATAAGCAGCGGAAGGCCTAACGTTTTCATGATATCGACGAGGAATATTTTCTGGTCATCGTAGCGGATGGGGCAAATGATTCCGCCGCTGCCTTCGGCGAAAATGAATTCATGACGAGCGTAAGCCGCTTTAAAATCAGCCTGGACTTTCGCAATTTCTACGGGGTTGCCTTCTTTGCGAGCGGCGAGATGCGGCGAGACGGCTTCTTTATAGATGTAGCTCACGAGCTGCTCTTGCGAATCAGGGAGGTTTGCGATGCGCTTCACGTAATCAGCGTCACCAGCGACCCATTTGCCGTCGCGGAGTTCTGCGCCGCTGAGGGCCGCCTTGTAGTAACCTGCATCGATGCCGGAATCGCGCCATTTTTTAACGAGAAGGGCGGTAATGAATGTTTTGCCGACATCGGTTCCGGTGGCTGTAACGAAATATCCTTTGGACATAAAAAGTAAACAGTGGTTAGTGATTAGTGGTTAGGAATAGCGACGCTTCACAAGCAATCATTTATGATTTGAGCAATGGTTGTTGCAGCAATCTGAAGTTGTTCATGCGTATGCGTGGCCATTAGGCTTGCGCGCAGGCGGGCTTGGCCCTTGGCGACGGTCGGATAACGAATCGCAGGAATGAGTATTCCCGCATTCTGGAGTGCAGCCGAAATTTCAAGCGCGCGGGCTTCGTCACCGATGACTATTGGAACAATCGCCGAAGGAGACTGTTCCACGTTCAAGCCTTCATGCTGCAAGGCTTCGCAGAAAAATTTCACATTATCGCGCAGATTTTGAACGCGTTCAGGATGCGCATCGATGTAGCGCAAGTTGTTGCAGGCTGCGGCGGCAACGGCAGGAGCCATCGCTGTTGTGAAAATAAAGCTGCGGGCCTTGTTGCGGAGAAAATCAATTAGCTGCTGCTTGCCCGCCACGAAGCCGCCCTCGGCGGCGACGGCTTTGCTCAATGTGCCGACGGTTACATCAGCGTGAGCACAGCCGTAGTGTTCGGCAAGTCCATGCCCGGTCTTGCCGAGCACGCCCGTGGCGTGCGCCTCGTCAGTCATCAAGAGGCATTCGCTTTCGTGCGCAATCCGCAAAAGTTCCGGCAAATTCGCAAGGTCGCCATCCATGCTGAAAACAGCATCCGTCACGATAAGGCCGCGGAAGGTCCGCGCATCTTGTTTTGCAGGCATTTCATGTGTGCTAAATTCTGCCTTGGCCGCCGAAATCACACGTTCCAAATCCGCCATATCGTTATGCTTGTAAACAAAGCATTTGGATCGCGACAACCTAATTCCGTCGATAATGCTCGCGTGGTTCAGTTCATCGCTAAAGACAAAGTCGTTCTTGCCGCACAACGCCGAAATCGTTCCGACATTCGCCATGTAACCCGTATTGAAGGTGATAGCGGATTCTTCGCCCTTGAATTTTGCGATAAATTCCTCTAATTCCTGATGCGGAGTCTTGTTGCCTGTCGTAAGGCGAGCGCCGCCGCTACCAGTCCCCCACTCTAGAACCGCCTGGGCCATCGCTTGCTTGAGTTCATCGATGTTTGCCAAGTCCAGGTAAGAATTGGAAGCCAGCAGAATTTGTTCCTGCAAAGCGCCACTAGGCATGCGGATTTTTACGCACGACGATTCCGGCGTTTCCATCAAGCGCATTGAGCGATAAGTGTTGTTCGCCCGCGCTGTTTCCAAAGCGTCTTTCGTAAAAATGTCAAGAATGCGATTCATGCCCCGACATCCACCAAAATTTTCTTTTTCTGCAAGTACTCGATACATTCTTCGGCACTTGCCTTGCGCGAATCGAACAAGAAAATGCGGCCTCCGTTTTCGTCGCCCATTTCCTTCATCTTCATGATGCGCACATAACCGAGTTCCTTGCTCGCAACATAGCCCGTCACGTAATTCGGGTCATCGCTCACGCAAAATTCCGCAACCATTCCGGGGGCATTCGCCACCTTGGTCGCAAGCACAATCGCTTCGTTAAAATGGTTCTTGCAGCCATCCACTTCGCTCGAATGAAGCGAGTCCATATAAGTCGCGCGCACGCCGCGCTCATGGTCAGGTTCCAGACGTTCGCCCGTCGCGATATCGTACAGCATTGCACCACGCATCGGGAATGTCTCGCGCAAGAGCTCTTGCAATTTTTCGCGAAGCCCACTGCCAGAACCCATCAGCGGAGCAATCAGTCCAAACGCCTTCTCCAGCCCTTCCTGCCAGGTTTCAACATCTACGCGCGTCACCGGCAAGGCTTTTAAAATCTGGATATCGCTTTCATGAACCTTTTCGATTTTCACATTGATAAAATCAGGGTCGCCCTTGGAATGCGTCATGGCCCGACGCACCATCGCCGTACAAACAGCCTCAACAGAATCCCGATTTACAATGCGTTCTGCGCCGGAAATATGCTGTTCGCGTTTCTGTTCGCCCTCGCCCACTTGCTGCGAGGCTCGCATTTTCAAGCTGTAATAATCCATATCACTCATGAAATTCGTCTTCGCCTTCTACGACAGGCGCGGGTTCACATTCGCCAATCATCTTGATGGCTTCGCAGATGCGGTCGATTTCAGAATCGGTCGTAATGAACGGAGGCATCGTGTAAACGTAATTGCAGAAAGGCCTGAGCCACACGCCGGTTTCGCGAATCACGCGCAGGACATCTTCCGCTGAAGGTTTCGCTTTCAGTTCCAGCACGCCAATCGCACCGAGAACACGCACGTCCGCCGTATTTTCAAGCACACGGAGCGGCTCCAGATTCTGCTTAAGGCGTTTTTCAATCTGAGCAACCTTCCCCGCATAATCGCGACTTTCGAACAGCGAAAGCGAAGCAATTCCTGCGGCACAAGCGAGCGGGTTCGCCATGTAGGTAGTGCCGTGCATAAACGCAGGAATCTTGCTGTTCGTAATCGTTTCGGCGACCTTCTCGGACGCAACACAGGCCGCCATCGTAATGCTTCCGCCCGTGAGCGCCTTGCCAATACACATGATGTCCGGCGTTATCCCCGCATGCATCATCGCAAAGCGCGGTCCCGTGCGGTAAAATCCCGAAGCGATTTCATCCAGAATAAGCAAGATACCGTAACGGTCGCAAAGTTCGCGAAGCGCCTTCAAGTAACCCGCATTGTAAAGCCACATGCCATTTCCGCCCTGAAACACGGGTTCGCAAATCACGGCAGCGATTTCATCTTTGTGTTCCTCGACAACGCGCTCCATCGAAGCGAAATCCGCCTGGTTCCAAGCCTCGTCAAAACGGCAGTTCGGACGTTCCGCAAAATAATGGTGCGGCATGATTCCGCGGAAAAGCGTATGCATTCCGTCCGGATCGCTGAGCGCCATCGCACCTGCGGTATCTCCATGGTAACCGCCCTTCAGGGCGACCAACTTACAACGCTCCGGATGTCCGAGGGAATACTGGTACTGCACCGCCATCTTGGCGGCACATTCCACGGCAATGCTTCCCGAATCCGCAAAGAAAATCTTGTTCAGGCCTTCCGGCAAAAATTTCACCAACTGTGCGCCAAGCTCAATCGCGGGCTCGTGCGTAAAACCGCCGAACATCACATGGCACATCTTTTCGCTTTGCTTCTGAATCGCCTCAACGATTTCAGGGGCGTTATGCCCATGCGCCATGCACCACCAACTCGATACAGCATCAATTAATTTCAGACCATCGGCTGTTTCAATCGTCGTTCCATGAGCGGATTTTGCCAAGAACCAGGCCGGAGTATTTTTCAGCGCCGCATATGGATGCCACAAATGCTCGCTATCAAAATCTAAAAGTCTTTTCATCCGCGCCCAAATATAGAAAAATACTATATCGCCATCGACGCGCTAACATAGG
>NZ_JAZSAF010000022.1:0-5616 GCF_045601785.1 Fibrobacter sp.
ATGGCGACGGTTCTTTCCACGACGAGCATAACGGAGCTGCGGGCCGCGTCTATGTGTGCGAAAATGGTGGATTCCGGTTGCCCACGGAAAGGGAAATGCGATTGAATTTGGGTTGTACAAGTTATATCTACGGTAAGAAAATTACGGTGAACAATACGCATTTCGTGTGCAGCGAAGACGGCTGGAAAATTGATTCGACCGCGTGGGAATATGGCTCGTTCACGGATGCGCGCGACGGCAGGGTGTACAAGACAATTGACATCTGGGGCCAGACATGGATGGCCGAAAACCTAGACTACAGGGATTCGGTTGCAAAGCCCGAACTGGAAGGGAACCGCTGGTGCTACGGCAATGAGGCTGAACAGTGCGACACCTACGGCTCGTTCTATTCCTGCGAATTGTCCAGCCAGGTATGCCCTGCGGGTTGGCATTTGCCGTCGAAATCGGATTGGCGAGAGTTGTATAATTTTATTGCGCTTATGGGGGGAGACCCGCAGAGTGGTTTGCGGGCGAAGGATGGCTGGTTAGATTATTCAGACAACGTCAATAATGGAACGGATGTGTTGGGCTTTACGGCTCTCCCTGGCGGAATCATGTATGGAGCGAACTCGTATGGAAGCGCTACGCAGGAAGCATGGTTCTGGTATGTCCAGGACTGCTCGCTGAACGAGTATGAAGCATTCTGTTTGTCCAGCGAAGGAGCAAACTTTGTTTCGAGTTCCGTTTCGGGAGGCAAGATAACGGATGCGTATAACGTCCGCTGCGTGAAGGATCCGGAATAACTTAAACTGCCCGCGGGCTTATGTGAGCGGAAAGCGACTCGTATTAACGAGTCGTGTCGGCGAGAGTGAGGCGAAGCCGGAGATGCCTTACAGGAGTGTGAGCCGAACGGTCGCTTAGTGCGCTTCGAGCCAGTTCTCGCCGAAGCCGACGCTCGCGACGAGCGGAACCTTGAGTTCCATGGCGCCTTCCATTTCGGATTTCACCATCTGGGCCATCGCTTCTACCTGGTCGCGAGGGCATTCGAACACGAGTTCGTCGTGCACCTGCAGCATCATGCGGAGCGGGAGGTCCTCGGCGTTGATTCGCTTCTGGATGCGGACCATCGCAATCTTGATGAGGTCGGCGGCGGAGCCTTGGACGGGAGTATTCACGGCCATGCGCTCGGCCATTTGCGATTCCATGCGGTCACTAGAGTCGATGCCCGCGATGTAGCGGCGGCGGCCTGAAAGCGTTTCTACATAACCGTCGCGGTGGGCGGCCGCCTTGGTATCTTCAATAAACTGCTGTACACCCTGGTACATCCCGAAGTAACCGTCGATAAAATCCCTTGCCTGCGACATCGGGATTTTTAGGTCACGGGCGAGGCGGAAGGCAGTCATCCCGTAGAGTACGCCGAAATTCACGACTTTTGCATCGCGTCTCATGTCGCTCGTGACGGCGTCTAGATCCACCCCGTAAATCGCGGCGGCGGTGCGGGCGTGAATATCGATACCTTCCTTGTAGCTTTCGATGAGCGCTTCGTCTCCGCTCAAGTGGGCGAGCATACGGAGTTCAATCTGCGAGTAGTCCACCGCAAGGATGACGTTATCCTTGCTCTGTGGCACGAATGCGGCGCGAATTTTTTTGCCGAGGTCGCTGCGTACGGGAATGTTCTGCAGGTTTGGATCGCGGCTCGAAAGGCGGCCCGTCGCGGTACCCCACTGGATAAAGCTCGTGTGGATGCGGCGCGTGTCCGGATTGATGAGCGTCGGGAGTACCGAAATGTAGGTGCTCTGCATCTTCTTGAGTTCGCGGTACTCGATGACGGCGAAAACAATCGGGTGTGGCGCCTTGAAGCTTAGTTCTTCGAGAACCACGGCGTCGGTACTGCGCTTCTTGATTTCAGGGAGGCCGAGCGTGTCGAAAAGCACATCGCCCAGTTGCTTTGGACTTCCGATGTTGAATTCTACACCCGCCATGTCGCAGATTTCTTTCTCGAGATTCTCGATGCGGCGTGCAAGTTCCTGCTCCAGCGTCTTGAGAGCCGGAACATCGATGGCGACCCCTACGGATTCCATCTGGTACAGTACCTTCAAGAGCGGCATTTCTTGCTCAAAGAAATATTTCACGTAGTCGAGCTTTTCGAGTTCCTGCTTGAGCGGTTTCCAAAGGCGGAGCGTGTAGACTGCATCTTCGGCGCCGTATTCGGTGGCTTCCTTGATGGGCGCGCGGTTGAACGTAATCTGGTTCTTGCCGCGTCCGATGAGATTCTCGATGGGAATCATCTCGTGCTGCAGACGCTGCATCACCTGATTGTCGAGTCCGAGGCCCGATTGCCCCGGTGAAAGCATCCACGCGGCAATCAGCGTGTCGATGAGATTCGCGTTGTCGATAACGGATTGCGGAATCTTGAAGGCACGTGCGAGAACATGCAAGTCGAATTTTGCGTTATGGAAAATGAATGCTCGTTTTGAAGCCGCGCCCTCGGCGCCATCATTTTCAGCGACAGGTGCGTTGTCCGCGATAAATTCACTGAACCATGCCTTGACTTTGTTCAAGTCGTAATTGCCTTTCGGTCCTGTCGGCAGCGGGAATCCGATTTCGTCGGAATGACCGAGCGGAATGTAGTAACCCTTGTTTACTTTGCCGTCGTTGTCAGCTGCGGCTAGGCAAAGTCCCACCAGGTTGCACTGCATCGGGTCAAGGCCGTCGGTTTCGGTGTCTACGCCAATAAGCGACGACGCGGCAAATTCCTCCTTCATCTGCTCAAAGATTTCGTCGGTATCAACGCAAATGTACGGCGGCGGAACATCGACTGCGAAATCTGCTCGTTCCACTTCTGCGTCCGTTGAATTATCGACGCCTTCTACGCCATCAGAACCTTCCCGCACGAATCCCGCCTTGCTCGGGACTTTCTCCAGCAAGCGAAGCAGGCTGTTGATTTCGTGGTCCTTGAACATCTGCGCCAAGGTATCCACGTGCAGGCCGTTGTATTCGAGGGCGTCCAGGTTCCCGCTGAAGGCGCGCTTGGTCTGGAGCGTCACCAGTTCGCGGCTGAGGAAAGCCTTCTCGCGGTTGTTCGCCAAATTGTCGTGCAGGCCCTTCTTGGTAATCTTGTCAAGGTTCGCATAAAGGTTGTCCATGTCGCCGTAATCGTTCAGCAACTGGATGGCGGTTTTCGGGCCCACCTTGGGTACACCGGGAACGTTATCGCTTGCGTCACCCATGAGCGCGAGGTAGTCGCGGATTTTTTCCGGCGGAAGCCCGTATTTTTCGAGCACTTGCTCCGGACCGAAGTCAATGCCGTCGGCACCCTTCGTCAGGTGGAAAAGGTGAATCTTGTCGGTCACAATCTGCGACATGTCCTTGTCTTTACTCAGGATGACCACGTGGTCAAAGCCCGCTTCCACAGCGGCCATGGCCGTACTTGCCATCACGTCGTCCGCTTCGTAACCCGGCTCCGACAAGAGCGGAATCCCGCTTGCTTCCAGACTTTCGCCAAGGAGCGGCATCTGCGCCGCCATCTCTTCGGGCATGGGGCCGCGATTTGCCTTGTAGTCCGGGTAAAGTTCGTGCCTAAAAGTTTTTGTGTGCGCGACATCGCGTGCAATCGCAAAATGCGTCGGCTTGTGCTGGGCCAAAATGCGGAGTACCGCACCCCAGTAGCCATGCATCATCGAAACCTCTTCGCCCTGGCTGTTTTTCAGCGGATTCTGCGAATAGGCGTAAAACATGCGGAACGCAAGCGCGTACGAATCGAGCAATAGTAAAGTCTTTTCGGCCATATTTTGAAAGATAACAATTATTGCGCGGAACTTTCAGTCTGTTGTTTTTCCAGCTTGTCTTTCAACTCATAAAATTTCGGGAATGTTTCCTTGCATTTTTCGTCTTTTGGCATGGTGGCGTACCAGACGAGTTTGTCATCTTGAACAGAAGCGGAGTAGGTCCAGATAGAATTTCTACTGCAACCTTTAAGGGCTCTGTAACTCACTGAAATGCCTATTTTCAAGTCCTGTGTTTGGAAATGCCTTGAATTATTACATTTGTAGGCGCTCTCAATGAAGGCGATGTCTTCAAAACTTCCAAGATGTTTTTCTGCCGCAAAGAACTTTTCTTGTCTCACAATGTAATCATCTATAGAAGCTGCGGTTGTTTCGTAGCAGTCTTGGATGCTACTGAGTTGGCTTTCGTATGTGTTAATGTCAAAAAATCCGTTGGCAATGTTTTTCGTGGTGCTCGCTAAGATGAATATACCATCGACACAGTATACCAGTATGGCTATGACAATCATCCATGTGGCGCCAACATAAGTAAAGCCTTTCTTTTGATGGGTGTATTTTCCGCGAGCGATTTTCCAGAGGTCAATGCTAGCCAGAATCGTAATGACGATGCTTGCGAGATTCGTGAAAATGTATACCCCTACAGGGAAACTAACGCCGAAGGGATTTAGGAATCCTATGAGAAAGTTGAGGGTGAAGCCTCCGAAGACTGCGTATAAAATGCCTCTTAAGGTTCTTCCGCTGATGAAACAATGTACGCCGAAGCCTCCGAGAATGGCTCCCATCCAAAAGAGTAACGTTCCCTTGTGAGACTTGCTCTTTTCTTCGTCTTCAGGAGTGTCGACCTGATTTATTTCTTGAATAGCTGTGGGATCCTTTCCGTAATTTGGATTGGGGGCATCGCACCACAGACATTTGGGCATGTCGTCTTCGTATTTTCTACCGCACTTGGGGCAAATCATAATTATCCTCCTATGTTTTTCTGCTTTAAATTTATTAAATTCAGCAATAAACAAAAGGATGAATACATGAAGAACTTTAGCGGAAATATCAAGTACATCGGTGTGGATGACCGCGATTTGGATTTGTTCGAAGGCCAGTACGTGGTGCCCGAGGGCATGGCGTACAATTCGTACGTGATCGTGGACGAAAAGATTGCCGTGACCGATACGGTGGATGTCCACAAGGTGGGCGAGTGGCTTGCCAACTTGGAAGCGGCTCTCGCTGGCCGCAAGCCGGACTACCTGGTGATTCACCACCTGGAACCAGACCATGCCGGTGGCATTGCTGATTTTGTGGCGAAGTACCCGGAGGCGACGCTTGTGGCGTCCGCAAAGGCGTTCGCGCTGTTGCCGCAGTTCATGGCGCTCCCCGAATCGGTCAAGAAGCTGGCCGTGAAGGAAGGCGATACGCTTTCGCTCGGTGCTCACACATTGCAGTTTATCGGTGCCCCGATGGTGCACTGGCCCGAAGTGCTGTTCAGCTACGAGCAGAGCGAAAAGGTGCTGTTCGCGGCCGATGCGTTCGGCAAGTTCGGCGTGTACGATGCCGACCCGGACGACTGGGCCTGCGAAGCCCGCCGCTACTACTTCAACATCGTGGGTAAGTACGGCAACCAGGTGCAGGCGGTTCTCAAGAAGGCTGCCGCGCTCGACATCAAGACAATCTGCCCGCTGCATGGCCCGGTGCTCACCGAAAACCTCGAGCACTACCTGGGCCAGTACCAAACGTGGTCGTCCTACGGCGTGGAGACCCCGGGCGTCGTCATCGCCTACACCACGGTGTACGGCCACATGCGCGAGGCCGTGGAGCTGCTTCAGAAGCACAACGATCAGTTCGACTACCCCGTTTCCTG
>NZ_JAZSAF010000023.1:0-108881 GCF_045601785.1 Fibrobacter sp.
CGTTACTCACCCGTTCGCCGCTATGCATTGCTGCACCGCTCGACTTGCATGTATAAGACACGCCACCAGCGTTCGTTCTGAGCCAGGATCAAACTCTTCATTAATCTTTTAAAGTCTTGGTCCCGTTAATCACGTTCGTATAATTGACTACTCCAAGAAATCTCTTGGACCCGTCACTAAGCACATCTCCGATTCCTTCAATCTTCCCGGCGGCCTCGCGGGCCTCCGTCGCGTTCGTCCGGGCTTGAACCCTTTCGTTCGCGGGTGAGGCCAATTATAGAACTTTATGCCGTGTCCGTCAAGGGGTTAAGGCAAAAAATTTTGTTTTTTTCCACTTTTTTCGCTAATGACTAGCTATAGTCTGCGTCAATCACTAGTTATCAACAATCTATAAACCAAAATTTTCCCTGAGCTACAATTCCACCGTCAATCCGGCGTGCATTTGCTCGACTCGGTCGCCCAGGACTTCGTGCAAGATTTCAAACGCGCGGTTTCCGGTGCAATGCCCCGTATAAATCTTCTGGACATCCAGTTCGCGCAAGCGCTCGGCAAAGACACGCACGACTTCATCTTTATAACGGAACAAGTGGAATCCGCCCAAAAGCGCATAGATTTTCTTGCCCGGGAATGTCGCCTCGATTTCTTTTACGATATTGTCTGCGCCACCGTGGCTGCAGCTGTTCATGACAAACAAGCCCTTGGGCGTATCGAACACGAGACTTTGTTCGTGATCAAAACTATCGTAGCGGAACTTGCCGTTTTCCTTGACCGAAAGATGTGCGCGCTCGCCAATGCTTTCGAGCCCAGGCATCTTGTGCGGCACCAGATACACATTCGGCGCAATCAGCGCATCACCTTCGGCAAAACGAATGCGGTCTGCGAAGCGCTTTAAAAAGCCCTTGTGAATTCCAATGTATTCGTGATAAGTAAACCGACCAAGCAATTTGTGCGCATGGTAGCAGTTTTCGCCAGCACCCTTGCGCAGATAAAACGGTGCAGTCTTGTTAAGCGCAAAGAACTTCGCCATACCATCGCTGTGGTCGAAATGCGCATGGCTCAAAACGCCCATGTCAATCTTTGAAAGATCCACTCCCATCACGCCTGCATTTTTGGCGAACAAGTGCGACGCCCCCGTATCGAGCAGGTAGCGCTTGCCCTCGAATTCCACATATACCGACAGGCCCCTCTCGCCAAAGAGCTTGCGGGAGCCACATGAGCTAGCAATGTTATCGATCAGAACTCGAATTTTCATATTGCAAAAGCCGGATTATTCACAGTCGAGGCAAGTCCATTCAATGACGCCATCGCAGCCGTCTTTAGTGCCGGAAAGGCGTTCGCAGGTATAGCTTTCGATGTCGATCAGGAACCCGAGTTCGCCCGCGTTCTTGGTGCAGCACCCGTCGCAATCGCTATCGGCGCACTTGTCACAGACAACGGCATCTATAGTGCGGTCATTCTGGCGGAGTCTAAAAGTCTTCAGCTTGTACTTGCCAAAATCCTTTTCGTGAATGGATATGATATTGTGTTCGCGCACCCATTCTTCGGTTTGCTGGTCAGACAGCGCTGCAAAATACCCGGACCATTCGCAACCATTGTACACCACGCATTCTTCGCTGCCCGGATCCGGCCACGATATGTACCAGGTAAGGTTCGCCTTGTTCCATACCGTGTCGGCAGTGGGTTCGACAGTTGAAGACTCCAAGGCAGAACTACTCGGTTCTACCGGATCGTTTGAAGTACTGGAAGTACCACCGCAAGCGGCCAACAAAGCAGCCGCCACGACACTTGAAAAAATATTAAGACTCTTCATATCCCCCAAAAAAAATTAAACATTGCCGAACAATTTCCCGTCACTGAAGGCGTTGCCTACACGGCGTTCCATCACATAGTAGCCATGGCCTGCAGAATCGTAGCAAACCGGCGCGAGCTTTTCAACTGAGAGCTTGCCGGATTCATCGAGTACGGAATCGTCGACAGACACATTCACGATTTCCCCGAGCAAAAGTTCCGAATCTTCGTTGTAGCTTACGAACTTGCATTCCAATGCGAGCGGAAGTTCCGCAATCAGCGGGGCATCCACATGAGCGCTCTTGACAGAGGTCAGGCCGGAATGGGCAAACTTGTCGGCCACCTTATTGCCCGACGTAATTCCCAAGTAATCGATTGCCTTGATGTTCTTTGCCGTCGCCATGCTCACGGTAAACGCCTTGCGGGCCAAAATATTCGGCATGGTCTTATGACTATGCGCCACGTAAATAGCCACCTGGTTTGTATCGCTAATGGAGCCCCATGCGGCCACCATGGCATTCGTGGAACCGTCTTCGTTGTAGGTTGCAATCACCAAGGTAGGTTGCGGATACAAGTAAGCTTTAACACCGAGATCTTTACGCATTGTTTACTCCTTTAATATTGCTAGACAATATACAAAAAGCAATTAATGAAAATCAACGACCTTCGCGCAGGCGGAACGCCACGCAGGCAATATCAACGACACGCGGGAGGCTCATTTCGCGGCTCATGCCCTGCGGCAGATTGCGGAAGCCCACGTTCTGGATTTTTTCGTAAAGTTTCCGGATGGTCGCAGCCACAGAATCACCGGCGGCAGAGGCATCGGACGATTCCGAATTGCTGGCGACGTTCTGCAGCAAGTTCAAAAGCAAGAATCCGGCACCAAGGCGTTGTTGCTTGTCGACAAGCGTGTTGAGGCGCGAAGTATCAGACACCAGAAACCCGATTTGCAACAAAGTATCGCCTGAGAGTTTTACCTTGACTTGGCGCTCGACCGCTGAGGTGGGGCGCACAGATTTTTGCAAAGGTTGCATGTAGGCTACAAACGGGCGCGCGCTTGAGGCCGCGGCTATGGATTGTTGCGATTTCGGCGACTTCGAAGACTTTGCACATTCGGCCTTGTAGTTTGCCATGACCACGATGTTGTCGGCAAGGTCGAGGTAGTCGCCACAGGCTCCCGCGACAAGAATGAAGTTCATGCCCGCGGAGGCAAGCTCGCGAATGCGGTCGGTCAAGGGAATCAACGGTTCGCGTTCGTCGCCCAGGAGCTTGCGCACGCGGACATCGCGGATCAAAAAATTCACCGCGGACGAATCTTCGTCAATCAGGAAAGTCGTCGCGCCCGCCTCCATGGCTTCGAGCAAGTTCGCGGCTTCGCTCGTGGAGCCCGACGCCGAAAGTGTCGTAAAATTCTTAGTGCTCACGCCGCCCGGCAAGTCGCGCACGAACATCGACAAGTCCGTTCCGCGCACGCAGCGGCCGTCTTCAACCCCGACTCGCAGAGCGGTCTCGTCCACAACGATTCCTTCGCGGCCGTCTCCAGGAACATGTGGGTAGACGGCGCGAATCAGCGCCTGAAGTAATGTGGACTTGCCGTGAAACGCGCCACCGGTAATCACCGTGATTCCCTTCGGGATTCCCATGCCGCGGATTTCGCGACCGCACGCGTTCAAAGTCACCGCCATCTGTTCGGGAGCGGCAAACGGGACAGCCCCTTCCAGCGGTAATTCACTCAAGCCTGATGCTCGTGGAAGGACCGCGCCATCGGGCACAAAGGCACATAATCCGCGGGAATCAAGCTGAGCAAGGATTTCCTTGCGTTCGGCAAGCACACGGTAATGCTCCTGTAGAGCCTTCTCGTCAGACTTGCTGTAATACACCCCGGCAGACACAAGGTCGGGCAGCACCATCGTCAAAATTTCGGCAGCGGCTTCGCTCTGAATCTTGCGACCGTCGCCCGGGAGCCTTACCTGCAGGCACGCCCTGAGTTCGCCATTGTCTATCCAGAGGCTGTTTCGCACCAGCATCTCGGGTCCAGCGACATCAAAAACGATTGCGGCATCCTTTTCCGGATACCTCTCCCTCACCAGAGCCGAAAGCTTGCGGTACACGAAATCGCTCAGCGCAAGCCTGTGTTCGAAATCGCCCCCCCATTCAGTCGCATACCCGAGCATCTGGAGTTTCGAGCGAATCAGCACACGGGACGCAGGCGCATACGGGTCCCCCTGCACATGCAAAAATTCAAGGACAAAGTCACCAAAATCCCAAGCCTTTTCAGCTAGGCTTTTGTAAAGTCCGTAGTTTTTTCCGTTCAGGGTACGAATTTTCTGATAAAGGGCTTTCATACAGGGGAAGATAGAAAAAAGGATTGAGGTCGCGACTTTGTCGCTCTGAGGTACGAGCGCGGCATTTCACGTCTTTGAGTATTTAATAATCGCGGCTAAGCCGCTTCTTTTTAAGGGAGCTTTAGCGAACAACCTCATTGCCAACACGCTTTTTCGCCTTATTTTCCCCAGGTATCTAAACTTTTGCACAAAAAAAATTTAAATTCCCTAAAAACTTTATATCTTTAGTACAAACAAATAGGAGAAATCCATGAAGAAACTTTACATCTTTGCGCTCTTGATCGCATTCCTCGTCACTTCCGCCGTCGCAGACGACGACCCACCTCCGCGCGGCAAGGCCGCAACCATCACCATCATCACCAATCCGCCTAACAGCGACGTGTTCCTCGGTGGTGAACCCTTGGGCAAGAGCCCGATTGAAAACGTGAGCGTCAAGTCTGGCCGCCAGACCCTCGTGGTGATCGACCAGGGTTACGAACTGGTGAACCAGCGCGTGAACATTTGGCCGGGCAACGACAAGCGCAATGTGTTCGACTTCGGCACCAAGATTCCTAAGGGCGCCATCAAGGTGACCACCATTCCGGGCAAGTGCCTCATCTACATCGACGGTGACAACGCCGACAAGACCGACGGTGCAGCTCTCACCATCAACAACCTCGATGCAGGCGACCACGTGGTTCGCGCCGAATGCTCCAACCGCAAGTCCGCTGAAGCCCTCGTCACCGTGAAGGGCGAAGAGACCGTCGAAATCACGCTCGACGCTTCGGGCAAGAAGAAGAAAAAGTAATTTCTCTCTCTGGTTTATACCACTTACCTCCGGCACGAGCCGGAGGCTTTTTTTTGTCCGCCTTGATTTTATTTATATTTCCACTACCGACATTAACGGAGTCTTTATGAAGCGCCTAGTTCTATTTGCCCTATCGGCATTTTTACTCTGCTCCTGTGCCAACAAGTCCATGACTCGCTACGAAACGCTCGCGCCCGTTCTCAAGAAAGAGGGATTCGAAGGAACGATTCAGAAAATCGAGAAGAAAAAGGACGACATCTACGGCAAGAACAGCGAATTCCTTTACCACTTCGATAAAGGCATGCTCTACCATTATACAGGAAACAACAAGGAAAGTATCAAGAGTTTCGAGAAGGCGGAACAGGTCTACGAAGACCTGTACACCAAGTCCGTAACAAACGAGGCTGCAGCCATCGTGACAAACGACAATATCCGTCCTTATAGGGCACGCCCCTTTGAAGTTTTGCTCATGTACCAGTACCAGATCCTGAACTACCTGGCCATCGGCGACCTGGACGGAGCCCTTGTCGAAGTCCGCAGGGCGCAGATTGCATCGGAAGCCCTTTACCAAAAAGACAACGAGAAAGTGAACGACAACGGCTGGCTACGCTACCTGAGCGCCATCGTCTACGAGATGGCCGGTGAAGAAGACGATGCGGCCATTGCCTACCTGAAGGCGGCCAAGGCCTTTGAAGAAGGTAACATCAGCATGCCCAAGGAAGCCTGGGAGTTCATCAACGAGAGCCTTACCAAGATGGACCGCGCCGACGACCTGAAGAACTTCAAGAGCGCCCCCCTCTCCCAGACGCCCAAGGCAACCGATGCCCGCGAAAAGGGCCAAGAAATCATCGTGATCGGCTATGCAGGACACAGCCCCATCCTGGGCGAGATGTACCTGTCGGGCACCTATGTGAGCGGCACTGCAATGAACCTCACCTATAAAGACGGCAAAACCGGGAAAGTCGGCTCATTTACCGTATTCGTCCCACCCGTTGCAGGTGCCGGAAGCAACACCTTCCACGTTGGTTTCGCCCTCCCCGAAAAGATGGAGCTCCCCCAGCGTACAAGTCTTTTCAGCGTGAACCTGGACGGAAAAATGCGCATTTCTCCTGAAAAGGTGGCAAACATCGATGCAGAACTCGAACAGAACATGAAGGACGAAAACACGACCACGATGGTCCGCACCGCAACCCGCGTCATCCTTCGCACCATTGCCGCCCAGAAGGCCAAATCGTCAACGAATACCGGCAACGGAATCCTGGACCTCGTGAAAAACATTGCCGTCGACGTGGGTCAGAGCCAGCTGGAACAGGCGGACCTACGCGTAGGCCTCTTTATGCCGAACTCAATCTATGTCACCCGCATCCCGGTAACCGAAGGCACCCACCAGCTGAACGTTTCTGCGCTTGGAGCCCACGGACAGATCGTCGGGGACTACAGGCTTGACAACATTAAAGTCAAAAAAGGGCAAAAAAAGATAGTCGTGATTCCCGCCATCGAGTGATTTTAAGTAATTTATGAAAATAATAGTATCCGCTTTTGAAATTTTTATGTAGTTTCAAAAGGCAAAACTTAAGGAGTCCTTATGAACATTAAAGCATTACTCGCCGCCGGAGCACTGCTTGCTACGCAGTCCTTCGCTATCGTGGGCATCGGTGCACACTACGCACCCGGTCTCGGGACCAAGATGGACGCGATGGACGCACCCGCACCCGTTGCCGACAATGTCAGCCTGCAGCACCAGGGCTTTGACGGCCTGATGCAAGGTTTCGGTTTCAAGCTGTGGGTGGACCTGCTCCCGATCATCGACATCGAAGCAACTCTCAACATCCAGTTCGGCTCCTACGACGCAGCCCTCTATGTCACCGACCCGGTTAACGGCTCCGTGACCGAGGTTCCCCTTGAAATTGAACTGGGCGGCACCCCGTTCGGCAAGGCAAACCCGAAGTTTGTCGCCATGACCGGTGACCTCTCCATCACCTACCCCATCACCTTCCTCCCGATTATCCGTCCCTACATCGGTGGCGGTCTTTCTTACCACTTGAACAGCTTTGTCCTGAACCAGAAGTTCGTCTCGGGCATCATTGACGGCACGACCCAGGAAATGATCCAGGTGCTCGCCCAGATTGACCCGACCGACCCGGCTTCCGTCCAGGCAGCCCAGGAAAAGACCCAGCAGCTCGGCGAAGTCATGAAGGAAAAGGTGCAGAAGGCAGCCATTGACGAAGGCCTCAACACCAGCATCGGCGGTCACATCCTGGTGGGTCTCCGCGCAAAGCTCCCCATCATCCCGATTGCAGCCTACACGAACTTCAAGTACTACATCGGTGGCGACTACCCGTCCGAAATCGATGCAGGCAATATGGCTCTCGAACTGGGTATCGGACTCGCTATTTAACACACTCCTAGGTAAAATCAATGACTGAAAATACAAGCAGCACCAAAATTCTTATTATCGAAGACGAAATTGCAATTGCGGAAGGACTGATCGACCTATGCAATCTGAATGGATACAACGTGAAGCACTGCGCCGATGGTGAAAGCGGCCTTGCAGAAGCACTCAGCCGCCAGTACAACCTGGTACTTCTGGACCTGATGCTCCCCGGCATGGACGGCTTCACTGTTTGCGACAAGATTCGCGAACAGGACAAGAGCCTGCCGATCATCATCCTCTCTGCAAAGAACGCCGACGACGATATCATCAATGGGCTCAAGTATGGCGCCGACGACTACATCCCGAAGCCGTTCTCCGTGCCGATGCTTTTGGCCCGTATCGATGCAGTGCTGCGCCGTAGCCGCCAGACGATGGAAAACGAAGGTAAGCTCGTGGCAGGCAGCCTGCGCGTGAACTTCCGCGAATACACCGGCACCCGCGGTACAGAAGAACTCGCCTTCACCCGCAAGGAAATCGAGATCCTTGAATACCTGTGGAAGAACCGCGACCACGCCGTTCCGCGCTCCGAACTCCTCCGCAAGGTCTGGGGTTACGAAAACGCCGACTCCGTGGACACCCGCACCGTTGACATCCACATTACCAAGCTCCGCAAGAAGATCGAAGACGACCCGTCCCACCCGAAGCTTCTGGTGACGTTCCGCGGCGAAGGATACCAGATGCGTTCCGCGCCCGATACTGACAAGTGAGCATAAAGACAATACTGAGTTATATTAAAAAGCATCAGGCGATCATCAAAGAGCGCCTGGTGTTTGTTTTAATCTTCTTGGTCATTGCCATTCCACTCACGATCTTGTTCATCAAGACCTACGAGCAGTCGTCCGCCCTCGAGGAAAAGAAGATCGAGGAGCGCATCGACGCCGCCTACGAAAGCCTGAGGCTCCGCCTGTCGTCGGACTTCAACCTGGAGAATAGCCGTTCCTACAAGGACTACGGCATTTTGAACTCCATCACGGTGATCGGCGGAAACAGCCGGCTTTTCTCTGAATTCTTCTCGTTCCCCGACTCGAGCGGCCCATACTGCGACTTCGACTCGCTGTACAGGCAGTGCCGCAAGGGTCTTGTCGGGCACTTCCAGATTTCGCACAGCGGAGAGCTCCTCACGCCCTTCTACCCCGACACGAGCACCGGCATCGGAAAGTCCATGTGGGACAACTTCTCGTTCGACGATCAGGAACAGCGCAAGAAGACACGAGACCTGATACAGCTCCTACTCAGGCAGCTCGATATCAAGAACGGGCTCCCGAAGCGGACGGTACAGACGGTGGACTCTACCGAAGCGATCGACCAGCTGTACGACGAGATTCCCGACCTGCAGATTCCGACACGCGTGGAGCTGACCTCCGAAGAGGAAGCTCTCACCTACATGGCGGAAACCGCAAAGAACGACACCTCGGTCACGCCGGACATTCCCATCTTCAACGGAAGCAACACTAACGTGAGCATCACGGACCTAAAGATCCGCATGACCTCCGACTACATCGTATTCTTCCGTACCATCTACATCGGCATGCTCCCCATTGTGCAGGGGTTCGTGGTCGACAAGGGAATCTACCTGAACTACATGACGCAGGAGGAGCAGATTGCCTACACCGAACTGCCCTACGCCATCGAGCTCACAAGCGACGACAAGGTATTGCTCGCCATCGGCAAGAACAACGCCACCTACACCATCAAGACGAGTCGTCCGCTCCCGCCGCCCTATGAAAAGATCCTCTTCAAGATGTACGCAAGCCCCGCCGCGAACTCGACCGGATTCACCGTGCTCCTGAGCGGAATCGTGATGCTGATTGTGATTGCCGTGTGCCTTGTCACCATCTACCGCTTTACGCAGAGCAAGGTGGCACTAGCCTCCAAGCGACAGGACTTCGTATCGGCCATTACGCACGAACTGAAGACTCCCCTTACCGCCATCAAGATGTACGCCGAACTGTTGCAGAACTCCTGGGTGGCAAACGAAGAGAAGAAACAGCGCTACTACGGACAAATTGCAAGCGAAGCGGACAGGCTTTCGCGCCTAATCCAGAATGTGCTCAACCTCTCAAAGCTCGACGGAAACCGTTGGAACGTGCAGCTCCGCAAGGAACGCCCCAAGGCCGTACTTGACGACTTTGTCGCCACTTACAGCAGAAACATCGAGAAGCAGGGATTCGAACTCACCGTCTCTACCGATACGGATGCAGACAACATAACAGTGCTGATTGACCGCGACGCCGTGATGCAGATTCTAATGAACCTGGTCGACAACTCGCTCAAGTTCTCCAAGAATGCAAGCTACAAGATGGTGAACATCGAACTGCGCGTGAACGGAGGCGACATGTACCTTGCCGTACGAGACTATGGTCCGGGCATTCCTGCAGCCGAGATGAAGAAGGTGTTCCAGGAATTCTACCGCGTCGAAAACGAAATGACGCGACAGACGAGCGGCACGGGCATAGGCCTTTCGATGGTGAAGAAGCTCTGTACGCTCTCTAACATGAAGATTGAAATCGAGAACGCAAATCCGGGACTTCGCACCAAGATACACTTCCCGCCGCTCGATATCTAGGCACGCTGCTAAAGCAGCTAACAGGGCATAAAAAAATCCGCTGGTTATATACCGGCGGATCTTTTAATTTTTGAGAGAGAAGCTACTTCTTTGCGGCAGGCTTCGCAGCCTTTGCGGCGGGCTTTGCTGTGGGCTTTGCAGCGGGCTTCTGAGCATCCGCCTTCTTGTCGGCAGGAGCCGCTTCGGTTGTCGCAGGCTGAGCAGCAGGTTCTACGGCGGGGGCGACGGCGGCGCTATCGATCGCGGGCACCTCGGCATAGACCTTCAGGAGTTCCACTTCGAACACGAGCATCGAATTGGCCGGAATGAGCGGCGGTACACCCGCCTCGCCATAAGCGAGAGCGCTCGGGATCCAGGCCTTCACCTTCATGCCTTCCTTCATTACCTGCAGCAGGTCCTGCCAGCCTTCAATCACGGCGTTCACCGGGAATTCAAGCGGTTCACCGCGCTTGACACTATTGTCGAACTCGGTACCGTCCAGAAGGGCGCCGACATAATGCACCTGCACCTTGTCGCCAAGCTTGGGGCTGATGCCTTCGGCATCCTTGAGCACCTTGTACTGTACGCCCTTCGGAGTCAGCTTGATCGTCGAATCCTTCGCATTTTCAGCAATGACGCGGTTCTGTTCGTCAAGAGCCTTGGCGGCCTTGGCCTTTTCCTCGTCTTCCTTTTTCTTCTGCATCTGCAAAAGAAGGTCCTGCAGCGCGGACTCCGAAGCGGAATCGCTCATCAGCACCTCGCGGGAGGAATCCACCTGGTCGCGGATGGCGCCCATCAGCACATCGACATTCAAGGGAACATTGATGTTGGCGACTGCCTTGCCGAGGTCCATACCCAGAGCGTAGCTGTAGCGTTCCGTGGGGTTGCTCAGATCGGGTGCGACAGGGGCTGCCGCAGCAGTCGTATCGGCAGCGGGGGCTGCAGCCGGGGCAGATTCCACAACAGGTTGCTGCTTGGACCCGCCACAGGCAACCAAAGCTCCACAAAGGGCAAAAGAGACCGGTAAAAGATGCATTTGCTTCATATAAATCCTTGATTTTGAGTGATTTATTGCACAGAGAAAGTTAGAAATATGGACAAAAGAACGCAGAGCGAACACTTTTTAGAACGCTTTTTTACTCTAGAATTTACAAAATAAGCCCCCAAAAAAGCGCTTTTTTTTCCAAAAATTTGCATTTATGGCGCAAAATCGCCATTTTCGTCCAGATTTGCATCGTGTGATGCGGAACACAGTTTGTAAACCCTGCTTTACAAAGCGGGTTGCACAAGGGAAGAAATGTTTCTAAATTTACATACAAGGATGAGAAAATAAGGAAAAAATATGAACTATCGCTTTGAAAATATCTTAAATTCAGCCTCCGCCAACAAGCAGGCTTTCGATAGCTCCATCGCGGGGGTACGCCGCAGCCTGCATGACTCGCTGCACGAGAACAATACGGCCTCTGCGACGGCTCCGGCCAAGACCGGCTGGCTCAAGGGCTCGCTCTCTTACCCGTGGGTAATCGTCTGCTCCCTGATTCCGTCACTCAAGGATCTGATGTAAGGCTTTCGGGATTCTCCCTTTACGCACGCAGCCCCGCTTTCCGCGGGGCTTTATTTTTTTCCGTTAGCCAAAATGTAATGACTATCCACTAAAACAATTCTATCTTTGCGGCAAACAACCGCGCATGACGCGCACCGGAGACACTTATGGCAGCACTCATCCTCGACGGCAAAGCACTTGCTAAGACCACGGAAGAAGAACTCAGCGCACGCGTAGCGCGTCTCAAGGAAAAGACGGGCAAGACCCCGATCCTTGCAACGATTCTCGTGGGCGACGATCCGGCATCCGCCACGTACGTGAAGATGAAGGGCAACGCCTGCGCTCGCGTGGGCATGGAAAGCATCCGCGTGGTACTCCCGAAGAACACCACCACCGAAGAGCTTCTCAACAAGATTCAGGAATTGAACGAGAACCACGACGTGCACGGCATTCTTTTGCAGCACCCGGTTCCGCGCCACATCGACGAACGCGCCGCTTTCGAAGCGATTGACGCCCGCAAGGACGTAGACGGAGTGACCTGCCTCGGCTTTGGCCGCATGGCAATGGGCGAACCCGCATACGGGTGCGCAACGCCCGCCGGCATTATGCGTCTCTTGAAGGCTTACAACATTCCGCTTGCAGGCAAGCATGCCGTGGTTGTAGGACGCAGCGCAATTCTTGGAAAGCCCATGGCCATGATGCTCTTGAATGCAGACTGCACCGTGACGATTTGCCACAGCAAGACCGAAAACCTCCCCGAATTCGTGAAGCAAGCGGACATCTTGGTAGGTGCGGTCGGCAAGCCGGAATTCATCAAGAAGGAATGGATCAAGCAGGGCGCCGTCGTGGTCGATGCAGGCTACCATCCGGGTGGCGTGGGCGATATCGAAAAGGGTCTCGAAGACGTGGCCAGCGCCTACACTCCGGTTCCGGGCGGCGTTGGCCCCATGACCATCAACACGCTCATCTACCAGAGCGTGGAAAGTGGCGAGAAGTACTTAGGATAATAGCGCCGCAGACGCTATCGTCTCGTGCGTTCAAGTTCGACAGCGTCGGTTTCGGCAGAATTGGGCGAAAGCATGTTCTTCATGGTCTGCCCCACAAATTCGGCACCAACGCCAATCAGCGTCCCGACAGTAGAATCGTTTGAAATTTTCTTGCTGTCCATTTCGACAGTCGCATCTTTTATGGCAGACTTTTCGTTTTCCTTGGGGTCCGCATAAACAACGGGCCCTTTCTTGTTGCCCAAATCAATGGAATCGGCAGCCGTAGGAACCTTCTTTTGCACCAACTGGGCGCAAGCGACGCCCGCAAGCATCAATAAGGCCAATCCAATAAATTTCATTTTTGCACCCTTCAGTGCAAAATATAGCAAGGGTCCCACCCACTGGCCAAGAAGGGTTCGATTTTTGCGCCCTAGAACTTGGTCAGGAATTCCTTGGCATCGCAACTGACGACAATATCGCCAAGGAGCGAGTGCAGCCTGTCAAGATCGGGGTGTCCCTCGCGTTCGAACACCACCACTTTCTTGAAGCGGGCACGGTGGCGGAGCAGAAATTCCAAATTGTTCATATCCGTTTTCGGGAAACCGTACCCGAGGAAATAAATTTCCTGAGCATTTTTCAGATAGTAGTCCGCCTTGCTCCACAACAAATTAAACAGGCTCCCGCGCAGGAAAGATTCCTTGGCATGCGCCATCGGAATATAGATCGGAGTGTCTTCGCGGTAAATCGGGAAACTACGGTCGCAAGGTTCCACCTGGCACACATTTTTCAAGTCCAGCGGATCTGACGCACCCTTGACCGGATACCAGTTCAGCGAGCCGTGCAGCTTGATCAAATCTACGGAATGTGTGCGCGGCGCACGGACAGCGCTGCGGTCCGCCGGATCGATGCGGACACCGTAATCGACCGCCACATCTGCACCCATTTTCGGATCGTCGGCAATGACATTTTCGATGAGCGTGTCGTAGTTGAAGCTGAGCAAGAGCGTATCGCGGAGCCCTTCGCCTGGGCAATTGACACAGCTTGCAAGAAACTTGCGGAGCACCGCCGCAGAAGATTCGTCAATGGCATGGTCATGGCGGATCGCGCCTGCAATAAAGCGCAACAGTTCAAACCGCAGGCTCGAATGGTATAGACTCTCGCGAACGCCCGGGAAAATCTGTGCCGACAGGATCGATGTCGAGAGAGTTTCGATATTCAGGTATTCCGCCTGGTTATTGCAAAGCTCCAGAAAACGCCTGCAGTAGTCGCGCAGATGCGGAAATTCGTCCGAGATTCCGAAGGGAATCAGCTCGTTCAGATCGCGAAGCGTAGGCATCTGCGGGCAAAACGACTTGCTGAAACCGGAACCGAACACGAAGATGCGGCGGTATGTACTCGATGCGATATCCATACCCTTAATGTATAATAATTTCAGCGGAAGTGCAACAAAAAACGCCTCGCGCCCAAAAGCGAGAGACGTCTCAATCAGGAAATATTCCTTACGGCTTATTCGGCGCGCAATCTCTTTGCAGCCGCCACGAGGTTCTTGAGGCTTGCCGTGGTTTCGGTTTCGCCGCGGGTTTTGAGGCCGCAATCAGGGTTCACCCACACGTTCTGCTGCGGGACCTTCGCAATAATCTTGTGGAGCGCATCCACAATTTCTTGTTCCGAGGGCACGCGCGGAGAGTGAATGTCGTACACACCTGGGCCCACCTGCGTTTCGAACTTGGCTTCGTTCAAGGCATCAAGCAGCTTGAGGTCAGAACGGCTTGCTTCGAAGGTGATTACGTCGGCATCCATGTTGTCGATATCGCGCACGATGTCGTTGAATTCGCTGTAGCACATGTGCGTGTGGATTTGCGTTTCGGGCTTGACCTTCGCGTGCACTAGGCGAAATGCCGGAATAGCCCAGTCGAGGTATTCCTTGTGCCAGTCGCTCTTGCGGAGCGGCAACTTTTCGCGGAGGGCGGCTTCGTCAATCTGGATAATGCGAATGCCGTTCTTTTCAAGGTCAAGGACTTCGTCGCGGATAGCAAAGCCGATTTCTTGCGCCTGCACCTTCAGCGAAACATCTTCACGCGGGAAAGACCAGTTGAGAATCGTCACCGGGCCCGTGAGCATGCCCTTCACCGGCTTCTTGGTGCAGCTCTGCGCAAAAACGGACCATTCGACGGTAATCGGAGCGCTACGGCTCACGTCGCCCCAAACTACAGGCGGCTTCACGCAACGGGTGCCGTAGCTCTGCACCCAGGCATTTTGCGTGAATACGAATCCGTCAATCTTCGAGCCGAAATATTCCACCATGTCGTTGCGTTCGAATTCGCCGTGCACAATCACGTCGAGACCGATTTCTTCTTGCAGCTTGATGCATTCGGCAATTTTTTTGCGGTTGAATTCCACATACTGTTCCTTGGAAATTTCACCCTTGCGGAATGCGGCGCGGTTCGCGCGGACTTCAGCGGTCTGCGGGAATGATCCGATTGTGGTCGTGGGGAACGCGGGCAGCTTGAATTCAGCCTTCTGCACTTCGCGGCGCTTGAGGCGGCTCGGCTTGCGTTCGAAATCAGCGGCGGTGAGGGCGGCAAGTTCTGCCTGCACCTTGGCGTTCGCCTGCACACGCGGAGTTGCAAACAAAGCCTTATTCTTTTCGAGAGCGGCAGCATCACCGCTTGCGATCTCGGCAAGTTCAACGAGCTTTTCTTCGGCGAAGGCGAAGTGACGGAGCGTCTCGGCGGGAAGTTTCTGTTCGGCAGCAACCATATACGGCACATGCAACAGCGAGCAAGAAGTTCCGACTACCACGTTTTCGGCACCGACAGCACTCACGATTTCAGCGAGCAAGGCATTCTTCTGTGCGAAATCGGCGCGCCAGATGTTCTTGCCGTTCACGATACCGGCGAGCAAGAGCGTGTTCTTCGGGAAACCGGACTTGACAAGTTCCAGCGATTTGAGACCTTCCACAAAATCAAGACCGATGGCATCGAAACCGAGGGCAACCACATCCTGGTACACATCGCGGATATCACCAAAGTAAGTCTGCAAGGCAATCTTGAGGCCTGCGGCACGCACCTTCTTGATAAGTTCCACATAAATAGATTTAAAAAGTTCCTTTTCTTCGGCGGTCACGTCGAATACCAAAGCGGGTTCGGCGAAGCTGATCCATTCGGCACCGGCAGCGGCGAGCAGATCGGCGACCTTCGCGTAAGCAGCGACTGCAGAGGCTACAAAATCCTTGGCCTTCTTTTGACCATTGTAGCGGGCCAAGCGGAGGAACGTGTAGGCGCCAATCAAAGTCGGCACGGTCTGAATTCCAGCAGCCTTCGCTTCGTTATATTCCTGCACCGGCTTGGAATCATTCACCTTGAATTCAGAAGCGTCATCAATTTCCGGGACAATGTAGTGGTAGTTTGTGTTGAACCACTTTTTCATGGGGAGGGCCTTCACGTCGCCCTTTTCACCTTGGTAGCCGTGAGCGGCTGCGAAATACTTTTCGAGTACGCTCAAGTCGAGGTTTTTATAACGTTCCGGAACGATGCCGAACAAGAATGCGGTATCGAGAACGTTATCATAGAACGAGAAATCGTTCGAGGGAATAAAGTCGATGCCGGCGGCCTTCTGCTTTGCCCAACCGTACTGACGGATTTCGGCGGCGACGTTCTGGAGCTCCACTTCGGAGATTTCGCCCTTGAAGAACTTTTCGCTTGCAAACTTGAGTTCACGGGCCTTACCAATGCGCGGGAAACCGATTACAGATGTTTTTTGATTGCTCATAGTGTTTAACCTACCTTTTTTGTTTGTTTTTCAATTACGCCGCCAAATATATCTCCTTTTTCATCATCGGTAAAATACTATTTTTTAGGCATTCACCATAGAATTTTCCTATGGTATAAACAAAAGAAAAGCTGATAACTGGCTATAAGAAAGGTCTATGACTTTACAACAACTTAAATACGCTATCGCCGTAGCCGACACACGCAACATTACCGAAGCATCCAAGCGGGTATTCATCTCGCAGCCGAGCCTTACGGCCGCCATCCACGAGCTCGAAGAAGAAATGGGCGTTACCATCTTCAACCGCTCCAATAAAGGCGTCACGATCACTAACGAGGGCGACGAATTTCTCTCTTACGCAAGGCAAGTCTTGGAACAAGCAACCCTCATGGAAGACCGCTACAAGGGTGGCAAAGGCGGCAACACCATCTTCTCCGTAAGCTGTCAGCATTACTCTTTTGCGGTCAACGCATTCGTCGATGTCATTCGAAAATTCGGCGGTCCGAGCTACGATTTTACGCTCCGGGAAACCCAAACTAACGAAATTATTGACGATATTGCGAAGCTAAAAAGCGAAATTGGCGTGCTTTATTTGAGCGACAAGAACGAAAAAGTCATCAAAAAACTTATTCAAAAGAACAATTTGATCTTTGAACCGCTCTTTGCAACCCCTCTGCATGTGTTTATGTCGTCTAAAAACCCACTTGCGCGAAAAGAAAAAATCACACTGGAGGACCTGAAGCCATACCCGTACCTGACTTACGAACAGGGCGACTTCAACTCGTTCTACTTCGCCGAAGAGCCGCTCACCGCCATCGATTTCGATTGTCCACGCAATATCAAGGTTCGCGACCGCGCGACACTTTTCAACTTGCTCATCGGCCTGAATGGCTACACCATTTGCTCGGGCGTCATCAGCCACAAGCTCAACGGTCGAAACATTATCGCGAGACACCTCGATGTTCACGACAAAATGACCATCGGTTACGTGATGCGAAAAGGCGTCTCGCCCTCGCGCTATGCCAAAGCCTACATCGCGGCACTCCTGCGACACTGCAAATAAATTACTTATCAATAATTGCCGAGGCAACGACTCCATCGCCCGCATAAAGCACCAAGACTTGGCCAGGGGCGGCAGCGAATTGCGGCGTTTCGAATTCTACGCGAATGCGGCCCTGTTCCAAGTCAAGAATCTTTGCGGGAGAGCCCTTGTGGCCCAGGCGAATGTGGGCATCTAGCGGCCCCTTGAGCAGCGGCGAATTCTCAGACACCATCAAGTTCAAGTCAATGGCAGAAACTTGTATACAAGATAACGCACTGCGGGGCCCGAGAACTACCTGATTCTTGGCAGCATCGATCGCCACCACGAAAAGCGGTTCCTTTTGCCCGCCAATGTTCAGGCCCTTGCGCTGACCCACCGTGTAATTCACGATGCCCTTGTGCTTACCCAGCACCTTGCCATTCACATCTACAAAATCGCCCGGCACCTGGTCCGATTCCTCGAACAGAACCGAGTAATCACCGCATTCAATGAAATCCTGGCTTTCGCGCTTGGTGGCAAAATCTTCCCAGCCGATTTCAGCGGCGAGAGCCTTTACATCTTGCTTGTGCATACCGCCCAGCGGGAAAAGCACTGTTGAAAGTTGCTCCGCCGAAAGCCTTGACAAAAAATAAGTCTGGTCTTTGCCTGTATCTAAGGCGCGATACAAAAAGGGTTCATTCTCGTTTTTGAAATCGAGGCGCGCATAATGCCCCGTAGCAAAATAATCGAATTCAATTCCCATTTTGCGGGCGGCCAAATGCAATGCGCCAAACTTGATGGACTGATTGCAACGCACGCACGGGTTCGGCGTACGACCAGCGCGGTATTCGGCGCGGAAATAATCCAGCACCTTTGTTTTGTATTCACCTGCGACGGGAACTACATAATGCGGGATTCCCAGGCGATCTGCCACCAGTTTCGCTTCTTCGATATTTTTGTCTTCGCTGGGGCCGTAGCAGCCTTCGCGGCCTTCTACCGCGGGCATATTCACCGAGCCATCCCACGTTGCCATGGTAAGCCCCACCACATCGTACCCCTGCTTTTGCAACAGGTACGCCGAAAGGGCTGAATCTACACCGCCTGAAAGTCCTACTGCCACACGCTTCATTATTTACCTTACGATTATTGCGACAAACCTTTCTCAAATTCTGCCAAGAATGCACGGCCCTGTTCCCATTCACCTAGATTCGAGTTGGAATTGATGTGTCCCAGCGCACCCGCGTTAAACAGCTTTGCGCCCCACGCCTCAGCAAAGAACTTCGTGCGCGCGAGCGTCATGTACGGGTCGTTTTCGCTACCCACAATGCAAACGGGTACCGGGAGTTTTTCGGTAGGCATCGGAGCAAAGTTCTTGATGATATCGACTGTGTCGGCATCGGCTGGGGCCACAAGGAAGGCCCCCTTGATATTTGCCGGAAGATTCCCTTGCTGCTTCGCACGCAAAAGCCAAAGAGCCGTTGTCACAACGCCCAAACTGTGTGAAACAAGAATCGTATCGTCCTTCAGCTGGCGGACAGCTTCGTCCAACGTTTGGATCCAGTCCTCTTTTTGCGGCTTATCCCAGCAATGCTGAAAAACGCGACTTGCGCTTGCCAGACTCTTGGTCCAAAAAGTTTGCCAATGGCTCGGGCCAGAATTATTTAAACCGGGAACAATCAAGTAGTGCATTCGAGAAGTCCTTTTATTTCCTACAAAAATAGTATAAAAATAAAAGCATCGCTTGACATTTTTTTCATTTTGCCTACTTAACCGCCGCAATCAGGCGTACAGAATCAAAAGCCTTCAGGTTTCCCGTCAGAAAGTAGCGTTGCTGAAGCGCGTTTTCGCCGAGAAATTCGTCGACCTTGAATCCGTAACGCTCTAGAACCTCGAAAACTTCGAGGTCTAAGTAACCCTCGGCCATGGTTTCGCCGCAGTCGGCAACGATTTTTCGCAATTCTTGAACGGAATTTGAATAGGCGTCTTTTTGCAGGTAATCAAATACAATCGAAATGCCGGTTGATGCAATCTCTGAAAACTGGCGCACCGTTTCTGCAAAAACAGGAAGCGGAAGGTAATATGAGACACCCAGAATGCTAATAACTGTCGGCTTTTTGCAGTCAAAGCCGTTTGCGACGAGTCTTTCGACAATACTGTCCTTGCTGAAGTCAATCGCCACAAAATGGACATTCTCCGAGACATTCCACTGGAGTTCCCGAATACGTTTTTTCTTGTAGCTTTGCGTCGGAAGCAAATCCAATTCAAAAACTTCGACATTCGGGTCTTTGTTGCGGAACGAGAATGTATCTACGCCAGCACCGCAAATCACATATTGAATCTTACCCGAGCGTGCAAGGAGTTTTACGCGGTCTTCCGCAAAGCGGCTTCGCGAAAGTACAATCGGGAGAAAGTATTTTTTGTTGAAATATTCGACCGAATTTTCCGATTCCTGCGGAAAGCGCTTTAGAATCAAGCGCGAAACATTTTCGTACTCCTCGCGACCCATCAGGTCGAATGCTAAAAAATCATTGAAAATCGTATGGTCCGATTGTAAAGAATGCCAGGCCCGTGCAAAGGCGCATAATTTCGCCGTCAAACTTTCCATTTTATTTTTCCTTTTTAAATTTTGGTTGAGGGCCTTAGCCCATAAGAAACGCCCGCGAAGGTTAACCTTACACGGGCGACAAAATGAATACCGCAATAAACGCCCGTCAACATCGGCCGTTCTTACAACAAAATCCTACAATCAGAGGCAACATTTTATTTGTCCTGCAATCCCTTGAGTCTCTGGGTACGTTCCGCAATCTTTTTGCGGTATACGTTGATTTTTGCAATTGCCTCGGCGATGGGGAGCGCGATATCGAATGCGCGCACGTTAAAGCGCGTTAAAGCCTGCACCGCCTGCGGGCCAAGCTGCGAGCAGAGAACATAATCCAGATCGGCTAGATTTTTTGCGGCCGAAAACATTGACGAACGTTCCACATCTCGCTGCCCACAAGCGCCGTCTCCGCACGAACCGTCGCAATGCTCCGGCTTAACGCGGACTTCGACTTTTTCTAATTTTCCGCTTTCTTCATCGACTTCGTAGACATCGAACGCCGCAGCGTGCCCAAAGTGAACATTGACATTTTCGCCATCGTTTGTGGCGACTGCAACTCTATATTTACCCATGAGAGAAAGTCTCCTTTACACGGATACGGTCCATGTAGATTTGCGCGCCGACATCGTAAACGCCCGGGACGCCAACGGCGTCGGCACGGCAATGGGCGCAATGCTTGAACACGTTGATGAACACTCCCGCCTGCTCCTGCGCAATCGCAAGAGTTTTCGGTGTCGGAGCGGGAATATCCTTAAAACCGTTTTGCGGAATCAACGGAATGATATTGTACATGATGGCCCCCGCTTCGCGCACGGTGGCCGCCACATCTTCGATGTGCTTGTCATTAATGCCCGGGCAAAGAACCGTATTGACTTTGATAAGTGTTCCGCTTTTCGCCACCTTGCGAATGCCTTCGAGCTGGTTGTGAATCAGAATTTCGGCCGCTTCTACACCTGTATAGGTTTTGCCGTGGTAGAAAATTCTCGCGTTGATCATCGCCTCGATTTCAGGATCCACGGCATTCACCGTAACCGTGAGCGAATCAATGCCCACATCGATGACTTCGTCTGCTTTGTCATTCAGCAAGAGTCCGTTAGTACTCATGCAACGAATGAGCTGCGGAAATTCCTTTTTCACCAAGCGGAACGTGTCTAGCGCAAAAGGAGTTGCAAGAGTGTCGCCGGGGCCCGCAATTCCCACCGTAGTGAGTTCCGGCACAAATTCCAATGCCTTGCGAATGTATCCGCATGCCTCTTCGGGCTTAATCACCTTACTTGTATTCCCCGGTACCTGAGCATCTTCGTTAATGCGCCTATCACAAAAACGACACTCTATGTTGCAACCCGGAGCGACTGGCAAATGAATGCGCCCCTTTCGGTTTTTGCAAGCACCAAAACACGGGTGTTCTCTAAAAACTGTTTCTTGACTGGTTGCCATAAAACCTCGCAAGGTATAGAAGCCCTGCACAAAAAATGATCGGCAAAGAACCGATTTAGTTTGTATTAAATAATGTGAACGTTTTGCCTAGCGTTCTGTAGCGTAATGAATGCTTTAACTTCTTAGCCAAAGAAGTATGTGTTTAAAGTTAAAAATCAGAACAATGGATTTCAATACGAAAGCAAGAGCGAAAATAAAAAAAGTTCATTTTTTCGAGGGAGTGATAGCTTTATGTTAACGCATGTTATAGGCGTTTATTATTGCAAATCACTTTTTCATGCACGCGATAGATTCGCGCTAACAAGGGCGATAAATGGAATTTATGACAACTTAAAAAAAGTGAATTTTTTTGACTAAACGGGTTCAAAAAGTATTGGAAAGAGTTGACTTAAATTCTAACTTGCCTTTGCCTAGTAATTTTGTAGGAAAACATAAGGAGACACGATAACATGTCTAAGAAATTACGTCAAATCGCTATTTACGGAAAGGGCGGCATCGGTAAATCTACTACGACTCAAAACTTGACCGCTGGCCTTGTAGAACAAGGAAAGCACGTTCTTGTGGTCGGCTGCGACCCTAAAGCAGACTCTACTCGCCTTTTGCTCGGCGGTCTTCATCAGAAAACGGTGCTCGACACCATTCGCGACAACAAAACCGAAATTCAGCTTTCTGACCTTGAAAAGGTCGGCTTCAAGGGCGTACGCTGCGTAGAATCCGGCGGCCCGGAACCGGGCGTGGGTTGCGCAGGCCGCGGCATTATCACCTCGATTAGCATGCTCGAACAGCTCGGCGCCTATACTGAAGACCTCGACTACGTTTTCTACGACGTGTTGGGCGACGTGGTGTGTGGCGGTTTTGCTATGCCGATTCGTGAAGGCAAAGCCAAGGAAATTTACATCGTCGCTTCCGGCGAAATGATGGCCCTTTATGCAGCAAACAACATCTGTAAGGGTATCGCCAAGTATGCCCAGCACGGCGAAGTGCGCTTGGGCGGTATCATCTGTAATAGCCGTAATGTGGATAACGAACTTGACCTGCTCCGTGCATTCACCAAGGAACTCAACACGCAGCTCATTCAGTTTGTGCCGCGCAACAACATTGTACAGCAGGCCGAAATCCGTAAGAAAACCGTGATTGAATTCGAGCCCAAGTCTAGCCAGGCAAACGTCTACCGTGAACTCGCCAAGAACATCGACGAAAACGAACTCTTTACCATACCGACCCCGATGACGCAGGATCGTTTGGAACAGATTCTCATCGATTACGGCATGATGGAAAAAGACTACCAGATTTAATGTGAGGGTTCATGGCCAAGACTAATATTAATTTGAACATGACCTCAGTCGAAAACCGCGAGTATCGACTGGGTACGATTATCGGCTGGGACGGCAAGGCGAGCGACCTGATTAAGGAATCTGCCTACGACGAACGCAGCGCGAAAAAGCATGGTGGCTGCGCAGGCAAGGGCGTGGGTTGCAAACTTTGCGAATTGAGCTCTCCGCTGAACCAAGAGACCATGTGCTCTAATGCGATTGTGCAGTGCCAGGTGGGAAACCTTACGGACTGCGCCCTGATTGACCATTCTCCTATCGGTTGCAGCGGCGAAAACTCCAAGTTTAACCTCTCGATGCATAATGGCCTTCGCCGTCGTGGAAAGCCCCTGCAGAATACGCTGAACATCAGCACGAACCTGAAAGAAAAGGACATGGTCTTTGGCGCTTCCGAAAAACTCCGCCAGACAATCCTTGACGCAAAGGAACGCTTTAACCCTAAGGCAATTTTCATTGGCATGGCTTGCGCAACCGCTATTATCGGTGAAGACATCGACTCCATTGCCGAGGAAATGGAACCTGAAGTTGGCGTGCCTATTATTCCGCTGCATTGCGAAGGTTTCCGTTCCAAGCACTGGTCTACGGGTTTTGACGTCGCTTTCCATGGCGTGCTTCGTCAGATTGTGGAACGCCACCCGACCAAGAAACAGAATGACTTGCTCAATATCGTTGCCCTTTGGGGTTCGGACAATTTCTCCGAAATGCTTGCTCCGCTTGGACTGCGCGTAAACTACCTTTTGGACACTGCTTCTTTCGAAGAAATTCGCCAAGCTTCAGAAGCTGTCGCTACCGCTACCTTCTGCGATACGTTGGGCGGCTACATGGCGACGGCTCTTGAAGAATCTTTCGGTGTTCCGCAGATTGACGCTCCGCAACCTTACGGCATCAAGGGTACCGATGCATGGCTTCGCGCTATCGCAAAGGTGGTCGGCAAAGAAAAAGAAGCCGAAGAATACATCGAAAGCGAGCACAAGCGCATTGCTCCGAAGCTTGCCGAACTCCGCGAATTTTTCAAGGGCAAGAATGGCATCGTGATGACGGGTTCTGCATACGCACATGGCCTTATCAGCGTACTTTCGGAACTGGGAATCGGCCACGACGCTGCACTCGTGTTCCACCACGACCCCGTTTACGACGGCGGTGGCGAACATCAGGATACCTTGAAGGAACTGGTCGAAACCTACGGCGACATTCCGCACTATACCGTCAGTAAGACTCGCGCCTTCCAGCTTCCGCAGCTTTTGAAGCGCGCCAAGACGGATTTCTTGCTCATTCGCCATCCGGGTCTCGCCTCTGTCGCGGGCCATCTCGGATTCCCGACCCTCACCATGGGCGACGAACATATTCCGGTGGGCTATCAGGGCATTCTCCGCATTGGTGAAATGCTCAAGGGCGTGATTTCACGTACCAAGTTCAATCAGGTGCTCAAGCGCAATGTAAAGCTCCCGTATTCCGACTGGTGGCTTTCTCAGGACGATCCGTTCTATTTGACACATCACCCGGAAGCGCTTGAAGATTTGCCGGAACCGAGAAACCTCAAGCTCGGCATCGGCCAGAAAAAAGTTTCGGAAAGCGCATAACAAGGGAGTTTTTAAATGTCTGAATCTACAATTAAAAGAAAGAAGAGTAATTCTATTTCGGACCCTCGATATGCTTGCGCGGTGGGTGCATCCCACACGGTTGTCGGTATTAAGGGCGCAGTTCCTATTGCCAACTGCTCTCCGGGTTGCCAGCTGAAGCAAACGGCGTTTCTCACGTTTGAAAACGGATTCCAGGGTAGCATTTACGCCGGCGCTGGTAACATGCCGAGTGCAAACTCCACTGAAAACGACATCGTCTTTGGCGGCATCAAGACTTTGGATCAGTTGATCAAGTCGACGCTCAAGGTGTTCAATGGCGACCTCTACGTTGTGCTTACCGGTTGCGTGGGAGGTCTTATCGGCGACGATGTTTCGAGCCTGGTTCGTGGCTACCGCGATTTGGGTTACCCGATCGTCTCCGTTGATACCGCCGGTTTCAAGGGCAACAACCTTTTCGGTCACGAAGAAGTCGTGAATGCCATTATCGACCAGTTCGTGGGTGATTACAAGGGTAAACGCAAAAAAGGTCTTGTCAATCTTTGGTTTGAAACTCCTTACTACAACCAGAACTGGCGTGGAGACTATCAGGAAATTGCCCGTATTCTCCGTGGTGCCGGTTTTGAAGTCAATGTTCCCTTCGGACCCGAAAACGAAGGTGTTAAGGATTGGTTGCGCATTCCGAAGGCTCAGTTCAACTTGGTGATTTCTCCGTGGGTGGGCGTTCGAAACGCAGAACACCTCCAGGAAAAATACGGTCAGCCGTTCCTGCACATTCCTGAAATTCCGCTCGGCGCCGAAGCGACAAGCGAATTTATCCGTAAAGTTGTCAAATTTGCCGGAATTGACAAGAAACAGAGCGAAAAGTTCATCAAGGAAGAAAACAGAATCTATTACTACTATCTGGAACACTTCTCTGAATTCTTCGCCGAATACTGGTTCGGTATGCCCAGCGAATTTGCCATTACCGCAGATTCCGCCTACACGCTTGCCTACACCAAGTTCCTCGTGGACCAAATCGGCCTTATTCCGCGCAAGGCAATTATCAGTGACGATCCGCCAGAAAAATTCCGCAAAAGTATCGAAGATGCGTTCCACAACATTAGCGAAGGTGTCGATGTCGAAGTGGAATTCGAAGAAGATGGCTACCTGATTGAAAAGTCTATTAAGGAAGTGAATTTCTCTTCTGGAAAACCCTTGATTCTTGCCTCTTCGTGGGAAATCAATATTGCCAATGAAAAGAATGCGCTGCTTTTCGAAATTACTCCGCCATCCAGCGAAACGTTGATTATCAATCGTAGTTTCGTCGGTTACAAGGGCGCGCTTAATTTGCTTGAAAAAATCTACAGCGCATCCGTTGGCGGAAAATAATATTCAAGATAAAATAATTTACTCTCCTAAAACAAAAAATGTCGCTTGATTATTCAGGCGACATTTTCTTAAAAAGCTCGAAGTCACTTTTTGTCAACGCCTCTGTTCAAGTCTAACCCTATATTAAGCTATAAAGAAAAAGTATTTTACAAGCTCATTTTTATTTCTACTTTTAACGCACAAAATTTCGAGAACGTCATGTTCCGAAGAGCAAACAAATCAAAACGAGGATACCTATATGTGTAGACTTTATAATTTTGCTCAAGGCATTCGCCAGTAAGCACTCAACCCCACCAAACAAAATTTAATCAAGTCGTGCAAAAAATTTTTTTTGCATGGTTGCTCAACTCATAAAAAATTTCAATCAGGAGACTTATAAATGAATATCAATTCGAAAAATGTAGCTGCCAAGATTATTCTTTTGTCCGCAATCACCTCTTTCGCCGCCGAACCGATTTCGGTCACCACAAAAACCGGCGTAACCGCAACCCTCTACGGTTTTGCATCTCTCAACGCCGCCTACGAAGATTCCAAGAGCAACAACGGTAACTTCGCCAACTTTGTTGCCGCTTCTGACCTCACCAACGAAAACGACGGTGGCTGGCACTTGACTCCGAACCTGACTCGAATCGGCTTCAATCTTTCGAGCGGTAGCGATACGACTTATTTCAAAGCCAACGGTAAAGTCGAAGTAGACTTTTACGGTGGTGGCTCAGCCAACAATCCCAACCCGCGTCTCCGCCACGGCTACGGTGAAATTTCTTTCGGCAAGACTGGCTTCTCTATTTTGGGCGGTCAAACTTGGGACGTGATTTCTCCGTTGGTAACCCCGACGCTTAACGCAGGCGTTCTCAATAACTCCGGCGACGCAGGCCTTCGTAGGGCTCAGCTGAGACTCACCGAGAAAATTCCCGTTGGTGAAGGCTCCGTGGATATTGCTGCAGCAGTTGTCCGCACCATCGGTGAAAACCAGCCGTACAATTCCTCTTCTGCCTCGGAAACCGGTACCGACGCCGACATTCCTACTTTCCAGGGCCGCATCGGCATTGCGCTTCCGCTGTGGGTAGATAACAAGAAGGCTGGTTTGGGCGTTTCGGGCCATTACGGACAAGAAGAAATCGACTTGGACGCAACGGGCGACACCAAGAATATTCCTACTTGGTCTGCTAACGTCGACTTGACTCTCCCCATCACAAGCGCAATCACCTTCCTTGGCGAAGGATTCGTCGGTGAAAACCTGGATACGTATGCAGCCGGCATCGGGCGCGGATTTGTCGCCAACACCGAAGACCCCGAAAGCGTCAAGAGCATCAAGGCGTACGGCGGATGGTTTGCCCTGCAAGCTAAACTGATTCAAAAACTGGCAATTAATGGTGGCGCAGGTATTGACAAACTGGACCGCGATGACATCGAAACTGTGGGCGGCCGCGAACAGAACATTTCCATTTTCGCAAACGCCACCTACAGCCTGACCGATGCATTCTCGCTCGGATTTGAATACTTGCACGTTCAGACCGACTATCTAACCGCCGGCACCGTGAAAGAAGCCGACTTGAACCGCTATCAACTTTCTGCAACTTATGGCTTCTAACATAGGAGAATTTCACAATGACTCAGAATTATCATAAAAAACATTCTCGGATTGCATTGGCAATCCTCTTTAGCCTCGCCTGCGCTACTTCTGCAATCGCCGCAGACAAGATTTCCATCGGTTACCTGTCTTCTACAGGTCAAGGAAAATTCTTCATCGCAAAAGATGCTGGTATTTTCGAGAAAAACGGTCTTGACGTAACGCTCGTAGAATTTTCGAATTCTGGCGACGGCATTGCCGCTGTCCGCGCAGGTAAACTCGATGCAGGCGCATTCGGTTCGCTCGCTCCGCTTATTCACATTTCGCAGGGTGCCGACATCCGCGTGATTGGTGGCATCATGGGCGGCGACCAGGCCGTGATTACCCGCAAAGAAAATGCAGCCTCCGTTAAAAAGCTGAGTGACCTCAAGGGCAAGAAAATCGCTACCATTCGCTTGGGCACCGCCGACGCCATCGTTCGCGGCGGCCTCAAGAAAGAAGGCGTCGACTGGCGCAAGGATGTCACCATCGTAGAACTCAAGAATCCGCCTGCCGTAATCGAAGCCGTCAAGAATGGCAGCGTATTTGCAGGCGTTACTTGGGGACCCCATGACCTTCGCGCCGAAGAAGCTGGCCTTTCCGTGGTGCTCCGCAGTAAGGACATTAACCCCGGCCATATTTGCTGCCGCCTCATTGCATCGCTCCGCAAAATCGAAGGCCGCGACGATGTTTACAAGCGCTTGGTCAAGTCGCTGATCGAAGCCGAAGAACTGGTGCAAAATAACCACAAGAAGAGTGTGGAAATTATTGCCAAGTGGATCAAGCTCGATACCGCCCTTGTCAACAAGGCGTTCTACAGCGGGCACGTCACGCAGGATACCGACCCGAACGTGAAGGGTGTTGAATTCTTCTGGGATTTCTTGAAAGACGCCGAATTCATCAAGTCCGACAAGAAAGTCTCCGAATACGTGCGCACCGATTTCTACAAGGCCGCCATTGCGGAACTGCGCAAAGAAAACCCCAAGTCCGAATTCTACGCCAAGGCAGAAAATATTTTCAAGTCCAGGAACTAAGAATAGTATGACAATAAAGCAAAATGGTTTTGAAGCAACGAATCTCGGTTTTTCGTACGATGGCAGAGCCATCTTGAAAGACATCAACTTGAAAATCAATCAAGGTGAGTTCGTATGTCTGCTAGGCGAAAGCGGTAGTGGCAAGACCACTTTGCTAAACCTTCTCGCTGGGCTTACCAAGCCGAGCGAGGGGCATGTCTACTGGAAAGGAAAAGAAATCGAAAAGCCTTCTGCAGAAAGGAGTGTGGTCTTTCAAGACTACACCCTTTTCCCTTGGCTTACCCTTCTCCAAAATGTAACACTCGCCATCAAAAAGACAAAAAAACTTAAGACAAGTTACGCCAAAAATTTAGCAGAAGAATACTTGAATTTGGTGGGGCTATCTGGAAGTCTGCATAAATATCCCTTTGAACTTTCGGGCGGAATGCGCCAGCGCGGAGCCATAGCGCGTGCCTTAAGTGTCAGCGCTGACGCCCTACTTTTAGACGAACCCTTTGGCGCTCTCGATCCGGTAAACAGGGCGAGCTTGCAAGATTTAGTCTTGGAGCTTTGCCGCGGCGTCAAAGACCGTCCTATTACCACATTGTTTGTCACGCACGACATTCGTGAAGCTGTTTATCTCGGGAGCCGCATTATCGTTTTAGGCTCTACTCCGGGGCGTATCATTGCGGACATCCCGCTTGATTTCCCGGTAAAGAAGAATCGTGGCGAATGGTTCCGCAACGAAAAAGTCCAAGAAACCATTGCAACTATTGAAGACGCCTACCACAAGGACATCCTTGAAAAACTAGGCCACATTGTACAAGGAGGTGCCAGTATATGAGAACCTTTACAAAATACTTATCCAAGTTTTCAGGAATCCTTTTTCTTCTCTTCTTGTTAGGAATTTGGGTGCTGATCAGCTGCGGCCCGGAATGGGACAGTCAATACCTGTTCCCGTCTCCTAAGGCAATCCTGAAATCGCTCTTTGATTCTCGTGAAGAACTTTTGCGCAGTGCGGGAGCGTCTCTTTTAAAACTGGTGCCCGCCTATTTGGTGGCATCGATTGTCGGAATCTCTATCGGAATTGTTTCCGGTTCCATTCCGTGGGTCTCCAATATGCTAAAACCCATTTCCAGGTTTGCGGCCCCCATTCCCCCCAACGTTTATATTCCTTACGCGATAGCGATTCTTCCGACGTTCTATTTGTCTTCGACATTCATCATTTTTATTGCCGCCTTTTGGCCCATCTACTTGAATACGGCTGCCGGTGCCGCCGAAATCCCCGAAAAATACAAGCGTAACGCCGCCATCATCGGAATCGGAAAGTTTGAATACTTGTGGAGAATCGCCCTTGTAGCAAGTCTGCCGTCAATATTTTCGGGGCTTTCTGTAGGTATGGGACTTTCGTTCATCATGCTTACCGTGGCAGAACTTTTCGGCGAAAACACGGGGCTCGGTCACTTTGTGCAATTCTACGCGGACTATTCCGATTACCCCAACATGGTTGCAGGCATTCTCTGGACGGGCATTGTGGTGCTTGCGATTATGGAACTGTTTGAACTTGTTAAACGCAAGCTCCTGTTCTGGACAAAAGCGAATTAGTTATGATTAGTAACACTTCAAAAATATTTATATTGGCGGTGAAAATTGGAGATTTAAAATGAGCCTGACCGTCGAACGCGCAAAAGAAATCAACAAGGGCCACGTGACCGAAGAATCGCTGGTTATCCATTCCCTCAACGTATGCTATGCCATGGGCGCCATGGCCAAGCACTTCGGCGAAGACGTTGAACACTGGCAGGCCGTGGGCTACCTGCACGATTACGACTACCAGGAATTCCCCGAAGAACACCTGCAGCACACCGAAAAGGAACTGCTCGCGCAGGGCGTCTCCGAAGAAGACGTTCGCGCCATTTTGGCACACGGTTTTGAAATCGTGAACCAGGTGGAGCCCAAGACCAATATGGAAAAGAGCCTGTTTACCGTCGACGAACTCACCGGAATCATCCAGGCCTGCGCGAGAATGCGCCCCAACGGAATTTTGGACCTCGAAGTGAAAAGTTTCATGAAGAAGTTCAAGGACAAGAAATTCGCCGCCAAGTGCAACCGTGACTACATTCTGAAAGGCTGCACCCTGCTCGGCATGGACGTGAAAGACGTCGCAGCCATCTGCATCGAGGGCATGCGCGAACACGCCGCCGAAATCGGCCTTGCCGGTAGCGCTGCGTAATTACGACGCTATCCAAAATCCGTAAAGTTTTCCAAAAACTGTAATGAAAAATGCCAAAGTATCTTGCGAAAGAGCTTTGGCATATTTTTTGCATTCTATGGGGCGCAGGATTTAATATGATTACGCTGAACGACTATTTATATTCTGGAAACACGGTGCTGAAAATTTTGCACCAGTATTCTAACGACCTCAGGAACGGTGCGAAGGAAACGCGCAACAGCATCGACCTTGCGCATTCGAATTTTCTGATTCAGATTATTGAATTGCTGGAGCACAATGACTTTTTGACTTCGCAGTCTCAGCGGATCAAGGAATTCTACAAGTTCATGACGCGGGAATACCCGTTCTTGGCTTTTACTTTCAAGGGTCGCATTAAGTCGCTGATTCGCGCCGAAGAAAAATTCAATGGTTACATCCTTGAATACATTTACGGCTACTACAAAAAAAACGGGAAGTTCCCAACAGAAGCCGAAATCAAGAGCAAGCTGAACTTTCGCGACTTGATTGCTTACCGCATTGTGATTTCGATGCCGGTTTGCCACATTAAAAAGGGCGAGAACCGCCGCGAAGTAGAAGAAAAGTATCTGTACGAAATCGCGAACGTGCTGCCGGAATTCTTGGAAGAGCGCGGCTTTACGGCAGAGATCACGAAGTACACGGAAGACGGTCATTCGGAATTGCTGAATGAACAAGTGCGGCCGTATTACCACGATTCGGTGGCATTCCCGAGAAGTTCGGGTTACCAGTCGCTGCATATTATTTTCTACGACAATCTGGCCCGCTGCTTTACCGAGGTGCAGTTGCGCACCAAGGACATGGATGACTTTGCCGAAATCGGCGAGGCGAACCATTTTGGCTACGAGAAAACGCAAGAGGCGCGCCGCAGCAAGCACGACGAGATTCCGAGCGGCGAGTGCGTTTATTTTGACGAGGCCTACGAGCGCCTGACAAATTTGCAAGAAATCGAGCTCGCGAATGTGGACGTGAACATGTTCAAGGCTATCAACAACCAGCTAATAAACGACGGTTGCGGCCTTTTCCGCGGTCGCCAGATCTTGCCGTTCGAGCATCTGTCGCGATTCCAGAATGATTTGATTGACTGATAAAGGCAAAAATGGGCGTTTACGAGCCATCCGGTCTGCTTAATTTATGCTAAAAATGTCGGTTTAAATGTCGGATAAGATGTCGGATTAATGTCGGAATAAATGTCATATTATTTGTCATGATAAAAACATGTTTGTCGGGGTATTTGTCGGTGTAAATGTCGGGGTAAAAAGCGACAAAAAATGGGCGTTCCCCGGCTTGTTTACCCTCGCCGGGTCGGGCTATACTCGCTTCGCTCACGGAGCCTCGCTAACGCAAGTCTCCGCCCTTACGGGTTACTATCCCTAACGCAAAGTAAGAGAAAAAAGCTAAATCAAAACAGCTTCTTGCTCTAACATCTTGCCTTGTTTACGAATTTCAGTCATTAAGGATTCTAATTCAGCATCTGGAAAACCATACTCTTTGAAATTACTCCAAAGAGTATCAAACATTGATTCTTGATTACCCTTTCGTCTTAGTTCTTTACAACCATATTTTTCAAGCTTCATTTTCCAGTCATGCATCCAAAACCATTGAGCATCAGGCAACGTTTCTACAAGATTCGCGTAATTATTTATTCCAACAGCATCGTAATCGGGGAAAAGGATTACACTTACAAAAGAACTCTTCGTCAACCACATGCGTAATCGAGCGGACAAATTTCCAGCATAATAAAGAATAATTCCATTAAAATCTGATGGCACCCATCTTAAATCATCAAGTAATTGTTGGTTTTCGACCAGTATCAAAGAGCCATTGCATTCAAATCCATCAGAGTCATCCTTTATCGGCAATGCAAAACAGCCAAGGGATTTTGTAATAAATGAAACATCTACACCATTAACAATTACACCGTCACCTACAGCATTGCAAAGAAAATAGGAAAAATCAAGCGTCGTTTGACCGGCTTTTGTATTGCTATTTTTTGCAAGATTTTGAACGCGGACAGGGAGGTTATCTAAATCTTTTTTAGGGGCAAGACGAGTTATTTCCCATTCAAGAGTTTTCTCATCAACAACCTTAAATACTTTTCCTTTACCGGCTTTTTGGATAGAAATACACCCTTTTCTTTCAGCCCAAACTTCTAATTCTTTTCGCAAAGATTGTGCGATAGACGAGAAGACCACTTCCTTTTCAGAATAGATTCTTGTCAAAATATCAACCCAGGCATCATTCCTCATTACGCACCTCGATTGGATCCAGCGTTATTCGCTGTTTGTCTGTCACAACATTTCTGTTGTTTCTCTTTTCAATACGGATACAATAACGGACTGTTGTTTGTGCTGTTGGAGAAGCAAAAAGCAACACAAAACCAAACTCACGAGCAGCCGCAATCAACTTTTTCTGGTTTTCTTCATCAATGCTTGCAGCCTCATCAAGATAGCATATTGATGTTGTCGCGTTCTTTTTATCCGTCATCCAATGAAGCAACGCCAAGCCGAAAATAAGTTTCGCCATAAGAACGGTCCCATTAGAACCTATTGCATTTAAATCACTAAGATTCTGTTCTAATTCGCCTTCTTTCTGAACCTTGATAGATAAATCAAACAAGTTTTCTAGTCTAAGCTTATCATTGTTATCACAGAATCGGAACAATTTTTCTTTAGCTTTGTCAACTTCAGGATTTCCCGCATATCCTTCTTTTGCATCAGGATTAAACAAACCCATTGAATCGGTAGGATCCGTGCTATGTCTCGCTATTATTTTAACAGCATCAAGTATGTCTCGAGGATTTATCTCAATAGAAAGTTTTTTCAAGTCAGAAACACGTCTTTTCGTAATCAACACATTAAATTTGGTTAAATCATCTTCAAAAGTTTTATATTGATTGACTAATTCGATGAGAATATTTCCGACTCGCGTAATTGCTACATGGAGATTGTGTTGTATGGCAGCCTCTTCTTTGGGCAATGTATGAGCATAATCAAGAATACGCTCCGTCATTTCATCTTCTTGTTCTATGCCAATAAATTTGGTAAATCCCCTATGTTCAAGATCTCTTAATATTCGATTTTTACTTGAAGATACGGAATCCAGCTCGTTACAATCGTCCACCTGATTTTTCAGCAATTCCGGAAGTTCTTCCATCACATTCCCATCGTAAACATACGGAAGATAAACCTGTTCAAGAACTTCTGTATAATTTTCAACATCTCGGCGTTTATTCCTCAACAAGGAAATTTCGCTATTTCTGTCATTTAAATCCTTTATCTTGCCAATTATTTCACGCTCTTTAGACTGGCTTTTCCCCCTTTCTTCGTCAAATTTTTCCAAATTGCTCAAATTTTCTTGAAGCGATTTAGATAGTTTTATTTTTTCACTATTTCGTTCTGCTTCCGACAATCGCAATTCGACAAACTCATTATAATCATTCAACTCCTTTTGCGTCGAATCTCGCCTTTCTATTAAAACACTCAATTCATTCTTAACTTTCTCACGTTCTTCAATAGCCCTACGACGTTCTTTATACTTCTCTAATTCATCTTTACTCAAGTTAATCTCTTCTTGTATTTCTTCAGGAGATTTTTCCTCATAATGTCCCATTGCTAGGATTTCACATCTATTTAATGTCAATCCATTTATTTCTAAAATATCCCCTTGGCTGTTGAGCCAAGTTTTGTACGATTCAATAAATGACCGAACATCACCTAGCTCGTCCACACTTAAAGAAAGGATTCTTTGATTGACAAGATTATAAAGAATGTCTTTTTCTTCAGAATTGAGTAGAGATTGCACCTGTCTTTTGAATAATTTTTCACCAGATTCAAGTTCCCTTAAACTCTGATTTATACCTTCTTCCAATTCTTTTATACGCCTACTAATAAACCTAACATTTTCTTGTCGTGTTGAGTTTAACAACGTCTGTTTTGCAGCAACTTGGTCGTTTAAAGAACTAAGATTCTGTTTTAACACATTCTCATCAATATTGAGAACAAATCGAGATTTCAATGATTCATAACGATTATTTTTTGATTCGATTTCACCTAAATTACGATTAATATCTTCGTTATCTCTGATTATTTGATCATGCTTTTCTCCGTATTCCGCCACCTCGGCTTTTACACGAGCTAAATCATTTTCTAAGCGATCATTCTCGCTATTTTTATATTCTTCCCACTGGCTCAAGCCCTTGTTTATCAAAGGACGCATCGTCCCGATTTTGCCACGGAGTTCACGAATACGATTATATTTGCGATCCAAGTCATTTATTGAAGACATAGAATCTTTACAGGCCTTATACTGAGCCTTATCTTCTTCCACAGATTGGAAGGCTTCATTCCACTCACGCTTGAAATCAAAACCTCTAGATGAGGCTTCTTTGGAATAGTTAACGGCATTAATTTGAAGAAGAAATCTCTTGATGTCCGCAGAATCAAGCTTGTCAAGATGAAGAGTCTTTATTAGAACCTTTTGAAAAACATCTCTAAGCGAAGCCGCTACAGAAAACAAGCGAATATCTAAATCCGACGATGCTAAATCAGTTTTACCATAAAGGTTATTAAAGAACTCTGTTGAACGAGGATACTTGTTAATTGAGATTCCTTTTTCCCGCATTTTTTCTTGCAAAAAGGCCTCTTCAATAATACTGCCATCTACATCTTTATAATCTTCTATGTGAAGTGAACCTTCATAACTGAAATACTGATACTCGTTAGAAAAACCTTTGCCAACGCAACCGACGACGACAACGCCACTTTTTAATTGCATTTCAAGCAATATGTAAGAGCTAGGATATGGAAAATAGAATTTTAGCGAAGAATTCCTGTCATGGGCTCCAAAGTCCATCTGCTGCTTATCGCGAATAAGCAAAAATTGAAGAGCATTAATCAAGCTCGTCTTGCCAGAATTATTCGGACCAACAATAGAAACTGCATCGTCAAGAGGAATCTCGGCAATTTCGTAGTTGGCACTATTTATCAAAACCAACTTTCGTAAGCCATACTCATTTTTCATACATCATCCTCTTCAACAAATTCTTCAAGATCTTCGTTAGTATCATCAACAACTGCATTATCAGTTTCGTTATCAGATAAATCCTGATAAAGGTCTATAAATCGCCAGCAAGGCAACATCATCGTATAACAAGAATCATCTTTATTCATAAAGCCTAAGGTCTCTGCCTTATGAACCACCCTATTCCACGCCTCGTCAGAATCTAATTTTTCTTGAACGAGTAATTCTTTATTTTTCTCTCGCAATTCTGCAAAGAATACCGGATCCAAAATCCAGCTTGTAAACCGAAGTAAATCAGCACCGTCAGCGTATTTTTTATCCAAAATCAGCAAGAAAAGCAAAGCAACCTGTTGAGCGGCCTTTTGATTAGTATCTTCATCAAAATTAAAATATGCGAAGCCCCTCGGATCAATTTCTAACTTTTTTCCTAAATGCTTAAAAAGAATCGCATAATCGTCTTTATGTTCACCTTGCAAAGCATTCCACCATTCAGCATCAGCAGAAGCATCAATATGGCGTCCAGCAGCAAGCTGACTAAAAATATCTTTGACATACTTCAAATTTTCGAGATCTTTTGATAAGCTCATACAGCATTCTCCAAAATATGCGGATAGTATGTAATTCTATAATTCTTTAAGTTCGTTGATTCGCGAGAATCTGATTGACGCAATCTTTTCGACTCACGCTGCAAAATCTGCTGGTAAACAGACAACAACGTTCTATCGCTTTGTTCAGGATAATTTTCCTTAAGCCATTCCATCAAAGGCACCCGTCTTTTGCACATTTTTAAATTTTCAACAACATCATCTATTCGAAGCAGCATCAAATCGTCATTACTCGAAACCAACTCTTCTGGGAAACTAAACTTTGCCGGAGTGTATTGCAAAACTTTTGCCGAAAACTCCTTGACTGAAGGACTTAATGAAAAACGGACATCTCTTTGGCTTCCGCCTAATTTGAGAGTCTTTACATTTAGACTTTTCCTTAATCCCTTTTTCCGGACTTTTGCCAAAAGAGCAACTACAGAACAAGATATTCTATTATTCTTCGTTACTCTATTGCGTAGAGGAGCCAATTCATTTTGGAACAAAGCCAAATTTTCTCTGATTTGCGTTCGCAGCATGCGTATTTGACTTTGAGCACCTTTCATTGTTCTTGACCAAGAAGACAATGAACCAGCCTGGATATTGCAGAGATCCATTCCCCGAGCCAACTGTTTTTCTATGGTTAAAGTCAAGTTGAGAAATCCAGTAGCATCATTGCCTAAAAACTGACGCATTGGCTCTACATATTGTTCAAAGCAATCAGAAACCTCCCCATAGCGAAGATTCAAAGGCGTATCGGGCGGCATAATCTTGGCACGCTCAATTATGTTCTTGATAGCATTTCTGTCAGACTCCAAATGATTTTGAATTTCATCTATCAGATCAATAATCATCGAAGCTTTACTTTGGACAAGAGCCAAATCGCCTTTTTCAAGAGCCTTTTGAACCTCATCACTTAGTTTTCCAACACGATCTGCCTCAACTTTAACTATTTCAGCAAGGCCGAGTTTTTGTTCCTTAACTAGGTTAAGGACATAGTCTTTCGTGTACTTTTGGATTATATACGCCCCATCTTGGTCAATAGGACGTAATATTCCGTTTTTGACCAACACTCTAAAGGCTCTCAGAGCATCTTCTTTATTCTGTTGAAAATAGGCAACGGCTTCATCAAAAATGGCTTGTTCATATAGAGCATTTGAAGACCTACTTTTTAAAGCAAGCCTTTCTATTAAGTCAAAGTACTCATTCAGTGTTTGTACTATCGCTTTTGGAGAAGCCATTGATATTTTCGCCTAAATTTCCATTCTAAATACAATATACATTTAATCGCATGACACAAAGTGTCAAATTTAATAGTTTATCTAGCTAGCGGAAGACGAGAGAAGATTCCGCTTCTGAAACCGGAATAACGAAGCGGCTGGAGCTAGGGGGAAACTTTCACCGCCATTTTTTTCAAAAAAAACTCCTGAACCTATTGACAATCGGGATTTTTGCAACTATATTATAGTACACAAGTGTGCAGCAGTATTTTGCTTTTTCAGCATGTAAGCAGATGAGGTCATATGAAAACAACAATGGTAAACGCTCTAAATATGCAAGATTTTGCAAGCAAATGCTTGCATATACAATCAAAAAGACATATATTTGGTACTATGAGTACCGTAGCAAAAAATTTCCGCATCGATTCCGAATTGAACAACCAGGCCAGTAAGCTTCTTGAGGGGCTGGGACTTTCCATGTCGCAGGCGATTTCCATGTTCCTGAAGCAGGTTGTTCTGCATCGCGGTCTTCCTTTCGAGGTGAAGTACCCGGAACATTCCGGCGAACTGTTCGAAGCCATCGAAGAGGCGAAACGGCTCGAAGCCGACCCGAAGACCAAGCGTTATACGGATATGGACGAGATGTGGACGGACTTGGACAAATGATTTAAACTCCATATTCACCCTGATTGGCTTCTGTGCTATAGGAAGAATAAAGGCGTTTTGACACTTACTCTTGTGGATACAGGAACGCACGCAGACCTGTTCGGAAAGTAGAAATGTCACAGTAAAATGTCACAGTAAGAATCAGTGAGCGCCAGAAACAGATTCTAGACATCGTGAAAGGGAATCCGAATGTTTTGCAAACGGAACTAGCTGAACGCTTTGGCGTCCGGCGAGAGACCATCTACCGTGACATGAAAAAGCTCGTGGATGCGGGAATTCTTAGTCGCTCCGAATCAGACAAAAAATGCACATGGAAGGTGGTGAAAAAGTTTTAGAGGGCAAATGAAGATTTTTTAAGGTGCCAGATTGGATCCTTAAAGCCTTACCGCGCAGGGAATAGTCTTGCGCTATAAAAAGCTATAAAAAAATTGTATATCCCGAAATATTGCGCCGCTTAGGTGCAATTTGTATTTTTTCTTGTCACACTTTTAACTCTGTGAGTCACCACCACTAAACATTTTTCTACACGATAAAATGTCCGAAGTCAAAAAAATTCTTGCAAAAGATTTCTACAAGATCAATTCCCAAAATTCAACACTACTCGATGTCCGCGAACCGAGCGAGTCCACGGTACGCCCTGTGAGTGGATCCATTCAGGTTCCGTTCTTTGAGTTGTCCAAGAAGATAGACAGCATCCCGAAAGACAAGCCTGTTTACGTGTTCTGTTCTACGGGAGATCGTTCCGAAGAGGTCGCCGAAATCCTCGCCGACCGCGATTACGACGTGTATAATGTGGAAGGCGGGCTTGACGCCATCCCGAAAATTCACTTTGTGGATACCAAGGGTCTCAAGTGTCCAGGGCCGATTGTTCAAGTGGACGAAGCTATTAAAAGTATATCCGTCGGCGAAGAAGTCCAGGTGGAAGCGACCGAGAAGGCGTTCTTCTCGGATGTGGATGTCTGGTGCCAGCGTACCGGCAACGAGTTGAAATCGCTTTCCGAAAAAGACGGCGTAATCTATGCGACCATCGTAAAGCGCGACGCACCCAAATCTCTTGAAAATCGGGAATTTGAGCATGGCAAGACATTTGTCGTTTTTAGTGGCGACTTAGACAAGGCCATCGCTTCGTTCATCATGGCGAATGGTGCCGCCGCCATGGGACGCCCGGTCACGATGTTCTTTACCTTCTGGGGTGTAAGCATTTTGCGCAGGCCCGAAAAGGTGCGCGTCAAGAAGTCGCTCATCGGAAAGATGTTCGGGTTCATGATGCCCCGCGGTTCCAAGAAGCTTGGCCTTTCGCGCATGAACTTTGGCGGAATCGGCGCCAAGATGATTCGTGCGGTCATGAAGCAAAATGGGGTCTCTTCGCTAGAAGAACTGATTGAAAGCGCAAGGCAGAAGGGCGTGAAGTTTGTCGCCTGCCAGATGTCGATGGAACTCATGGGCATCGCTGCGGAAGAGTTGATTGACGGCGTAGAACTCGGCGGCGTCGCGACGATGCTCGGCTCCACAGAAAAATCCGACTTGACCTATTTTATTTAAGCGAAGCCTGCGATATGTACGATTTCGACACCGTAATCGATCGACGAAATGGCGATTCTATAAAATGGAAAGTCGCCGAAAACGAGCTGCCCATGTGGGTGGCGGATATGGATTTCCGGACTGCCCCCGAAATTTTGGATGCGCTCAAAAGCCGCCTGGATCATGGCGTTTTCGGGTATGCGGATGTTCCCGACGCCTGGTACAATGCTTACATCAATTGGTGGGGTAGGCGGCATCACTTGAAAATGGAGAAAGAAAATCTGATTTTCTCTGCAGGCGTGATGCCTTCGATTTTCTCCGTAATCGAGCGGCTTGCCGCTCCGGGCGAAAACATCGTCATCCAATCTCCAGTCTACAATAACTTCTACAACTGCATCGAAAATAGCGATTGTAACGTTGTCGAAAATAAACTTTTGTATAAGAACGGGGCTTACGCCATCGATTTTACGGATCTGGAACAAAAGCTATCGAATCCGCAGACAACAGTGATGATTCTTTGCAATCCCCACAACCCGATTGGAAAAATTTGGAGTGCGGAAGATTTGGCAAAAATCGGCGAACTTGCCAAGAAGTACAATGTCACCGTCATTTCCGATGAAATCCACTGCGACATTACGGAGCCTGGGAAAAGTTACGTGCCGTTTGCGGCGGCTTCCGAAACTTGCCGCGAAGTAAGCGTTACTTGCATAGCGCCCACGAAGACTTTCAACTTGGCGGGTCTCCAAACTTCGGCGGTATATGTAGCAAGCCCCACTTTGAGGCGCAAGGTACGGCATGCGTTGTACACGGACAAGATCGCCGCGCCCAATTCCTTTGCGACGGTGGCCGCGATTGCAGCGTTTGAACAGGGCGAGCCATGGCTTGAAAGCCTGCGCGAATACCTCTGGGAAAACCGGAAACTGGTCGAAGTCTTTTTGGCGAAGGAACTTCCCGAAATCAAGGCTGTCAAGGGCGACGCGACTTACCTTGTGTGGCTTGACATTTCGGCGTTGCCTGAAACAGGGCGAAATGTTGCAGCCTATTTAAGGCGCAAAACGGGACTGTTCCTTATCGGGGGTGACGCCTACGGTGCCGGCGGTGAACATTTCTTGCGAATGAATGTCGCCTGCCCTAAAAGCGTGTGCCTAGAAGGGCTCAACCGGCTTAAACAAGGCGTAAAGGAGTTTAAGCTAGGATAGATTTTGAGGCTCTTGACTAGGCCTGCGAACTATTCCAAAATTTTTTCTAGCTGTTGAACAGCCCTTTTCATTCGCGATTCCGAAACTGACGAATAATTGATGATGAATTCATGCTGCGAGGGTTCCGCCTCGGCATAATAATCCGAAAGCGCCCTAATGTACACGCCATTTTTAAGCGCTCGCTCGCAAAATTCTTCATCTGAGAGTTCGGTATTGACCTTCAAAATAAAATGTAAACCTGCATCTTCTTCGGCAATTTCGATGTAATCACGGATCTTGCTTTGGCGAATCGTTTCGAGCAATGTGTCGCGACGGTGGCGGTAGAAATTCCGCATACGATTGATATGCTTTTCGTAATGGGCTTCACCAATGAATTTCGCAAGCACATACTGTTCAAGATTTGATACGGTGCAGGTGTAGAATGAAAATTCTTCGTGGAACTTTTTGGCAAGCGGCTTGGGGAGCACCATGTAGCCTACGCGCACCGTGGAGGCTAGCGTTTTGGAGAACGAATTGATATAAATTGTCTTGTCTTGCACATCGATATTTTGGAGTGATGGAATCGGACGGCCGACCATACGGAATTCGCTATCGTATTCGTCTTCGACAATATAGCGGTTGCTTGATTTTGCAGCCCAACTCAAAAGCTCATAGCGACGGCTCACGGGCATCACCTTGCCTGTCGGAAAATGGTGCGACGGCGAAAGGTGTACAACATCAGTGCAAGTTTCTTCAAGTTGGTCTATGCAGACTCCGTTTTCGTCTTGCGGAATGTAGTTGCAGACCACATTGAGTTTGCGGTAAATTTTCGAAATTTTACTATACCCTGGATCTTCAACACCGAACTTTTTGTCGAAACCAAGCAGTTGAACAAGCCAGGTATAAAGGCAATCTGTTCCGGCCCCCACTACAATCTGCTCCGGAGATACACGCATTCCACGAAATTCCAGAAGCATTTTGGCGATTGACTTACGCAGCTTCTGAACGCCGGAATTCGGCGAACGGGTTAGTAATTCACGTTGCTGTTCGCAAAGTACCTTACGCGTGAGTTTTGCCCAAGTCGTGAACGGAAATGTAGATGCGTCTACTTGGTTGTTGACGAAATCGGCAATGTAATGCGGCGCTTTAGCCTGCTCCGTATGCAAGGATTCGCGGGATTGCTTTACAGGCTGTTTCTGCTGAATATTGGAGTTTTTCTGCGGAATTGCTGCTACAAAGAACCCCTTTCGTGAAAGTGAATAGATAAAACCTTCGGCAATAAGCTGGTTATACGCATTTTCAACGGTAATGACACTCACTCCGAGCGAATTCGCAAAGGGGCGTTTCGACGGAAGCTTTGCATCCGGCTCCAGCCTACCCGACAAAATATCGTCCTTAATTGAGCGATATAAAAAATGGTAAAGAGAGTCGTCCCCTGCTTTTGAAATATCATATGCGAGCATCTTTCGCCTCTGAACCTAATCTGACCTTAATCTGAATATATAAAAATAGTAAAAATTTGATTATTGAACAAGGTCAACAAAAAGTCTAATTTACGCATCGAAAACGAAACACAATCCACAAGGAGAATTAAATGTCTACAGAAAATCGCTATGAATTGAACAAGAATCTCGCCCAAATGCTCAAAGGCGGTGTCATTATGGACGTGACCACCCCGGAACAGGCCAAAATCGCCGAAACAGCCGGTGCAGCAGCAGTGATGGCACTCGAACGCATTCCCGCCGACATTCGTGCCGCAGGCGGAGTGTCGCGAATGAGTGACCCCAAAATGATTAAGGGAATCCAGGACGCCGTTTCAATCCCTGTGATGGCCAAGTGCCGTATCGGTCACTTTGTCGAAGCGCAGCTTTTGGAAGCGATTGAAATTGACTATATCGACGAAAGCGAAGTCCTTTCCCCTGCCGATGATGTTTTCCACATCAACAAGCATGAATTCAAGGTGCCGTTCGTGTGCGGAGCCCGCGACCTCGGCGAAGCCCTCCGTCGTATTGAAGAAGGCGCATCAATGATTCGCACCAAGGGCGAGCCGGGAACAGGTGATGTCGTGCAGGCGGTCCGTCACATTCGCCTGATGAATCAGGAAATCGCCCGCATTTCTTCGATGCGGGAAGATGAACTTTTCAACCGAGCCAAGGAGCTGCAAGTTTCTTATGACCTTGTGAAATACGTTCATGAACACAAGCGCCTGCCTGTCGTGAATTTTGCTGCGGGCGGTGTTGCTACCCCTGCCGACGCCGCGCTCATGATGCAGCTAGGTGCCGAAGGCGTATTCGTGGGTTCGGGCATTTTCAAGTCCGGAAACCCCGCCAAGCGCGCCGCCGCCATCGTGCAAGCCGTCACAAACTATACGGACGCCAAGCTCATTGCAAAACTCTCCGAAGATTTGGGCGAAGCCATGGTTGGCATCAACGAGCAGGAAATTGAACTTTTGATGGCTGAACGAGGAAAATAAATGAATGAAAAATCTTTGAAAAACAAGTCCCCGAAAATCGGCGTACTCGCCGTGCAGGGGGCTTTCGCCGAACATCGGCAAATTCTTGAAAAAATCGGCGCAGAAACGTTTGAAATCCGACAGTTGCGAGATCTAGAGCAGCATTTTGACGGACTCGTTCTTCCCGGTGGCGAGAGTACCGTACAAGGGAAACTTCTGCACGATCTCGGGCTTTTTGAACCGCTCAAAAATCTCATCGAGAAAGGCCTTCCGACTTTTGGAACTTGCGCCGGCCTAATTCTGCTTGCCAATAAGTTGAGTAACGATTCCCACACCTATTTCGGAGCCCTCCCTGCTACTATTGAACGTAACGCTTACGGTCGTCAACTCGGAAGTTTTTATGTCGAAGAAAACTTTGAGGGAATCGGCAAAATCCCGATGACATTCATCCGTGCGCCGCTTATTCAAAAAGTTGGCGAAGGCGTACAGGTTTTAGCTACTGCCAATGACCAAATTGTCGCTGTACGCTACAAGAATCAGCTGGCCATTTCGTTCCACCCGGAACTTAATGAAGACTTGCGCGTACACAAATATTTTTTGGAAACGCTTCCCCATTTTTACTAACTTTGGCCGCGCCATGCTGATATATGCCAACAAAGTTTTTGAAAATCTTGTATCCACGCGACCTTGAAACTGCCGAGAAAATCTACGGTTTCAATTCAGTGCGCGGCGTTGTCGAAGTGGAATTGGCTTAACGCTATTTACCACACAATTCCAATCGCACAGTAAAGTAGCGATAGCCCCATGAGCGTATAGAAAATTCGGTGGTGCTTTCGGAATATTCCTTGAAGCAAAACGCCTGCGAAAAGCCACGCCAAATTGCAAACAGGCCCTGTGAATGGCAAGACTAGGCCAAATATAAGGATGTGCGGAAAATCCTGGTGGTAAGGAAGCATGTAGGTCGTAATCGCCGTCAAGCAAAACACCATTATCTTCACGTTTGTAAGTTGCACGAAAAGGCCCGTGCGGAAATTGCCGGTGGCGCGGTTGTTGCGAATTTCATCGTATGGTTTAATCGCTTGAAGCAAAAGGCTTATAGCTAGATACGCAATATAAATTGCTCCAATAAACGAGAATACTTCAATAAGACTTTCAAATGCACTACTAATAAAATAAACGATAAAAACGGACGCAAGCGCAACAATCGTGTATCCGGTAAAAAGCCCGTACCATTGCTTTATCGCCACACTTTTTCCACTTTTCATTGCTACGGACAGCGAGCAAAGATTCGCGGGTCCCGGGGTAATTCCCGAAACAAAGGCGTAAAGCAAAAATGAAAGTGCAACTTCTAGTGACACGATGTGCCCCGCACGACGATTATTTATCTGTGCTTTCTACAAACCAGGTGAAGCCGGCATTTTCGATCGTCTTAAACGTTTCGTTGAGTCCTTGGCCGCCCTCGGTAAGGTAACCTGAAGCGAAGATGGAATCGACGACCTTGAAAAGTTCTTTTTCGTGGCCCTTGAAATACACTTCGCGGCCAGCGGCACAGCGAATGTCTGATTTCGGGAGCAATAGGCGTGCAAGGCAGAGAATCTTGATGCAGTATTCAAACGTAAGCCCCGAAATGTCGCGTTCGGCAAGACGCGTGCCCTTGACAGGCAGCAAAAAATTTATAGGTACCGATTCTGGATTGATGGCAACCAAATCCAAAAGCATGTCGACGACATCTTCCTTGGATTCGCCCATTCCGATGATTCCGCCGCAGCAAATTTCAAAACCGACGCGTTGCAACATCTGAATATTTTGAATGCGACGTTCGTACGTATGCGTGCTGCAAATTTCAGGATAAAAACGGCGACTCGTATTTAAATTGTGGTTGATGCGGTCGAGCCCCGCAGCTTTTAAAACGCGCGCCTGGTGTTCTGTCAAGAATCCGATGGAACAGCAAATATGCGTTCCCGACTTTTTCATGTGTGCGATACGTTCGGCAAGTTCTTCGATTTCCCTATCGGTAAAGCCCATGCCCGAAAGTCCGATGCAATGCCGCGACAAGTTAAATTCACTTACCAGATCGTTGTCGCCGTAAAGTTTTTCGTCGGAGACGCTTCTGTATTTTTCGATAGGGGCTTCGGAATCGCGAGACTGTGCGCAATAGGCACAATTCTGCGTGCAGTTTCCACTGCGAACATTCGTCAAAAGCTGGACACTGACACGATTGCCCTTATATTTGGTGCGAAGCGAATAGGCATTCTCAATCAATTCCCCGAGCGATTCGTCCGGGGTGTTCAAAATCTGCAAACATTCTAATTTCGTCATTTCGGCAACAAATATAAAAGCCAAGCTCTCACTTGGCTAATACAAAAAAACTATATCATTTTGGCTGAGAAAAGCCTGTTAGTGATGATGGTGATGCCCTTCGTGCATCATTTCCATGTGATGCGCAGGCGCTTGAATCTCCGTTGTCGCCTTGTTAGGAGCGTATCCCGCAATTCCCGGATCCACCATACCGAAAATCATTGCAATATGCGAAAGCACAAGGAATGCAGCCAACAAAAGGATGGCGTATGTTGTGCGCTTTCGTTCATCCACTTTACGGAATAAAAGCTTGAAATTCAGGAGTGCAAGCAATATCATCGGGATTCCGGCGAGAATGTACGAGAAAATCGCCACAACATCGATCCATGTTCTAAATTCGCCTGCCGATGCAAGCGGAATGATTACATTCGGAATGAAATAGATAATGATAGCTACGAAAGCAATGCCAGCAAGGATTCCCGCGATACGATTGACAAGCGAAAGCTTCGGATGCGCATTGGGAGACTTGAGCAGAAACAGTTCCGTAATGGCGATTGTTTCTGCAAGAATGACAGGGATTGCCATAAAGACAATCAGGTTCCAGGGAGAATTCTGCATCAGCAGATCCATATAATGGGTGGAGTACATATAGACACCTTTTTGTTGTAGGTTAAAAAGAAATCCCCTTCTTGTAGGAAAATACAAAAAGCAATCCGCAAAATGGTTATTGAAAATTTCGATAGCAAGCGATCGAAAAAAAGTATTGACGTTGCAACTTTATAATCGGTATGAAAAGATTATATTTATAGTCATGTTTTTATCAGCAAATAGAAGAATTAATTCACGCTACGACAAGCCACGGCTGGGCAATCACGGTGGATGTCAAGCCAGAACATGGAATGGAAAAAGTCTTGTACGCCGTCGATGAATTGACGGGCTTGATTGGGGCTGTTGTTTTGATGCGTCCTTCCAAAAGTGTGCAGGATTTGGAATTGAAATCCGTCTTGAAAAAGTACAAGTCGCCAAAGTTTGCTGCAGGATGCTCCCGCGAAGTCATTGAACGCGGCGCAAGCCTTTTAGGCTGGGAACTGAACGATCTTATCTTGCGCACGATAGCCGCACTGAATACGTTTAGACCGTAACTGCGAAATAGATCCGCGGACAAGACAACTACAAAAGCCCCCGACTGAATCGGGGGCGATTTTAACATTTTCGCGAAGTTGTTAAGCCGCAGCTATTCTGTGATTTGCAAGCCTTCGTTCGTGGCGTTGTCTCCTTCGATATGGAAGGAATTCAACACAGGATTTTCGCGGTCTTGCAAAGAAAGAATCAAGTAGCTTGCCGATGAATCATAGGCAAGGCGCTTATCTTCTTGCGAGGGGCGCGAAGGGGATTCTGGATGCGAATGCCAGTTACCGAGAGGCTTCAGGCCTTTCGCACGCATGTCCTTGATGGCTGCTAGTTGTTCTTTCGGATCAAGCAAAAAATGCTCGTTCGAATGATCGATGTTCGTGAGCAAGTATACTTCACGAATTGCCTTGCCATCTGCAGTTGCTTCGCCCGCGATCAGCCCACAAGCTTCTTCAGGCAAATTCTTGCGAGCATGCTCGAGGATTTTTTCGTAGTTTGATTTAGATAATGTAATCATTTGAATTAGTCTCGTTTCCCTGTCATTCCCGGCTCGACCGGGAATCTCCTTTTCTTTATTACAAGAGGAGATGCCCGACTAAATCGGGCATGACAAAAAGGGGGATTAGTGCTTCAAATCACACACAGCTTGTTCATAGTCAATTAGCTTGGTGATAGTTGGGTGTGTTCCGCAAACGGCGCAGTCGTCGTTATGACTCGGGAGCTTCACCTTGCGAAATTCCGCCGTGAGTGCGTTGTAGGTGAGTAATTGACCTGTAAGTAAATTACCCACTCCAAGAATATACTTGATTGCTTCCATTGCCTGCAAACTTCCGATGACGCCTGCGATTGCCCCAATCACGCCTGCCTCTTTGCAAGTCGGCACAGAACCTTTCGGGGGCGGTTCCTCGAAAATGCAGCGGTAGCAAGGTCCCTGCTCCGGCACGTATGTCATCAGCTGTCCCTGAAATCCGACAATACCTGCATGTGAGAAAGGTTTCTTCGCCATGACGCAGGCATCATTAATCAAGAACTTCGTCGGAAAATTATCGGTGCCGTCAATGATAAAATCGTAATCCTTAATGATGTCGAGAATATTTTCGCTCGTTACGAAAGTATGGTACGTGATCACCTTGACATCCGTATTCATCGCTTCCATGGTTTCTTTCGCGGATTGCACCTTGGGCTTACCCACATCTTGCGTGGCGTGTATTATCTGACGTTGTAAATTTGAAAGGTCAACCACATCGGCATCGGCAATGCCGATCGTGCCCACACCGGCGGCGGCAAGGTACATGGCCACTGGGGCGCCAAGGCCGCCCGCACCAATGACGAGTACCTTCGCGTTCAAGAGCTTCTTTTGGCCCTTTACGCCGACATCTTTAAGAATGATATGACGCGAATAGCGTTCCAGCTGTTCGTTGGTAAAAACCATTTTTCTATTGGAATTCAGTTTTCAAATCACACGTACTTTGAGAGCGTCACGACATCTTCGCCGCTCCACGTGTAAAGCGCAAGCAACGGCTCGTCTTTTGTTTGCATGGAATGTACGTGGTTTGACGGGTGCAGAATAAATTCTCCGGGGCCGCGGACTTTTGAAACGCCGTCTAATGTCCAAACGGCAAGGCCCGAAAGCACCACATAAAGTTCCGTGGCAGGGTGGTAATGCGCCGGATACAAGGTATTCTTTCCGAGAAGCGTAAACCCGAAACAAAAATGCTCGTCGTGATACGGCGCTTCGGGCCCGAGGATTTCTCCCCAGCCCATACGGTTTCCTAAATCAGGCATATCGGCGCGAGGCTCGTAATTGTATTTCCACGGCAAAAAAGGGAGTGCGGGCTTTAACGCTTTCAGCAAATTTGCAGTCTCTGAACTTCCGTGTTTTGCGGAGTCTTCAATCCAGCGAATCAGCGGAGAATCGCTTTTTTTGAAAGTCCCACTCGGGGCAGGAATTTCGCGTGCTACAAACTTGGCCGCCTCTTGACCGATATCATCGTCAATTTGGGCGCGACTGTTCAGAAAGCGCTTTGATTCTTCAATTAAATGGGCGATAAAATCTTGCATCAAAATACACTCGTTTTACTTCACGCTTGATTTCAGTACGGCAACCGTATGGCCGATCACTTCGCCCTTTAGGAATGCTTCGTAAGCTTCTTTAGCGGTAAGTTTCGAAGATTCCAGCGACTTTTCGATTTCGAAAGCGTTCTTGCCGGATTCCTTCACCGAAATGTTGGCGAATGCTTTTTGCAAGTCGCTCGCGCGGTAGAATCGGAACGGCCCGAGGCCCGCCTTTTCTTGCGCGGCGTAGCCTGAAATCACGTCTTCGGGTTCCGCCTGTACTTTCCAGGAATAAGTGAAAATTTCTGACTTAAGCCCAGCCAATTCGCCGAGTTTGATAAACGCACTGAGCGGCACGCGGCCACCGAGTGTAGAATAGACGGCACCCTTGTCGGCCAGGTAATCGCGTGCCTGCTTGAGCGCCAGATAATGCAAATCCAGCATCTGTTCATGCACAAATTCTGGAATCGCTTCTACACGTTTTTCTAGGTAATGGCCGCTGTTTCGTTTGTCTTCAATCTTGGTGTTGTCCGTCAGCGGAACATTGGGCAGATTCTCGTAAATCACGTCGTAACGGCGCTTGCCATTTTGAAGAGGTTGCAACAAGTCGCCTGCACCGAATTCCAATTCAATTGAATCTGCATTCTTCAAATTTTTCCTGATGTTTTCGGAGGCGGCAGTTACTACGCTTTTTTGCAAGTCAGTAAAGCCCACGCGTTTTGCGCCCAAAAGTTCGATGCCCGTCAAGACATCGATACCGGAACCTGTACCGATCGAAGCGAATGCTTCTACATCGTGTCCTAGATTTTCACGGATCAGTTTGAATGCCGGAGCCGCAATGTAGGCGACCCAATCGCTAGTAATATCTTCGGTTTTTGGCAAGTAGGCGTGATCCGTTACTGCCACAGAAAGATAATCTTGAACGTGCTTCGGCGCACCATCTAAAGTCAGATACTTTTTAATGTCGACTAAAATACTCATTTATAGATAACCTCTTTTTTTTGAGTGCAAATATAGATGTTGCCTATAGCTGCGTCCAATACAAAATTCCTAGCACTTGCTATCAATTTTTTGTATAAGAAAAATCGTGTTTTTCGCTTGACAATGTTTATGCATTTATGTAGATTTATGCATAGAAATTCAAACCACGTTTTTTCAGCGCTTGGGAATGCTCAAAAATGCGACGTTCTTTTCGGTGCTGTTAACAAAAGGAGCCTTATACAATGGCACATTATCTCTTTACTTCTGAATCGGTGTCCAAGGGGCACCCCGACAAAGTTTGCGACCAGATCTCGGATGCAATTCTCGACGCCTGCCTCGCCCAAGACCCGAACAGCCGCGTGGCTTGCGAAACGCTCGCCAACACCGGTCTCGTCGTGATTTCTGGCGAAATTACCACCAAGGCCGTAATTGACTACCAGCAGATTGCACGCAAGACGATCAAGAGTATCGGTTACGTGAATCCGGAACTCGCTTTTGATTACAAGGGTTGCTCCGTACTCGTTGCCGTAGATAAGCAGTCTCCCGATATTGCTCAGGGTGTTGACGCCAAGGCTGCCGAAGGCAAGGAAGATGACAAGCAGGGCGCAGGCGATCAAGGCATGATGTTCGGTTACGCCGTGAACGAAACCAAGGAACTGATGCCGCTTCCGATTAGCCTTGCTCACAAGCTTATGGAAGAAATCCAGAACCTCCGCGAATCCGGCAAAATCAAGTGGCTCCGTCCTGATGCAAAATCGCAGGTGACCGTCGAATACAACGAAAATGACAAGCCTGTGCGTGTCGATACGGTGGTGGTCAGCACCCAGCACGACGAATTCGTGAACGGCAAGGAACTCAAGCATTCTACCATCGAAAAGGAAATCATCGAAAAGCTTATCAAGAAGGTGATTCCCGCAAAGCTTTTGGACAAGAAGACTCGCTTCCTCATCAATCCGACGGGTAAATTCGTGATTGGTGGACCGCATGGTGACTGCGGCCTGACGGGGCGTAAGATTATCGTGGATACCTACGGCGGCATGGGCCGTCACGGTGGTGGCGCTTTCAGCGGCAAGGACCCGAGTAAGGTCGACCGCAGCGCCGCTTACGCTGCTCGCTATGTGGCAAAGAATATTGTGGCAGCTGGTCTTGCAGACCGTTGCGAAGTGCAGCTTGCCTACGCTATCGGTTATTCCAAGCCGGTGTCTGTGCTGGTGAATACGTTCAAGACTGGCAAGATTGATGACCGCAAGATTGAAGAAATCGTAAAGAAGACTTTCGACCTTTCTCCGGCAGGCATCGTGAAGATGCTTGACTTGAAGAAGCCCGGTTACCAGGCAACTGCCGCGCTCGGCCACTTCGGCCGCACCGGTGCACGCTTCACTTGGGAAAAGACGGACAAGGCCGCTGCTTTAAAAAAGGCCGCTCGCGTCTAAGCGAACTCTCTCTAGCAAAAAGATTAAGGCTCGTCAAATGCGACGGGCCTTTTTCGTTGGTTTGCTTTTGCAGATTCAGGAAATGTTCTTCATAAAAAACATCCCCGGCAACATCAGTTGCCGGGGGGTACCTGCGCGGAGAGTAGTGCACAGGAATTTAGGAGTACAAATTATTACTTATGCCAGTCGACTTCGCGATAGATTTTTTCGGTGAATTCGTCGGCATTCAGCTGCAGGTATCCGACTTTATGCAATAGGTCTGCAAAGTAGTGCAAGTCGGCTTTCAGGTTGCGGCCACTCTTGATTTTCTGTTCAGGAGACTGGTATTCGTAAGACTTGATGAGTGCGGTTGCGAATTCCTTGTCTTCGATGGCGGAGTGCTTGCCTGCCTGCATGAGTTCCACGGTTTCTTCCGGGTGTTCGCTGATCCAGGTGTGCGCCTGTTCGAGAGCGCGGAGAAGAGCCTTGATCTTTTCCGGTTCCTTTTCCAGAAGAACTCCCGAAACATAATAGAAACAGCAATAGCGGCCTGCAAAAACAGGGTCGGTTGCCAAATCCATCAGCACATCGGCGCGACCGTCAACTGCGGCAAGGCTTCCTAGCGGGTCCCAAAGTGATACCGCTTCGACCTGCCCGCGTTCCAAGGCTTCAAGCGCCAAGTTGCCATCGGCATAGGGCAAGAACTGCACATCGTTTATGGCAGAGACTCCGTTTGCTTCAAGCCAAAGTGTTGCGGCCTGGTGCGGGGTTGCCCCAATGGCGTTCACGGCAATCTTTTTGCCCTTCAAATCCTGCGCGGAGCGAATTGGCGAGCCCTTCTTGACGAGCAAATGAATACATCCGACGTGGAATCCTTCGACCACCTTGATGTTCACGCCGTTTTCGACGGACTGGAAAAAGGCGAAGTCGGAGTTCGTAATCGGATACGTTCCGTTGTTGAGCCCGATTTTGCGGGTTTCAGCATTTGCCGACACGAATTTCACATCAACACCTTCTTTAGCGAAGAAGCCTTTTTCTTTAGCGACAAAGAACGGCGCAATGCAAAGGGTTCCATCGGAAACGGGGATTTCGACAGTACCGTATTTAAAAGCGGATTCATTGGTAGCGGCAGCCTTCTCGGATTTTTCTTCTTCGCAGGCGATGAGTGCAAATCCCAAAGTAAAAGCGGCTGCAAACGATAGTAATGTTTGGATGAATTTCATTTATAATCTCCTGTATTGATAGTGTTTTAATGTTTTGTTGTACTTGCTTTAATCGCCTGCTCAAAATCGGCGATAATGTCGCGCGGATCCTCGATACCGACGGACACGCGAATCATGTCGTCAGGAATTCCTGCAGCAAGCCTATCCTTCGGCGAAAGCTGGGAATGAGTACTTGTTGCCGGGTGCAGCACGCTTGTGCGAGCATCGCCCACATGCACCACCAAGGCAGCAACTTTCAAGGCCTTCACGAACGAGCGAATGGCCGCCTTGCCTCCCTTGAGGCCAAAGGTCAGCACGCCGCTTCCGCCCTGGTAATCGAAATACTTGCGAATGCGCTTGCTGTTCGGGCTAGATTTGAGCGCCGGATAGTTGACCCAGTTTACTGCCGGGTGCTTGGAAAGGTATTCCGCCAAAGCCAAGGCGTTAGAACTGTGCTGCGGCATGCGCAAATGCAGAGTTTCAAGACCCAAGTTCAAAAGGAATGCGTTGAACGGGCTCTGGGCGGCACCGAAATCGCGCAAAAATTGGGCACGGGCCTTGACAATGTAGGCGGCACGGCCAAATTTTTCGGTATAAGAGGTGTTGGCGTACTGTGCGTCCGGATTGACAAGATCCGGAAACTTTCCGTTATTCCAGTTGTAATTGCCGCCGTCAATCACGACACCGCCCAAAGCGATGGCATGGCCATCGATGTACTTGGTAGCCGAATGAATGACGATGTTTGCGCCATGCTTTAAGGGCTTCACCAAGAACGGCGTTGCAAGGGTATTATCCACAAGGAACGGCACGTCGAATTCCTTGGCAAGCTTCGAGAACTTTTCAAAATCCAGAACGCCAAGCGCCGGGTTACCAATGGTTTCGCCGAAGACCAATTTTGTATTCGGGCGGAATGCCTTGCGAAGTTCTGCAATAGGGGCTTCCGGGTCAATAAAAGTCGTTTCAACGCCGAGCTTAGAAAGTCGAACATCAAGCAGCGTGTAGGTTCCGCCATACACCGCCTTAGAGGCTACGATATGATCGCCTGCCTTGACCAAATTCGAAATAGCGAGCAATACGGCCGACTGTCCCGATGCAGTTGCGACAGCGCCCACGCCGCCTTCCAACTCGGTAATTTTTGCTTCAAAAGCCGCTACCGTCGGGTTGCCCGTACGCGTATACTTATTGCCCGACTGCTTGAGGGCGAAAAGACGTTCTACTTCGTCAACATCTTCGTACTTGTAAGTGGTTGACTGGAAAATCGGCAAAACGCGGGGCTCGCCCACTTTCGGCTTCCAGCCCGCCTGTAAGCACTTGGTCCCAAAATTCCAGTTGGACGGATTCGAAACGTCTGCTGAAATTTTACTTGAATTTTTTGATGATTTATTTGGCATATGAATCACTCTCCTTATAAATTTTTCAATGCGAAAAATAGAAAGGAACTTACACTTTTTCTAATACTTTGTTTTTATGCGGAATTATCAAAAATTTTTATAACGAAAACGCCCCCGACCGAGTCGAGGGCAGCATCACTTAAGGTTAATTTATTTATAATCCACCATAATCAGATTCACCGTTCGGCAAGAGTCTCCCCTTGTGCATGGTGTAAATGCGGTCACCATACTTGAAGCCGCGAGGATCATGGGTAGCCACAAGTACCGACGTTCCCGACTGCGCAAGTTCCGCCAAAAGGTCAAAGACAATCTTGGCATTAGTTTCGTCAAGGTTGCTGGTCGGTTCGTCAGCAATCACGATATCGGGATTGTTAACCATGGCGCGCACGATCAAAGCTCGCTTGAGTTCACCTCCCGAAAGCTCCGCCGGCATTTCATTCACCAAATGGGCAATGCCGAGAGTTTCGAGTTTTGAATGAATATCAATATCGACCAATTCCGAAATATCCCTCACCTCAACCTTATTGCCTTCGCGAAACGCCTTAGGCAACAAGATATTCTCCAGCACCGTAAAATGCGGCAAGAAAACGGATTCTTGTGGAATGTAGCCGATTTTATCGTTACGAATTGCGGAAAGTTCGGCATCAGTCAAACTTGCAAAATCGATACCGTTAAAAATAATCGAACCATGCGAGGGGCGATTGATTCCCGAAAGGAGCGATAAAAGCGTACTCTTTCCGCTTCCCGATTCGCCATAGATTACCGAGAAATCACCGGACCAGGCAAAAAATTCCACATTATCGACTGCGTTAAATTCTTCGCCGCGGCGGGTATAGATTTTATACAAATTAGAAACGTTTAAAATCAATGTTCTACCTCCCTCAAAGCGGCGTAGGCATCAATACTGCTCACCTTATTTGCCACGCCGAAAACCGCCACCGGCCCCACCGAATGCAAAAGCAAAACCACCACAGCGTAAACAGCGGCGATTTCGGCATTTCCAGGAACAATAAAGGGCACGTTCACATGTTCGCCAATCCAAATTTTAAAAGTGAAAAAAAACACGCTCGAAACCAGCAATCCAATATACGTTCCTACCGCCGAAACCAACAGCGATTCGCCCAGCACAAGAGTCCTTAAACGTTTGCGGGCATAGCCCACAATTCGCAAAAGTGCATATTCACGCCTGCGTTCGCGAGTCGACAGTGAAAACGAAATCACAATCGCGGCAACCGCAATCACCAAGAAAAGGGCCACGATTGACCACACCACAATCTGCAAGAAATTCGCCGACTTTTCAAGACCCGAGAACAAATCTTTGCGGGTGCGAATCTGCACGCCGTCAAAGCGGGTATGAATTTCTCGAGAGAGGCGATCGATATCGGCCCCTGCACGCAATTTAATCAAAACGCTGGAGTAAATCGGCGAATCCGAGCCCTCGGACTTGACATCTTGATGCAAGAAAATCACGCCCTTGGCCTTAGCTGCCTCGCGGATATCGGCAAGTGTTGCCACATCTACAAAAACGGCCTGGTCCAACTTGTTGCCAACCGGTTCAAGAGAGGCCGCCACAGGGTATTCATGGCCAAAGAACTTGACGGTCTTTTTCTCGCCCACGCTAATGTCGCCGCCCACCACGATAGCACCCTTAGGGAGTTTGTCTGTAAGAACCTCGTGAATCCAAGGCTGAATCACAAAATCAGAAGCCGGCTCGAAACCGATAATCATGACTTTCTGTTCGCAGCAGCTAGAATTCAAGGTGGTCAAAAAATACTGCGGCGTCGCAATTTCTACGCCGTCAAGGCCACGAATAAATTCCAGCGAGCCCTGCGGCAAATAGGTGTACTTGGAATCGCCCTGCAAAAGTACAGTCTGGTCGTTGATTTCGCTCCCCTGGGGAATCACAATCACGTCGGCTCCCAAGCGAGACGAAAGGCGATTCAGGCCCTTCGAAAGCGAAAACGACAAAAGCCCGCCCACCAAAAGCACCGAGGCGAGCAAGGCAATCAAAAGCGAAAGCCCAAAACTTCTAAAGGGGTTTCGCAAGTAATTTTCAATAATCAAATTAAAATCAGTCTTGTTCATTTCGCCTCCTCAATTTCAAGTAAATCAAATTCAGCGCCGCAAGAAGCGCAATCTGCACACCAAAAACAGCAAGCACCGGAGCTGTTATCACGTGACATGCCATTTGAGCATGTTGGCATGTTCCAACAATTACTGTTGGCACCAGCGAAACAAAAACACCAAGCACAAGCGTTACTGCAGAAAGAATGACATGTGCTTTCTTTTTAAGGAGCCCCGCAGCAACGACGGCATTTGCAAGCAAAGCAAGTCCTAAAAAAGCATCTACCGTCGTCGAAATTTCACAACTCATGGTTCCGCCACCAATCGGATGGCAAACAGGCAAAATCAACTTGGTAAGCACAATCAGCAAAACGCCGAAAATCAGATTAGCAACAACAAATACTTTGTACTGTTTCATGGCACTCTCCTTAAAAATTTTCGATGCATAAATTAAAAAGGTATACCGAAAATGTCCAATACTATATCACTATAATTTGTTATAGGTTTTTGTTATAACAATAGACGCTTCACCTCGTTAATCGCTTTCGCCTATAGAAAAAATCAATAAATCAGCATAAGAATTAAGTATTGGACATTCGTGAAAACCTCATCTATATTTGCTTTCAAAAAAAATTAAGGAGAGTATAATGTCAAATCAATTTTCTTTTGATACGCTTAAATTGCACGCAGGCTATAATCCTGCTGAACACAACCACGCTGTTTCGGTGCCTATTTATCAGACTACCGCTTTTACGCTCGACACCGTAAAGCGTAGCGATGACCTGTTTTATTTCGACAGCGCCGAAGCACTTTATACACGACTTTCTAATCCGACAACGGATGTACTTGACGCGCGCCTTACGGCACTCCATCCGGGAGCAACCGGAGCTGTCATGCTTTCTTCGGGCATGGCAGCGGTTACGTATTCGCTTTTGAACGTCACAGCAGGCAAAGGCAGAATCCTTGCAACAGCTCGTTCTTACGGAGGATCTTTCGATAGTTTCGAACAAATCTTCGGAGAGACGGGCGTCAAGTATGACATTGTAGAAGACCCTGACGATCCGGCAAATTTCGAGGCACTCGTTAAAGAAGACACCAAGGTAATCTACATCGAATCGATCACCAACCCGAACGCCACCATTCTGGATATCGAAGCGATCGCAAATATCGCCCACAAGCATGGAATTCCGCTGATTGTCGACAACACGGTGGCAACCCCCTACTTGTTGAATCCGTTTGATTTCGGCGCCGATGTGGTTGTTTATTCGGCGACCAAGGGCCTTACGGGTCACGGCAACGTGATTGCCGGTGCCATTGTAGAAAACGGCAAGTTCAACTGGAAAAACGGAAAGTTCCCACAGTTCGACGGCCAACCGCATTTCTTGGTGTCGCAGCAGGGTGTACCCCGCAGTTTTTACGACGTGTTCCCGGATACGCCTTTCACCGGCCGTATTCGCGCCATTCACCTGAATTACCTGGGCGGTGCCATAGCCCCGTTCAATTCTTATCTGGTGCTTCTTGGAATTGAAACCCTTTCGGAACGTCTTTCGAAATCGGTAAAGTCTGCTGAAAAGATTGTAGAATTTTTGGAAACGCGCCCCGAAGTTTCTTGGGTCAATCACCCGCACGCAAAAAAAAGCAAGTATAAGGCGCTCGCCGCCAAGTATTTCCCCAAGGGTGCCGGCGCAATCCTGAGCTTTGGCCTTAAAAAGAACGACCGCGCCACCATTATCAAGTTCTTGGAAGCCGTTAAAGTTTTCAGTTTCCAGGCAAACATCGGTGACGCCCGTTCGCTCATTATCAACCCGTCTACAACCACCCACATCGAGCTCCCGGAACGCGCCCAGGAATTGGCCGATATCCACTCAGAAACTATTCGGCTTTCGATTGGTCTTGAAGACGTGAATGACTTGATTGCCGACCTGGAACAAGCCTTCGTCGCAATCCAATAGCGCGATTATAACCATAGTAAAACCTAAAAGGTGGCTGCATTTAGCAGTCACCTTTAGTTTATGGCACAAAGAAATTTAAATGGCGGACTCAATTGAGTCCGCCATGATAGAATTGGAGATGATTATTTTATTAAACCGTCGGCGTATTCGGTTATCGCCTTGTCGAGACGAGCAAAGATCTCTTCGATTTGGGCTTCGTTGATAATCAGCGGAGGTGCCACCAGAATCGTAGAGCCGCCGCCCATCGTGAGAATGCCGTAATCGTTGCGGAGTTTTGCGATGAAGTTTCCGAGGAAGGGTTCGCCCGCCGCATTCCTGCGAATCACGTCCTTATGCTCCTTGCTGTAGCTGAATTCGATGGCACCGAAAAGGCCCACAGAACGTACATCGCCAACGGAGGGGTGCTTCGCCTTGAGCTCTGCAAGCTTTTTCTTCAAGATGGGTTCCTGCTTTTTCACATTGCCCTTGACATCCAAGCGGAAATATTCTTCGATACAGGCAATAGCCGCCGCAACGCCCAGCGGATGCGCATTATAGGTAAGCCCTGCAGTAAAGGCATTTTCCTCATAATAATTCGCAATACGCTCGCTAATGAGCACGCCGCCGAGCGGAGCGTAAGCGCTATTCACACCCTTTGCAAAAGTAATCAGGTCCGGTTCCACGCCATCGGCCTGGCAGGCGAACCATTCACCCGTGCGCAAGAAGCCACTCATGACTTCGTCGCACACCATCAAAATTCCGTACTTGTCGCAGATTTCGCGGACACCCTTCAGGTATCCCTTGGGGTAAAGATAAACGCCATTAGAACCGGTGACCGATTCAATGAACACAGCCGCCACCGATTCCGGGCATTCCTGCTGAATCTGATATTCCAGGCGAGAAAGGAAATGCTTGGTCGCTTCTTCTTCGCTTGCAAATTTAATGTCGTAACCGTAAAGATGCGGCGCCGGATACTTGATAAATCCAGGAATCGTCGGGAACAGCGAAGCGCGTTCGCTTTCGCCCGTAAGGCTAGAGGCACCATAAGTGCTTCCGTGGTAAGATTCATACTTCGAGAAAATCTTGTCGCGGCCCGTAAACGCCTTCACAAAACGGATGGCGAATTCGTTTGCCTCGGAGCCACCCAACGTAAACAGCACCTTTTTCATGTTCTTCGGCGCAATCTTTTCAACCAAGAGTTCGCTGAGTTCGCCCGCTTCGGCAAAGGCATGACGCGGAGCGATGTAAGCCAAACGTTCCACCTGCTTTTGCACCGCTTCAATAATGTGGCGGTTATTAAAGCCGATATTCACGTTCACCAGTTCCGACGCGATATCGATGTATTCCTTGCCTGCACCATCGTAAACGTAGATACCGTCGGCATGGTCTACAAAGAACGGCTTGTAATCTTTATGGGGGGCATTCGCGAAAGAAAACAGGTTATACTTTCGGGCCTTTTCATAAGAGGCGGCATTTTCTCCCGCCACATAACTAACGTTATTTGACATAGTACTCTCCTTAATTTTGTGAACAAATATAGGTGCGATTTTACTCGCTGTCCAATACTTTATTTTTAGCGCTCGTTATCAATTTTTCCAATAACAAATCCCTCTAGACTAAATGATGTATTCCGGAGCAGTATTGGAGCGCGCCAAATTGAAGCGTTCCAAAATATTGCGGCGTTTTTCCAGGAACTGCGCCGAGCCTCTTTCACGCGGGAAGCTGTCGCGAATTTCAAGCACCTCGCTAATGCGCCCCGGACGCGGCGTCATAATCACGATACGATCAGACAAGTAAAGCGCTTCGTCAATATCGTGGCTCACCAAAATCATCGTAGTATTGCGTTCCTTGCGAAGTTCCAAAAGCAAGTTCTGGATGTCTGCACGGGTAAACGAATCCAGCGCTCCCATGGGTTCATCAAGCAGCAAGATTTCAGGATCATTAATCAACGCACGCGCAATTGCCACGCGCTGCGCCATACCGCCACTAATCTGGTGCGGGAAATTCTTTTCGAATCCGCCAAGACCGATTTTTTCGATAAAATCGTGAACCTTATCCTTATTCTGCTTATAAACGCCCCGAATCTTGAGGCCCATCGCAATGTTGTCTTCTACCGTGAGCCACGGGAAAAGGCAACCCTGCTGGAACACGTAACCGCGCTTGGAATCTGGCCCATGCACCGGTTCGCCATCAAGAATAATCTTGCCCTCTTGAACAGGATCGAGCCCCGCAATCAAGCGCAAAAGCGTCGTTTTACCGCAACCCGATGCGCCCAGAATCGAAATGAATTCGCCCTCAAAAACAGAAAGATTGATATCTTTCAAAATCTGCCGCGGTTCGCCCGTGCGTTCATCGATAAAGGAGCGGTTTACATCGCGAATCTTCAAGATTTTTTCTTTATCTAAAATATCCGTCATCAAAGCCTCCTATCGCACAACGCCTTTCTGCCAGCGAAGCACATAACGCTGTACTGCGCCAACCACTTTCAAAATCGCCGAGAACAGCACTGCCATCACGACAATCGCCGCAAACACCTTATAATACGCACTCCACACCTTCGAAGTATTGATGTAGTAGCCAAGACCACCCGGCTGCCCCATCATTTCGGCCATCACGAGCGTCGTAAAACCAAACGCAGCCGCCGTCATAATGCCCGTAAAAATCTGAGGCATTGCGTGGGGAATCGCAATATGGAAAATCTGGTACAGTTGCCCCGCGCCAAAAGTGCGCGAAAGTTCAAACAACGACTTCGGCGTACCCTGCACCCCGTCAGCCGTCATGGTCGCTACCGGGAACCAGGAGCAAATCGCAATCAAGAAAGTCGCCGCCGCAAACGAAGTCGGGAAAAGCGTCAAGGCAAAAGGCATCCATGCCACTGCCGGAATCACGCCGCAAATGTTGAGCACCGGCAAAATCCAGTAGCGAGCCTTCGGATACCAACCAATCAGCACACCAGTCAACACACCCGTCACCACACCCACCGAAAATCCGGCTACAAAAAGGCGCAACGAGTAAAGTGTATTCTGCCAAATGAATTTGGTATCGCCAATAAAGGCATCCATAATAATCGCAGGCCCAGGGAAAAACGGCTGCGGCAAAAACAGCAACTTGGTCCCGAGAATATCCCACGCCGCAAGCGCTAGGCCAACCGCGAAACGGAACTTCGCGCCCGCGAAAAATTTTGCCACCTTATCTGCACTCGCCTTGCGGACAAACAGCACCACCGTATAGACCGCGTAATAGACAATAATGGCAAGCAAAACTAAGCGGTATGCCAAATTGTCGTCAACTCTAAACCCGCCAAAAACATATTCCTTGATTCGCACATTCTCGGCTACCTGCGGAAAAAACAAGTTCACCAAGAAGGCGACCAGGAATCCTGAAATCGTCAAAACAATGTTCATTCAACTCTCCGTAAAATTTTTAAAAATGCGCCCTTGCGGGCGCCAAGCAACAAGGAAATATGATTACTTGTTCAAATCGACTTCTTCGTACAGATTCGCGACAAACTGGTCTGGATCCTGCGTGAGGTAGCCAATCTTCTTGAGCTGTTCGCTAAAGTAACGCAAGTCGCCCTTCACGTCGCGGCCAAGAGTCTTGCGCTGTTCCAGCGAAGTGTACACATAGCTCTTGATCAGTTCAACAGCCAGCGGCTTGTCTTCGATTTCGGAATACTTGCCTTCGGCAATAATGTCAACCGTTTCTTCGGGGTGTTCAGCAATCCAGGCTTCGGCCTTGTGAATCGCACGCAAGAGCGCTGCAATCTTTGCCGGTTCTTCCTTCAGAATCTTGGCAGACACATAAATGAAGCAGCAGTAGCGACCGTCAAACACCGGATCCTTCGCCACATCCATAATCACGTCGGCCTTGCCCGACTTTTCGTAAGCAGAAGCGAGCGGATCCCAAATGGCAGCGGCATCAATCTGGCCCTGTTCCAAAGCTTCAAGAGCCAAGTTACCATCGGCATAAGGCAAGAACTGCACCTGATTATCTTCGGGTTTGGTCGAAACACCTCCCAGCGAGAGCCAAAGGCTTGCAGCCTGATGCGGCGTGCCGCCGATTTCGTCAACGGCAATTTTCTTGCCCTTTAAATCAGCAGCAGTCTTGTAGGGCGAACCCTTCTTCACCAGCACCTTGATGCAGCCGATATGAATACCATCGACAATCTTGATGTCAACGCCATTTTCAATCGCCTGGAAAAACTGGAAGTCGGAATTGGTGAGCGCATAAGTGCCCTTGCTAAGTCCAAGTTTACGGGTTTCGCCATCGGCAGCAATCAACCTCGCATCAATCCCTTCTTCGGCAAAGAACCCCTTTTCCTTAGCCACGTAGAAAGGCGCACCGCACAAGGAACCATCCAGAATCGGGAGTTCCAAAGTGCCAAACTTGAACTGAGACTTTTCAGTCTGCTTTGCAGTTTGCTTATCAGAATTTTCGCCACCGCACGCCCCTACTACAAAGGCAAATCCGAAAGCGAGCAGGGCGGTGAGGTAAATCTTGTAGTTAGCTTTCATTTTTTAATTCCTTTTTAAAAAAGACGCCCCTGAAAATGGACTTCGAATATTTCCAGGAGCGCCAGGTTGTACGGAGAGTACAAATTACTTGATATTTTCTCTCCAAGTAGCGGGCTTGAACAGTTCCTTCAAAGGCAGAAGACGCTTGTCAACGTCAACACCCAAGACAGAATTGAAGTTGTTCGTCGCCTGCATCTGAGCGCCAAAGCCCACGATGATGATAATCTGTTCGTCGGTATAGAACTTGCGCAGTCCTTCGAAAAGTTCGTCGGGAACCTTAGTCGGATCCTTCACGATCTGCTGGCCCAGCTGCTGCAAAAGCTTTTCGTTTTCCGAAGTTTCGAAGTTGTTCGGATCAAGCCCCAGAGCCTTCAAATCGCTAATGAAGAACAGCGAGCAGAGAAGGCAGCCGTTCGTCGTAGAAACCGAGTGTGCAAAAATCGTTGCCGCACGCAGGCCAACCGCCTTTTCGAGGCTTTCCCAAGCGTCGTACCAGCCCATGAAAGCCTTGTAGATGCCGTAATCCTGGAGCATCACCAACTTCATGTTGGTCACCTTGCCTGCAGCTTCCAGCTTTTCGTAAGCAGCCTTTGCTTCTCCAGTCAATTCGTTTGGTTGTTTTAAATGTACTCTTGCCATTGTTTATACTCTCCTTGTGGTGCATTCGCACCGTTTTAGTTTTTGATTTTTGTTGAAGTCTTTTTTGGTTAAGTTTAATTTCCTACCATTTTTGTAGGCTTTAAGATAGAATAAGATGTTCCCCTAGTCAAGGCATAAACGTATACTATTTAACTATCGATTGTTATAGAGGAAAGTTATAGCAAAAACAACTCGCAGTCCGTCCCCTTGACGCCCCAAATACCCAAGTATAGATTTGAGGCATGACTTACTACTTTATCAGCGATTTGCATGTTGATTTCTATGCGCCGGTAACCCGTACTGTCGCCATACTACGCAAACATTTCGAAGACTACTTTGAACGCCACTTTTTGCCGGCGGATGCCTGCTGTATCGCGGGCGATATCGCAAACGATTACTTCACCTATGTGGAGTTCCTGAAGTTCATTGCCGAAAAATACAGCGCGGTTTATGTGTGCTTCGGGAACCACGACATCATCACTGAGCATCTGGGGCGCTTCGGAGCGGATAAAGAATTCACAACTTCTGAAAGTAAAATAAAGTACTTCCTTGCCGAGGCTGGGAAAATCCCGAACATTCAGTTGCTTGAAAACCGCATCGCAGAAGGCGTTGCGGGCTGCATGGGCATGTGCGATTTCAAGTACAAGCATTCGCCTGCCGCATCCGAAATTGCGAACAAAATCCTGTGGGCAACACGCTGGTTCGACGCTCGTCACTGGAGATACATGCAGAACAACGCCGACAAACTCTGGCGACATTATGACATCGTGTTCCGCGAACTTACTTCACATCGCCCGAAAATCATGATGTCGCACTTCCTGCCGCTGGAATTCGAGATGGCGGAACGTTACCGGCAAGACCCCTGCTCGAACTTCTTCTATTTCCACGGGGCGGAATACCTCGAGAACCTGGATGACGGGAGCATCTGGCAGGCGGGCCACACGCACACCGCCATCAAGCGCGAATACACCGACCCGCTAGGCAAAAAACATCTGCTGCTGTGCAATCCCGTGGGCTACCCCGACGAGAATCCTTATGCGGAATATGGGCTAAAACGGGAAGATTTCTTGGTAGAGGTGGAGTGAAATATGGAAAATGGATTTTCAAACCTGTACAAAACAACTACAAATATTCAAAATTGTAGTCGTTTTCTTGCTAATTTTTCAAAGAAATTCGAAATATCTATACATTTTCCGTATTTAGTTGAAATTTTACTGTGAAAAAAGTATATTTACGGTATGGCACAAAAGAATGTTCTATCCGACCAAAAACTTGTCTTTTCGAGTGACGAACTCCAAAAGCATGGCTTTTCGTATTACCAAATAACGAAAATGGTCGAACAGGGCAAACTTTTTCGGCTCAATAAATCGTATTACGAAAACGCGAACTTTGCCGGCGAGATGAACGATTTCTATTACGTTCAGGCATTTGCGCCCCAGGGGGTGGTGTGCCTTCTGAGCGCTGCCGTTTACTATGGTCTGACGACCTTCCGTCCCGATGCCATCGATGTCGCAGTTCCGCCAAAGACAAAACTTTCTTCGCAGCCAGAATCGCAAAGACTTTCGCTGCATTATTTCTCGGATAGGCGGCATACCGTTGGCGTGCGCACGGTAAGCGAAAACAAGAACACCTTCAAAATTTACGATATAGAAAAAACAGTCGTTGACGTTGTCTCTAACAGGAACAAGGTGGGGATCGAAGAAACCAAGGAAATCCTGACCAATTACCTCGCAAGGCAAGACCGGAACATAAACAAACTCTATCGCTATGCAGAAAAACTTTCGTGCCTGAAAATCCTGAAGACCTATCTGGAGGTTCTTGTATGAATGTCCAGTCGATAAAGGATAAACTGAGGAACGTCGCTAAGACGAATTTCAGACTGTATCAAGAACTGCTTACTGTCTATGGTTTGGAACGGGCCTTGTTCAGAATTGGGAAGTCAAAGTATAGAGAAAACTTCACGCTCAAAGGAGGTATTTTTCTTTATGCTCTCTATTTCTGCTTTTTTACAAAAAATTCCGCGATTGTCATCTTTTGACACTCGAAGAATGTATCTTTATGGGCAGAAACACTCTTTTCAGGAGGCATAATATGAAAAAGATGCTTTTTCTTCTGATTGTGACGATATTTCCCGCCCTTGCCATGGCGTCGCCTTTTGGTTTAAAGATGGGTATGTCGATTAAGGAGATTGCCAAGGAGTGCGAGGGCAAACCCGAGTTCGTAAAAAATGACGCCTACATAATCAAGCCTAAGAAAAGTCACCCGTCATTTGAGTATTATTTTGTTTTTGTTGACAAAAATAAGGGTTTGTATCAGATTAAGGCAATTTCTTCGGCTATCAGTACAAACGACTATGGAACAGAATTGCAGAGCGCTTTCAATACCACCAAAGACCGTATCGCAAAGAAGTACGGCGAAGCTACGATTCGTGATGAAATTGATCCGGAATCTGTTTTTCAAGAAGGCAATTATTGGATGCACACCTTAAAAGGTGGCGCACGTACTTTGGCCGCCATCTGGGGTAAGGGAGGAAAACTCGCCGACAATCTTGATATGGTTGTTCTCGAATGTTCCGCAAGCGAGATTTCTTCCCGCCAGGGATTCCTGATTCTTTATTATTTCTTCAAAAATGCGGATAAAATTGAAGACGAACAGGACTCCGTATTTTAGGTACAGCGCAATTTACTCATACAACCCTTTGCTAAAGTAACGGTCGCCGCGGTCGGGGGCTACGAACACGATGTTTCCGCGGGCGCCCGAGGCGATGAGCTTCTTGGCTGCGGTGAACGCGGCACCCGAAGAGGAACCTGCGAAGATTCCTTCTTTCTTGGCGAGTTCGCGGGCGCCGCCAAAGGCGTCGTCATCGTTGATTTTGATGACCTGATCCACCAGCGACATGTCCATGGTGTCGGCGATAAAGTCGTTGCCGATTCCTTCGATGTTGTAGTCGCCATGCTCGCCGCCGCCCATAGTAGAGCCGATGGGGTCTGCGAGCACGCCCTTAATGTTCGGGTTCTTTTCCTTGAGCGCCTTGAGGATTCCGCTGAAGGTGCCGCCACTGCCTGCGCCTGCGACCACGTAGTCGATTTGTCCGTCCAAATCTTCGTAGATTTCGGGGCCGGTGGTTTCGTAATGGGCCAGCGGGTTCGCCATGTTACGGAACTGTCTGAGCGAAACAGAGCCCGGAATTTGCGTCAGGAGTTCTTCGGCCTTCTTTTCGGCGCCGAGCATTCCGTCTTCACGCGGGGTGTTGATGAGTTCTGCACCGAGGGCGCGCATGAGCGTCTGCTTTTCTTGCGAGAACTTGGTGGGCACCACGAATATCACGCGGATGCCGCGGTTGAGCGCTGCGAAAGCGATGCCGAGGCCTGTATTGCCTGCGGTGGCTTCGACAATGGTTCCACCCGGTTTCAGGAGCCCCTTTTCAATCGCGTCGTTTACCATGTAAAGGCCGGTGCGGTCCTTGACGCTACCCGAGGGATTCCAGAGTTCGAGTTTAGCAAACAGGTTTACGCCTTCGGGGAGCCCGACATGGTTAAGTTTTACAAGCGGAGTCTTCCCGATTAAAGATTGCATCGATTCATAGTAATGCATATTACGCTTCCTTCGCGGCGTTAATGCCGGCGTTCAAATCCAAGATAATGTCGTCGACTTTTTCGATACCTACAGACAAACGAATGAGTCCGTCGGTAATGCCCACCTTCTCGCGAATTTCCTTCGGAATAGAGGCATGGGTCATGGTGGCCGGATGGCATACGAGGCTTTCAACACCGCCCAAACTTTCGGCGAGCGAAATCAGCTTTAGCGCCTTGAAGAATTTCTTGATGTTGTAGTTTTCGTAAAGTTCGAACGAAATCATGGCGCCGCCGTTCTTGGCCTGTTTCTTGTTGATTTCGTAACCCTGAGCAGTCGGAAGTCCCGGATAGTACACGTGCTTTACCGCTTCGTGCTGTTCCAGGTAACGGGCGATGCGCTCCGCATTTTCGGTATGGCGATCGAGGCGCACACCAAGCGTCTTGATTCCGCGAATCAAAAGGAAGGAATCGAAGGGGCCGAGCACGGCGCCCACGGCATTCTGATTGAATGCCAGTTTTTCCGCGATTTCCTTATTGTTCGTTACAGCGAGGCCTGCCACCACATCGCTATGGCCACCCAAGTACTTGGTCGCGGAATGCACCACGATGTCGGCGCCAAGTTCCAGCGGGCGCTGCAAATAAGGAGTCATGAAGGTGTTATCAACAATCGTCAGAATTCCATGCTTCTTCGCAATCGCGGCGACTCCCGCCAAGTCCGTCACGGTCAGGAGCGGGTTCGCCGGACTTTCGATAAAGAATGCCTTTACATCGGGCGCCACCTTGGTATCGAGCGTCGCCAAGTCGGTGGTATCTTCGATGGAATAGGTAATGCCGAGGTTCTTGAATACTTTGTCCAAAACGCGGAAAGTTCCGCCATAAACATTGCTAGAAATAATGATGCGGTCGCCCTGCTTAAAAAGCGAGAGCACCGTAGAGGTTGCGGCCATGCCGCTACCGAAAGCGAATCCCGCGACACCGCCTTCGAGGTCGGCAATCAGTGCTTCGAGCGCTGCACGCGTGGGATTACCCGTGCGGGAATATTCCCAGCCGGTATTTTCGCCGAGGCCCGCCTGCTTATAGGTAGAAGTCTGGTAGATGGGCACGTTGACGGCTCCCGTGACCTTGTCGCCATCGATGCCGCCGTGAATGAGTTTCGTTTCAATATACTTGGAAGTTGACATTTTTTGAAGTCCTTTAGCGCCATGCGCCATTTATTGTTAAAATTTGAATAAAAAAATCCCGCTCCGGAGACATAGCCGAGCGGGAATCTGTTTTAGATAAAAGCCTAAAAACTAGTCGCCCGTTCGACATCGACTCCAACAGAAACAACACTTGTTCATCAAGTAATGAGCCATTCTTTTATTTCCTATCATTTATGTAGGAATAATATAGACAAAAACAATAACGCTGTCAACCAAAAATAGGCTATTTGGTTATACTATTTTTCTTTGGCTTGTTATAGTTTAAAACAATAACCAGCCGGTATCAAGGCCTGTCACGGGCACAATCCGTTTCACATTCTTCTGTGCATCGGTAACCACGGCCATTCCCGTCAGATAATTCATCCAGCGTTGCGGCGTAAAGGTCATCTTGCAAAAGTGCGTAAGGCACGGCACCACCCAAGCATCGTGCGTTGCGAAAATATTAAAGCGGGCGCCACCCTTTTCAAGCATCATCGAAAGCATTTCTTCGGAGCGCGCGGCCAATGGCGCAAACGCTTCTTTATCGCCGCGCGGGTTACCTGCAGCTTCATTTTGTAGCCATTCGCAAATACCTTCGTAAAAACCGGCGCGCAGCACCTTGGTGTATTCATCGTAATCTTGAACAAAGTATTCTGCGAGGCAATCCATCTTTTGTATCGACGGATTTTGGATGCCGCGTCCAAGGCCAATATTCAAAGCCGTTTCAACGCAACGGCCTACCGGACTCGAAAAGAAACTCATATCGCCTTCGGCAGGAATGCTCTTGCCAAGCGACAGGGCCTGCTCGCGCCCACGCTCCGTAAGGCCCACATGCGCACCAAAGTCAGGATCTTCGGGAGTTATATGCCTGCGTTCCCCATGCCGCACCAACAGGAATACGCGTTCGTCAGACGCAAGCGAAGCAAAGAAATCTACAGCGGGAGTAAAATCCATACCGCATGTCCAATGACAAAACTCAAAACGCCCAGCAAGAAACCGCAAATAATATCCGTGAGCCAATGCACGCCAAAATACACGCGCAAAAGCCCCCACGTAAGCGGCAACAGCATCATGATCCAGCCGTACTGCGGCACCGCATAGAACACCGCCGAGGCCACCGCCAAGTTGTTCATGGTATGGCCAGACGGAAAGCTGTACTTGTCGAGAGGCGGAACTTCCGCCTTGATTTGCGGATTCACCGCAAATGGCCTCGGCCTCTTGGTAGTAAGCTTCACAAGCTCATACAAGCCCAGCGAAACCACCATCGCTACCAAAGCCTGCACCAAAATCGGCCAAAAATTGGTCCAGCCCAAATGCAAAAAAAGGAACAAAGCAAAAACGCCCCAAATGTAGCCGTCACCCAGACGCACATAAAACTTGAGAAACTTCGTCGTCTTCTCGGAAAAATGCCGGTTAGTCCAATAAACCGACACGCGATTATCAAATTCAGCAATTTTCTTGAACATCAACGGGGAATTTAGTAAATAAGCCGCCGCTAGGCCAAGCCCCTGATAAATTCCGGGGACAATTTAGAAGATATAGCCTATCGACGATTCAATATACCAGTATTTATGTTCTAGGCGATAATCTCCATATTTAATCGCACCAAGGGAAACCTGATAATGTTTAGCAAATAAATATGACGCACCCACGTAATTCATGAAAATCGGTGGAAAATCAAACGAGACATCGTAGCCATGTACATTATCGAACATTTGCGGATAAAAACATGTAAACGCATATGTCAGAGCCATATTCTTTACCGGCAAAATATTAAGATACGCTTCCAAGGCGGCAGTCATTTTCCATTCGCCGTCCCACTCTTTATCTCGAGAATCGTCCATATCCCCAGCAAGCGTATGTTCGATATATAATTGATGGCCTTTCAATTTTTCTTGTTCTAACGCTAATCCGATGTTTAAAGCAATGCCCATTTCAACAAATTGATGCATTTTTCCAATGCCCATTTCAAAATAGGGAAACGGATTCAAACCGAGACCAAAATCATATAGGGTTTCTTTTTCTTTTTCGAAATGATCAAATTCTAATGTAACCGGAAAACGAATCATTCTATAACGAATATCAGCCTTTTGGTTATAGGCAGGCGAACCTTTTTCTAAAAAATCTTGTTCGTTATATAGACGTGACAACGGCATCGTTTCTTTATCAAAAGTACGAACACCCACTTGAACTCGATTTACAAGGGTATCTTTATCTATAAAAACACCAAGCCCCTTATTGGGAGTGGGCATATACGCTTCGATAGAGCCTTCATACACCAACGCACGCGAAGTCGAACAAGCTGTTAAAAAGAACGCTATAGCAGCAAAGCAGATTATTTGTTTCAAACCACAACCCTCTTGGTCAGCAGAAGATTCTCAACGACCAGGTAACCATCTCCCCCAAGCCATACGCTCGGGGGAATTTTTCTAAAACTCCCGTTCCAGCCAACGAGACAGGAATACATCATAAACTTGGTATTCCTGTTTTTCTTTGGATTCAAGCGTCAACAGCAATTCCTTTTCTTGCAAGGATTCTGCCGCACGGCGAGCGTTCGTGGAGCTACCAATGTTGTATTTCTTCAAAAACACGGTTGATGTCAGCTTACTCACGCTACCTTCTTTTGCAACAGCCACCAAAAGCAACCATTGCTGACGAGTAAGGAGTTCTCGGTACTGCAAAAAGTAATCGGATTCTCTTTCTAGAATCCTGTTTGCGGCATTTTTCACCACATCAATAGTCACGTTGCCACCGACAGCAAACACTTCGTTGCAAAGGGTCTGGGTATAAAATGTGTGGCGACGCGTCCACTCCAAAATCCAATCAACAGCACCGGCATCAATCGTTCTTCCCACCTCGGAAAAATGGCCCCGAATAAATTCAGCATACTTATCGGAATCGATTTTTCCAAGTGTCAGCAGTTTGGTGCTAGAAAAGAACGGACGACCCGCACTTGTAAACATTTCGGCCATCAACTTCTTCTTACTGCCACAGAATATAAAACGAATGTTTTGCATAGACTGCGTATAAGTTCTAAGCAAGGCTTCGGCCGTCTTTTCGGGATACTCCGTAATTTGTTGGAATTCGTCAAACGCCAACACAACCGGCTTTTCGCGGGTATTCAAAAATTCAAGCAGACTTTTGAGAGTCCATTCCTTTTCCGAAACGGTTCCGTAGTTAAACTGCAACTGCGGCGAACCCGAAATGGAATCATAAGTAAGCGTGGGGCGAAGCGTCTTCAAAAAAGTTACGAACCCTTTGCCAATAGATGTCTTTTCAGGAAATTTGATCAGGATGGCTTCTGCCAGGGTCTTGGTAAAATCTTCCAAGGTCAACGTCGCGAATATGTCAACATAGAGAGTCTCGTAATTCAGGCGCCGACGCTTCATTTCGGCAAAGGTATGCAAAATCAATCCCGTCTTTCCGTACTTACGCGGAGAGACCAGTGTCGTATCGGCACCGTTCTGAATATTCAATATAATAGCGGCAGTTTCGTCATCTCTGTCGCAGAAATAGGCCGGCGATTTATACCCTTTGACAATGAACGGATTTTCTTGCATAAAGACCTCTCTATACTAATATACAAAAATTGCCTAAAATAGGCAACCTATTTTAGGCAATTTTTCAAAGTCGACCCAAAACGGCCATTTTTCCCGCCCCCAAAGCCAGCGGCCCCCTAAAATGCTATTTTTTCTCCCATAATCAATTACCAAGGTTTTTTAATATGCGCGTACTCGTTCTTAATTGCGGCAGCTCCTCGGTCAAGTTCGCCGTTATCGACACCCAGACCAAAGAATCCATCTCCAGCGGCCTCGTCGAAAATATCGGCGTAAATGGCCACGTCAAGGCCAAGGGCCCGGTCGGCAACATCGATTTCAATTTCGACTGCCCCACCCACGCCGAAGCCGTCGCCGAAGTGCAGAAGTTCCTCGCCGAACAGAAGCTCACCGACACCATCGAAGCCATCGGCCACCGCGTAGTGCACGGTGGCAAGTACGTGAAGAGCGAAAAGGTGACGCAGGAAGTCATCGACTACATCCGCAGCATCACGCTGTTCGCCCCGCTGCATGAACCCGCACACGCCACCGGCATGGAATGCGCCACCAAGTTCTTCCCGGGCCTCCCGCAGGTCGCCGTGTTCGACACCGCCTTCCACCAGACCATGCCGCGCAAGGCCTACCTCTACGGCATCCCCTACAAGTTCTACGAAGAAGACAAGATCCGCCGTTACGGCGCACACGGCACGAGCCACCGCTTCGTGACCGGCGAAGCCGCCAAGATTCTCGGCAAAAAGCCGGAAGACTGCTGCTTCATTACCGCTCACCTCGGTAACGGTTCCAGCTGCTCCGCCATTTTGAACGGCCAGTGCGTTGACACCACCATGGGCTTTACCCCGCTGGAAGGCCTCATCATGGGCACCCGCTCCGGAAGCATCGACCCGGCAATTCTCTTCTTCATCAGCAAAAAATACGGTTACGACATTGACCGCCTCGACAAGCTCGTAAACAAGGAATCCGGTTTGCTCGGCCTCTCCGGACTCTCTAACGACATGCGTACTTTGACGCAGGCCGCAAGCGAAGGCCACGTGGGCGCACAGATTGCCCTCGAAACGTTCGCCTACAGGCTCACCCGCGAAATCGGCGGCATCGCCATGGCACTCCCGCGCATCGACGCGCTCGTGTTCACCGGCGGTATCGGCGAGAACAGCAAGCTTGTCCGCAAGATGGCCATGGACAACCTCAAGATTCTCGGCTACCAGATTGACGAAGCCCGCAACGAGAAGAACGGCAAGGAATCCGGCCACATCATCAGTAAGGACGGCACCCCGACCGCGATGGTCGTCGCCACCAACGAAGAACTCCTCATCGCCCTCGACACCGAAGCTCTGGTCAAATAGGCGCGAGGTCGCTCCACCTTATAGGCGTCGCTCTGAATTATCCCCCCCCCAAAAAAAATGATATAAAAGAGGCTCCCAACGGAGCCTCTTCTTAATCTCAAAGCGAAGCGAACTCAAAGGCGCTCTGCGCCGAGCCCATACCTCACAACCTATTTAATCGTCCAGCTCTGGCGATTCACCTGCAGGATCTTGCGACCCTGTACCTGGGCAGCAGCGTTACGCACCTGCGCCTCGGAAACCGGAAGCCTGTGCGACCACATCACGCGGCCCTGCATGTCGAAGATTGCCACGGTCCCCTGACTAGCCATGATAGCGTTCTGCCAGTTTGCCTTCGGGGCGGCAATCACAGGAGCAATCGAGGTCCTCGGATCATCCGCGGCAATCAGGTACACCTTGAAGGTGACGAAGGTTGCCGCATCGGCGGCCTTCACTTCGAACGAGACCAGCTTGCCCGGAGCAAGCACCTTGTCTTCCTTGTTGCTTGCCGTCAGCAGATTGCCATCCTGGGACCAGTCGAACCATTCGTTGAAATTATTGGTCGGCGTCACCGTGAAGGTCAGGGAGTCGCCATCGGGATCATAAACATAGTCATTGAAATCGATGACTCCGCTCCAGGGGCCAACACCCACATAGACGGTATCCAGTCTGACATTGTTCACATACTTCGGCTTGTCCTGTTCGCACGCAATGTGGGCCGGAATAGCAAACTCGGTCGTAGCGCCCTTCTTGTCCTTTACAATCAGAATCACTTCGGCATCGCCACAGGCATCGGCCACAGACCGGACCATGAGCACTCCGGTACTAGAAATCGAAGGATTCAGCAGGCTGTCGTCGCTGCGGGCCGCAAAGACCAGATCTGTCGGAGCATCAGTATCATCGGTGAACCAGCTCTGGAGTTCCTTCTTGGAGAACTGCTTCGGCGTGGGGAAATCTTCTTTAAGCGCTGCCAAACGGTTGCCAACCGTATCAGCCACACCATCAACAACCTGCGGCGGCAAATTCTTGCGTTCAACAGTCAGTGTCACCAGAGCAGGCTGAGATGTATCACCCTCGGCATTGACAACATAATACATGAAGGAGTCTTCGCCTTCGTAGTGGCCAATTTCATAGGTGAAAGAACCATCTTCGGCAAGGGTTACCGTGCCTTCAATCGCTCCGTCATACAGGTAAGCCTTCAGAGAAGACTTGGCATTGTCGGGATCCTTGTCGTTGGCAAGAACGCCCTTCGCCTTGAGAATCTTGTTCACCGAGTCCTGCACCACCGTATAGGAATCGTCAACGGCAATCGGCGGATCAGAAACCGGCTTCACCTTGACGTAGAAGAACACGTTGACCGATTCTTCGCCCTGGACATACAGGGTCACCTTGGCGACGCCGTTCGCATTTTCAATAGAGCTGATGTCGATCACATAGCTATCGCCTGCCTGAACATGAACATACGCGGCCGTTACGACTCCGCTCGCCTTGACTGCAAGGGGAACATCTCCTGCAAGAGCATCTGGGTCAGCGAACACCACATCTTCGGCAGAGATGTTCACGGTAAAGATTTCAAAGTCTTCATTAACCTCAACGGTATCACCAAGGGCATACTCGTCGGTATCAACCGTAAATGCCGATTTCACGACAGTCACCGTAGCAGAGTCGTCCACGTTCTTGACATTGATTGTCACCGTAGCAACATTACTCGTACGCACTTCGTAGGAGGCATCTCCCGAGCGGGCAGTCTCGACCACGCGATAGGTAAACGAATCCGTTCCGAAGAAGTCCTTTTCGGGAATGTAGATAAAGGCACCGGTCGACGGAGTAAAGGTAAGCGCTCCGTGTGCCGTAGAATCCACAAGTTCTGCGACAAACTTGTCGCCATCGGCATCATAGTCATTTTTCAAGATGTTGTTCGACGAAGTAGCCGTCACTGCAAGTCTCGTCTCTTCCTTGGTTTCGAAGGAGTCATCTGCGGCAACCGGGGCATTTTCGCCATCTACCGTTTCCACGGTAAACTGGTAGGTTGCGCTCTTCTTGGACGCATCGGTCGCGGTCACCTTCACCGTGGCGCTACCAGAGGGATTCTCCGTCGTCTTCAGATTCAGCGTTCCCGTCTTGTAGAGCGAGTCGGCGAGCACGACATCGCCCGTGATGGCGACCGTGTAGGTCAAATCTTCGCCATCGGGATCCACAAACATCTTAGTCAAATCATAGGACAGGGCTTCGCCCTCATTCAGCACCACTTCATCACCATTCTGGTACGGGGGCTGAAGTACCGGGGGGTTGGTTACGCATTCATCAGCCAAAATAAAACTGATGATTTCCACCGTATTGGTATTAACACTCGAAGTCGCATGGGTATTCTTATAGCTGAACTGCACACCCAACTGTTTGCTGACATTCCAGGCAACAGTTGTCGTTGACTTCCAGCCTTGCTTAAGGTTCGCAAAAGCGATAAAAAGCTTCTTCGACCCAGCAGCCAATTCTGACCCATAGTAATTGTCATCAGTAATGGTGGACTGTCTAAAGTCAATGCGGAAAGGGGCCGTAGACCTGTAGGTCAAGCACGCTCCCTTGTACGAGGCAAGCGAAATGGGTACATCCTTGTACGAGGAATTCTGTTCCCAAGTAAAGCCGAAGCCCGCTCCATTATCCGTCTTTCCTGGCTTGGCTACAAACTCCGCGACCTTGACATTGTCTGCTGTCGTAGATGTATCTACAGATGCACCCGTTCCATAATCGAATGCATACCAGTATGCAGGTTCTTTATCACCCGGACCGTCTTCGGTCCAGACTGTAGCCGACGCGGCAAAAACCGAACTCGTCATGGCGCCCAGTAGGGCACCCATCCATAAAGCTATCTTTTTACCCATAGTTGACCTCTTTTTCTTTTATCAATCCACCAATCCTAAATGTAATATAAACGTAGCAAAGCCGTCAATAGGCTTTTTCGTGTTGACAACCCCTAGACAGGTGCTAAAGAACAATCTGAGGCATTCAAATTGCAAAGATTCCTATACAAAATTGAGTTTCTCACCTTAACTTTCGCCTAGGTACACCACCTCTAAAAACCCATCAGCCCAGCGAGTCTAGTTCCTCGTAGCGTTCGTAGGCCTTTTCGAGTTCCGCCTCGCGGTCGGCGATCTCTTTCTGCAGCTCCACGATACGGGCGGCATTGGTGAACACCTCGGGCTTCGAAAGTTCCGTCTGGCGTTCGGCAATTTCGCTTTCGAGCTTTTCGATTTTTTCGGGGAGGACGGCGTATTCGCGCTCCTCGTTGTAGCTGCGCTTTTTCTTTTTCGCGGCCGACGCCCCTGCACCCTGAGACGGCGAAGCATCAGTAGCCCCCGAGTTCTGCGCGGACCTCGCCTGCTTTTCCGCTTCCTTTTCGGCGGCAATACGCGCCGCGGCGGCAGCTTCCTTGTCGCGGACCTTTTTCTTCGCCTCGTAGTCGCTGTAACCGCCCACCGATTCAAAGACGTTTCCGCCGTCTTCAATCGCCAGAATACTTGTCGCAACAGAATCCAAAAAGGCGCGGTCGTGGCTTACCGTAAGCACCGTTCCCTTGTAGTCGGCAAGGAGTTCCGCGAGCAGGTCAAGCGTTTCCATGTCCAGGTCGTTCGTCGGTTCGTCGAGCACCAGAACATTGCTCGGGTGGCTAAAGAGGCAGGCAAGCAGCAGGCGGTTGCGTTCACCGCCGCTAAGCGCACTGATGGGGCCACGGGCGCGGTCTGCCGAGAACAGGAAGTCCTGCAGGTAGCTCAACACGTGGCGTTTCACGCCGTTCAGCGTCACATACTGCTGGCCATCGGCAATGTTTTCCACCAGGGACTTGTCTTCGCGGAGACGGGTGCGCATCTGGTCAAAATAGGCTATCTGCAGGTTCGTTCCCAGGCGCACGTCGCCGGAATCGGGAGTGAGCTCGCCCAAAATCAGCCGCAAAAGCGTCGTCTTTCCGGAACCGTTCGGCCCCACGATTCCGATGCGGTCTCCGCGGGAAACTTCCGTCGAAAGCCCGCTGATGAGCGGCGCGCCGTCGTAGGAGTAGCTCACGTCGGTAAGGCGCGCCACCAGGCGACCCGAACGGTCGGCCTCGGTGATCTGCATATTCACATTGCCCGTTCGGGTGCGGCGCGCAGCACGCTCCTCGCGCATTTTTATGAGCGCGCGCACGCGGCCCTCGTTCCGGGTCCGCCTCGCCTGGATTCCCTTGCGAATCCACACCTCTTCTTCGGCGAGCCTCTTGTCGAAAAGCGCGTTCGCCTTGTCTTCTTCGGCAAGCGCCTGGTCGCGGAACTGTACGAACTTGTCGTAGGGGAAATCCCAGCAACGCACGCGGCCACGGTCCAAGTCAAAAATGCGAGTCGCCACCCGACGCACAAAGGTGCGGTCGTGGCTAACAAAAAGTAAGGCACAATTCAAGCGCGTCACGATTCCTTCGAGCCACTGGATCGCCGGAATGTCCAGGTGGTTCGTGGGCTCGTCCAGCAAAAGTAAATCAGGGTCCTGCGCCAAGGCCTGCGCAAAAAGCACGCGGCGCTTCTGGCCTCCGCTCAAGCTGTCGTAAAGCGCATCGGGGTCTATCCCCGTCTTTCCAAGAATCGCCTCGGCATGAGTGTCATGGCTGCCATCGGCCAACACCCCCGCCATCACCACATCGCGGACAGTCCCCTCGATATGGGCAGGAATCTCCTGGATCATGCGCGAAATCTTGAGTCCCGATTTCTTGACGATGTCGCCCGACTGGGCCTCCATCTCGCCGCTGAGCACCTTGAGAAGCGTGCTCTTACCGCAACCGTTACGGCCAACAAGGCAAATCCGGTCGGACGCCTCGATGTCGAAGCAGACGTTGTCCAAAAGCGGCGCATTCGCGCCTATGCGCAAAAGAAGGTTCTGGGCAGAAAGAATCGGCATGGCACAAATTTAGAATTATGCCTAACCGTTTTTCCTTTCGTACCGAACAAAAGCGAACTTTCGGCTGTCAGGCGACCAGGAATTCACATTGATCGTTCCCTGTCCACCAAAAAGCTTAAGGATTGTTCGCGGCGTGCTCCAGCCAAGTTTGTCGCTACCCGTCATCAAGCGGATTTCCACATTCTTGTTCGGCACATGCTCGCCGGGGCGCACATCGCGTTCATGGTAGGCAAGCATCACGACCTTCTTGCGGTCCGGCGATATATGCGGGAACCAGGTATTCCAATGCGGATCGTCGGTCATCTGTGTCTGTTCCGAGCCGTCGGACTTCATGCGCCACGCCTGCATGCGACCGCTGCGCACCGAGTTGAACCAAATGTATTCGCCGTCGCAGTCGTATTCGGGGCCGTCATTCAAGCCGAGCGCCACCGTGAGCTGCGTCTCGTTCCCGCCCGCAGCAGGAATCGCATAGATGTCGTATTCGCCGTTGCGCTCCGCACAATAGGCAAGCATCGAGCCGTCGGCGGTGACACCGTGGAGGTAGCTCGGGGCAAGCGGCGTGACAAGCTCCGGCATACGACCGTCGAAGAAAATCTTGTAGATGCGCGAAAGCCCGTCTTCCTTGGTGTGGTGACTCACGAAAAGTCCCTGGCCATCCGGAGAAAGCACATGGTCGTTGTTGCAATTATTGACAAAGTAACTCGGCACTTCCGTCACCTCGCCACTTTCGATTTCAAGTCTGTAGATGCGACCTTCACTATTGAAAGTCAGGAACTTTCCATCGGCACTCCAGTTGGGCGCCTCGATGACCTTGTCGAATTCCTTGAGCAACCTTGTTTCACCCGATTCAATATCGTAAACTTCGAGGAAAGACCTGTCGCCGCTGCGGTCCCACACTTCGCCCGGGCTGAGCTCGAACGGGTAGGACACTCCCCAGCTTTGACGGAGCATGTCCATCTGCGTCATGATCTGCATCGTCTTTCTGTGCGGCATCTCGGCACATTCCTTGAGTCCCCTTTCAAGGGCCGCCTTGCAGGCAAGCACCTCGTACTCGTAGCAGTTTTCGATGCGCGGCGGCGTGAGCGATTCCAGCAGGGTTCCGCTACGGTCGAACAGCTGAATTTCCACCATATCGTTCAGGTTCTGCACGCGGATAAAGCCGTTTGCACCGTAGAGAACGCCTTCGTTCTTAAGCGGCGCCACCATCGAAGTCTTCAGGTGCGCCACCTGCCCGTTCGCATAGGTAAGGTCGATCCAGTCGGTCGCATCGACACCCGTATCGAACTTGACGCAGCTCGTCTTCGTCTGCACGATGTGGTTTTCCACTTCGCCACAGGTGCCGCCAATCTGCGGATCCGTCAAGAAGATATCCGCAAAGGTCAGGCTGTAAATGCCAAGATCCAAAAGGGCGCCCCCCGCAAGCGCCGGATTGCGCAGGCGCTCTATGTGCGACAGCGGCATCGAGAAGTCGGCTTCCACGCTTTCAACCTTGCCGATTTTTCTCGCCAAGATCCAGTCCTTCACCATCTGCACGGCAGGCAGAAAGCGCGTCCACATGGCCTCGCAAAGGAAAACGCCCTTTTCTTCGGCAAGGGCGACCACTTCGGATGCCATCAGCGCATTTGCGGTGAAAGCCTTTTCGACCAGCAGATTCTTGCCGTGCTCAAGGCAGAGCAAAATGTTGTTGTAATGTTCGGAATGCGGGGTCGCCACGTAAATCAGGTCTACCTGCGGATCCTCGGCCAGTTCAAGGTAGCTGCCGTACGCCTTCTGAAACTTGTACTCGTCGGCAAACTTTGTTGCCTTGTCGAGCGTGCGCGATGCCACCGCGTAAGCTTCCACACCCATGCCGCGGCTCTCGAGCGCCTTGACCGCAGCCGCCATCTTGGTCGCAATATGCCCACAACCCAAAATTCCAAGCTTCAGAACCGACTTGCCAACTGTTTCCATTTGCAATAACCTCAAAAAAATGCGGACTCCCGCGACGCATTCAATATACACTTATTTTTTGCATGTCAAAAGCCCGCAACCGCCTATAAATGGACTCATGCGTAAACAGCGCCCCCCCCCTTTATACAAGATGCGCGCCACGCTCCGTATCCACCAGGAAATCAGGCTGTATATTCACATAGTAGGTCACCCGGCCCTTGCCAGACCAGTCTTCGTCATGATAAGGGTCGGACACTATTCATTCAGATGTCATAAAATGACAAGTTTTGTAATTTTCTGTTCAGAGGGGCTCTATACGACCATTCCAGATTTTCGAGGGGATTGAGGCGTCTTTAATGTTCTGTAGCGGGTAAATATGGATAAAATTTAATACAATCAGCGCAAGAATCGATTCAAAGCTCAAAACGCAAGCCGAAAGCCTGTTCAACCAGCTCGGGATGAACATGTCCACGGCAATTACCGTCTTCTTGAAACAGGTCGTCCGTCTCCGCAAAATCCCGTTCGAGATCGCCCTTGACACTCCCAACGACGAGACTATCGCCGCCATGGCCGAAGCAAACGAAATCGCGTCAGGAAAACGCAAGGCCAAATCCTACAAGAACGCAAACGCAATGATCAAGGACATCCTGGACGATTAATGGAAATCTAAACCACATCAAGATTTCGGGCGATGCGCTCATATTGACGCTGACGCGAACAGGTTCGCACAGCGATTTGTTCAAGAAATAGGAAGAAGGCGCAGGGGAAGCCTGCGCCATTACCTTGCTGTTGAAAGTGCTGCCAATACTCATTTTCGTGGGGATTGTGGTTTCGCTTATGTTTTGCGGAGGGTGAAAAAAAGACCGCAGCGGTTAGGCTACGGTCTGAAATGTTTTGGATTGCTTCGGGGCTTCGCCCCTCGCAATGACGTCGTGGAATTACGCCGGCTTAACGACGATGTTGACCAACTTACCCGGCACAACAATCGACTTCACGACGGTCTTGCCGTTCATGAACTCTTTAACGCGGTCGTTGTCCATGGCGAGCTTCTCAAGTTCGGCCTTGTCCATGTCCTTGGCGACAGAGGCCTTCGCGCGGACCTTGCCGTTCACCTGGAACACGACTTCCACGGTGTTTTCCACGGCCTTGGAGTGGTCGGCTTCGGGCCAGGCGACGTTCGTGAGGGATTCGTTGTGGCCGAGGATACTCCACATTTCTTCAGCGATGTGCGGGGCAAACGGGTGCAGCAACTTCACGAAGGTTTCGCACGGTTCGCGGTAGCGCTTGTCCATCTTCATCATTTCGTTGTTGAAGATCATCAGCTGGCTAATCGCGGTGTTGAAGCTCATGTTTTCGATGTCGCTCGTGACCTTGATGACGGTCTGGTGCATCACCTTCTCGATAGCTTCGGGAGCAGTCTCGTCAACGAACACCGGGGCTTCGTCAGAATCACCCACCACGGAGCGCCAGGCGCGGCCGAGGAAGCGGTTCATGCCTTCGATGCCCTTGGTCTGCCACGGCTTCACGGCGTCCAGCGGGCCCATGAACATTTCGTACAAGCGAAGGCTATCGGCACCGTAGTCGCGCACCACGTCATCGGGGTTCACGACGTTCTTGAGGGACTTACTCATCTTCGCCACAATCTGCTTGAGCTCGATGTCGGTTCCCTTCTTGAAGAACTTTCCGTTCTTTTCCTCAACTTCGTCGGTCGGGACCTTGGAGCCCGCGGCATCTTCGTAAGCGAAGGCGAGAATCATGCCCTGGTTGAAGAGTTTCTGGAACGGTTCGTCGGTAGAGACGAGGCCAAGGTCGAAGAGCACCTTGTGCCAGAAGCGGCTGTAGAGCAGGTGGAGCACGGCGTGTTCGGCACCGCCCACATAGAGGTCCACCGGCATCCAGTACTTTTCAAGTTCCTTTGCCACAAATGCATCGCCGTTGCAGGCGTCGATGTAGCGCAGGTAATACCAGCAGCTGCCTGCCCACTGCGGCATGGTGTTCGTCTCGCGGATACCCTTGCGGCCGTTCTTGTCCGTAACCTGGAGCCATTCGGTGGCATTTGCGAGCGGAGACTGACCGCCGTCACCCGGCTTGTAATCCTTGAGTTCCGGCAACAGCACCGGAAGTTCGGCGTCATCGACGGTAGAGATTTCGCCGTCTTCCCAGTGGATAATCGGGAACGGTTCGCCCCAGTAGCGCTGGCGGCTGAAGAGCCAGTCGCGGAGCTTGTAGTTCACGGTGGCCTTACCGATCTTGTTCGCTTCGAGCCATTCGATGACCTTCGCGATACCCTGCTTCTTGTTGAGGCCGTTCAGGCAAAGCGTGTCGTTCTGGCTGTTGATGTAAGTGCCGTCGGCAGCCCAGCATGCTTCGCCAGCGAGAACCTTCGGGCGAACGTCGACCGGGCAGCTTGCATCGGGTTCCATGATGCAGATGACGGGCAAATTAAACTTCTTCGCGAAATCGAAGTCGCGGGTATCGTGAGCGGGCACGGCCATGATAGCGCCAGTGCCGTAGCCGGTCAAAACGTAGTCAGCGACCCACACCGGAATCTTGGTGCCGGTGAGCGGGTTCACGGCGTAGCTACCGGTAAACACGCCGGTCTTTTCCTTGGCAAGTTCCGTACGGTCGAGGTCGCTCTTCAAGGCGGCGGCATGCACATATTCTTCCACGGCAGCCTTCTGTTCGGCAGTCGTGAGTTCCGGCACCATCGCGTGTTCCGGGGCGACGACCATGTAGGTGGCACCGAACAGCGTATCGCAACGGGTCGTATAGACGCGGAGCTTCTTTTCAGTCGGCTTGCCGTTAGCGTCGGCAATCGCAAAATCCACTTCGGCACCGTAGCTCTTGCCGATCCAGTTCTTCTGCATGTCCTTCACGCCCTGCGGCCAGTCGAGCTTGTCGAGGCCCTTCAGCAGGCGGTCGCCATACAGCGGGATGCGCATGAGCCACTGCTTCAGGTTACGGCGTTCCACTTCCTTGGTGCCGCACTTTTCGTGGCTGCCGTCGTTCAAGACTTCTTCGTTTGCGCAAACAATCTTGCAGTGCTTGCACCACCACACCTGAGCGTCGGCGTAGTAAGCGAGGCGTTTCGAATCCTTGTACTTGCGGACTTCTTCCTTGCCCTTGGCTTCCACATCGGCAGGAATCGGGAGTTCTTCGATGGGGCGGCCCTTCTGCTGGGCTTCATCGAACCAGGTGCCGTAAAGGCGCTTGAAAATCCACTGCGTCCACTTGTAATACTTCGGGTCGGTGGTGTTGACTTCCTTGTTCCAGTCGTAGCTGAGGCCGAGGCGCTTGATCTGGCGGCGGAAATTGTCGCAGTTTTTCTTGGTGGTAATGGCCGGGTGCGTACCGGTCTGAATGGCGTACTGTTCAGCGGGGAGGCCGAAAGCGTCCCAACCCATCGGGTGCAACACATTGAAACCGCGGCTGCGCTTGTAGCGGCAGATGATGTCGGTGGCGGTGTAACCTTCGGGGTGGCCCACATGGAGGCCTGCGCCACTCGGGTACGGGAACATGTCCAGGCAGTAATACTTGGGCTTGGACTTATCGGTGCCCGTCTTGAAAGTCTGATGTTCTTCCCAGTAGGCTTGCCACTTGGTTTCGATCTCTTGCGGATTGTACTTTGCCATTTGCTTTATACCTCTAACGCCACGGCGAACCCGCCGCGACCTCATTAAATTTTCGCGCTAAAATTTAGAAAAAATGACCGATCCCAATTGGGGCCGCGTTTTCTTTTTACTATATATCCTATCAGGGATGACGTTTGGGCAATGGAGGCTATATGCATTTTTTTAAGGTTTTGTCCCTCTGTGTCGTAGGGGCCATCAGCTACTCTCAGGCAGTCCTCGACCTGCCCAATGCGCAGCCCAAGGTAGACGTTTCCTACTGGAAAGCCGCACTCGACAGCACCTGGCAGGGGCTCATCCGCAGAAACATCGACCCTTACTCCAACGGCAAGGGGCTCATTCACCGCCCCAAAAGCGAGACCCCGGGTGACGCCGTGAGCGAAGCCGTCGGCTACGGCATGCTCGTCGCGCTCTTCGCCAACGACCAGGACCACTTCAATACCATCTGGGAAACCGCCAACGAAAAGATGTGGGGCGGCTGCTATTACAACTGGCAAATGGCACCCGACGGCAAAATTAGCGGCACGGGAGCAGCAACCGACGCCGAAGAAGACGTCGCCCTCTCACTCATCTTTGCAGACAAATTAGTTTCCGCAGGCAAGTGGCAGCCCTACACATCAACAAAGTTCGGCTACGGATACGCCGACCACGCCAAGAAAATTCTTGACTGCATGTGGAGCAGCGGACAGATCACAAGTTCCGGCATTCTCGCCCCGGGCGCAGGCTGGGGCGGCGAAGACTTCGTGAACCCCGGCTATTTCTCGCCGGCATGGTACAAGATATTTGCAAAGTTCGACAGCAATGGAGACCGCTGGAACAAAGTCGTCGAAAAGACCTACGAGATTCTGGCCAACAGCCCCGGCTACAGCATGGGTATGATCCCCGACTGGATGCAACCCAATGGAGGCTGGGTAAATAGCGGACTCGGCTACAACGCCTACTTCGACAGCCGAGCCTTCTTCAAGGACGCCATCCGCATCTTGTGGCGAGTCGCCATTGATGCCATTTGGTTTGACGAATCGCGAGCTAAAGATTTTCTCAAGAATGCCCTCGCCTTTATCAACGGAAAGGGCGGCCCCTCTGCAGCGAACTTCTACCAAATTGAAAAGCCCGGCGAGCTCCTGCCCGCCGACGACATCTGGACCGATTTCAACGACAGCAAGAACAAGGACACCTGGCGCTACCGCCGCGAACACAGCCACCTGACCATTGGCATGTGGGCAACTGCAGCGATGGCGGTGGGCGAGAAAACAGACCGCATTGCCTTCAGCGAAGAGCTCGGCAAGTTCTACGAAGGCGGCGACTACTTCGGCGTCGCCAAGGACCCCACCGGCGGCATCGAGGACACGCTCCACAACGAGATGTACTTTGACCAGTTCCTCGCCTGGTTCGGCGCCTCGATGATGAGTGGCACATTCGTAAATGTCATCGACGCTATCGACAACCCCAAGGAAAATACCCCGGGTGACGAATCAACGCTTGGCATCCACAGTTCTTCAAAGCGCATCGCCGCAAAAGACGGCATCCGCCTAAACCGTATGGGATCTACCGTGCAGCTTTCGCTCCACGCCGACGCTACATGGAACGTCTACGACATGAAGGGACACAAGGTAGCAAGCGGCTACGGCCGCGAATTCCAGTGGAATGCTGCAAGCCGAGGCGTCTACACCGTAACGGCCCAGAGCAAAAACAGCCGCTACACCCGCAAACTGATCCTGAACTAAAAATTCGGAAAAATTTGATTGAAGGCGCGGTTCTACCGCGCTTTTTTAGTGCGCCTTTTTCTTGTCGCGCCAAGCGAAGATATTCGCAAGCACCGTTCCGCTGATGGAATGGTAAGCGCAGCTCAAGGCGCAGGGCACCATGCAGAGCACCGCTTCGGGATTCTTCGCCACATTCTCGGGGTTCGCAAAGAACGCCATGGCAAGCACCGTCGCCATACCCGCATTCTGCACACCGACTTCGATTGCAATCGTGCGTTTTTTAGCGGTATTGAACTTGAAAAGCCGACCCACGCCGTAACCTAGAACATAGCCGAGCGCATTGTGGCAGAACACCACTGCAAGCACCAGGAAAATCAGCGAGAACCCGTTGGTCAAGAGCTGCGGGCGAACCGTCACCACCACACCCCCGACAATCAGCATGAGGCCAATCACGCTCACCGCGGGCATGTTTGCCTGGATTTCTTTAAACACAGCGCGTTTACCCAGGAAATAATTGCAAAGGAACCCGATGGTAATCGGTGCGATGGTCACATACAAAATATTCAGGAACATTCCCTTCGCGTTCACATCGATGCTGGTATCCGCAAGCCACAGCACAAGCAGCGGGGTCATCAGCGGTGCAAGCAGCGTGCTCACCATGGTCATGCTCACGGAATACGTGACATCGCCCCTGGCCAAAAAGCTCATGACATTGCTCGAAACACCACCTGGGCAGCAACCCACCAAAATGATGCCCACGGCAAGGTAGGGGTCCAGCCCAAAAACCTTTGTAAGGCCGAACGCCACAAACGGCATGATGGTGTATTGCGCCACCGCACCAAGCAAAATGTGAAGCGGCTGCTTCATCAAATTGCGGACATCGTCCATCGAAATGGTGAGGCCCATGCTCAGCATGATGACGCCGAGAATAATGGAGGATACGTTCCCGTGAACCCAGCCAAATGCGATGGGCACGAAGAATGCGACAATTGCGCTTGCGATAACGAAGGGGGAAGCGTAGTTAGAAAGCAGACGGCAAAAAGCCTTGATCAACTTAAGCATGTCCCAAATATAGGAAACGGCAACGAAAAAAGCTACTTAAGCAGTTCTTCGGGCACACATTCGGCCATGGCCTCGTACGCCTTTGCGCTCGGGTGCAAATGGTCGCCCGAATCGAACCCACCCTCGAACTGTTTCGGGTTGTCGTGACCGCGCACCGCCTTGTCAAAATCGACGCAGCCGTCAAAATCGGGGGCGGTACGGAGCCATTCGTTGAATGCCGTGCGGATGATATCGCGGTTTTCGTTGTAGGTGCGCCAACCGTAAATGGGCAGGAGCGTCCCGCTGTAAACCTTGAGCCCGAGCTTGCGCGCGTGCGTAATGTAGAGCGTGCGGACTCCGTTGATGAGGTCATCTGCCGTGGGCATGTCGCTCCAGGGGCGGAACTTGTTGACTTCCACACCGACAGGGTGGATGATGTCGTTGATGCCATGCTGGATAATGACAGCGCGAGCACCCGCTACGTTCATCTCGATGGGGAAACGCGTGGCACCTTTAAGGCCGTAAGCGGCGTAGGTGATACAGCTGTATTCGCGGAGGATTCGTGTGCCGCTCACCGCGCGGCGGATAATCGCCACGTTGTTGAAACCCTCGCGTGCACAACGAAGCGTGAGGTAGTCGGGCCAGTCCTGCGCGGTGATGGAGTCGCCAAAGCACACCAGCGCAAAGTTCTTTTCTTCGGTGAAAATGTCGATGGTGTTCAGGAAATAAATCCAGTTGGTTTTGCGCGTTAAGTCGTCAGGGAGCGTTGCCGATTTTGCGAAGTTGCCGTAGCTGTACTTGCCGCCCGAAAGCGGGCCCGTGATGGCCGTGCCCGCGTTCATCTGCGTGAAGTCTGCGAAGTAGAGGCTTACATTGAATGTTTCGCCTGCGGTCACGTCGAATGCGATTTCGTCGCTCAGGATTTCTTCGCCCGCGGGAATCGTGCCAGAAGTGCTGCAGCCGAATGTAATTGCTGTAGGCGCATATTCGGACTGCGCGGCACTTGTTTCGCTGGCAGTGGACTGCGCGGAGGTTGCCTGGGAATGCGACGAGGACTGCGCGGAATGCGCGACATACGCCTCGCTAATCGTCACGGGTTCCGTGCCGGTAAGGTTCGAAAAATGGAACCGCAACTTGTTCCCCGAAAAGCACGCGCGTATCGGGTAGCGGAGCGTCAAGTCCTTGGCGTAAGTGGCTTCTTTGCGGTCTGTGATAGAGGTAGCGTTGCCCCAGCAGGCCACCCATTTCGAAAATTTCTCTGGCATGTGCCAAAGATAGATAAAATGGGAGTTATAGCAGTGCCTTGCAGAATTCCCTGTAATTCTGTTCGTATTCGGGGCGGCAGAATACCGCGAACTCGATGGTCTTGAAGGCAAAAAGATAGTCCTTGATAACCTCGGCGTTGGCGGCCGCCACGACCTTCGGGTCGTTCATGAATGCACCGCAGCCGAACGCGCCCAGCACGATGTTTTCTACTTTGTTCAAAATGGCGATATCCAGGATGCGGCGGAGCCGCTTGATGTGCAGCTGCTTGAGCGCCTCGTCGATAATGCTGACATCTCCATAGCGCAGGTTCGGTGCCGCGCACGTGATGACATCCACGTTGTACCAGTCCGTTTCGCCCAGCAGTTCGGGGGCCGAGACATCGGTCTTGAACACGGTCACTCCCGGCGTGTAGATGCAGTCGTCGGTATGCAACGCGGTTCTGTTGCGGCGGTGTGGCTCGTAGAAGAGTTCCCACATCTTTGGGTCGGTAAGGCAGCTGTACAGGGTAGAACACCTGCAGAGGCATTCTTCCTGTGCGCCCGCCCCCGTCGTGACGCCGCCGCCCGGGTGCGATGCCGAGGCGAAGTTGAGCACCGCGACCCTGGTGCCCGCATACGCCTGCGCCGCCTCGAACGTGCGCTTCTGCGAAACGATGACCTTGGCCCGCTCCGCATGGATATTCCGGCTCTCGACAGCGACGCCCTCGCGTTCGCCCGTAAACTTCTGCGCCCGCCTTGACTGCGCGATGGACTCGCGGAGCCGCGCATTTGTGCGGCAACGTTCCGCCGTGTCGTTGAACACGGTGACATTCAATTCTCTATAATTGATTTTATTCTGCATACTTTTAATATCGCTTTTTTGCGGGGAAATGTCAAGAGGAGGGGGCGGCGAGGGCGACCTATTCCCCCTCTCGCAACAGCCTCTCGAACAGTGCGCGATACCCCGCGATACCTTCCAGCTGCATGATGGTCGTAATCTTGTTGCCGGCATCTTTGCTTGACGCCCCGCAGTGGAAAAGTTTCTCGCTGACGGTCCCGAAATCCAGATAGATGTACCTGTCGTGGAACACGTTCCCCGTGGCACGAACATCGCCAAGCTCCACATCCAGGCGTGCTGCCCTGAAGTCCGCCAGCATGCTCTCGGTCAGGCGGGTACGCCCGTGCTGTTCGCTGAAAATCTGGACCGAAACACCCTTCGCCACGCACCGCAGCAAGTCGAGAGTCTTTACATCCAGGTAGTCGTCCACAATCAGCACCGACTTCTTCGCCATGCCGTAAATCTGCGTGTAGGCGACATCGGCCTCAAACCGCTGCCCGTTCAGAATCAAGAAGTGCATGAAGGTGCTCGGGTCAATGAAATTTTTCATGACTTTTTGTAGGTCCAGGTTCACCTTTCCGAGATTTTCACGCATATCATGGACTTCACCAGAAAGTTCCCTAATACCGGCAGAATGTTTCGCGATATCCCTCGAATTTTGTGCAGTCTGCAATGCGATTTGAGCAATTCCGTCATTTCCTAGCAATTGCTTGTTCTCCGCTGCAATGTAGTCCTTCATCTGCTTGAAAAGACGGATGAGGGCCTTGCTCTGTGCGGTCGCCTGCTCGCCCTTAAGAACCGTCATCGGTTTGATATCAAAAATTTTGATATCAAACCGGAGAATTCCGTTTGTGTTATCTGAAACCGGAAATCATCGTCAAATTTTTCAATGTTGTTTTTCACCTGCTGATTAAAGGCTCCGGTGCTATACCCGTAAATCTCCGCCAAGTCGGCATCGAGCATGACCTTTACCCCGCGGATGGTATATATCCGCGACTTGAGCAAATCCTCGTCTATCAGGGAAAATTCGGACTTTTTCGGCACGATGGCCCCGGCCGCACTGGCCACAACATCTTTCTTCATCGTCAACTCCTCTGGCATACAAGCGAAAAACACCAAAGACTACACACTTGTGCACTAAATATAGATTCAAAAATCCAGTTTGTCAATAGGCCCACGCGATTTTTTTGAAAGGGGGAGGCCGCCCCCTAAAACCCCGGACGCAACAAAAATATCGCAACTCTCACCCCCATTTATATATATTTACGAAACAAACTAAGCCCCTCTCTACCTAGCGTTTTTATATGGCTATCAAGAAGAACGAACTCTACTCTTCTCTCTGGGAATCTTGTGACAAACTGCGCGGCGGCATGGACGCAAGCCAGTACAAGGACTACATTCTGACGCTCCTTTTTGTGAAGTACGTGACCGACAAGTTCAAGGGTCAGAAGTACGCCGATATCAACGTCCCGGCAGGCGGTAGTTTTGACGACCTCGTCGCGCTCAAGAACAACAAGGACATTGGCGAAAAGATGGACAAGGCCATCGCGAAACTCGCCGAAGCAAACAACTTGACAGGCGTCATCGACAACGCAAAGTTCTTCGACAATTCCAAGTTCGGCAACGGCAAGGACATGGTCGATACCCTGACCGGCCTCGTGTCTATCTTTGAACGCCCGGAATTCAATTTCAGCAACAACAAGGCAGGCGGCGACGACATTCTAGGCGATGCCTACGAATACCTGATGCGCAACTTCGCCACCGAAAGCGGCAAGAGCAAGGGCCAGTTCTACACCCCGGCAGAAGTCAGCCGCATCTTGGCGAAAGTCATCGGCCTGGGGAAAGTCAAGAACAGGAACACGACCATTTACGACCCCGCGTGCGGTTCGGGCTCGCTCCTCATTCGCGCAGCTGACGAGGCCCCCTTCGACATCGCCATTTACGGCCAGGAAAAAGAAACCACGACGGCAGGCCTCGCAAAAATGAACCTGGTTCTCCACAACAAGGCAAGTGGCGAAATCAAGTCGGGCAACACGTTCTCGAACCCGCAATATTTGGATAACGGCGCGTTGAAGCGTTTTGACTTTGTGGTCGCGAATCCTCCGTTCTCGCTCAAGAACTGGACCGACGGCTTGCAGGAATTTGGCCGCTTCGATGGCTATGACGATCGCCCGCCCGAAAAGAACGGCGACTACGCTTGGCTTTTGCACATCCTCAAGTCGCTTAAGCCCACCGGCAAGGCGGCAGTGATTTTGCCCCACGGCGTGCTGTTCCGTGGCAACGCCGAAGAATCCCTCCGCCGAAACATCATTGACCGCGGCTACATCAAGGGCATTATCGGGCTCCCTGCGAACCTTTTCTACGGCACGGGCATTCCCGCCTGCATCATCGTGATGGATAAGGAAGACGCTGCCGAACGCCAAGGGATGGGCGGCGGCATCTTCATGATTGACGCAAGCCACGACTTTGTGAAAGACGGCCCCAAGAATCGCCTGCGCGAACGCGACATCCACAAGATTGTGCAGACCTTCGTGAACCGCATCGAAGACGACCCCAAGTACGCGCGCTTTGTCCCGATGGAAGAAATCAAGGTCAAGAACGGTTACAACCTGAACATCCCGCGTTACATCGACAGCGGCGACGCTGAAGACGAGCAGTCCATCGACGCCCATTTGAACGGCGGCATCCCCGCGGGCGACGTGGATTCCTTAAAACGCTACTGGGATATTTTCCCGGGCCTCAAGAACAAACTCTTCAAGAAATTCCGTGCGGGCTATTACCAGCTCAAGGTAGAAAAAGACGAAATCCGCAGCGCAATCTTCAACGACGAAGAATTCAAGGCCTACGCCGAACAGATTGACAACGCCTTTGACGCATGGCTCAAGAAGTCTTCCAAGAAGTTGATGAACATCGACGGCACGGTAGATGTGAAGAAGTTTATCATAGAACTCTCGGAATCGCTGATAAACGAATTCCGCCACATTGAACTCGTGGACTTTTACGACGTTTACCAGGTGCTGCTCGCCTACTGGCAAGAAACCATGAGCGACGACGTTTTCGTGCTCAAGTACGACGGCTACATGGCCGGTGCCGAAATCGTGAAAATCTTCAAGAAAGAATCCAAGAATGGTTCGGCAAGCTCACCAACCGGAAAAAATGATGGCAAGAAAAAGGCCGAGCCCAAGGAAATCGGCTGGGAAGGCAAACTTTTGCCCAAGATCGTCATCGAGCGCGTTTACTTTGCCAAGGAACAGGCCGAAATCGAACGCGCCGAACAAGTTGTCGCCGAAAGTGAGTCCAGGCTCGAAGAATTCGTGGAAGAAAATAGCGGCGAAGGCAGCGTGCTGGCCGAATACACCAAGGAAGAAAGCGAAGACCTGGACGCAAAGAAAATTGCCACCAAACTGAAGGAACTGAAAAAGCAAAAGACAAGTGGCAAGAGCGAAGAATACGAAGTGCTCGCCAAATACACCGAACTTGCCGACACCGCGAAAAAGCAGGCTGGCATTGTCAAGGAACTGAACAAGGCCCTGGACGAATCCGTCAAGAACAAGTACGCGGAACTCACCGAAAAAGAAATCAAGGACCTGCTCGTAAAACAGAAGTGGAGCTTTGATATTTTCGAAGGAATCAAGAGCCTCTACGACACCACCAGCCACAAAATTGCAACCCGTGTGACCGAACTCGCCGACCGCTACGAAAACACGCTCCCTGACCTCGAAGCAACCGTCGCCGACTACGAAACCAAAGTCAAGAACCACCTCAAAGAAATGGGATTTACCTTTTAAATAAATTCTATAATCAAAAAGGGCATTCACTATATGAACGCATCACAAAGACAATCTATCCTTGATGTCATAGACGCTTTTTTTAGCGCCGAAAGCCAAAATCTTTTTGAAGAGGCTATGAGCAACAAGTATAAAGACGGTCTTCCAGAAAATGAATACTTTCTAGATTATTCTGTCCCTGACTTACTAGCCTTAGCAAAGAGAGTCTGCAAAAACTTTGAAATTAGATTGAATAGCGATGATTGGCAGCTATTGCCGTTTAATAACATTCCTGGTCAAACGCCCCAAGCTAACCTGCAGAGCTATTTACAGATGATCGTTGTTCATTTGAAAAATGCTAAGTATAAGGAGGTTGCCCAACCGTTACGTAATTTGGTAAGATATCAAATAGATAATGGATTTTATGGCATTTCCAATAAAAATACAATAACATCCACTGCGGATATAGAAAGCAAAAGCATTCAGATTTCAGAAAAATTGAAATCTATTGATGCTTTGAAAAAGGATGTAATGGATGTAAAAAACACAATAAACGAAGAATTAAAGAAGCAGGGGGATTTAAAAAAACAAATTCAAGATAATGTAAAATCAGCCAATGACAGCTTATTGAAAATCTCTGGAATTCAAAAAAATACGCAGACACTAGAACAATCCATCACCGATGCAAATACAAGATGCTCAAATTTGATAACTGCGTTGCAAAATAAAGAGAACGAACTCCAAGAAAGGGAAAAAACTATTTCAGAACATATTAGTAAAACTGAGGCCTTCATGGACTCGTCCAAAGCCGTTTTTGGTGAAATCGCAAGAAATAGGTCAGAAGCAGAAGGACATCTTGCAGAAATAAAAAAGATGATGGGCTATATTGCTGACGGCACATTAAGCCATAGTTTTAATATGCGGAAGCAACGCATAAGCAAAAAAGTCACATTCTGGTTGATAACAAGTCTCGTAACATTAATTTTGACAATCATTTGGATTTGTGTAGTATTTACTTGTTTGAAAGCGAATACTGGTATGATATGGGCAGACATTTTGATAAATGTCATTAAATCTTCCTTGATGGTATTTGCATTTGGATACTCTCTAAATGAATACAATAAAGAGCGAACTTTATACGAAGAATATGCCTTTAGAGAATCAGTCGCCATTACATTAACCGCATATTTGCAGCAACTGGAATCCTGCTCTAAGGAAGAAATGCAAAAATTACTGATGGATACTGTTGAAAAATTATACACGAAACCAATTATATCGACTAAAGAGTACAAATTTTCAAAGCTAGACGCGGAATCGATTGCCGAATTGGTCAAACCTATTGCACAAAGCATAAATGAGTTAAAAAAATAATGACTGATAAACCAAAATTAAAACAGACCGAAGTCGGGATGATACCAAGCGATTGGGAAGTTTTGCCTATTAAAGGCTTATGCACAAAGGTAACGGATGGATCCCATGAAAGCCCCAAAGAGGTTGATAATGGATATTATATGCCATCTGTCAAAGATATGACGGATTTGGGATTTTGCTTCTCTGACTGTAAACAAATATCAAAAAATGATTATTTAAAATTAGAACGAAATGGTTGCCGTCCAGAAAAGGATGATGTTCTTATTGCAAAAGATGGTTCTATTTTGAAATACGCCTTTGTTATGGATGATGAATTACCGATAGTAATATTGTCGTCTATAGCAATCCTTAGACCTAATAAGAAAAAGATTGACAGCCATTATTTCGCTCATTATTTCAAAAAAGAAGATTTTGTAAACAAAGTTCTTTCTGACTATAAAACAGGGACTGGTGTTCCAAGAATTGTTCTTAATAATTTTAAGGAAATTGAGATTGCGTATCCGAAAAAAATAGAAGAACAACAGCGCATTGCAAACGCCCTCTCCGATGTTGACGCCCTAATCGCGAACCTAGAAAAACTCATCGCCAAAAAGAAAAACATCAAACAAGGTGCAATGCAACAACTCCTCACCGGCAAGAAACGCCTCCCCGGATTCGGCTCAGACGAAAGAACGGGCTCACGCCCTACAGACGAAAGACGAAAGGAGTGTCATTCTGAGCGAAGCGCAAAGCGCGAAGTCGAAGAATCCAGTGGCTACAAAATGACCGAACTCGGAATGATTCCCATTGATTGGGATGTGAAAAATCTAGGATCTATCACACAAAATTGCTCTTACGGTGTAAGCGCAGAGGCCGTTTCTTTTAATGGAAGAACCAAGTATATTAGAATTACTGATATTGATGATGATAGTCATAGATTTATACCATCTCCACTAACATCTCCTTCTTTTTATGAAAATAAGCATGTCGTTCAAGAAAATGATTTGCTTATCGCTCGAACTGGAGCAAGTGTTGGGAAAACTTATTTGTATGATTCTAAAGATGGTAAATTGATATTTGCGGGCTTTTTGATAAAAATGAATGTTTGCGAAGCAAATTCAAAATTTGTATTCTACAGCACATTAACAAAATACTATCAAGATTGGATTGTCAGTGAATCCGCAAGAACGGGGCAGCCAGGCGTAAATCTTCAGCAGATGAAAAAGTTACAAATAGCGCTTCCTCCTACCATCGAAGAACAAACTGCCATCGCAAACGTCCTCAGCGACATGGACACCGAAATCTCGGCCCTCGAAACCAAACTCGAAAAATACCGCACCCTCAAAACCGGCATGATGCAACAACTCCTCACCGGAAAAATCAGACTTTTATAAGGGAGATATCTTTATGCATAGACAAGAAAATGGATCTGAAATCTGGAATATTGAGCCTTGTTGTTTTGAACAAGACCATATAAAGAATGTTCAAGATAAATTGGTAAAGCGAATAAACGAGTCTTTTGAAGAATATTGTAAAGGCAATTTGCAGGAAATGATAGAAAAATTAGATTCTGTTAAATTTTCGCTTAAAGATATTGCGTCCCATACAGTAGAAAATGCTAAGAATGTCTATGAGGCTGAAGCCCCATCATACAATGACATTTTTACTAAAGAACGTATGGAAGAAGAATCTTTTGATCGAAACACCTTCAAAAAAACGACATTGAGGAACAGGTGCCCTATTATACGACAAACATTACAGTCAAAGCAAAAAGGGCTAAAAAAGTTCAAGATAAAGTTCAATGAAGCTGACTGTAAAGAACTTTGGGAGAAAGTAAATAATATCGTAAATTTTGCTTTTGATTACAAAGGCGAAGAAAATGAAAGTAAGTATTTGAACATTTCTTCTTATGAAGATGTTGGTCTTGGCAGGCTTGATTCCGATGATTGTTCATTGTCCGGAGTTATTGGAGGCGGAATAAAAAGTCTAATCGCTTATATGCGTAACCCGCAGTGGTTCCCGAGTAGGAGCCGTAATGCGATTTGGGCCCTTTATTTTCTGACCGATAAAGATTCTTTTGGATGCCGAATGGATTCAGAATTTATAATGGTTAATATTCAAGAGAACCAGATTTCTCAAAATTACTTTTACCCATATTCTCTTTTCTCGTATTACGCACTGGTAACATACAAAACACTAAAGGAAAATTTCAATGCGTTGGGAATAGAACTAGATCAAAAATACAGATATGCCTATGTAGATTCTTTCTTTGAATATATTGCAAAAAAGAATGAATATGATATTACGACGTTGCAATCAAGATTGAGCGAGGATTATGTATGATTTCTTATGAACAAATTCAGGAAAACTTTTCAAGGAATTTTCCTAATCAAAAATATTCCCTCTCAGATATTCAAAAAAAGTGTATAAAAAAAATAGTGGAGGGCACGAGCACACTTTGCATAATGCCCACAGGAGGCGGAAAATCCTCTGTTTATTGGGAATCTGCAATGGAATTGGGAGGCTGTGCAATAGTAATTTTCCCGTTGATTGCTCTAATTGAAGAACAAAAAAGTAAGTTGGAGAAAGAAGGTGTTGAAGTTTTGGCATTGCATAGCGGTGTGAAAAATCAAATGCAGTTAATGCTAGACTTCGCACACAAAAAAATTAATCCTAGATTCATATTCGCAAGTCCCGAAAAGTTGGCATGCGATGGTTTGCTTGAATATTGCATAAAGCAACGAAAGGACGATATTCATTTAGTTGTGATTGATGAAGTTCATTGCGTGAGCCAGTGGGGAGATAACTTTAGACCATTCTACAAGCGAATCCCAAATTTCCTTAATGATGTTTTTGGAGAGAAATGGCCTAAAATATTAGCCATGACGGCTACTTTAAATGCATATGAAATAAAAGATATTTGTGATTCCTTTAAAGTTTCCAAAAACAATATTTGTAAGGATAGAATTCTCTTTAGGCCAAACATCCACTTAGTCAAGGAAAAAATCTCCGATGAAAATACAAAGACCGAAAAACTATGGAGATTATTGTCTAGGCATAAGGGAGAAAAAACACTTGTATATGTGTATCGAAAATACTTCAAGAGAGGCGTTGTGGAACTTTCAGAGGACGCCATTGCTCATGGATTTAAGGCTACTGCATTCCATGGTGATATGGATGCACAAACAAGAATGGATATTGTTGAAAAATTCAAAAATAATGATATTGATGTTGTGTTTGCGACAAATGCGTTTGGAATGGGAATAGATATCCCTGATATAAGGGTAGTTATCCACTTCATGATACCGGAATCTCTAGAGCAGTACTATCAGGAAGTTGGTCGTTCTGCGAGAGATGGCAAAGATGCAAATGCCTATTTGCTTTATTCGGCAAAAAATATTGATATCAGAAGAAATTTTTTCATCAAGAACTCGTACCCAACACCGGATGAGTTGACAAAATGCTACAAGACGATATCGGATACAAATGGAGATTACGTTCCTTTAAATTTCCAAGATGATGAACTTTTAACAAGTTGTTTCCCGTATTTTATTGAAGCCGGTTTAATTGAATATGTATGCAAAGGTTTTTCTTCGTTCAGCGGATTAAAACAAATAAGTAATCCTGAATTAATGGCTATATACAAGAGTACTAGTACGCAAAATTTTGTTTTTACACTTTTTAAAAATAAGGATCTAACCCCCAAAAAACTCACTGAATTAGTGTATTCAAGCATTGTAAATGGACAAGCAAGTATAGGCAATACCATCGATAAATGTATCATTGTCAAAAAAAATAAGGATACCATTGAACAATCGGATTTGGATATAATCGCAGAATCAATAGAGAAAAAAATCAATTATAGAAACGGCTTGTTAGACCTGTTATTATTGATCTTAGAAAAATGCTCAAAATCTAACCAAATACATCAGGAAATTGGCAAATATTTGGGAATGAATAAGTTTGATTTGCCTTTGGTATATACAACAAAAAATGGGATCCCAGTTCGTAGTATGTCGGAAGTCTTGATTGCAAATATGTTGTATGATGCAGGTATTCATTTTAATTACGAAGAGGAATTACACTATTCTGGCAAGCAAGCCATTATTCCTGACTTTACCATTAGGTGTGCACATGATAAAATTTTGTGCTGGGAACATGTTGGTATGTTGGGCGTTGAAGAATATGACGAAAATTGGGATAAGAAAATCAAAATTTATAATGAATTATCCCCGAACATCATTCTTGAAAAAACATATGATGGCGGATCGTTGTCAATCGTTGCCGCTGAATTAATTGAGAAAATTAAGAAAATGATATAGAATGTAAAATACTGACAAACCGTTTGTAAAATTTTCTTGCCCCTCTTGCCAATTTTCTGAATATTAGGTACATTACATCCCAGCGCGTCATTCCCTAGAAAGGAATGATGCGCTTTTGCTTTATCTGGCTTTGCCGTAATGCGAGGGCGTTCCTAGTAAAAACAATAAACGCAGGAGGCCCTACACCTTGCAATTTCCGATAAAAATATGTATTTTAGTAAATGTATGTAAAAATATAAAAATTACCTACATTTACAAAACTGAGAAAAAGATGGCAATCCTATATAAACAGTGCCTTGAAAAGTACGGTTCCGACTACCAAATCCAGCAGGAAATCCTTGCCGGTAGGCTTTTCAAGTTGGAAAAGGGTGTTTACTCTGAAAAAAAATATGAATCCGCAATGGTGGTTGTTTCGGTGAAATATCCCAAAGCGGTGTTTACCATGGATTCCGCTTTTTACCATTACAACCTGACAGATACGATTCCCGAAAAATACCATTTGGCTACCGCGAAAAACACAAGGCAAATCCGGGATTCGCGCGTGGTGCAGAAGTTTGAGAATAGCGACACGCTTTATCTTGGCGCAGAAAATGTGGAGTTCGACGGTGAAACTATTGTCATGTACAATCGTGAAAGGATGCTGCTGGAGCTTCTTCGCAACAAGAACAAGTTGCCTTTTGATTACTACAAAGAGATACTGGGGAATTACAGGCACATTCTTTACGAACTGGATACGCAGCTAATTCAGGATTATTTACCACAGTTTCCAAAATCCAATATGATTAGTCAAGCCCTGCAACTGGAGGTCTTTTGATGAATCTTCAAGAAACTGTTCAGGTTGAGATAGAAAGAGGCCTTTCGGATTTGAACGCAAGGGCGAAGGTCTGCCAAGACATTGTGCTGAAGTCCATTGCTTTAGGAGGGCTGAACAGGAACATCACCGTCAAAGGTGGTGTTGTAATGAGGGCGAAAACTGGGAACATCCGTAGGGCGACTCAGGACTTGGATATTGATTTCATTCGCTATTCCTTATCGGACGATTCCATTGATGACTTTATCGCAAAAATGAATACGCTTCAAGGCGTTTCCGTTAAGCGGACCGGAAAAATTGAGGAACTGAAACAGCAGGATTACAAGGGGAAGCGCGTTTACGTAGAGATTTCTGACGATTCGGGCTTCAAGATAAAAAGCAAGATTGATTTCGGCGTTCACAATAAACTGGATATTGCTCAAGAAGAGTATTGCTTTGATATCGCATTTGACGAGAGTGGAGCTAACTTGCTGATAAATTCAAACGAACAGATGCTTGTTGAAAAACTGCGTTCACTCCTGAAATTCGGGACCAACTCAACCCGGTTCAAGGATGTTTTTGACATTTTCTATTTAAGCCAACATGTTGAATTGCTGAAGTTGAGACGGTGTATGGACGCCTATATTATTGGCGATGTGCAGATGCTTGAAAATAGTGGGCAAGACGTGCTGAACCGAATCCGGCGGATATTTTCCAATAAAAACTATTTGAAGCAGATGGATGAATCGGGCAAAAACTGGCTGGATGTACCCGTAAATGAGGTTGTGGAAGGGATTCTTGATTTTTTTGAACGTCTTTGATTAAAAGATAAGGTTATATTTATGCAGAACCCGTTCAAGGATCTGCAATGGCCGAACCGAATATCAACATTCCCGAACGCAAGACGCAGGCAAAGGTAATCAAGTTCTTCAAGGACGAATTGCATTACGATTACCTGGGCAATTTGTGCGAAGTGGCAAACAAGAACATTCGCGATGATGATCTGTTTGCATTCTTGGTGGGCCAGCAGCACTATTCGGAAACGGTCGCACGCAAGGCCATCGCCGATTTGCAACATGCGGCGGGCGACTTACAGCAAGGTTTATATTCTGCGAACAAGACGGTTTACAATTTACTGAAGTATTCGCACCCTGTTTCTGATGCGGATGGCGAAAATATCAGCGTTTATTACATTGATTTTGAAAATCCGGCCAACAACCATTTTGCCATTGCCGAAGAGGTGACGGTTAGCAGTTCTTTCGGTTCCAAGCGCCCGGACCTTGTCGTTTATATAAACGGCATTGCGGTTGCGGTGATTGAACTCAAGAAGAGTTCCGTTTCTGTTGCCGATGGCATTCGGCAGAACTTGACAAACCAGAAGCAGGAATTCATCGAGTCGTTCTTTACTACGATTCAGTATTGCTTGGCGGCAAACGAAAGCGAAGGTGTCCGCTACGGGACAATCGCCACGCCAGAAAAGAAATATCTGACCTGGAAACAGGAGGCGTTCCGTGAACGCTTGCAGGAACTGGACGACAACGATTTGATTATCGATGATAAGAGTTCGTCGTTTGACGGCGTTCTCTTCGAGAGTCTTTATTCGCTGTTCAACAAGGTCCGCTTCCTAGACTTGATTCATAACTTTATCATTTTTGATAATGGTGTAAAGAAGGTCTGCCGCTACAATCAGTATTACGCAATTCACCGCACGTACAACAGGATTACCACGCAAAAGAAGGGCGGTATTGTATGGCACTCACAGGGTTCGGGCAAATCGCTCACGATGGTCTGGCTTGCCAAGCGATTGCTGTTGAACAATCCGAGCCGCAGGATTTTGATTGTCACTGACCGCGACGAACTAGATGACCAGATAGAACAGTTGTTCAAGGGTGTGGAAGAAAAGATTATTCGCACCAAGAGCGGTCGCGATTTGTTGAACCGTTTGAATTCTACCGAAGGTGCTATCATTTGTTCGTTGGTTCACAAGTTCGGTCGCCGTGGCGGCGAAGTTACTGATGGCGATTACGAGAAGTTCTTGAAAGAAATCAAGGATTCGCTCCCGCCTAACTTTAGCGTGAAAGGTGATTTCGTTGTATTCGTGGATGAGTGCCACCGCACACAATCGGGCAAGTTGCACAAGGCGATGACGGCTTTGATGCCTAAGGCGATTTTCGTGGGCTTTACCGGCACACCGCTTTTGAAGAAAGACAAGAAGACGAGTCTGGAAGTTTTCGGAAGCTACATCCATACGTATAAATTTGATGAAGGGGTGCGCGACCACGTGATTCTTGACTTGCGTTACGAAGGTCGCGATGTCCCGCAAGATTTGCGCTCCCGCGAAAAGATTGATGAATGGTTTGATCTGAAAACTCGTGGCATGACGCCTGTCGCGAAGGCGAAACTGAAAGCCCGCTGGGCGAATATGCGCACGGTTTATTCGTCTTACGACCGCCTGAAAGCGATTGCGAACGACATTATCCTTGATTTTGCAAAGGATGCCCGTTTGGCGGAAGGTCGCGGAAACGCTATCCTTGTCGCGGATTCCATTTTTACGGCTTGCCGCTTCTACGAAATTTTTCAGGCATTGGGTTTTAAGAAATGCGCTATCATTTCTTCTTATACGCCGAATCCGGGCGACCTGCGTACCGATACGGTGAGCCTCGATGAGGACACGGAAACTTTCAGGAAATACCAGATTTACTTGAAGATGGTCGAAGTCGAAGAAGGCGACGATACCTCCCGCATCGACAAGAAGGTGGAAACTTTTGAAAAGGAAGCCAAACGCAAATTCGTTGAAGAACCGGCTAATATGAAGTTACTTATTGTAGTCGATAAGTTGCTGACCGGTTTTGATGCTCCTCATTGCACATATCTGTATATCGACAAAAAGATGCAGGACCACGGCTTATTCCAGGCGATTTGCCGCGTAAACCGTTTAGATGACGAAACGAAGCCCTTCGGTATCATCATTGACTACAAGGAGCTTTTCGACGATGTGACCGACAGTATGAACAAATACACATCGGGTGCATTCGAAGGCTACGATGACAGCGATGTCAATGGCTTGATTAAGGACCGCGCGACTGAAGCCGAGAAATATTTCAACAAGATTCTTGAAGAAATCGAGACGCTTTGTGAAGACGTGAAGCCGCCTAAAGATGAGTCGGACTATATTCACTTTTTCTGTGGCGAAAATATCAGTTGGTTGAACAATCCGGAAGAATTTGAGGCACTTGCCCGCCTGCGTGAACGATTCTATTCGTTGGCGAGTAGTTTGGCTCGCGCGTTTGCCGAGTTGAAATCGCAAATTCTGTCGTTGCCCTATACCGAAGCCGAATGGAACGAAAAAGAAAAGCGTACCAATGATTACGTGAATTTGCGTCAGGTGATTATGCAGGCGAGTGGCGACTTTGTTGATTTGAAAGCTTGTGAACCCGACATGCGCCACCTTATTGACAATTACATTGCCGCTGGCGATTCGACAAAGATTATTGAATTTGACGACACGACTTTGCTGGATATCATTGAACTTTGCAAGTTTGATTTGACGGCTGGCAAGAAGAAGGTCCGCGAAAGCGCTGCCGAAAAAATCGAAAATAACATCCGCCGTAAAATCGTTGACCAGATAAATGTCAACCCTGCGTACTACAACAAGATGTCAGAAATTCTTGACCAGTTGATTGAAGAACGCAAGAACGGCCTGATTGAATACAAGAAGTTGCTGGAACGCTATATTGAACTCGCCAAGATGGTGAATTCATCGGCCGCAAGCGAAGATTATCCGGCCTCCGTCAAGGGAAGTGCCGTAAAGCGCGCGATTTACGATAACTGTGGAAACGATGAAGAGTTGGCGAATAAAATTTACGATGCAGTCATGAGTAGCATGCAGGCGGATTTCCGCAACAGCCCTGTGAAAATCAACAAGATTAAGCGTGCTCTTTCCGAGGTCTTGGACGATGATGCGGAAGTTGATCGCGTTTATGAACTCATCAGCAAGCAGAGTGAGTTCTAATGCGGATGCAAGTGTCGGGCATTACAGTTGCCGTTATAAAAAAGGATATCAAGAACATTCACCTTTCGGTGATGCCGCCCGATGGCGCTGTGCGAATTTCTGCACCGCTGAACCTTTCTGACGAATCCATCAAGATTTTTGTGCGCACCAAGGTTGCCTGGATTAAACGCCAACAAGAGAAATTTGCAAATCAGGCTCGCTTGAGCGAACGTGAATATGTTTCCGGCGAATCCATTTTTATTTTCGGACGTCAGTATTATTTGCGTGTAGAACATGACCGTGCAAATGGATTTGTAATAGACGGGCAAAATGTGGTTCTGACTGTTCGCGAAGCAAGTACCGCACAACAGCGCGAAAACTACGTGAACGAAAAACTTCGCGAAATGCTTGTCGCCGAAATTGAAAAACGCTTGCCCGCATGGGAAAAGAAAACGCATCTAAAGTGCAACGGTTGGCAGACAAAAATCATGCAGAACAAGTGGGGCAGTTGCAACCCCGCAGGGAAACTCTGGTTCAATCTGCATTTGGCGCATACGCCTATCCGCTGCCTGGATTACGTGATACTGCACGAACTCCTGCACCTGAAAGTCCGCCATCACAACAAAGATTACATCGCACTGCTCGACAAGTACATGCCCTTTTGGCAAGAAGTCCGCAAAGAACTCAATGATTTTGTCCTCATGCCGATGAAGTAAATCAGATGAATGATATTAAAGGAGAAATATGAATATTGAATTGAGTAATAACACATGCAAAAAACTTCCTTTAGAATTATTTAGTTATCTGAATGTTATAGAGATTGCTGAGGAGTCCAAAACATATAGCGATTTTAAATCTGTTTTGACTAAGCTCGGCATAGACAATAGTTTTTTGAAAAAGCCTCCTTTCTGTCACTTGAAATCAAACGCATATACATGGGAATATTGTGTTTTGGGATTTTGGCTTTCAAAATGTGGGAAAGAGTTGTCAACTCCACAATATAATAACTTGAAAGCATCTCATAAAGGTTTGGATATATATGGAAAAAAAAGAAAGCGTGGTAATAAGAAGAAAAAAATTTGGGAAAGTTTTTATAACTGGACTTTTACAGAAGAAGAACGTGATTCTAAAGAAATATTGACATTAGAAAAAAAGGTTGCACCTTTTGCTAAATATCTTTGTACAAAGCAAAGTGCATTAAGGGTAATAGAACCAGAACATATTAAATCATTTAAGAATGCGGCTAATGCCTTCTTATCATATTTATGTAATGATGTGGACCAAACGGCTATAATAAAGATTGCTAAACAACGAGAAACCGATATTCGGTTATTTCAATTGTTGACATTGACAAAAAGTGAACATGACAATCACATATTTGTTGTTTCATTGCTTTTTTGCATGTATGGCTATAAAAGTCATTTGACATCGGGCGGGATTAATGTGGAATTGGGAAAAAAAGTTGTTGAAATTCTTAAAGATAATCAGGTGCCGGATGAAAGTTTTAAGGAAACTTTAATAAATAAACTTGAATCGAAAATTGAAAATGCTAAAGAAAATAGATTTACCCCACCCTATGTCTCTGTTTATAATAAAGTTAAAAAGCTGAATATTCAAAAAAGGTTAACTCTCTGGCTTAATTTGATTAATGAGGCGTTTGATGCAAGCCAAAAAAAATGAATTTTATATTGCAACATATAGTGCGCATTGCTCTCTTTTAAATGAAATTGCAAAAAAAGGGGATATCAAAAAAATATATGTCGATGCAGGTGGAATGAGTGTTCCATATTCTTTAAAGGATATGGATTATTTGGAATGTTTTACTCCATGTACAAAAAAGACTTTGCATGCCAAGATTGTTTTGGAAAAAAATGTCAACTCCAATTTCGTTTGGCTTTGGACGGGAAATTTACGAAAAGCAACATTCGAAAGTCAAAATATTCTAATGTATTTACCTATTTCTAAAGGCCATTTAAAAACATTAGAGAACGAATGGTTTGGTAAAGTTCCTGAAAATCATATAGTCTTTACCACTGATGGTGATAAAATAACTAATGCAGAGATTCTGCCGAAAGATAATAAAAAAAATATTTGGGGGGCTTTGGAGGAATCGGTAAATGCTTGTACAGATCCTGGTGAAATTACGGATATATATGCTTTTTCTCCATGGGGCTCAAAAGAATTTGTCAAAAAGGGTTTAGATTTCTTTTCAGAAGCAAAAATCCATTTGTATACTAGAGCGGAAGATGCGAAAAATCCGTTGTGGGTGGATTACACTCCCAAAAAGAATAAGGATCGAGTGCTGCGATTTGTATCAAAAAAAGAGTTTCCCCATTACAAATGCATATTTGCATTGAGCAAAAAGAAGATTGTTTGGTGCTATATAGGATCCGCAAATTTTACGCAATCGGCTTTTTTTTCAAATAAGAATGTTGAGTATGCATTATTTTTTGAGAAGATTAATGATGCAATAAAAGAGTTATTTAATTTCATATCAAATGAAGTAAATTGGTGCAAGCGAAAGCCATTATCAGGCAATGAACAAGAATATGATGAAGACGGACGACAATACAATAACGAATATGCGGTAAATGAAAATTTTGAAGAAAGAAGAATATCAAAAGCTTTTCAATCATATTACACAACGAAAAAAAGCCAGAAAGAACTTGATGATGCTTATGCAAAAGATACTGTACTTTCTAGAAAATTCTGTTTAGATGAATCAAAGAAAGAAAAAAAATACAGATTTAAGGTGTTGTATGTGGGGAAATATATTTATAAAATTTTGATTTTGGACTCGGGATATTGCATTTCTATTTCTAGAACAATAAAACAAGACTATCCATTAAATGCATCTGATGAAAATCGCATTTTTGATGACCTAAAAAAAGATTTTGATGGAACGGGGAAACCGCTGTCAAAGGAGAAAAAAGGAAAACAATTGGTGCATAACCGTAATTTACGATTTCCTATAAAATATGCAATGGATCCTGCTAATAAGGAAACTATTAAACGATGGTTTCAATCGCTTTCTAAAATTAAAGAAAAAGATATTAGAGATGAAGATAATTTAAAAATGTATAAAATTTGGTTCCCCTTGCTGAAGAAAATTGTAAAAGGTTAAAAATGGATAATCTAATCTTAAAAGCGCAAAAAGCGGCAATTCTTTCTTTACAAAGTGCAATACAAAGTTTTTGTGCTTCAAAGAAAATGAAAACTCGCGTAATTCCTCTAGCTATTCCCACGGGGTGGGGTAAAACTAAAATTGCTGTTCAAAGTGTGTTCAAAGCGGATTATCAGGGTCGGTATGAAACGTATAAACCAACATTTATTTTGTGGCCGCAAAAGGAAAGTCATATTGAAGGAGTATGGGGTGGTAAAACTGAATGGGACGGGATAGATGACGATGGGCGTGTACCGACAAAACTTGTTGAGTGTGACGACTTCAAATCAGACGATTATTATTCAATAAATGATACACTTCGGTTTCGTAATTTAAGAAAAAAAACAAAAAAAACAGCTCAAAAAGTAGCGTTCTTTTCTAAAAAGTTGTCATGCTTGATAAAGCAAACGACAGGCCCAATTGTATTTATAATTGATGAATGGCATTCAAAAAAAATTATTGAAACCTATGAAGAAAGGAAATATAATGAAACTCCGGAAGAATTTTGGCGACATTATTTATTACAAGAAAATACAAAAAAACAAGGAAGAAAACGCAAATTGTTTGTCTTGTTGTTGTCTGCTACACCAATTGCGACGACCGCCGCAATGGATTCAGCTCCTTCTGAGATAGAAAAAAAAGACGGGGCGCAAGAGGAAATTGCAAAATCTGTGAAAAGTTTTAATGAACTTACTCGGGTTGGAAATCAAAATAGGCAGTACAACCTTTACCAGATTTATCCAGATCTTATTGACGAAGAGGCTGAAAAATTGGGAAAATATACAGGCGTAAAACTGCCGAAAGTCAAAGGGAAAGATACTTGGGCGAATCAATATATTTCTTTAGATACTTCAAAAATTTCTATAAAGAGACAATACGAAGAAGAACAGTATGAGTTTGTAAAAAATGAAAAGGACCTAAAATTTAAAACGTTCAAGCAACTCCTAAAGCGAAATCCAAATAGAAAGTTTGTTGTGTTTTGCCATTATAAAAAGGTTGCTTTGCAACTGCAAGAAAGACTAGGAAAGAATGCTGTCTTCTTAAGAAATAGTGGGAAAGCAAGATTGGACGAAATAAAAAAATTTAATGAATCGCCTATAAATCAATCTTTTCAAGTGATGATTTTGATGGATTGCGATTCTCAAGGCATCAGTTTGCATCAATCTAACGCGTGGCTTGTTCATTATGAATTATCATGGAATCCTATTAGAATCATACAGCGTTATGGACGTGTTTGGCGATTGAGATTGAAAGACAAAAAAAATGAAGAATCTCTAGAATTGACATGTCCTAAATCTTTTTATGTGCCATTTACATATTCTGGAGAAGAGGAACAACTTAATAGATTGTATCGTCGATGGGATTTTTTATCAAAATTAAGTAAAGATAAAGACGGAGAAAGTAAAAGCAGTTCGCATAAGCCGCTTATGAATTTAACTCCTATTCCGTATAAAATTGCGCTAGGAAGGCGTTTAACTCCGAAACCATAATATTTTTTATTTCTTCCTCAGCTTCCCGCCGGCGAATACTACCAGGAGGGCTCCAGCGGCTACGCCGCCGACTTTCTTGAGGTCGCTCCAGAATTGCCGCCGCTTTGCCTTGCACTGCTCGCAAAGCTTTTCGGTGTCTTCGGGCTTGTCGCAGCCGCACTTCTTGCATTTGTTCCAGAGTTTTTGAGTCATAAGCCTTTCCTCATTCCTCGTATTTTCTGCTTGTGCATCGCCTTGAGCCTTGCCCTGTCGCTGTTAAGGGCGGCAATGATTCGGGCGGCGCTTTCGATTTCTTGGATGTTCATTCGTGTCGGCAGGTTCCTGTAGAACTTCTTGAAATCCCTGTCGCAGATGGTTCTTTCGGGGATTCTGTCGCTGAGTTTCGCGTTGTTCCCGAATATCACGAGGTCGATGAACTTGTCCTTGAGTGCCGGGAACTTTTCATGTAGGGCCATGATATGCCCGTAATTCTGGTGGTGCGGATTCTTCATCGAGTATTTCTTTTTGCCCCAACTCGCGATTACAGTCCATTGCTTGTCGTAGGCGCTGCCGACAATCAGCCCGATGTATGTCTTCTTTTCTACGACGAGGATGCCTTTCTCGGTCACGGCGATAATGTCGATTTGCTGTACGCCATGGCTCCCTTCCACATAGACATCCCTGAAGACTGTGCCCTTGCTGATGGCGCAGATTCTGTTTGCCGTGTGCTTCTCGCCGATGTGCCCGACAATCTGGTTCTGGAAGAACCACATGCAAAAGACAATAATACCGAGAATGACTATAAACGTTATCATGCAATAGTCCTACTCAAAATACAAATGGAAATTACTCCACCTTTCTAGAGAATGTATCCCATCCTCAATAAAATTCCAGGTCTCCGCATAGTCCCCAGGAACTGCAAAATCCTTAGACTTGATAAACTCTAGAAATGCTTCGGGAGCGTCACCATACAGGTCATCGAATTGGTCGGCCAATGCGTTCTTTTCGCTGGTGGTTAACTCCCTAGCTTCGTTATGCAAAACGTGTTCCTGATTCCGCGAGAAATAGAACATCTTGTACGGTTTCTTGTTGATTTCCGTCTTGCTTCTGAGAAGTTTTACAAGCCCGAGTTTCTTCTGGTTGCGTTCTACAATTTTCTCAATATCGTCGGTTTGTATGTTTTGCAATGTGTATTGTATATGCGTTGCTTCGGCGTTATTGATGACGGCTGTATTGGGAATAAATGCGCCATCGGTATCAATCAAGTGAACAATTTCCAATAAGTCGGATGCTTTGAAATGGTACCGTTCTTGCGTGAACTTCACGATTTCGTTGATACGGCGAATCACATTGGACGCATTGACATCGTCCTTTGTCGTGATGTCGCCTTCGGTGATGGCGAAGTGAATCTTTTCATTGCTGAGAATGGCGTCAAGGACTGTGCCCAAGGCGGTCTTGTCGGTAATCCCCTCGACAATGAACAAGATGACTTTCTTAGTTTTTCCCATTGACGATTTTTCCCGCCTTTCTGAATGCTCTGGCAATCTTGAAATGGTTGGTTTCTTGGTAAATGGGGTCCTTCTGTCCGCCGAGGCTGATGCTTCTCAGGTAAACGCTGCGCGGATTGTTGTTCGTCTGCAATCCGGAAAGTCGCGTGTAGCGATTTTCGGGGTTCGTCGTCGTGAAAATCAGGGATTCCTTCTTGATCATTTCTAGGGGGCGTAGATTGTGCGAGGTGAACAGCAGTTTGCCATTCGCCTTCTCCTCGATAATCTCGAGAATTTCGCCCAGCAGGAATTCGAAAACGCCAGCATCCAGTTCGTCAACGGCAAGGAACGTTGAGGGATTGTTATAAACCGAGATGAGCAGGCTAAGGATAGAGATAATCTTCTTGATGCCCTCGGATTCAAACAAGAGCGGGATGGCGGGATTGTCGTCCCTTTGGGAAAGCAGTTCGAAACGAATGCCTTCTTTTCCATCGGGAGTCTGCTGCGGCCCTTCGTTTTGCACAACAACTTTCAATCCGGGGACAATTTCTTGAAGAACGATATTCAACTCAGTGAAGGTGTTGCTGATGATATCAAATATCGGTTTGCTATAAACTGTTGGACTAGTTAGCGATATTTGGATTGTTCCGTACGCCAGATTTTCCTTTTCCTTGTGTTTGAAATTAAATGGAAGCGAAAAATCAAGGTTGAACGGACCGTTGCCATTGTTTCTGATGACAAAGAGATTCTCGTTAGCAAAGTGTTTCAGTTGTTCAATGGTATTGATTCTTTCGACATCAATAAGCTGTGACTCGCGGACAATTTTCGAAAAGTCATTCGAGAAAATAAAAGAGCGCCTTTCCTTGCCGGCAATTTCACGAAGAACGCCGAGCTTGATGGCGTAATCCTTATTGGAGATAATCGTTTTCCAGTCGGCTGCCGG
>NZ_JAZSAF010000024.1:0-4035 GCF_045601785.1 Fibrobacter sp.
CTTCTGGCGGATTTCGTCCAAATTAAGCACGTAGGCTTCGGGACTATGCGCGGGCCTGCAAAAGCTACAGAAACTGCAAGTAATTTCACAGACGTTCGTGTAGTTGATGATGCGGAATGCCGTGTAGCCCACCTTGTTGCCCGGATTGATCCGGTGGCGTACGCTATTGGCCGCCTGGGCGACCTCGGTCCACGGGGCGTTCTTCAAAATGGAGAGCGCCTCGACCGGAGAAAGGCGAATACCATCTACAGATTTTTGCAAAAGGGAATTCATTGGCCTGAAAATAGCTTTTTTTACTTTTGAAGCGTGCCAAAATGCCCCCGATAATTGTATTTTTCTTTCGGTACCGAATGATACCTTTAAAAATGCACAAATTGCAAAAAAAGGTGAATACTATGCAAGTTGATTTGAATACTGTCGATTGGAAGACGCTCCCCTTCGGTTATTATGACACCGATTACAATGTACGCTGCTACTACCGCAATGGTCAGTGGGGCAAGATAGAGCTGTCTTCTTCCAAGGACATTAGCATCCACATGGCCGCTACTTGCTTGCATTACGGCCAGGAAGGTTTTGAAGGCCTCAAGGCTTACACGGGCAAGGACGGCAAGGTCCGTATTTTCCGCGTCGACGAAAATGCGAAGCGCATGCAGAACACGGCTAACCGCGTACTCATGGCTGTGCCGCCTGTTGAATTGTTCCGCGAAATGGTCCATACCGTGGTGAAGGCTAACGCCCGTTTTGTGCCGCCGTATGGCTACGGTGCAACGCTCTATATTCGTCCGCTCCTCATCGGTATGAGCCCGGAAGTGGGTGTGAAGCCTGCCGACGAATACCTGCTCATGATGTTCGTGACTCCAGTGGGTCCGTACTTCAAGGACGGGTTCAAGCCGGTGGACATGATGATTAGCCGCAACTACGACCGCGCCGCTCCGCAGGGCACGGGTACGGTGAAGGTCGGCGGTAACTACGCTGCTAGCCTCCAGTCCCTTGCAGAAGCCAAGAAGCTCGGTTACTCCAGCACGATTTACCTGGACGCAAAGGAAAAGAAGTACATCGACGAATGCGGTCCGGCAAACTTCTTCGGTATCAAGGGCAAGACCTACGTGACCCCGAAGTCCGAATCCATTCTGCCGTCTATCACCAATAAGAGCTTGCAGCAGTTGGCTGAATACCTCGGCTACACTGTGGAACGCCGCCAGGTTCCGTTCGAAGAACTCGCTGAATTCTCCGAAACTGCCGAATGCGGTACCGCCGCCGTGATCACCCCGATCAAGAAGATTGTGGATCCGGTTGCCGGCAAGGAATTCACCTACGGTGACGGCAAGAATCCGGGCCCGGTCTGCACGGAACTCTTCACCAAGTACACCGCAATCCAGTTCGGTGAAGCGGAAGACCCGTTCGGCTGGACTGAAGTCGTGGACGTGTAATAGGTATTAGGTAACAGGTGTTAGGTGTCAGGTAAATAATCGTGGCTTCGCCATTTTAAGTGGACGCGCGATAGCGCGTGAAACTTTTCCTACAACCTATAACCTGAAACCTGTAATCTTTTTCCCCGCGGAGAAATCTGCGGGAATTTCTATTTTGGCGAATGAAAAAACTCTCTGGAGGAGATGATGTTGACTTGTACAAGATTCCTTGCTGTAGCAAGTTTTGTTGCGGTGTTTGCTGCTTGCAGTGGTGAGGGCTCCACCGATTCAAAGACTGACGGGTTCTCTGCTGATGTGGCGGATAAGGCGGAACCTGAAACTTATGAGCAGGAAAATTTGAGCTCTTCTTTTGCGGAATCATCGTCCAGTGAAAAGGAAGATGGCGCGGAGATTTCTTCGAGTAGCGAAAAAGAGAATAATTTGAATGTTTCTAGTTCAAGTGAAACTAATGGAATATCTAGTAGTGGAATCATGGTTTTGTATAGTAGCTCCGATGAGTCTTCAGCCTATAGCGACAGTAGCGTCTACGATGCGGAAAACAATACTTTGGTAGATTTCCGCGATGGAAAAATGTACAAGACTGTAACTATTGGCGACCAAATTTGGATGGCTGCGAACCTGAATTATGCAGATAGCGCAAAGACTGTTAGTATAATGGGTAGGAGTTTCTGCTACAACAATGTGGCCAAGAATTGCGATGAGACGGGGCGCCTTTACTATTGGGCGGTAGCTATGGGCTGTGCGACGAATTCTTGGATTACGGATGGCAGAAACTGCGGATTTAGTTTGACGAATACGCCTGACGGCCCCGTGCGAGGCTTGTGTCCCAGTGACTGGCACATACCGAGAAGAGAGGAATGGGAAACCCTGATTACCACTGTAGGAGGTATGGAAACTGCTGGTAAAGTGCTTAAATCTACCAGTGGCTGGCGCAATGGCGGCAATGGAACGGACGACTATTCCTTCTCGGCATTTCCTGCTGGTTCTAGGAATACCTTTAGGGACTCATTCGACGGCGATGACAGCCATGTTTTCTTTTGGAGTTCTACGGAAGATTCTAATGAATACGCAAGCGCCATTTATCTGTACTACTACGATGATGCGGTACATTTTGACAGCTATGACAAATCCCAGGGGCTTTCTGTCCGTTGCGTGAAGGACTAGCAAGGCGAATCTCTCGACCTTGTTTGCATTGGTGTGATTTTAGGATAAACGTTCTTTAAGCCGCGTGTACCTTCGGGTGCTACGGCTATTTCTTATGGCTTGGTGAAAGGCACCGGGGGCGGAAAGTATCCACACGTGGCCTTTGGCGCGGGTGATGGCGGTGTAGATGAGGTTGCGTTGCAACATCACGTAGTGGCTGGAGTCGAGCACCACGATGACGGCGGGGTATTCGCTGCCCTGGCTCTTGTGGATGGTGCAGGCGTAGGCCATCTGCAGTTCGTCGAGTTCGTCATCTTGGTAGGTGATGAGTTTTTCATCGAAGAAGACGGCGATTTTCCGCTTTTCTTTGTAGATGCTGTAGACGATTCCGATGTCGCCGTTAAAAACGTTCTTGTCGTAGTTGTTCTTGATTTGCATGACGCGGTCGCCGACGCTCCATTCGATGCCGACCATTTTGTGGCGCGGAACGCCCGGGTTCAGCAGGTTTTGCAGGAACGGGTTTAGCTCGATGATGCCGAGGGGTCCCTTGCGCATCGGGACAAGAATCTGCAAGTCGGTTTTTAAGTCGATGTCAATTTTACTGCGTACGCCGGTCGCGATCAGTCGCTGTAAATGCAGCTTGGCTTCTTCGGGCGTTTCGAACGGGACAAAGTGAAAGTTCGGGCCTTCGATGGGCGACGGCGTAATGCCCTGATTGATTTTGGCGGCCTTGTCGGCGATGTCGTTGCCGCCGCTTTGCCTAAAGATGTGCTGCAGGCGCACACTTGGAATGCGCGGACACTGCAGCAGATCGTTGAGTACGTTGCCGGGGCCGACACTTGGAAGCTGGTCGGCATCGCCGACAAACACGATGCGGGCGGTTTCGGGAACGGCGTCGAGGAGCGAGGCGGCAAGCCAGGTGTCAACCATACTGAATTCGTCGACAATCAGCAAGTTGCAGTCAAGCTTGTTGAATTCGTTCTTGTTGAATTTTTTGGTGACGGGGTCGACATCGAGCAGGCGGTGAATGGTGTAGGCCTTTTCGCCGCAGCAGTCGCCCATGCGTTTGGCCGCGCGGCCCGTAGGGGCGGCGAGCAGAATGTTTTCGCCCATTTTGCGGGCAAGGTGCAGGATTCCCTTGAGGATCGTCGTCTTGCCGGTGCCCGGGCCGCCAGTGATGATGCAGATCTTGTGTGCGGTGGCGAGGCGGATCGCTTCGCGTTGCGTGGGGTCGAAGCTAAACTTGTGCTCGCGTTCCCAGTCGACGAGTTCGCGCTCGAAGCCGTAAGTAGGCAACTCGTTTTCGTTGAGTCTGCGCTTGATGATTTCGGCGATTTTCTGCTCCGCGTTATCGAGCGGCGGGAAAAAGCAGTCTTCGCCGTGGCGCTTGATGCGGCCCGCTTCGCAAATGCGTTTGAACTGCTCCAGCAGATTCTGGATGGCGTCATCATCGGTGACGTCG
>NZ_JAZSAF010000025.1:0-10070 GCF_045601785.1 Fibrobacter sp.
GGTGTTCGCCGAGAGCAACCTGAACATGCTCAAGGCTGCCGTGCAGGCGAAGGTGGAAGGCGTTGCACACCCGATTGTGCTCGGCAACCCGGAACGCATCCAGATTATCGCCCAGCGCGAACAGCTCGACCTTACGGGCATCAAGATTGTGAACCCGCGCTCGCCCGAGGAATTCGAACGCCGCCGCAAGTACGCGACGATTTATGCCGAGGAAAACGGCCGCAACGGCGTGACGCTCGACGAGGCCCGCGACGACATGTTCGAACCGAACCACTTCGGCATGATGATGGTCAAGACGGGCGATGCCGACGCGTTCATCACGGGCGGCTACTCCAAGTACAGCGAGACGATTGAACTTGCGAAGGAAATCATCGGCATCCGCGAGGAATACAAGCACTTCGGTGCAATGCATATCCTGAGCACGCGCAAGGGAACGTTCTTCCTGGCCGATACGCTCGTGAACCGCGACCCCGATGCCGAAACGCTCGTGGATGTCGTGAAGCTCACGCACGACGCGGTGCGGTTCTTCGCTCACGAACCGGTGATGGCGATGCTCAGCTACGCGAACTTCGGCAGTGACAAGGAAGCGGCCCGCGGTACGGCAAACAAGGCCCGCGATGCGGTGAAGATGATTCACGAGCAGTTCCCGGACTACATGATCGATGGCGAAATGCAGGTGAACGTGGCGCTCGACAAGCAACTGCGCGATACCAAGTACCCGTTCAACAAGCTCAAGGGCCAGACGGTCAACACGCTTATCTTCCCGTGCCTCTCTTCTGCAAATACGACCTGCAAGATGCTCCTCGAGATGGGCGTGGGCGAATCCATTGGCCCCGTGCAGATGGGCCTGAACAAGCCGGTGCATTTCACCGACTCCGACGCCTCCGTGCACGATATCTTCAACCTGACGGTCGCCGCTGTGATCGACGCGATTGTGCAGGAGAAGAAGGACGAGGAAAAGAACCGCAAGAAGTTCGACAAGATGTGGTAAGGACTGCGACGAACGAGCGGTCTGAAAATATCCCCCGCGGCATTCGCTGCGGGGGATTTCCACACATCCCTCTTGGGGATTAGCCCGACAAGGACACTCCTGCCTTGCGGGCTTTATGTTACTTCAGGAGAACCTTCTGGGCGTAGCGCTGGCTGCCCTGCTTCACGATGAGCATTGCTGCCCCGCGGTAGTTGCTCTGCAGTTCGACGCTGTTCGCGCCCTTGCTTGCATTGAAGTTCTTCTGGTCGATGACCTGGCCCATGAAGTTCATGAGCGTGGCGCTTGCCATGCCTGCTGTGGCTGCGCTGAACGAGGCGGTCACCGAGCCGGGCTGTACGTTCACGAGCATCTTGGAACTTGCCGCGCGGACAGGCTTGATGGCATCGGAACCTGTACTGCCGAGGGCGACGACCTTGCCGGTTGCGATACCTTCGACTTGCGGTTTCTTGTCGAAGTCATCAAGGATTTCGGTAGAGCCGTCGGCCTTGATGCCCGCGATGTAGTCAAAGGTGATTGTGCCGGTGACCTGTGTGCCGTAGAGGTTCAGGCCGATGGCGTTTGCATCGTTGAGGTCCGTAGGCGCGGTGCGGAAATCATCCCACTTGACCTGGATCTTCTGGAATGCGCTAGCATCAAGTTCCTGGTTGGCCTGTTCCATAACGGGCGCGTCGAACCATGCCCAGGAACCGCCTGTCATCATGAAGAGGTCCATGGAGGTCCAGCCGTATTCTCCGCAGCCGTCGCTTTCGCCGGTGCACCCGCCTGCAGTTTCAACAGAACCCTTCAGGCGGATTTCAATGCCCACGTATTGGGAAAGGTCCTTCTTGGTGCCAGAAAGGTTGATACGGAGCGTGCCCACTTCGCTGGAGTCGGAGGTCTTGGTCGCGTAGGTCACCTGCACGCCTTTGCCTGCTTCGGTTTCGGGGACTTCGTTTTCGTTTACCAGGCTGTCAAGGTTGCTCTGGTTGTTGCCTTCCTGGCCGTAAGCCTTCTGCAGTGCGTTCAACACGTCCGGGTCGAGAATGCTGTAGGTGCCCTGCTGACGGGTGATGATAGTCATGTTGCCATCGTCTTCTGCACCGGTATCCCAAACGTAAGGAACAATGCCGTTGGCCTTCGCGTTCTTGGCGACTTCACCGTAGAAGAGAGCGCGGCCCTGCAAGTGGAGCTTGAGGTTCGCTGCATCGGTAATCTGGCCGGTACGCTTGATGGCGCCGAGTTCGCCGATGATTACGGGAATGCCCTTGTCGCAGAACATGGTCTTGAGTTCACCGAAAGCCTTCTTGATTTGGTTCGGGGTGCCGAGGGCGGAGTTGTCGATGCTGTTGGAGTAAACGTTCCAGCCCATGTTGTGTTCCGTGTCGGTCGTGCTGTGAAGGCCGGTATAATAATAGAACTGCTTGCCCCAATCTTCGTCAGCGGTCATGAGGGAGTACTGGTACGGGTAGTAGTGGACTTCGGCCATCATGTAGCCAGCGCCAGCCGGGTCGGTCGGCCAGTTCGTGCTGAGCATAGGGGCGTTGTCCATTTCGGTACGCGGAGCCTGCACGATCAAGGTGCGGGTGTCGTTGTTGCCGCCTGCGCTACGCACGGAAGTAATGAATGCTTCGTAGTAGCCCTTTAAAATCTGCATACGGGAGTCGTCGAATGCCCATTGACCGCTTGCGCCCCATGGGTCGTTCACGGCCGGTTCATTGGCGCCAGCAAAGAGGAGGTGCTCGTCGTAGTCCTTGAAGTAGGTGGCAATCTGCTTCCAGTAGGCGGCCTGGCGGGCCTTGGTCGTTGCAGAGCTGTTGGTGATATCGCCTGCTCCGCTGCGCGGGTTGGCGGTACCGTCATACACGCGGTCTTCGAGCCAGCCTTCGTCCCAGTGCGAGTTCAGCACCGCGTACATGCCTTCGGCGATAATCATGTCCACCACTTCCTTGACCTGGGCGAGCCAAGCGGCGTCAATCGTGGGGTTGGTAAAATCAGAAGCCTTGCCTACATGCTTGTAGGTAGAGTTGTCGGCGGTGCCGCCGTATGCGGCGATATCCTTGGCGAGAGCATCAGAATGAGAATACCAGGCGCAAGGAATACGCACGGTGTTGAAGCCGGCTGCCTTGATTGCCTTGATGTAGGCTGCGGTCGGGAGCGGGTTGCCCCATCCGGTCGGGTTTTCGGGCACTTCCATGGTGTTGCCGATGTTGTAGCCCATGCCCATGGGCTCAACCAGGTCGGTCGCTTTGGGGAGTGCGAATGCAGCGGTGCTGACCAAGAGTGCGGCTCCGCATACGAATCCAAACTTTCCGATACCAAACATTTTGACTCCTTATATATGTACGGGCATAATGAGCCCCGTTGTAGTTTTCCTTGAAATTAGATTCTGGAACCCCGAAAATAAAGAAAAATGTGTTTCGGCGCGATTTTTGCGGTGTAGAACTCTCAACGGGACGTGTTGGAACAAAAACGGGGTGATTTTGTGTTGCTTTGGGGCTATTTTAAGGCTGTTTTATGACCGTTTAAGGCCGCTTAAGGCGTCCTTACGGACTAAACTTGCAAAAACGCGCGTTTAGTCCGTAAAAAAGCCCGAAAATCGTGGAAAAAATCGACTTTCGGGCTACTTTTGGCCTTCTTTTGCCTGAAAAAGTTACTTTTTAGGGCGTTTTTGCCTGAAAATTACGGACTAAGTACCCCAATGGGGCGAAAAAGTCTGTAAATGGTGCTTGAAAATGTCCTATTTCACCTGCACGCGAAGCGTCTGTGCGCCGTTGCGGGCGATATAGACCCCCTGGCGGATTCCCTGCAGCTGCATGGTGGTTGCATCGGAGGCGTTGCTGCCTGCGGTGCGGACCAGGTTGCCCTTCAGGTCGAAGAGCTTGATTGTGCCCATGCCCCAGAGCATATTCCCTTCGCGGCGGAACTTGACTGCGGCCCCAGCGACCGTGTTGAGACCTTCTGTCCAGCCGCATTCCGGAATCATGGCGTCGCATTGGCTCGAAGCATCGGTGGTGAAGTCTTCTACATGGGTGACGCCGTTGTTCACATAGTTGCCCAAGTTATAGACGCTGCGCATGGCGTTGATGACGTCGGTTTCGAGCACCTTGCCCACGGGGCTGCTCTGGCGGCGGATGTAGGCCATGTTGTCGTAGCCGCTATTGCTCTCGTTGCCCATGTCCCAGAGGATTGGCGTAAGCCCGTATTGCTTTGCTGCAGAAACGACATCTTTGTGCCACTGCACGCGGCCCTGCTTGTGGAGGTCCAGGTCGGAACCGCTCAGGTCCGGGCTGCGGACGTTTGCGCCGAATTCGCCGACAATTACCGGGTAACCCTTGTCCACGTAGTTTGACTTCATCTTGGCGAACTGTTCCTGCGGATGGGTAATGCTTGCGAGTTTCGAATCAATGGAGCCTGCCCACGCATTGTAGCCCGCATTGCGCTTGGGTTCGCTAGCCTTCTGGTAGTCGCCGTAGTAGTACTGCGGCAGAATCATTTCTCCACCAGGGGCGCCCCAGTCCTGCTGGCTAGTCATGAGCGTGTACTGGTACGGGTCGTAGTAGTGCACTTCGAACATTAGGTATCCGCTGACCTTGTCGGTGGGGAATGTGCTTACGGGCGCGTTTGCGACAGACTTGTCGATGTCGGTGTTCAGACCCTGGATAATCAGCGTGCGGGTCTCGTTGTTGCCACCCGTAGCGCGAACGGCGTCGATAAAGGTCTGGTAGTAATGCATGAGAGTGGACACATGCTCTGCAGTCCATGTGTTCACATTCGGACCGGGTTCGTTAGCGCCTGCGAAAATCAAACGCTCGTTGTAGTTCTTGAACTTGTTTGCAATCTGAGTCCAGTAATTCTTCATTTTGGTGTCGATGCCGTTGTCGACATTTGTGCCGATGTTGCTCTGGAACCAGCCGCCTTCACCTTCGTGGTGGATGTTCAAAATCGTGTAGAGGCCTGCGCGCATGGCGTAGTCGACCACGGTCTTGACCGAGTCGAGCCAGGTTTCGGTGATGACTCCACCGGGAGCGTGGCTGTCCCAGGCGCAGGGAATGCGAACCGTGTTGAATCCGGCGGCTTTCACGGAGTCGAGCAGGTCCTGGGTCGGGAAAGGGTTGCCCCAAAGGGTGGGACTATTTGGCACTTCCATGGAGTTTCCGATGTTGAAGCCCATGCCCATGTTGGCCTGGACTTCCTTAGCGGTGGGGAGGGCTGCCATTGCAGAAATTGCGCCTGCAATGGCGAAAATGGCGGTTTTTGCAAGAATTTGCTTCATTTTATCCTCGAGAGAGTCACCAAACAATTTTTCTCCTATAATCTATATTTGAAATAGGCTAAGTGCCCCAAAAATGATAATTCAGGCAAAAAAAAACATTGTGTAAGCTACAACAAGGTGTAAAAATTTCTTCTGGAAGTGTTTTATATATTTTGAACAGTGCCTATTTTGAGTGGTGAGGATGACTTCTATAAATCGGACATTTTGGATTGCCTTTATCTATGCGTTTTTGCTCGCGTTGTTAGTTGCATGTGGCGATGACGGTAGTTCGATTGAAGATTCCCCGAATGTTAAGCAAAGGATGCTTGCGGGTTTTGCGCAAAAGGGCCCGTTCACGAAGGGCTCGAAGGTTTCTATTCAAGAACTTGATGAGGTTTCGCTCCAGCCGGTAGGCGAAAAAATCGAAGGTTCCGTGCATGATGACGACGGTGCTTATTCTTTAACATTCGACGAGTTCGAATCCCCATACGCAATGCTGACGGTAGAGGGGACGTTCCGCAATGAACTTACGGGCAAGGCGACCAAAGCGTCGGTGAACTTGCATGCGGTGGTGAACCATGCAGAACTTAAAGCAGCAAACATAAATTTGCTTACGCACTTGGAATACAAGCGACTGCTTCACCTTGTAACGGAAGAAGGTATGACTTTCGCGAAGGCCAAAAAGCAGGCGCAGCTTGAAGTGCTTGCTGCATTTGGCATCAAGGGCGACTTTGAATTGGCGGAAGATCTGAATCTCAATGGTGGCGGTGACGGTAACGCGGCGCTACTTGCAATAAGTGTGTTGATGCTAGGTGGGTTGGAGAAGGATGGTGTTTCTGACCGTTCGCTTAATCTTGTCTCAAAAAACAACGGTGATGGAATAGACAGTTCGAAACTTGCCGAGCGGATTTTGAATTTTGTAGATGACCTTGAAAAAGACGGCCTTTGGAAAAATGGTCGCACCGCGGCAATTATGGCCGACTGGGCGGTGGAACAGGGCTTGAACGGCAAGTTTGATTCGTTCCGCAAACCCGTTCAATCTTACATTGATTCCTTCTGGTGGAAAGCCTATGGGTTCGATGAGTGCGATTCGAAACATGAAAATGCAGTGTCGATGAACGACAATTCTAATAGCGTCCGCAGGGGTGTCTATTTTGTATGTAAAAATGGCAGGTGGTCTCCCAAGGAAAAAGATTCTACACTAGTCAAGGATTCCGTAGAAGTAAAAGACTCGGTACAGGTGAAGGACTCCTCGGATGTCAAGGACTCGGTGCAGGTGAAAGACACCACAGATGTCAAAGACACGGCTCAGGTCAGCGATACCACGGTTGTCAAGGATACGACAGAAAATAGAGACTCGGTAAGCTTCGATTACGGCAAACTGGTGGATGCCCGTGACGGACAGGCTTACCATACCATCAAAATAGGGATCCAGAACTGGATGGCCGATGACTTGAACTACGGAGAAAGCTCTGAATATTATTGGGACGACGCCAAGGAAGTTTGCCCTGCGGGTTGGCACTTGCCGAGCATGGAAGAATGGAATGAGCTGTTTAGGTCTGTAGGAAGCTTGGAGGCATCGGACTTTGAAAGGTTCGGCATGACGCTGATTCCTCCCAGAAAGTTGAAAACGCATTTCTGGACAAGTTCATTCTACTACAATTCTATAGAAGAAAAACTTTCGTATTACATGATATTTCAAAAAACAGGAGTGTCCATGGCGAGAACGCTGGGTAGCACGATGCACCTTTCTGTTCGCTGCGTCCAGGATGCCCGCATGTCCATGCCCTGTAATGATGCGACCATGAATACGGCAGTCCACTATAACGACATGGCTGTATATGTCTGTCAGAACGGGAACTGGATTCCGATGAGCAATGACGAATATGAAGACTTCAGCTGGACGGTAGGGGAAGAAAGCCAGGTTAAGTGGAGGGTGAATGCTATCCCGCGTCAATGTTTTGTGTACGAGAGCGGGGCCTGGCACGAACGAGATAGTTCCAATTGCCTGCTGGGATTTCGGGGCTGCACGGCGGCGCGTCAGGGTGCGGTGGAAAAATCGTCTAATAATGGCATGTGGTACATGTGCGATAATCTCGTGTGGAAAAAAGTTTCGGACGAGATGGCGGACTCAATACTGCTGGGCACAGACTACGAGGAAGGCGAAGTCCTGAGATGCCCTGCGACGCACCGCTATTGCGTGTTTCAAGATGGCAAGTGGCGCGAAGGCACCAGGATGGACAGCATCATGGTGTCATTGGGCGGAACGGCGTGCCTTGTGGAAGACGATACGTCAGCAGTAAAGTACAACGATGGGTACTATGTTTGCAAAAAGCAAACCTGGGGTACCGTATCCAGGAGTTGGCAGCTGGCTCCACAGGTTTACAGCGATACCTACGAAGACCGCGATGAGTGCAGTGCGACGGGTAGGTATGGCGACGGCTCGTTCCACGATGAGCATAACGGAGCTGCTGGCCGCGTTTACGTTTGCGAAAATGGTGGATTCCGGTTGCCCACGGAAAGGGAAATGCGCTTGAATTTAGGCTGTACCAGTTATATCTACGGCAAGAAAATTGTGGTGAACAATACGCATTTCGTTTGCAGCGAAAAGGGTTGGAAAATAGATTCGACCGCGTGGGAATATGGCTCGTTCACGGATACGCGCGATGGCAGGGTATACAAGACGATCGACATCTGGGACCAAACATGGATGGCTGAAAACCTGGACTACAGAGATTCTGTCACAAAGCCCGAACTGGAAGGAAACCGCTGGTGCTACGGCAATGAGGCTGAACAGTGCGACGCCTACGGCTCGTTCTATTCCTGCGAATTGTCAAGCCAGGTATGCCCTGCGGGTTGGCATTTGCCGTCGAAATCGGAGTGGCGAGAGTTGTATAATTTTATTGCGCTTATGGGGGGAGACCCGCAGAGTGGTTTGCGCGCGAAGGACGGCTGGTTGGATGATTCGGACAATATCAATAATGGGACGGATATGTTGGGCTTTACGGCTCTCCCCGGTGGCCTCATGTATAATGAGCGCACATCTGTATATGCAAAGTACGAAGCATGGTTCTGGTATGTTCAAGACTGTTCATTGAACGAGTATGAAGCGTTCTATTTGTCCAGCGAAGGAGCAAACTTTGTTTCGAGCTCCGTTTCGGGAGGCAAGATAACGGAAGCGTATAGCGTCCGTTGCATCAAGTCCGCGGAATAAGCGCACGAGCGGTCTTTCGTGAGCCGAAAACGACTTGTGTTGACGAGTCGTGTCGGCGAGAGCGAGTGCTTCGGGTACGTACTTGGTAAGATTGGGCACGAGCGGTCTTTCGTGAGCCGAAAGCGACTTGTGTTGACGAGTCGTGTCGGCGAGAGCGAGTGCTTCGGGTACGTACTTAGTGTGACTGGGCACGAGCGGTCGCTTAATGTGCCACGAGCGGTCTTTTTAATGCGCTTCTAGCCAGTTTTCGCCGAAGCCGACGCTTGCAACGAGCGGAACCTTGAGCTGCATGGCGCCTTCCATCTCGGATTTCACCATCTGGGCCATTGCTTCCACCTGGTCGCGGGGGCATTCGAATACGAGTTCGTCGTGCACTTGCAGCATCATGCGGAGCGGTAGGTTCTCGGCGTTGATTCGCTTCTGGATGCGGATCATCGCAATCTTGATTAAGTCGGCGGCGGAGCCCTGCACAGGAGTATTCACGGCCATGCGCTCGGCCATCTGCGATTCCATGCGGTCGCTGCTATCGATGCCTGCGATGTAGCGGCGGCGGCCCGAAAGAGTTTCTACATAACCATCGCGGTGGGCGGCCGCCTTGATGTCTTCGATATACTGCTGTACGCCCTGGTACATGTCGAAGTAGCCTGTGATAAAGTCCCTCGCCTGCGACATCGGAATTTTCAGGTCGCGGCTCAAGCGGAATGCCGTCATGCCGTAGAGCACGCCGAAATTCACCACCTTGGCATCGCGCCTCATGTCGCTCGTGACGGCGTCTAGGCCAACCCCGTAAATGGCGGCGGCGGTGCGGGCGTGAATGTCGATGCCTTCCTTGTAGCTTTCGATGAGCGCTTCGTCTCCGCTCAAGTGGGCAAGCATTCTGAGCTCAATCTGCGAGTAGTCCACTGCAAGAATCACGTTATCCTTGCTCTGTGGCACGAATGCGGCGCGGATTTTTTTGCCGAGGTCGCTACGAACGGGAATGTTCTGCAGGTTCGGATCGCGGCTCGAAAGGCGGCCCGTCGCGGTACCCCACTGGATAAAGCTCGTGTGAATGCGCTTGGTATCCGGATTCACCAGCGTCGGGAGCACCGAGATGTAGGTGCTCTGCATCTTCTTGAGTTCGCGGTATTCGATGACGGCGAAAACGATCGGATGCGGCGCCTTGTAGCTGAGTTCTTCGAGAACCACGGCATCGGTACTGCGCTTCTTGATTTCGGGAAGACCGAGCGTATCGAAAAGCACGTCGCCCAACTGCTTTGGACTTCCGATGTTGAACTCGACTCCCGCCATGTCGCAGATTTCCTTTTCCAGATTCTCGATGCGGCGGGCCAGTTCCTGTTCCAGCGTCTTGAGTGCCGGAACGTCGATGGCGACACCCACGGATTCCATCTGGTAAAGTACCTTCAGCAAGGGCATTTCCTGCTCGAAAAAATACTTCACATAGTCGAGCTTTTCGAGTTCCTGCTGGAGAGGCATCCAAAGGCGGAGCGTGTAGACTGCATCTTCGGCGCCGTATTCGGTGGCTTCCTTGATGGGCGTGCGGTTAAACGTAATCTGGTTCTTGCCGCGCCCGATGAGATTCTCGATGGGAATCATCTCGTGCTGTAGGCGCTGCATCACCTGGTTGTCGAGCC
>NZ_JAZSAF010000026.1:0-65488 GCF_045601785.1 Fibrobacter sp.
CCCGTAGTCGTTGAAAACAGTTACGCCATGGGAAACGGCTATATCCATTACGGGACAAGCAAGCCGCCTAACGTCAATGGCAACGGGTTCAAGATGGGATACAGCCGTAACGACAAGGGACGACACACTATCAGGAATTGCGTCGCCTGGAACAATATCGCCTCCGGATTCTATGCAAACTACACTAGCGTCGGTAGCACCTGGACTAACAACACTGCTTACAATAACGGCGCCCGAGCCTATACCATGGCGTCGACACTTTACGCTGAAGATGAAAGGACTCGCATTGCCGAAGTGGTCCCGCTCACGGGCGACAAGGCGCACGTACTCAAGAACAACATCGCCTTCCCGAACAAGGTTTCGCAAATCGGAACGTGCTGGGAAAAGATATCGAGCCAGAATATCGACCATTATGTGGATTGTCCGGCGGGTGAAAATAACACCTGGAACCTTGATTTGGACTTGACGGAAGATGACTTTGTGAGTCTCGATGACCCGAGCATGACCGTGACCGGCAAGGACCTCTCTACAATTCCGGGAATGCTTGGCCCACGCAATGCTGATGGTAGTTTGCCCTATGTAGGTTTCTTGAAACTCAAGAAGGGGAGCCGCGCCATCGACAAGGGCGAAGATCTCGGATTCCCGTTTGTGGGCGATGCGCCCGACCTCGGTGCATTCGAATACGGAATGTCGAGCAATTCCGCAACCTCATCTAGTTCTGCCGCGGGTTCTTCTTCCGGAACCGCCGCGATTACCGCAAAAGCCCACGCAATTCTTGCGGAATCTTCGGAAGCAGCGCTCGTATTCGACATGCAGGGACGCTACTTGGGAACCATACAGCCCGAACAGCTTCGATTCGGTACTGTTGCCGAAGTGCTCCGCGCCAAATTCAGGACCCCCGGCGCCTACATTGTGCGACAGGGAAACAACTTGAAGAAAGTGAAGTAGTTGATTTTTCTGGCTGCACTGGGATAAAAATCAAGATCAGCCTCGGCGGCATTGAAGCCCCAAAAAGTCCACATTTGACAATCCCCAGTTGTTAGGGTATATTTATATTCAGTCGCGTAAAATGACGTGGCGCAAGGAAGGGTTTGGTTTATGATGAAAAGGAATTTTGGAGTATCCGGCGCGGTTCTGGCAACGGCGTTTGTCGCGGGCCTCGCGGGTATCGTTTCTCCCGCACATGCACAAACTAAGGTCGTTGTCGACCCTGGCAAAAAGTATCAGGTTTTCGAGGGCTGGGGCACGAGTCTCTGCTGGTGGGCCGTGAAGGCGGGCGCCTGGAGCGAGGCGAACCGCAGCAAGCTTCTGGGTGCGATTGCCGACCCCGATACGGGCCTCGGCTATACGATTTTCCGCTACAATATCGGCGGCGGCGACCAGCCGGGCCATAATCACCTTACGAAGGGCGACGGCGGCGCGAACGTTCCCGGCTACAAGCCTACCGAAAAGGGCGATTTCGACTGGACGGCCGACCCTTACCAGCGCACGATTGCGATTGAACTTTCCAAGCGCGTAAAGGACCCGATTTTCGAGGCGTTCAGCAATTCGCCCCCGTGGTGGATGACCAAGAGCGGTTGCGTCTCGGGCAGTAGCGACGGCAGCGACAACCTCAAGGAAGACTATTTCGACGACTTCGCGGACTACCTTTCCGAAGTGGCGCTGCATTTCAAGAAGGAATGGGGAATCACGTTCCGCACGGTGGAACCGTTCAACGAGCCGAGTGCCGGCTGGTGGAAATCCAACGGCGGGCAGGAAGGTTGCGGCTTCAAGAACAACCAGACGAAGATGATTGTGGAACTCGGCAAGGCGCTCCAGAAGAAGGGCCTGTTCCCGGAGACTTCGGTGAGTGCCGCCGACGAGACGAACATTGGCGATGCCCTGAACCAGTTCAACAAGTACAGCGGCGAAGCGCTCTCTTACATGTTCCAGGTGAACACGCACAGCTATTCCGGCGGTGATTCCCGCGCAAAGCTTTTCAATGCGGCGTTCGCGAAAGACAAGAAGGTGTGGCAGTCCGAAACGGGCCCGCTTCACAAGAGTGGCGACGAGAACATTGCGCTCTGGATGGCGGGCGTGATTCTTGCAGACCTGCGCGACATGAAGGCGAGCGCTTGGGTGGACTGGCAGATTGGCGACCCGGCCGAAAACTGGAGAAGCCTCGCGCTGAACCACAGCAAGCAGACATTCAGCCCGAACGCACGCTACTACATGCACGCTGCATTCAGCCGCTACATCCGTCCGGGATCGCGCATTATCGATAGCGACAACGGCAACACGCTCGCGGCGCTCACGCCCGAGGGAGCGCTGGTGCTTATCGTGCGCAACAGCGGTTCGAGCGACGTGAAGTATGAATTTGATTTGGGTGAATTCGTGAAGATTGGCACGAGCGCGAAGGTGGTACGGTTCGAACTGCCGGGTAGCCTCACCAAGCAATCCGATATCGTGGTTTCGGGCAAGGCGCTCTCGATGACCGCGAAGTCCAACACGATTACCACGATGGTGATTGACGGCGCCGAAGGTGGCGCATGCAAGCCGGATTCCATCATCCCGTATTCGAAAATCAACAATAACGAGGGCTGGTCCACCGCAACCGAGATCTCGCTTTCCAAGGGCGATTCGCTTTCGATTGGCCCGCATCCGTGGGAAGGCGGACGCTGGCTGTGGAGCGGCCCGAACAGCTTTACCTCCACGAACCGTGAAATCCACCTCGGCAAGATGGACGGCACCATGAGCGGCTACTACAAGGCGGTCCACACGAACGCCTCGGGCTGCGAGGGTTCCGTGACCTTCAAGGTGGTGGTGGACGACCCGGACCACCCCTTCGTGGAACCGGATACGAACAAGCAGGATTCCACGGGGGATTCTTCGTCGGTGGCGCTGCGCGATTTCGGAATGTGCCGGCATGAAACGTTCCGTTCTGACGAGCTGTTGCAGGTTTTCGACCTTCAGGGGCGCTACCTGCGGAATGTGTACGATTTCAATCTGAAGAAGCTTGCTCCAGGTGTCTATCTTGTAAAGCGGGGCTCCCGCATGCTTCGCGTTCGCGTACCGTGATTTAAGGGCATGGGCTAACGGATAGCGGGTAAATTGCTATACTTTACCCATGTTCTTTCAGTCGCTTGCCCAGAGGATTTTCTTTTTCCTGATAGCCGCCTTGCTCTTGGTGACGACGGGCAAAGACTGGTATGATTTCTATACCTGCGATGCCGTGGGCCAGTGCCTGTCGGATGCAGGAGTCCTTCAGCTCTACACCAAGTTCGCGATGTCGTTCCTTTTGACGGCGTTAGCCTTCTTGGCGACGAACAGGGCGTTTTCCCCGCGCGATGCGAAGTTTTTGCGGATAGCCTTCGTGTTTTCGCTCCTAGCCGACTTTTGTTTCAGCAAATTGAAAATCCTTGTGCCCGACGCGGCGACCATGAGCACTGTTCTTGGCATCGTCTTCTTCATGGCGTTTCAGACGGTGCTTATCTACAGGCACTCGCGTAAAAGCGATTCCGATTCGCAGTTCCCGAAGGTCTACTGGCTGTTGGCGGTAGTGACGCTTGCAGCGGTGATTCTCTTTGCAACAGGCGTTGTCGGGTTGACGGTTGCGACGGTGCTTGCGTATGCGGCTTTTGTTATCAGCTCGACGGTGGTGGGTATCCTCGCTCCCCGAAATGGCTACTATCCGGTTCCCAACGCGTCGCTTATCCGCTGGGGCATGGTCGCGTTCTTCTTTGGCGATGTCCTGGTGGGCCTTTCGATGCTTTCGGGCGAAGACCATAGCACGGTACAGGCCGTTTCGGCGGTGGCGAATAACTTCATCTGGTGGGTGTATGTGCCTGCTCAGCTGATGCTTATTCGCGGGGCAGTCGAGTCCGAAAAGTAAACCCGAAAAATCTGGGCATAAAAAAAGGGCATCTCTCACGGTGGAACACTCGATGCTACTAATCAAAAAATGATAGCAGTGCCTCGGTGGTTTGTTTTTCGCGTCGGAGCGCGCCTAAACTGAGTACCAAGAGCAACGAGCTTCTATATTACTGTTAGATCGGGCGTTAATCCGTGGGATGCCTAAGCGTAATATACCTAACTTGAAATGCAAAAGCAAGCAAAAAAGAGAAAAAATTTTTTTTGCCCTTTTAAAGAATCCGCCAAGTAAACAATTCTTATCCTTGCATGGCGAAATTCGGTCATAAAGGTCGTTTTTGTTCAAATAAGCCCTAGTCCATGTTGGAATATTCAGCGTTCCGTATCGGGAACGATGAAGTCGGCGACGTACTTTGCCACCTGTTCGCGGAGCTTGTTTCCGCGGACCTTGCCGAGCAGGATTTCGATATCTTCGAGCGGGGCTTCCATGAATGCCTCGGCACTCTTGTACTTGCTGAGAACCTTGACGCGGGTCTCGTGGCCGACTCCTGGCATCTTGAGCCATTCCACTTCCAGGTCTTTTTTGCGCTTGCTACGCTGGTAGGTGATGGCGAATCGGTGCGCCTCGTCGCGGGCGTTCTGCAAAAGCTTCAGTGCTGGGCTTGTACGGTGCAGCACGATGGATTTCCGGTCGTCGGGGAACACGATTTCTTCGAGGCGCTTTGCAAGGCCAATGAGCGGCAGATCCTGGTCGTGGCCGAGTTCCTTCAAAATGGTCATCGTGGCATCTACCTGGCCCTTGCCGCCATCGCACACCCACAGGTCGGGCATCGGCGTGCCTTCTTCTTCGAGTCGCCGGATGCGCCTCGTCATCACTTCGCGCATGCTCGCAAAGTCGTCGACGCCTTCGACGGTCTTGATGATGAATTTACGGTAGTTGCTCTTGTCGGGGCGCCCGTTCTTGAACGCTACAAGGCTTGCCACGGTGTTCGTGCCGGAAAGGTGTGAGATGTCCACGCACTCGATGCGGAAGGGCGTCTTCTTTAATCCGAGGACCTTCTGCAGTTCGAATACGCTCTGGTCGATTTCGCTGTATTTTTGCACTTCGGCGCGCATTTCCACGAGAATCATGTCGGCGTTTGCGCCTGCAAGCTTTAAGAACCCGAGCTTTTCTCCGCGCTGCGGAATGCTGAAGTATACCTTGCGGCCCGCCTGCTTGCTGAGCGCCGCTTCGAGCTCGCGGTAGTCTTCGGGGAGCGCGATGTCGGTTGCGATCTCGGCAGGAATCAGCGGCGCGTCCATGTACCACGGCAGAATCATCTGCCTGAAAATTTCGGTCTCGTCGTCTTCGAGTTTGCATTCCAGGCGGTAATGCCTGCGGCCCATCAATACGCCCTTTCGGTACTCGAGAATTACTGCCGCGGCCATCGAACCATTGCGCCGCAGCGTCACCACGTCCAGGGACAAGTTCGGGTCGCTGGTGTCTGTTTTTTGTCGCGTGCCCGTAGATTCTAGCGCCTGTATGGCGTCGCGTTTTTTCATGGCGGTTTCAAAATCCAGGTTCGCGCTGGCCTCTTCCATCTCCCGTGTCCAAAGCTCAATCAGGTCGTCGCGCTTGCCTTCGAGCATCAGCCGCGCGTTCTTGACATTGTGGGCGTATTCTTCTTGGGTGATGAGCCCTGCGCAGGGTGCGTCGCAGCGCCCGATATGGTAGTTGAGGCAGGGCCGCACGGGGTGCTTGGCGGGCAGCTCCATGGAACATTCGCGGATGTGGAAGAGTTTGGCCGATAGGTCGATGAGCTTGTCTATGTAGCGCGAGCTCATGTACGGGCCGTAATACTGGCGGTCGTCTTTTTTGACCGAGCGCGAAAGGGTGAGTCTCGGGAACGGTTCCTTGACCGAGAATGCCAGGTACGGAAAGTGCTTGTCGTCCTTTAAGAGCACATTGTACTTGGGCGTGTGCTTGCGAATTAGGTTTGCTTCGAGGATGAGCGCCTCTTGCTCGCTCTCGGTGATGATCCACTCGATGTCGCGAATGTAGGGGAGCATGAGCGTTGCCGCACGGTGCCCTGCATGGTCGCTGCCGTCGAAGTAGCTCCTTACGCGGTTCTTGAGCACCTTCGCCTTTCCGATATAGATGATTTTCCCTTGGGCGTTCTTCATGATGTAAACGCCCGGACGGTCGGGAAGCTCCGAAAGCCTTCGCTGGATATGTTCGTTCACAAGAATCGTCATTGCGGAACCTTGTGGCGAATATAACAAATTCTTTCATTTTTTTAGACTATTGCTTCTATTTTTTATTATTTTAATGATGCATAAGGAAAAGGTTCCAAAACAACAGACGGAGCAAAGATGAATTTGGAAAAAGTGAGCATGCTGTCCCAGAAGATCGAGGGAGTTCTGGGGCTCGTTCGCACCCTCAAGGAAGAAAATGCCCGTGTCAAGCGCGAACTTGCGCAGGCGAAGGACGAAGCCCAGGACAAGACCATGCTCCTGGATTCGGCAAGCAAGAAACTTGCCGACTGCATGGCGGCGCTGGACGCCCGAGCGAACCAGGCGAATGCTCAGCAGGAACAGTTGAACCAGAAGGCGGCAGAACTCGCGGAACTCAACGAAAAGTCGACCGTGCTTGGCCAGCAGCTGATCGAAAAGGACGGCTGCATCGAGAGCCTGAACGACAAGGTCCGTGAACTTTCGGAAAGGGCAGACTTGCTGAACGGTCAGCTGAACGAGAAGGTTGAACTTCTGAATGCGCTCAACTCGCAGGTTGCCGAAAAGGATTCGATGATTGAAAACCTCATGGAGCAGCTTTCTTCCCGCGGTTCAGAGATTGAAAACTTGAACGTGCAGCTGCAGGCGCAGAACGAAGAGATTGCCGAGGCCCAGGAACGCTTTACGCAGCTGGTGGAGACGATCGAGAACGAACTTGGTACGGACATTTCGCTCGACCAGGGTGGAGCACCTGCCGAAGGGGGCGCAAACGATATTGCCGAAGTGGCGGAAAACGCTACGGAAGAAGCGGCTGACGTTCCAGAAGAACCTGCCGAAGAGGTGACGGAAGAAGTTGCTGAAGAGCCCGCTGCCGAAGGGGACGATGCCTCAGAAGAATCTGTTGAAGAACCTGTGGTCGAAGCCGAAGAGCCTGCGGCAGACGACATCCAGGTGGACGACTCGGTTTCGCAGGAAGCCGAAGACGACCTTCCGACAATAGAAGTTCACGGTGCCGATGAAACGGACAACGATCTTTTTGCGAGCAAGTCGGAGGGCTCGCAGACAAGTTTTTTCGGCTAAGGATGCTGATGGACGATGATCCATTCGGCGTAGGGATAAAAAATGGCTAGCATCGAACCTTTGAGATCGGTAAATGTTTCCGTAGCGCAGGAAACGATTCAAATCCGCACGGACTTGCCCGATTCGGAACTTGAAGAGATTGTCGAAAACATCAACCAGCGTTTCGAACGGTCGGCGAAGTTCCAGATGGATGCCCGCAAGCGGCTGGTACTCCTTGCGGTGGAACTGACTTCCGAGATCAGGGAACTGCGAAAGCAGCTGGGACGGGCCAAGGTCTATTACGACCAGATGGAAAAGGAAATCCAGAACCTTTCGCTTTTGCTGGACGAAGGGATGGACGGTCTCGAGCGACTCTAGCCAAAGACATTTGCAAAAAGAAAACCCGGGCTTTGCGCTCGGGTTTTTCTGTCTTGAGAGGTTGTTCGAAACGGCTCTTTATTCGCCTTGCACGCAACGGACGTTGTAGGCGCGAGGGCCTTCGCTCTTCTGGAAAGCGTGTTCCTTGTCGTCGTCGGAATAGTCCTTGACGCGCCAAGAAGAATAGCTGTCGTTTTGGACAATCCAGATATAGCCCTGGCCGTCGCTAAGGCCGTATTCGGTCGCATTGCCGGATTCGTCGAGCTTGAACCGTCCGCCGATGGTCCACCATTCGTGTGGCTGGACGGCGTCGGCAGCTTCGACTTCGGCTTGAGTCGGAAGTCTCCATCCGCTTGGGCATGCGCTTTGGGCTGCCCCGTACGAATAGAACACTCCGTACTTGGCGCAGACGTCTTCACCTTCGCCGTCTTCGCAGTAGAAGCCTTTGGTGGGCTTGAACTTGATATTCGAATCCGTCCAACGGGTTCCGCCGATCGTTATCAGCTTGTAGGTCTGGTTGTCGCGCAAGTCGGTCATCTTGTCGCCTTCGATCTTCGGGTAGACGGGCTGCTCGACGGACATGCCAATATCGATGACCATGGAAGACGATGACTGAAGGTTGGGGTTAGCGGTCTGACCTGCATACTTGGTTTTGCATTCTTCGCTCCAGCAGAAGACTCCACTGCTGTAGTTCGGAGTGGGAACGCTCCCGAGGTCTGCGTCCTGGATGATGACGACCTGCTTTGTCACCGTGTCGTGGTCTACGACCACGGAGTCGGAATAACTAGGTGCGGGGTCTTTTTGAGGGTTTTGCTTTGCATCAGAACTAGAGGGTTTACTAGCAGACGAAGAGGAGCTTGTCGGGGTATCGCCAGATTCCGAAGAAACAATTTCTTCATCGTCGGCAAACGCTGCGTTCGGGTCTAGAATGTCTTCACTAGACGAACACCCCCAGAATAAGCACACCACACCCACACATCCCAAAAATGTAGTGATCTTTTTCATGCCCATAAATATAGTTTACATTTTGGCTCTTAACTAGCAAAAAGAATTTTACTATGTTTTATATCACTATGACGAATGTTGATATTTTCGATACGACTTTTGCCATGACCATCCTGGTGGTTCTGGCTCTCGTGGTTCCGACGGCCCTTCTGGTTGCAAACTGGTTTTTGCACCCGGGCAAGATCAAGGGCACATCCATCAAGGGAACGTCCTACGAATGCGGTATCGCACACGTGTCTGGCACCTCGGGCGAACGTTACCCCGTCAAGTATTACATGGTCGCCATGCTGTTCCTGGTCTTTGACCTCGAAGTGGCGTTCCTCTACCCCTGGACCGTCCAGTTCCTCAAGGGCGGCTGGGACCTGCTCTTCGTGCTGCTTGGCTTCCTTGTCATTCTGGAAGCGGGCTACATCTACCTGATCAAGAAGGGAATCCTCAACTGGACCCGCATTCAGGACTAGCTTCCAAAAGAGTATTCTATCTCAACTAAACGAACGCGGTCCTACGGGGCCGCGTTTGTTTTATATATAGACGCGAACAGCCTGTTGCCTCGGCTCGGCATTTTTCTAACTTATCTAATATGAGTAACGCGACACCTGACTTCAATTCGCAACATTTCGAAGTTGCCGGTTTCATTCGCGAAGTGTTCGGCTACATGGAACGCTTCAAGGGCCAGCTGTTTGTGCTGAAAATCGAGGATGACCTGATGAGTCACCCCCTTTTCCCGGTGCTGATGCGAGACATCGCCCTGTTGCACAAGTCGGGTATCCGTATCATCATTGTGCCAGGGACGCGCAACAGCATCGACGCCCAGCTCAAGGCCTGGGGCCTTGAATCCCGCTTTCATGCGGGAGTACGCCTGACCAGCGAAGAGGCCCTGCCGCACATCGAGCAGGCGTCGCTGGGCGTGGCGCAGCATATCATGAGCCACCTTACGGCGAGCGGCCTTCGGGGCATCCAGGGGAACTGGGTGCTGGCTCGCAGCCTGGGCGTGATCGACGGTGTCGACTACATGCGCACCGGCCGTATCGAGCGCATCCAGCGCGACATCCTGGAACAGCTCATGGACGAGAAGTTTGTGCCCATCATTCCGCCGATTGGCTGGAACAAGATCGGGCATGCCTACAACATCAGCTCTACCGAACTGGCCACCGAACTCTGCAAGTACATGAAGGTGGGAAAGCTCTTCTTCATCGGAAACCAGAACGGTATCAAGCTCGACGGCCTTGTGACCGGCAAGAACACCAAGTATCTGGAACCCACGGAGTCGGGCGTGATTTCGGCTATGGACGTGGACCAGGCGAAGGAACTTCTGGAACTCAATTCCGACCAGCTCGACTTTGCGCAGATGGACTACCTGATGAATGCGATTCACGCCTGCGAGGCGGGTGCGAACCGTGTTCACCTCTTGAGTGGTGAATTCCAGGGGAGCGTGCTGCAGGAAGTGTTCAGCGCCCGCGGCGACGGTACCATGGTGTACGCAAACCAGTACTCGAGCATTCGCCCGGCGACCATGGAAGACATTCCGGATATCTTGCGGATTATGCAGGACTACATCGACAAGGGATTCTTGGTGCCGCGTACCCAGGACAGCATTTCCGAAAGGCTCAAGGACTATGTGGTCTACAGCATCGACAACAGCATCCACGGCTGCGGCGCCCTGCACGAATACGAGAACGGCATGGCGGAAGTGGCGGGCATTGCCGTTGCCGCGAACTACCGCAAGTCGGGCATCGGCGATGCGATTGTGCGTCACCTGATTTCTGTCGGTCGCATGAAGGGCTACAAGACGCTGTTCCTGCTCACGACGCAGGCGCTCGACTGGTTCTACCATTTCGGATTTGTCGACGGCACGGTGGACGAACTTCCGCCCACCAAGCGTGACCATTACAACCAGAAACGGAAATCCCGCATATTGATGCTTCCGCTCGACAAGTAGTCTTGCAAAAATGGCCGTTTGTCGCCGTTTTGCAGTTAAATTGTTCGTTCTCTTGCTAATTTATGTAAATTCTAGCTACTGCTTAGGATTGGAGAACTTGTGTCTTTTTTGTATAAAATAATTGCGGCTTCGTTAGTGCTACTGAGCCTTGTGGCGTGTTCAAACGATGACGGCAGCAGTGCAGACATCGTCCGCCGCTTTGACGAAAACGGGAAGGTGTTCTCGCCGACGGAGCTCGGCGGCGAGTCGCAGTTTTTAACGACGATGCGCCCCGAAAAGGTACGGTTTGTAAGTCTGGATCAGAATCTGGATGCAATCGATTCGTTCGAGGTGTCGATGGATTCCAGTTGGGATGGTAATAAGCTCTCTCCGAGCTTTAGGTTTCATGCGAAACTCCGCGAATATCAATGGCCGTACCTGAAGATGGTCGCGGTGTTTCCGTCCGATGTCAAGAAGCGGAAGATGGAGTTTGCGCAGTATGTGCGGCTGAACGATGACAACAATGGCCTGAGGCCGAACTTGTATTCGGCTCTTGCGGCGGGCCGCATCGAGACGCTGGTGAAAAAGCAGAAGATGTCTTTTGACGATGCCTATGCGCAGGCGCTTTCGGAATTGGGCCGCGTTTTCAGGCAGGACTTGAGCAACATCGATAAGGAAACTTTTAACGCCTGGAGTGAAAACGTTAAGGGCGGAACCCGCTTGAGGGGGATGTTGCCCTATGTCTACTGTCGCCACGAAATCTCGGACAGTCTTTTCTATAGCGACTTTAAGGAACTTCGCGACAACTTTGCAGAAACGGGCAAGATAAAGGCGTCGTTTTTGGTGCGTGCGGCCGACGCCTTCCTTTCGACTTTTGAGCGCGTATTCGAAGATAAGTCTGCGACGCTTTATCACGGTATGTCGAGAGATTCCATTATGGGGCTTCGCAACATGGACTATACTTTTTTTGAGGAAGCCTACGGAATCGTGTTCCCATGGCCGTCTGGAAGCAATGACACGATTCAGATAATGGACAAGTCCAGCGCCTATTACAAGCGGCATTTTGTAATGGACAATATTTGGCGCCTGAAGTCGCTCCTGGAAGAAGAAGTGGGCCTGTGCAGCTACCATTTTCTCAAGGATTCCCTGATTTATTATAAGGGAGATTATTATCGCTGCGAGATATACTCCAACATATGGCACAAGGAAACGGACCGTAAGGTCATACAGGATCATTTGTTCGGGGAGTGCCGGCAGAGCGATATGGGCAAGATGTTTTATGTAGGCGATTCCTTGTACACATGCGTTTGTGAAGGTCTCGAGCCCTGTTCCTGGAGCGACAAGTATACCGATAAGAAGTTCGATGAAGACGATCCGCTGTATGCGACGGTGCTGGATGCAAAGGTGGCAGCCCGGTTTGGCAAGTGCACGGATGGGAGAACGGGTGATATGCTTGAAGTGGATGGCGTGTATGTGGAATGTTACGATTACAAGTGGACTCCGATTGAGGCGCTGCTGTACCATCTGGGACGCTGCAACAACGTCAACAAGAAGGGCGAGTATAACGGAGCCTACTATTCTTGCGCGAACTACTGGAGCGGCCTGAGCGATACCATGTGGCAGGAAATTTATCCGCCCGTGTATTATGAAGATGACTGCGAATTGAACCGCGTCGTGAAATATGACGATTCGTATTACATTTGCGAATCGAACGAATGCAGGGCGCCTGACGGTTTTCCGGAAAGTGGCTGCTTTGCCCTGAGAAACTGGCGTAAGCTAGAAGATGCCGAATTGATTCCGCCGATTCTCAATATGGATGCCTGCGAAAGGTCCAAGATGAACCGGAAGGTTGTCTACGGAGATGTGTTCTACGAATGCAGCGCGGGCACCTGGCATGTGGTGGACAAGGGGACGCTTTTGCCGCCCGAAAAGGACCGCCAGGTTTGCAACGATTCCTTGTTTGGCGCCGTCAGAAAATACGGCGGCGATTACTACACCTGCGATTCGAACTATCAGTGGAGTGTCATGGGAGTCCTCTCTTCGGCACCGTACATGTTCAGGGACAGCCTTGGCCGCTGCGATACAATTTCGGAGAAAACACTTCATTGGTACGGTTCGGCTTTGGGCTTTTACGGCTGCGCCAAGGACAGTGGCTCGGTGGCTTGGCGTCGGATAGAGCTTGGACCTCACCCGAACACGATGCCGCTGAACTACGACAAGAAATCTTTTGCGGGCGGAATCATTGAAAACGATTCCCTTTACAAGGTGACTGTCGACGGGAAACTTTACCAGTTCAACATCTACGACGACGACTGGACGCTGACGCATGTGGAAATTTCGGGTAAGACCTACGATGCCTATTTCTACAGGGGACGACTCTTCTTGCATGGCGAACGGGGTGTGCAGCGGGTCCGCCTCGATTCCATCGGGAACAAGAGCGAAAGCTTCGATACGTTCTACGCCGACTGGAAGGCTTGGGCGAAGGAATGCAGCTTGTGTCAGGGCAGGCGCGCCGATGTGGATTCCAGCGTGTCCTCGCTGCGGTTCTACGAAGGCGCCTACATGGACTGGGAGTACGCAAGTAAGTTCTGCCCCGAAGGATTCCATGTGCCGTCGCTGGAAGAGTTCGCGCAGCAAGACTACCTTGCCTACATGACGACGGATATGGATGTCCGCAACGATTCGCCGATTATTTGGGACTATACGATGCACCGCAGCGGGTGTGTTTCCGGCAACACCATGTATTTTGACATTTTCTGGACGAGTACCGAAAATGATGCCGAATCGCAGCATTGCGTTGAAATCGCCTGGCATCCCTACAATGGAGAGAAGGGATGGCGTGTTGCAGAATGTCCCAAGGACCTGTATCCGATGGTGCAGACAATTTGCGTTGAGGACGATTGATTTGTAGATTTTAGAACGAGGTAAGACGATGAATACACTCGAAGCTATTAAAACACGCCGCAGCACCCGCAAGTTCAAGGCGCAGCCCGTAGAAATGGAAAAATTGCAGACCGTCGTCGAGGCGGGACGTTTCGGGCCTACCGGCGGTAATGCGCAGAGCAATCATTTCTTCGTGATTTCGGATGCTTCGGTGATTGCGAAACTCAAGGAATTGGTGCAGGCAGCGTTTGCGAAGATGGAACTCCGCGAGGACCTGTACAAGAGCCTCAAGAATTCCATTACGCTCGCCCGCAAGGGAAACTATTCCTTCTGCTATACGGCGCCCGTGCTGATTGTGGTTGCAAACAAGAAAGATTACGGCAACAACATGGCCGATGTCGCCTGCGCTGTAGAAAACATGATGCTCGCGGCGAACGAACTCGACCTGGGCAGTTGCTACATCAACCAGCTCAAGTGGCTGAACGAAGACCCGACGCTTCTTGAATACCTGCGCGGCCTTGGCTTGCGCGAGGACGAACGCGTGTACGCCTCCGTCGCTATTGGCTACGCCGATACCGAAACCGGGCTGCCCAACCGCACGGAATCCCCGCGCACCGGGAACGAAGTTGTATTTGTTTAAGGTTGGCTGAATTAAGGACATTTTGTCAACGGAAAATGCATCCGGATGGGTGCCCGCAGGCCATAAATCCATATATATTTTGTGTGGGTTGTTTAAATAAGGGTTGCGATTGCATCCCTAAAGGGTTGTTTATGCTTAAAAGCAGACTCAGGACTGCGGCGCTGGCCGCTTCCTTCTCCGTGGCGTCGCTTGCTGTGCTCGCGAATGCTGAAACGCTCCCGACTGCGGGCGAAATGTTCAACAAGATGGGTTTCGGGATTAACATCGGCAACACGATGGAAGTTCCGGGCAACCCGACGGGCTGGGGCAACAAGTTCCCGACAGAGGCCTACATCGATTCGGTGAAGGCGACGGGGTTCAGCACCATACGCATTCCCTGCGCTTGGGACAGCCACGCGAGTAACGGCGTCATTAACGAAAGCTGGATGGACTCGGTGCAGACGGTGGTGGACATGTGCATGCGCGCAGGCCTCGTGACGGTCCTGAACATCCACTGGGATGGCGGCTGGCTCGAAGAGAACCTGAAGGACGAAAAGAAGAACGAGGTGAACGCGAAGCAGAAATCCTACTGGACGCAGATTGCGACGCGTTTCAAGGACTATAACGAGAACCTGCTCTTTGCGAGCGCGAACGAGCCTGCGACTACCGACGACAATTACAGGCACGAAACCGAAATCCTGATGGTGTACCACCAGACGTTCGTGGATGCCGTGCGCGCGACGGGCGGCAACAACGCGAGTCGCACGCTCGTAATCCAAGGGCCTTCCACAAGTATCGACCGCACGACCGAGGTGATGCCGGTATCAAAGCTCCCGAAGGACGTGATTGAAAACCGCCTGATGGTCGAGGTGCATTTTTATGACCCGTACACCTACACGCTCATGAACGACATTGCCGACTGGGGCGCGCAAGTTTATCCGCAATACTACTGGGGCGATGACCTTGCGACCGGTGCAGACATCGTGCACAACTGCGGTTATAACGCCTGGGCGGGCGCGATGGGCGACAAGTGCACCAGCGCACAGATTCAGGACCAGTTCGGCAAGATGAAGACGAACTTTGTGGACAAGGGCGTGCCCGTGATTATCGGCGAGTTCGGCGCGAACGACCGCGTTGGCGTGCTGACGGGCGACAACTACGCGAAGCACCGCAAGGGCCGCCTTGCCTATTACGACGCCGTGATGAAACTCGCGAAACAGAACAAGGTGGTGCCCATCGCCTGGGATACCGGCCACGAGGGCGAAAACAACATGACCATTATCCGCAGGCAGTCCGCGCCGGACGGCTCCGTGTTCGATATGGACGTGCTGAAGATTATGCGCAGCGCTTACGGGCTCGGCGACTACGTGAACAGCGGCATCACGCATGTGGAAAATTTCAAGGCCGGCGGCGAAACGACGGGAATCGTGAACGGCGCGCAGTTGGGTGAGGGCTTGGCGCGCGTGACCCCCGGGATTCTGCGCGTGGGCAACCGCCTGGAATCTGCGGGCGAAATCAGGCTGTTCAACCTGAACGGAACGCTTGTCCGCACCGCGACAAACGGCATGTCGCTCGAGAACATTCCGCACGGCATATATATTGCCAAGGGCGCTGGCGCCTTGGTGAGGGTTGATATCCGGTAATTTTTCTATCTTTGTCCGTATGAACTTGAAGATGATGGAAGACGGCTTCCGGATGATTCTCACCGGCATGGGCGAGAATCCGAACCGCGAAGGATTGCTCGATACGCCGAAGCGTGTCGCGAAGATGTATGCCGAACTCATGACCGGCCTTTCGGGCGAGATGCGTGCCGAAGACATTCTCAAGACGCGATTCCACGAGAAGTACGACGAGATGATTATCGTGCCGGATATCGAGTTCGCGAGCATGTGCGAACATCATTTTCTGCCGTTTACGGGCAAGGCCCACGTGGCCTACATTCCGGGCGACTGCGTGGTGGGCCTTTCCAAGATTCCGCGCGTCGTTGAATTCTACGCCCGCTTCCCGCAAATCCAGGAACGCATGACCCGCCAGATTGCAGAACTCATCCAGAAGGAACTGAACCCGAAGGGAGTCGCGGTGGTGCTCGAGGCATCCCACATGTGCATGACCATGCGCGGGGTAAAGAAGCCGGGTGCCACGATGGTTACGACCCAGCTTCTCGGCCGTTTCAAGACCGACGAGAAGACCCGCGCCGAGTTCATGTCCAGGATTTATGCTCCTAGGTAGACAATACGCTTTTCTAAATGAAGGTGTGTTAGACAATCTTTAGAACTAGTCTGCAGAGCCCGCTTAAAAGCGGGCTATTTTGTTTTTCGCGTTCGCTGCGTGTAAAAATTACCGTGTCCATAATGGATAAATTACAAATAAATTAAAGGCGCTGACTATGGACTTATTGTCCACAGAAACTCATTTCAAGGCGTTTTTTTTGCCTTTTTTTCAAGGTATCTTTATTTCCGGTGTTGGTAAAATAAGGAGTCATAAATGAAATCCATGTTCTTCAGGAACTTTGCCAAGGGCGTTGTTGTAAGTGCCGCCTTGGCTCTCGCAAACTGCGGAGATGCTGCCGACAAGGTGAATTCCGCAATTGCCGATGCTCAGGATCAGTATCAGGATCAGCTGAATAATCCGGCTAATCCGAACAATCCGGCAGATTCTTCCCAGGTGACGGACCCGTCTCAGACTGTCATCGATCCCGTGACTGGCGAAGTTATCAATCCTAATACAGAACCGACGGTAGACCCGGTTACGGGAGAAGTCGTTGATCCGTCCACGAATCCGGACCAGCTGGGAGCAAATCCTGAAGTGGACCCCGGTGTCGAACCTGCCGATACGTCTGCAACAAATCCTGTTGCATCTAGCAGCTCCGAAGGCGAAGTGGGTCCAAGTCTGCAGTCCAGCTCGAGCGAAGCCGCTGTCGAAGAATCCTCTTCGAGCGAAGTGCCCGCCGTGCCGAAAATTTTCCTTGCGAACGACAAGGAAGAAGAAAAGAACTATATGGAAGTCGAGTACAAGACAAATACCGGCTGGGATGGGGAAGGTATCCTTGCATACCCCAAGCGCTTGACCGACAATCCGGACCAGAAGCATGCCATTGTGGTATGGGGCCCCGGTGGTGGTACTAAACCGAGTGCCTACGAGGGCATGATTCGTCGTCTTGCCTCTCACGGTTTCGTGGTGATTGCCCTCAAGGAATCTCCGGGCGATGCGACCCAGGCAATCAAGGCTCTCGACTGGTTGGATGGGCTGAATAAGGATTCGGGTAGTCCGCTTTATAACAAACTCGACATGAATACGGTCGGTTGCTCCGGGCACTCCATGGGTGGCCTAGAATCGGAACAGGCTCTTATCAAGGACAGGCGCGTGCTTACCGCGTTCCTCAACAACAGCGGAGACTGGGGCGGAGCCGGTGCCATGAAGGTGGCGACTGACCGGACTATCGCTATCCTCTACGGTGAAGGCGGCATGGAACGCGGCAATGCCGAGAACGATTACAACAACGCAAATGTCAAGGCGCCCGCCTGCCTTATCCAGATGACGGGTGGCAAGGGGAACGAATGCTACGAAGTCGCTCCTGGACGTAGGGAGTGCGGTTACGGTCACGGTTCCGGTTCCTGGGACGGCATGGCGGCGACAGTTGCCTGGATGCGCTGGCACCTCGGTGGCGAAGATTTCCGCAAGGCTGACTTTGTCGGCACGAGCGGCAAGTATATTGACGGCAACATAGCCGGCCACGATGGCAAGTGGAAAGGCCAATGTAAGAATTTCTAAGATACTCCACACTCACTCCTTACACTCCGTCCGAAAGGGCGGGGTGTTTTTGTATTTACCTTGTAAATTCAAAACTTGGCGCCTCGGTTATGGGCAAGCAAGCTTGCCCGCGACTCTCGGCTGGGGTGTTTTTGGTATAAAGAGAGCTCGGGGGCGGAACCGAGATTGCATTGGCGTAAGTCAGCGCTCGCCGGCATACTCAGCTCCAGACTAATGTCTGGAGCTTCGTTTATGCCGCATGTAAGTTTTTTTCTTCTATTGGGGTGACACTCGGGGCGGGGTCGGGTGTTATAAATATGTAAATTTAAGGAATACGATGAAAAAGTTGCTCTCCACATTCGCCCGCATGCCCAAAGGAACGCTGCCCCAGTTCGTTCTCTCGTGTGTCGTGTTCGTGGCGATGTTGGTGGGCTGCGACTTCCATGGCCCTTGGGAATACTATCCCGAAGAGCGTGATGTCTACACAGGCATCTACACCTACGGCTACATTGTGTCAGGCGAGTCCCCCTATATCTGCTTTTCGAAGGTCTATGAACTTGACGAGACGTCTTCGCGGGACTTCGCCTTTTACGACAGCGCTCATGTGACGGTGAAGGGCAACTTCGGCTATCGGGCTATGGGCCACAATTCCGGTGATGGAGAGAAGGATACGACGCTTGTCTTGTGGGGCTCGGATGAGAATCCGAACTGTTTCGAGGCGTCGAGTTCGTTTAGCGGAATTGTCGGCGAAAAGTACGAGATGGAGGCCTACTTCGAGTGGGACAGTGCGGGACACTCGGCAAAGACCACCTACAGGGCGCAGGCGACGATTCCAAACGCGGTCAAGGTGAAAGGCCTGAATGTTCCGCAGCCTGACGGCAGCTATGAGTGGATAGAAAACGACGGAAGGAAGACGATCCACATCAAATTTTTGGAATTTCCCAACGACATGGAGTTCGTGAAGTGCGCCATGGACTATGACAAGAGTGTGCATGGAGTAATTTCTATACTCGATTACGATATGGAAAATTCGGAGTCGCAGGCGACGACCCTGAACGACATGTTCAAGGGCTTTACGGAAAAGGATTCGATGGGCTACACGGGGATCGCCCTGCATGATCCGCTGGAACGAAAGCAGAACCTGGGATTTACGACGAATACCCGCGTGGGCAATTACTATGCACTCGATACGCTTTACCTGATGAACATGATGCTTCCGCTAGGAAGAGCTCGCGTGGAGTTCTATGCGACGGACGATGCCTACAACGACTACGAGCGTAAGGTGAAGGAATCGGTGAACGATTCAAGGATTATTCCGGAATCGAATATCGAAAATGGGATGGGCGTCTTTAGCGGAATGTCGAAGACGGTGTTCGACTTCTATGTCGATGGAAACGGTGTGAGCATTGAGCACATTGCATGGCGCAACTGCGAGAATACGGAAGGCGACAACTCGAAAAGCTGGGATTCCCGTGGCTGCAGACTCTACCAGGATGTCGCCTGCTCGGGCATGGACGTCTATGATGATGAGTACATGTACTTTGGGGGCACCGATTGGGAATCGCTCAATAGTCGAGCCTATAAGGCCTACCGCAATGACAAATATGTTATTTCCAAGGCATGTTACGCTTCCAATGTGAAAGCCGCGATGATGCTCGATACCACGAAATGGTCCGTATTCTTGCCCAAGGATATCAGCGACGAGGAAAAGAGCGAAGCTTATGCGGATGGTCTCAAGCGCTATTGCGTCGCAAGCAATTTCCAGAATAATAAGATTGCCGATTGTTTCGATATGTACCAGCAGTGCATGGTGAGCCACGAAAAGAATAGCTGCAAGGAATACCTGTGGAATTGGTGCGCTGACCGCGGCTGGTACATGGGCTATGAACAGTGCGAGTCGGCGCTGGTGAGCCGCTTCCACTTGGATGAACAGAAGTCGAGTGTGTTGGAGCGAGAAGTGGACAGAATCTGTGAAAAGCATTCTGACTCGATGCCGATGTGTTCCGATTGGCCGGATCCATCTTAAAATGGTGCCGAGACCTTGAAAATTCATTGACAAATATTATTTTTTGAAGGTGTAAAACAATAAAACAAAGGTGGATGGTTATGAATATTCGTAATACGATCTATGCCGCCCTGCTTGTTGGCGTTGCGGCCTTCGCGCAAGAAGCCGTAGCTCCGGCTGCAACAACAACAGCTTCGACTGAGGCAACTGCTGCTCCGGCACAGCCTGCCGCAGAAGCTGCCCCCGCTGCAGAACCTGCAGTGGCTCCCGCTGCACAAGCGGCCCCTGCCGAAGCTACTCCGGCAGCGGTTGCCCCCGCTGCGGATACCGCCAAGGTGGCAGAAGCCGTCCCCGCTGCAGAACCTGCTGCTGCGCCCGCTGAACAAGCTGCCGCCCCTGCTGCCGATTCTACGGTGACCTCCGCCGAACCCGCTGCGGATAGCGCTGCTGTCGTGACGGCTGTCGCTGCCCCGGTTGCCCCCGCTGCAGAAGAAGCTGCTCCGGCTGCCGACTCCGCTGCACAGGCTGTCGCTTCTGCCGAAAAGAGCTGGTACACGATGCTTGGCTTTGGCTTGACGGTTCCTGTTTCGCAGTACAAGGTGCACGGCAAGAAGATTGACCTGATTGATTACGGCATAAATGCCACTTTCGTGGGCGCTGCTGCGAACGGCTTCTCCGTCGAACTTTCCCTTTCGACGGGTGGCGCTGCCACGGACAACATCAAGTTCGTGAATTCCGATGACGACTGGCAGATTGGCAACTTCGGCGCCTTCGACTTTGGTCTCGGCTACACCGCTGGACTTGGCAAGAAGTTCAGCTTGTCGATGCTTGCCATCGTTGGGTTCGAAGTTGCTGTGTTTGAAAGTGATGAAGACGAGTACGACCACAAGGAACTTGGCAAGGTTGACAGGAGCTTTAGCGAGGCTCTGGTGGCCTTTACCCTGGGTGGCGACTTGATTGCCCGCTACTCCATCACGGAACATGCCGGCGTCTTTGCCAAGGTCGGTGGCCGCTGGGTTGCCGCATGCGGCGTGGGGACTTCGGTCAAGTATGAGGATGACGACTTCAACCGTGTCGATACCACTACGGATAGTGAATCTGGAAACTACAGCATCGTGCCCACCATCGGCGTGATGTGGGTCTTCTAGAATAAAATCTTTTAACGGAAAAAAGAGATTGCCCGGTGACACTTTTCGTGTGGCCGGGTGTTTTAATTATGTAATTTTTATACCTAAACATTGCGGAACAATATGAAAAGACTGAATTTACTGCACTTTGCTCACTTGTCGATAATGGTGTTCCTACTTTCGGGGGAGGCCTTTGCCGATCGGGATGCCGAAATTCGCGATCTGAAGTTTGAGAAGGAAAAGCTCAATTCTGAGATTCAGAAACTGAACCGTCAGATTGCTTCGACGGATTCGATGCTCAAGGCGGACGATTCGCGCTACAAGATGCTCTCGCAGCGCTACAAGGCCGATACGGATCGCCGCCGGGCAGAAATCGATTCTCTGAATGCCAAGATTCGCGGTGTTGCAGAGCAGCTGCAGGTGGAGCGTAGCAAGCAGGCGCGCGCCAAGAACCGTGGCGACAATGTGGCTGCCAAGCGCAAGGCGCTCCGCGAAGCGCTCGCGGGCATCAGCAAGCGGCTTGAAGCGCAGGTGGCGCAGACGGTGCCCTGGGAACGAGAGACTCGGCTTGACCGCGTCAAGTCGCTCACCCGCGACATCGAAAGCGGCAATGCGAGCGAAGAAGAAAGCTTTTCGCGCCTGAAATCGCTCATGGCAGAAGAAATCAAGTTCGGCGACGAGGTCGCTGTGATCAACAGCCCGCTGACCCGCAAGAACGGAGAGCTGATCAATGCGGTGATTTTGCGCATTGGAAACCAGTGGATGGTCTATAGCGACGAAAACGGCACCGTGTTTGGCAACATGGTGCGTAGGGTGGAAGCCGGCAAGATTGTTTACGAATGGAACGAGGAGCTGAACCTGGAAGAGCGCGCCGCCGTGAAGCTAGCGATTGATGTGAAGCAGGCGAAAAAGCCGCCCCAGATTGTGAAGCTTCCTGTGAGCCTGTCTGTGGTGGGGGGTGAAAAATGATTTTGAATAATGTCATTGCGAGAAGCGAAGCGACGAAGCAATCCATGCCGTATCGTTTGTTGGTGACTCTTACTTTCTTGTTGGCGACGTCTGCTTTTGCGTGGCCCTGGTCGGGTTCGGGCGAAAAGAAGTCTACCGAAGAAGACCAAGCTCGAATCAAGGATTCCCTGCAACTCGAAGAAGTGCGCTCCTTGCAGCGCGAAGTAGAAACGCTGACCCGCATACGCCTGCAAAAGGCGGATTCGCTTGAAAAGCTCGAAGCGGAACATTGGAAGAGGCGTTATGCGGAATCGCAGCTGACCGAGGAACACCAGGCAGCCTCCCGTGAACTGGATGGCCGCTACTCAAAGCTTTCGACGGATCTGGGCCGCGTGACCGAGGAAGTCTCGGCGAGCAAGAGCCTGACCGATGAAGCCGAAGACAATGCAAAGGCCGAAGAGAGCTCCTACGATGCGCTGAATACGCAGGTGAAGCTCTCGATCGAGAAGAGCCTGGGCGATATGCTGGGCGATTACCCGGTAGGCATGAATGGAAGAATACTCCGTTTGAAGACCGCCGCTGACGAAGCCTCCAAGGATGTTCCGAATACGATTGGCGCGGTGCAGAACTTTATGAACGACATGCTGCTCCGCCACGAGATGACTTACACGCAGTCGTATGGCCGCGAAATTTCCCAGGTGGGAAGCCGCCCCGATGTTGCTGTGAACCGCCTGCGACTGGGGACCGTGTTCCTTGGCGAAGTGGCGCAGGACAATGGCGATGTGCAGGCGCTGCTACGTTCGGGGGCCCTGCAGGGCAAGGTATTCGAATGGAATGCAGCGCTTCCGCTGGAGATGGCCACAAACATCAAGCGGGCCGTGATGCAGGCGGGTGACGCTGTGGATTCGGCACAGGCCTCTGCACAGGTGGCGATTCCGCTGGATGTGCTGCAGAACAAGGCCGTCAAGAATGCCATTTCCGACACCAAGGAACTCAGCTGGAGCGAAGAGCTTGAAGCGTTTTTCAAGAAGGGCGGCATCGTGATGTACCCGCTCATGCTGGTGGCGATTTTTGCGCTACTCCTTTGCCTGGAACGGTTCCTGGTGCTCTCTTTCCGCGGCCATCTGGGCCGTCGCTTCCTCAAAAAGTTGAATGCACTCGTGAAGGAATCCCGTTACGAAGATGCGGCAAATCTTTGCCTGAAAAAGCGGACTAGCCTTTCGATGGTGCTTTTTGCGGTGCTGAACCGTGCCCGCGATAAGCGCGAAGATGCGGAACGCTCGCTGCAAGAGGCGCTGCTCCGCGAACAGCCCAGGCTTGAACGCCGAATGGGCCTGTTGGCGGCCATGGGTACGATTGCTCCGCTGCTCGGCCTGCTCGGCACGGTGACAGGTATCATCACGCTTTTTACCGTAATTACCGAAGTGGGCACGAACGATGCGCGTGTGCTGGCGGGCGGTATTTCGGAAGCCTTGGTGACCACGGAAACGGGCCTTGTCATTGCGATTCCCGTGATGGTGCTCCATGGCCTTTTGAGCGAAAAGATCGAAAAGGTGACTAGCGAAATGTATGTGCAGAGTACCTCGCTGTTGAACAGAATTTTCGGGAAGGATGCATAAGCGGGAATGTCTAACACCCACTACATATTCCTCGAGTCTCTGCAGAACACGTACCAGGCCGGTGGCGTGGTGATGCTCCCGATTCTGTTGGCAGGGGTCATCGGATTCTATTACCTGTTTTCGACATGGGTACGCATTGGCAGCGATTTTTTCCGTGCAGATGTGAACAAGGTGGTGAAACGCATGCATCGCGACCTGAACAGTGGCGAAAGGGACAAGCTAAATGCAGTGACTCCCGCGAGCGTGGAAATGGCTCTGAAGCGTTTGCGCAAGCGTGGAGGGCTGTTGTCGAGGGAACTTTGCTATGCCATCGAGATGGCGCAAAACAATCCCGAGGGGTTCCGCGATTATATGCAGGTGCGCTTGATGAAAACGGTGCGCTACATGGAACAAGGGAACCACATCGTGTCGGTAATGGCCTCCGCGGCCCCGTTGCTTGGACTCCTTGGAACGGTGACTGGCATGGTGTCTACCTTCGAAGTAATCACGCTTTATGGAAACCAGAACCCGGTGCTTATGGCCGACGGTATTTCGGAAGCTTTGATTTCGACTCAGAGCGGACTTTTGGTGGCCTTCCCGCTCACACTCCTGAAACAGCGCCTGGACGAACGAGTTGAGATGCTACGCCAGAACATGGAACTCGGTGCGACGGTGATAGAGAACGTTTTTGTAGAGAAGGCGGAAGGCTAAAAGTTGTTGCGAGCGAAACGAAGCAACCTATGGATGAGGATTTACTGATGGAGTTTAATTTACCAAGACGGAAGCAGAAGGATATGGGCATCGAGATGGGGCCGCTGATGGACATCGTGTTCATTCTCCTCATCTTCTTTGTGGTCACCTCTTCGTTCACCCGCGAAACGGGTGTGGATGTGACTAAGCCGCAGGCGCAGACTGCAAGCCAACTCGAAAAGGAAAACCTGCTGATCGCCATTACTCGCGAAGGGACGATTCACATGAACGAACGCCAAGTGGACCTTGCGAGTCTGCAGGATATCTTGAAGCAGTCGCTTGCGAAGACCCCTGATCGCGAAGCTGTGGTGATTGCCGACAAGGGCGCTGAAACGGGCGTGCTCGTGCAGGTGATTGACATGTGCAACTTGGCCGGAGTGAAAAAGGTATCGATCGCGGCTCAGGCGGAGTAGGAGCTATGAGCAATGAGGTGTGAGGTCGGCACTTCGTGCCTTTGAGATATGAGGTAGATAGTGGTTAGTAAACAGTGGTTAGTGGTTAGGAAAAGACGTATGACGATAGATGAAAGAGGGAAAAGGTTGTCATTGCGAGCCGAAGACGATATACGATACTTGGCAACTTGTTGCCTTAGTAGAGTTAGGTTCGAAGGAGCAGCAATCTCCAGCAGTCGCCTCGCGCCTCGAGCCTAAATGGTAACGTAATGTTTAGATGGATTAAAAAACTGGTAAAGCGTTTTAGCATACTGCTCGCGGCGGTTCTCGCGAGTATGTTGCTCGTGTTCTCGGTGACGATGGCGAACCTTTTCTTGACAGGCAAGGTGTTTCACGAAAAAAAATACAACAAGGCGGAAGTGGCGATCAAGAAGGTGGATGAAGTCGAGAAAAAAGTTGAAAAGAAGAAACCTGCGCGCAAGCCGAATCGAATGAAGTCAAATTCACGTTCACCCAAGGCGGGGCCGCGCTTTGCGATGAATTTAGGTGCCGCTTCGGGAACGGCGGGTGCCGCCATCAGCGAAGAACTCGTGGCGGATTTCCGCGGCGGGGCGCTTTCTACCGAAAAGGGCGATGTCGACAAGAAACCCGAAAGCCGCGGCATGGCGAATTTTCAGGTTCCTCCCAAGATTCGCGATAACGAAATTGATGCGACACTCCGCTTGAGCTTTTGCGTGGATGTGAGCGGAAGAGCATACGACATTAAGGTAATTGAAGAATCTCCGGCGGGTTCGGGACTTGCTGCTGCGGGCCGCGAGGCACTTGGCCGCATGACGTTCGCCCCTGCCGAAAAGGGCGGCAAGGCGGTGCCGTTCTGCGGGATGGAACAGCCGTTCGAAGTGAAGTTCAGAGACTAATGGCTATGAGGTGTGAGCTCGGGCCTAGCGGCCCTTTGGGCTATGAGGATTGATGAATGTGTAATTATGGTAAGACAAAAAAATCTTGGTTAAGAGTTTTTTCGCTCATAGCTCATAGCTCATGGCTCGTAGCTATTTTCCTCGCTGCATCTTGTTTCGCCGCCCAGTCCGCATACGACCTGATGGAGCGCGCGAACGCCCTTTACCGCGATGGAAGATTCAAACAGGCGATTACGCTTTACCGCAAGGCAGAATCCCGCGGAGCCGACCCCATCGCCACCAGTTTCAACATCGCGAACAGCTACTATCAGAGCGGCATGTACGCCGAAGCCGCCGCCTCTTACCGCAAGGCTGTCGACTATTCCTCGGGAAAGTTTTCACCTGCGCTATTCAACATGGCGAGTGTCTATTTTCGCCTGCGCCAGTACCCCGAATGCGTGGCGGCGTACCACCGCGCGTTGAAACTGGAACCCGAAAATGTTTCGGGCTGGCTTTACTTAGGCGAAGCCTATAGTAAAGTGGGCGATGCGGTCGGCGCGCTGCGGGCCATCGAAAAGGCTTACCAGTTCGACAAGGAAGATATTAGCATTGTCTACCAGTTGTCCGAAGCGAACATTTCCTTGAACGATTTTGAGCGCGCCGTGGCGGTGATTCGCGAAGGCTATGCCGCGCATCCCGAAGAAATCGATTTCCTCGTTTACCTAGGCGACGTATATCGGCTGAACAAGCAGTATGAAGAGAGTGCAGGCGCCTACCGCGAAGCTCTTGGCGTGCGCCCCGACGAAGTTTCTACGATGTACAAGCTCGCCGATGTCCTTGCCGAAGACGGCAAGCCCTTTGTCGCGATGGATGTGCTGAACAGTATTACGCAAATAAAGCCCGACTTTAGCGATGCGGCTATTTTCCTCGGGAACCTAGCTTACGACGCCAAGTTCTACGACCGTGCCGAATCCGCCTACGAGCTCGCCGCCAAGCATGGCAACGCCGAAGCCGTGTTCGGCTTCAAGAACATGGCCTACGATGCCCACGCCCAAAAGCGCGACGACGAGGCGCTACGCCTGCTCCGCACCGCCCAAAGCTATTTCCCGGACGATGTCACTCTACAGGCCGACATCTTGGAATTCGAAAAAAGCGAATAGTGAAAGAATCTGCGCCCTCATTTATTTATATTAGAAGTGAACATAAAATTCACCGTCAATGACTTGATGGAATCTTTCAATATTCCTGCTGAAGAACGCCGCAATGTGCAGCGCGACATGCGGTTCCTTTCGGAGATGGATGCTGGCCGCTACATTGCCGTCGAGACCGAGGGCCGGACTGCGGTTTACCGTTCTGCGCTCCGCAATGCCGAACGCCTTGTGTTCCCGGATTTCGAAAACACGATGCTCCATTTCGTGTTCCTCAAGCGTATCGCGAACATCTACCCCGCGACAAGTGAAATTATCATGCAGCTTCTGGAGCGTATCGAGGGAAGTCTGCCGGTCGGCGAGCGGAAATCGCTCGGCCAGCTCAGCAGCGAACTGAATACGAAGATTCTTTTTATGGGTACGCCTCCGGATTTCGAAGAAGACGCAAGCGAAAAGTTGCGGATCATTCTTCGTGCAATCCATGAGCACCGCAAAATAGATGTCTTTTACATGGGGGCTTCGGCGTCGAGGAGAAAGTCCACCCGCATTCCCCTGATGATTATCGTCTATCAAAACGAAATTTATGTGGCCTGCGAATCGGAAAAAGTCAAGGAAGCTACCTACACGCTGAAATTCCGCCGGATAGTGCAAGTCAAGCTTTCCAAGGAATCCTTTGTCGAGAATCCGAAGGTGATAGATAAGCTGCGCAGGCCGGTTGCGTCGGGTGCTGCGTTCATGAGCGAACAGGAACCGCATCTTGAAGACATAGAAATTGAATTTGAATGGGGTGCGCGCCACTACCTTATGGAAAACAAGTTCAACCGTTCCATGCACATGCGGGTATTGCGCAACGCCAAAATTCTGGTGACGATGAAGGCCGATGTGAACCAGCTTCTGGTGAACTGGGTAACTTCTTTCTCGACTGCCGCCCGCGTAGTGAAGCCAGCCTCGCTGCAAAAGAGCCTCAAGGAATATGGGGAATATTTGCAGTCGGTTTACGGGTAGAAAGATATTTTTTTCTGTTTTTTGGGGGAGAGCATCAAATGTCATTATTTGTCGCTTGCGTATGCTATATTGTATATGTAGGTGATAATGATCAAAAAAAAGTCCAAAGAGCGGTCTTTTGACCAGTTTGCCCGCAGGTACTGGGAAAAGTTTGTCAACGGGATCCTTGTGCCAGGCGAGCGGGGTTGCGTACCTTCCGAGGGAGAGACTCTCAGCGTATACAATGAACTTAAAGAACGTCACCCTGAATGCGATGAGCTCATCTACTTTACCGACGGTTACGCCCCGCCTCCGGTATTCAACACCAAGCGCCCCATCGACGTACTGTGGGTCATTTGCAGCAGGCAGTGCTATGCAGAGAACTCTACGTGGATCCGCAAAATCAAGCGCAATCGCGTCACCTTTATTCCGAGGAGTGAATGATGCCAACCAAGAAAACTCAAAATAAAAACCTAGTGAATCTGCTAGAGGATTAATGAAGCGTGAATTATTGCGTAAATTGAAAAAGAATATATTTTAAGTTCATGACAACTTTTGCATGCAGGCCTATATATGGAATCAGGAAAAAGTGAATTCAGCAACATCATCACGATGGATGACGAGAACATCGAAAAGTTCAAGAAGCTCTATGGCGAAGGTCGTCGCCTTACCCCTCCAGACTCATCGTTTGATGAAAGAGAGCTTTCTTTTTCGCAGATTATTCCTGAACCGGCAGAGGATGATTCGGATAAGAATTGGGTGGATAATTCCTTACAAGATAAAATGCCGGACCCAGTGGTAGGTCGGGAACTTGAAATTTGGCGGTATGACAACTGGGGTACATCTAGCGATCTTTTATACGACTCGAATATGCCGAATGTCCAGTCATTAGAAGGTCTGCTGAAGGGAGAATATGCGTTTTTCACAATGTGTAGACCACCCATTAAAGTCTATGAAAAAATGGCTGCAGACGGACTGGTGTTTGAAACGACATGGGGGTCTGATGCCGATGACGAATGGACGATTGGAAAAGGCCAAGTTGTGGATGGGCTGTTTCAGTATCATATCGGTCCGATGACTGGTTCTGAAAAAATGTCTTTGCAATGCGTGACCAATAATTTCCTCGATTCAGAAGAAAGCTTGAATGACCAACCGACGATTGTCGTGAAAGATCGCGAGCATCTTGATCAGCTCCTTGAGGAATTGCAAGAAAACATCAAGACTGCTCTGTATATGCAAGGAAATTTTTCTCTTATAGGCGGCATTGTAGGAAATACGGTTGTCTTGAATAATGTTTTAGACCTGAATTTCTTGGATGTTTCCAATGTAACCGATTTGAGCAATCTTTTTGCAAATTTCGACATCTCCCCCCACCCCGAAGATGGATGGTTCTGCAAAATCAAACTGGACATCAGCAAATGGAACGTATCAAACGCAACAAAGACCGCGCTCCTGCATGATAACAAACGGGTTGATCTAGTAAACATGAGCAAATAATCGGAGGAAAAAATGGCAAACTGGGTATGGAACTATTTAAAAGTCTCGGGAAAGCCCGAAAGAATTAAAGAATTCAAGGAGAAGGCAAACCTTGACGGCAGAGTGTTTAACTTCAAGGCTTTTGTTCCCTTCGATTATGACGATCCTAGTTATCAGAACTTATCCGAAAAGTACCCCGACTGTGAACCAATAGAAGGGCATGAGCAATTTAATTTTAAAGATTGGGTAATTGACCACTGGGGAACAAATCGCAATTCATTAGATTCAACAATTACGGAAGAAACCGATGATTCTATAGGTTATTCATTTACTACCGCTTGGCAACCTCCAAGCGAACTTCTAACAGCGTTGGAAAAGCTTTATCCCGACCTAGAATTTTTTCATGATTATTCGCAGGAAATCGATGACGAGGGAGCCGAGTATCTATTGGATGAGGCTGATGATGAAATTTTATCTAACATGCTAGAATTTGCAAACATCATCAAGATGGATGATGAAAACATCGAAAAGTTCAAGAAACTCTATGGAGAGGGACGGCTTTCTTTTTCGCAGATTATTCCGGAAGTTCAAAAGAACGAGGCAGACGAGGAATGGTTCGATAATTCTCAACAAGATGCAAGTATTTTTAGAGATGAAAAGTCTGAGCCGATAGGCAAAACCCTTGCGACGTGGCGTTTGGACAATTGGGGAACTCCCAGCGATTTGCTGTATGAAAAAGGACCATCCTTACAGACTTTAGAGGGGTTGTTAAAGGGGGAATATGAGTTTTTCACAAGGTGTAGGCCTCCCATTGGAATTTATGACAAAATGGCAACTGACGGACTGGTGTTCGAAACAGAATGGAGGTCTGATGCTGATGACGAATGGGCCGTTGGTAAAGGTCTAGTCGTAAAAGGAGACCAGGTTCCAAGAGGAATTTTTCGGTACAATATTGATGCGGTGACAGAACCTCTTCTCAAAGAAAAAACGGACGATGACCTTCCTTTTTGAGTTATCAATTGTATTAATTTATCCAGGAATCCAGGAAAACTATGGCTGAAATACAAAATTTCATCAAGATGGACAAAGAAAACATAGAGAAATTCAAAAAGCTCTATGAAAAGAATTTCACTTATGAAGATGACTTAGTGCTCTTCTCGTTCGCGATGATTGAACCAAATCAAAAGGAATGGGGCACCGGTGATGCTTTTGACGACATGGGCGAAACTTTCTTTTGCTCGTTGGACGAAATCCTTGCCGGAAAATATGATTTCCGCACGGCCAATTGTCCACCGATAAAGGTATATGACAAGATGGCTTCGGACGGCCTTGTCTTTGAGGCGGAATGGGAATCATTTGACCTCGATGACGAATGGGCCGTTGGCCGCGGAAGAACTTATTCGGGTCGATTTGGTTATGGCGTTGATTTTGCGGCCACAAGACAAAGAATGATCGAACTAGAAGCAGATGAGCTGAGAAGTGAATCGCCATTTATCCCTACAAACTACCAGGGGTACCATGTAGATTCCTTTGGGAACGTTTGCAATATAACATATGATGATGACACGGGCTGCAAACTGGATAAAGGCGACGTGATGTGCGTTACCGGCCTCGCTCCAAGTATTTTTTCAAAGGTCTATCTGCTCCCCGTAAAACAGATTCTTGAAACAGAAAAGTTTGATCACGAAAGTTTCATAGAAGAAAGAGTGGCTGCAGGTAGCGACGTTATCGCATTTAAGGTTCCTGACTTCTTTGAAGATTTGTACGATATTGAAGGCAAGGAAATAGATGAATTCTCTGATTATCTACGTTGTCTTGGTTCTCGCGGTGAACAGCTGTATCTCTTGGATAAAGAGGGAAAACGGGTGACCTGCCTTAAGGACGTTGACCATTCTGAACCTGATTCCGAAGGGAACGTCTATTATCCAATTATGGAAGGGGACTTTGAAAGTACCGATGATGGTCGCCGGGATCTGTCCACTGAAGTTAAAGAAAAATGGCGTTCTAAACTCGGCCTGTAAAAAAATGTATCAATATAACCGGAGAGATGATGACTCAACAACCCAAAGACATGCCCATCGTCGTTGTTACGACAAAAAAGCAGTTGCAGGATTTGATTAAAGAGACTATGGCTCTTTATGGTCCTGAGTGTGACCTGAATTTTATAGACGTTTCTCAGATAACGGATATGTCGAAACTGTTTGTTAAATCGCAATTCAATGGTGACATCAGTCAATGGGACGTTTCCAACGTGACAAACATGTGCGCCATGTTTTTCTCTTCAGAATTCAATGGCGATATCAGCCAGTGGAATGTTTCGAACGTACTGTACATGAGAGCGATGTTCGCCATTTCTGCATTTAATGGAAATATTGACCAATGGGACGTCTCCAAGGTGACCGACATGAACTATATGTTCAGGGCCTCGGCTCTTAAATCAAAGGGAAAGGTGCCCGCCTGGTACAAAGAACCCGAGGATCTAGAGTCACTTCCGTTCCTAAAAAAGGAAAAAGATGACATGTGGTTTAAGGTGAAGGATATTATGGAAATGCTCAAAAATCCTGCGGATGAGATGTGATTTGGCATTTTTAGCAAAAAAGACAGCTTTTACGAAAAGTCCCTTAAAAAAGTCTCTCTTTTTGTTGAAAGTCCCTAAAAAAATCCTAATAGTCGAAAAATATGTATATATTTAAATAAAAAGTGATGAATCTATCAAGGAGATAAAATGGCATTGAATGATCAACAAAAGGCAAAACTGCTAGAAGAAATAAAAAAAGAAATGGAAAGGCGTAAATCAGAAACCCAATTGGTATGCTTAGTTACAGATTCTTCTTGCGTTCAATACAAAACTAATGATGGTGGAAGCGAATGGGGATATAAAAAATATCATTATGAATTTGCTCCGATGACAAATGAAGTTGAAGTTGGGTTTCATTGTGAAGACATGATCGAACGTCCTGAAAGAGCTAGATTTGACACATTAATTGCAAATGATGAATTCTTGGAGTCAATAAGCACCAAGAGGCGTTCTATGCCTCATTGCGCTATAAAATATGCCAAAATTTCCTATGACTATGGTAATCTTGAAAAGACTGCGAAAGACGCTGTAGAAAAAATGATTGAATTTGAAAAGAACTATGGAGATAAAATTCTTGGGTATATCAAGAAAAGTAAAAATTCAAGTAATGATGAATCCGTCCCATCCGTCATCAAGGAAAATAAAATGATTGAAAATGAAAATCCGTATGTAAAATTGCTTCTCAACAATCACAACATCATTCTTCATGGCGCTCCGGGCACTGGTAAAACTTACTTAGCCAAAGAAATTGCCAAGGATTTGATTTTCAATGCAGAGGATAGAGCTCTGATTAACAAAAAAGAATCTGAGGTTGCGATTGAAGATAAAGAAAGATTTGACGCATTGAAAAAGCAATTCAACGAACAGTGTGGTTTTGTCCAATTTCATCAATCTTACGACTATACTGATTTTGTAGAAGGACTGCGTCCTGTTAAAAAAGAGGGTTCAACAGACATCGTTTTCGAGTTAAAGGACGGCGTATTTAAGCAATTCTGCCAAAAAGCACTCCGTGATGAAAAAAACGATTATGTTTTCATCATTGATGAAATTAACCGTGGTGAAATGTCAAAAATTTTTGGCGAGCTATTCTTCTCTATTGATCCAGGATATCGAGGAAAAGAAGGTAAAATCAGGACACAATACGCGAACCTTCAAGATGGAGCAAATGAATTTGACACCGCCTTGGGAATAGCCGACAAAAACTTCGGTCACTTCTTTGTCCCCGAAAATGTTTATATTATCGGCACGATGAACGATATTGATCGCAGTGTCGAAAGTATGGATTTCGCCATGCGTCGCAGGTTCGCGTTTAAAGAAATTACAGCTTCTGAACGTTCAGATATGTTAAAAGAACTGGGCTCGTCCTATGATGAAGCTGACAAACGGATGACTCGCCTTAACAGCGCCATTAAAAAAATTCCTGGTCTTTCTTCTGCATACCATATTGGTCCAGCGTATTTTCTTAAATTGAACAATTACAAAGGCGAAGGCGACTTCGAACAACTTTGGACAAATCATATAGAAGGCTTGTTGAGGGAATACCTTCGTGGCATGGACAAAGTTGAAGAAAAAATAGAAGGTCTAAAGAGAGCGTACGATATTGGGATTGCCTCGGAATCTAGTGAATCTCAGGAATAGTTATGATTATTTCTATAAAGGATAATCAGTACAAGGCTGTCCCGTGGGATGAAGCTGTAAGTGCAGAAACCTCGCTTGACGAAAAACAACAGAAATTGCTGAAAGGATTCAGCGGAATTTCTCTCAAAGGACTTTCCGAGAAAAAGAAATTCGGCAATTTCCTTGTGTTCCCTTCTAAATCCGCAAGAAAAGAACTCGAGGATAAAGATTATATCTTCAAGTCCGTAGGCGAAAATTTTGCAAAACCTTCATTCTTGACGGGAAACGTCATGGGCTTTTTCCGCTTGGGTGATGATGTGCAAATGCGGATAACATCTCGATTTGACAGTAGCGGGAAAAATTATTTCCTGCACTACATGCTTCAGAGGGTCTGCAACGTTGCCATTGTTCCGCAAGAAACGGATTCTGAACAAGACGATTTCTTTGACTTTCTCTTTTATTTATTTCCTGGTTACCTGAATGCCGCTTGTCGTCAGGGAATTTATCGCGCCTACGTGACTAGGAGCTACAACGATGTCAATGTCCGTGGACCAGTTGATGTCGCAAAACACATTCGTTTCAATACGCCCTTTAACGGGAAAATTGCTTATCATACCCGCGAATACACGACCGACAACAAGGTGACTCAGCTTGTTCGCCATACTATTGAATATATTCGCAGCTTACAATATGGCAGTTGTGTTTTCGAAAATAACGGAGATACGAGAGACAATGTAAATGACATCGTTGCCTCGACCGTGAGTTACAATAGAAATTCTAGGCATCAGATTATCGCCCAAAATCTAAAACCGATAACGCATCCCTATTATACAGCATACGAGCCTTTGCGCAAGTTATGCCTTGCTATTTTGTGCCATAAAAAAATGGGGTATGGAGCTGACACCAATAATCCGATTGCTGGAATTCTTTTTGATGGGGCGTCCTTGTGGGAAGAATATTTGGCAAAGGTGTTTGAAGATCATAAAATAGATTTGGTTCATTCAAATAATCGCGACAGGGAAAATGGCGTTAAAATATTTGAAAATGGCGGTATTTATTATCCAGATTTCTATAGGAAAGATTCCAGGAATTCAAACACCATTGGGGATTGTAATGGATTTGTCCTTGACGCAAAATACAAGCAATTATATACAGTAAATGAAGAAAAAATAGATGGTGATGAAGAGTCTGTCGAAACAGCGGGCGGTACGAACTTCCATTTCCAGCGCAACGACCTGTTCCAAATGCTAGCCTATATGCATACATTAAAAGCAAGCAATTCCATATTGATATCCCTTTACGAGAGTTGCAATGTCGATGTAGCGAACTCTCTGAAGTTTTCAAAAGATACCGGTAGGGGAAAAACGGCCTTAGGGTATGGCGGGAAGATTGACATAATCGCATTACCGATATGTTCAAAAGTTGACTCTTTTAAGGAGTTCTCTAATTATATGCGTGTGATGGAAGAAACTTTCATTGCTCGCATTAAAGAATTCTTTTAACCAGTTTAGTCAATATTCTCGAAATCTTCTTTCTCTGCTCCGCAGTGAGGACATACCCAATAGTCGGGTAAGTCTTGGAACGATGTTCCCGGCAAGGCGTCTGCGCTGGCATCCGGGTCTCCGTACTCCGGATCATATATATAATTGCAAATAATGCATTGGTATCTATCGTTTTCATCCATAAAAAACTCCTTTTCGTTTCCATAAATATTATCGTTTCGTGGGAGGTTTTTGTCAAGATTTATGATAGGATAAGGTGAAAAATCTTCGGCAACAGGGGGCTTAAAGCAATCATCGCTATATGCGTCTTTAATTGTCGCATTCCCGTTGTATATTTGCCTTATAAGTCAAGGAATCTCCATGAAAAAACAAGCAGAACAGACAAAAAACATTTTCGTCCTGGAAGTTTACGAGTTCGCGCCCTGTGAAAGGCGTGCTTACCAGGTCTACAAAGAAAGATGGAGCCGCTGCGCTGGCCCCTGCGCCCTCACTTGGCAAACGAAGGTCGGGTATTTCGAGACATTGCGCGATGCCGAAAACAACATCAAGAAAATTGTTCGTCGAAAACGCTCCCTCCGAATTTTGCGATCGTTTTGGCGATGCGGCCTATGTACTCCCGCCCTCGTTCCCTGTCCAGAAAAAGTACGCCGTGGCACTCTGCCGCGGGCTCAAGCAGGCGAAAACGGAATCTGTGGACGAACTTCCGTTCTAGAATTTGTTAATTCTCTAAATAAAAGGAATTAAAACTAAATTCAAAGACAACTCTATAAATCTAGAGAGATAAATGCAAGTAAAAACAGCAAAATCCTGCTGAAAAAGCAGGATTTTCGTTTTTTTTGCGAAAATCCCTAAAAAAATGACAAAATCGAGACAGTATTTGTCGCATGGGGTTTGTATATTACGCTTTAGATTTGTGCGTATATTTACATTTATGCATAAACAAGCGATAATATAATGCAGCAGGCAAGGCGGCTTTGCTGCGCAAACTCAACGCCTTTGACAGGAGTTTTTATGGCGACAATACATTCGGACGACAATCGCGAAAGTTTCGTTGATTTTTGCAAGCGGGAGGCGGCTAGGCTCAAGCTCACGAGCGACGAGATGCACCAGGAAAACAGGGAGCAGGATGAACTGAACGCCCTCCAGAAAAGACGTTCTGAACGCAAGTGCGCGTTGCTTTACAATAACCTGGACCTGATTCTGCGGCACCGGGACGAAATTATCGCAACCCCGCGGTACGCGAATATCGATGTACAATACGCAATCAAGGGTGGCGGGCTTTATGTGGGACACCTGTCCGCTGTAAGGCATTTTAACTTCGCCGGCACCCTCGTCAGCATCGGCCTCAAGCTTTCCTCGCTCCTCGAAATCTGGGACAACGAACAGTTCAAGGTGGAATGCAAGTGCGGCGACACGGCGGTCATCCGCTCGTTCTCGGGTTCGCCCCTTTCGGGAGGATCGGTGGCGACTGCGATTTGCCCCAAGTGCAAAAAAGAAATCCTCGTCAAGAACCGTAGCTTTGGCGGTTATTGTGGCCTGATGAGCATAGGGCACGAGAGGGATATCGAAAAGGTCGTAAAAAGCATTATCGCCAAGTGGACCCTTGCCGAGGTCGCATACGAAAAGAATGCTGCCGAAGGAAAAGATGCGAAATGGAGAAAAGCGGGGCTCAAATTGCGTGACGATGGAGAACCCTGCAATCTTGAAACTATGATCAACGAACTGAAGCTGAAGGAATTCCAGCTTGCTTCACGATGATGAAATATAAGGAGGATAAAATGGAACAATGCAAAATCAAACCATGGAATATCCGCAAGCTGCACTTCGCAATCGACCAGCTGCAGGGTGCCGGGAAACGCAGGGATCGGAAGGAAATGCACCGTGAACTGGATGCTATGACACGCCTGCTCTGCGAATCGCACAAGATGACCTTGCCTGACTATGGCCAGGCGGGCGGAGCGCCCATTTCGGGTAGCGGCCTGAACATGGCGGTGTTTGCCGTCAAGAAGGGAAAGTTCCCGCAAGAGAATGAAATGCAGGAGAATTTCTTCCCGTGCAGGCTTGTCGAGGGTGAGCGCGGCGATTGCCTTGTTTGTGTTGTCGCGTCGGCGGAAATCGCCAAGGCGTTGGCTGCGAAATTGGAGGTGGATAGCTACATCTTCATGGAACGCGCGGGCGCCCGTGCGCCCGAATTCTCGCAATATTCCAAGACGACGGATGACACCGGCTATTACTATCTAGTCCAGGTAAATTCGAGCCTTCCGCTACAGGAACCGTCGGCGGTATTCGATGCCATCGCTCAGATCGATGCGCTTGTGGATGGGCTGGACGAAAAAATGCGGAAGATGCTTTCTGAAGAGAACGTGGATGAATTTTTGGAATTCCGGAAGCGTGCGTACTATATGCACAATGGCCTCGGAAAAGACGAAACCTACGAGGCGACTCTTGAGTGGCTCAGGGTACAGCAGTTCGCGTTGGTGGAGTTGCCTGAATCGGAAAAGAAGCTTACCCCCATGTTCAACCTTACCCGTTTTGAACTTTGCATGAACCATCTGGGGTACGCCGTAAAGAAGATTGCAGGGGACTGCCGTTATGTTGTATTTAATACGCATGAATCGGCGACCTTCGAGCACAACATGCAAACGGTCGCGGAGCGCATGCACGCCGTAAAAATCCAGATGTCGCCGGAAGAGTGCTGCCCCTCGATTGCGGAAAGCCTCCGCGACGAGGTTCTCTGCTACGACAAGGATAAATACTACAGCGTAGAAGCCCTGAACGAGAAGGAATATTTCCCCATAAACGCGAGCGCTCCAAAGCGGCTGGGGAGCTTTATGCGTGCCGTGTACTATTGGGGCGCCGCGCTCCGCCCTGTCTTGGACTTGAAATGATGGGTGAAAATGTGATAAAAGAGCGATTTTAGAAAAAAAATATGATACGCAGTCCTCTTTTTTATAAATTGTTGGTATGCCGGAACAGCAGCAGATACTCTTTATGCAGATTCGGATTCTGAGGATGGCCTCGGAACGGTTTTGCCTGACATTGAAGGCTACTGCGGAGCTTTTCAAGAAGTTCGATGTCCTCAGGTATATCCGCGAATGTTTTGGCATTTTCCATGTAGAAGGCGACGAGGCTGTTTTTGAAGATGTCAAGGCTTACCTCAAGGCGAAGGGGGCTGATTTATGAAGCAGCTGGAAACAGGACTGATTCTCTATCACGGAAGCTATTGCGCCGTGGAAAAACCGGATTTGGACAGGTGTGCGAAATTTAAGGATTTTGGTAGAGGATTCTATCTCACATCTTCTAAAATTCAGGCGGAAAACTTCGCGAAGATTTCTGCGGCAAAGGCCAAAAACCGCGGGCTGATTTCTGAGAATGAGCGCTTTGGCTTTGTTTCGTCTTTTTCGGTGACGGATGCGGCCGGACTGAATTGCTTTTATTTCGATACCGCTGATGTCGCCTGGCTTCACTGCATTGTCGCTCACCGCAGGAGTAGCGCATTCATCGATATTCGCAAAGAGATGGCTGACTACGATGTTGTGTCGGGCAAGATTGCGAATGACGATACCAACGCAACGATTCTTGCTTACATGGGAAATGTTTTTGGCCCCATGGGGAGCGAACAGGCCGACAACATGTGCATAAGCCTTTTGTTGCCCGAACGCCTGCAGGACCAGTTCTGTTTCAGGAGTATGGCAGCCCTTTCTAAACTCCGGTTTGTGAAATCCGAGCGGGTGATTTTGAGGTAGTCTATGGCAAACGACAAAATTTTGTTTTCCATGGACTTGACGGCGCTTATGGCGGTCGAGAAAATCGCAAAGGAAACCCAGAGGTCTCCCGAAGATGTCCTTGTAGATTTTATGGAATCGAATACGGCGAAAATGCTTTACGACGATTCGAATAAACTTTGGTGGGATGGTCCAGACGCCACCGCCGAAGAGTTCAAGCGGGAAACGGTTTAGGCTTCCTCTTTCAAAAAACACTTGTCACCTGTTGGACACTCACGAATGGAGCCTTTATTCGTATAGCGACATCGTTGAAATGGACCCAAGGTGCTTTTCCCTGATTCCGTCCGTATCGATGAAGACGATGATGCGCTTGAGCCGGTGGAAGAATTGGGTTGGTACAAAAAAGCGAAGAAGAGGATGAACCCCGCAAAAGTGCTGAAAATAATGCGGGTAAATGCGGGGCTTACCCAGGCGCAATTGGCCAAAAAGGTTGGTCTCGCAAAACAGAATTACAATTCGCTTGAACGTGGCGCCAGACCCATTTCTATGCTCATGTCAAAGAAATTAGCCGATGCTCTCGGGACATCTTATTTGATGTTTTTCCGCGAAAATAAAAGCAAGTTATAGCCTGTCGTAATCCGGCTGATTTCATTTCTTCAACGTTACAGGATATACGAGCCTGATTTCTTGCTTGCGCGGAGAGCGGCCTTTATACGTACTTTCGATTCGATATTCGTCAAACGAATTGCGTTGGGGCAAACATTCCATTTCGGCAAGTTCAAGCAGTGCCTTAAGCCATGTGGTTGCGCTAGTGTGCGCGACGCCGTTCATTCCCCAACGGATTAAAGGAGGATGGTCGGCATCGGGGCTTGTTCCCTTTTCCCAGCTTGCATCATGTTTCCAGTATGTGAGTTTGCCGATCTGTTCCGTTAGCGTCTCTGGGATTTCCTCAAATACGATATACCCTTCACCAAATCTGCCGGGGTGTCCAGAACAGCAATAACGAGTCCTGCAGCCATCTATGCTGTTAAGCCGCATAATGGTATCCGCCAGCGCCGTATCAATGGCTCTGTAACCATCCTTGTACAGAATGTCGAGTTCCTGTATGTTTGTTGGGGCTGCGTTGATATAGCGACGCTTTTCAAAGTTTACGAAGGTTATATCAGACTGTAACATGTTGCTGATTTTCGGACTCTCCATATCCCTAACGAATGCTATTTCTGACTTTCTCATATTCGGATCCTGCTGGATTTCTAAAAATATCTTCTGCATACGACAAATATTGTCGTTTGTCACTCTAGCACAAAATTTTTTTTAAAGTAGCTTTTATGCGACAGTAGTTGTCGGATAGTATGTGTATATTTACGATGATTTCCTTGACGAACTTTACAAAAAGAGGCTCTTATGAACAACGATACCCTTTCACTTATTGACGTGGTGACGGATTACGCTTTTGCGCTGGATACGCTGGACGATTACGACCATCAGCGGCTTGTGCTGCGCAAGTCTGCCAATGTGGAAAAGTTCCATGCGACTTACGAGAGCGCGATGGCGGCAATTCAGGGGCTCAAGGAGAAGTTTGGCGGTAGCGAGCTGTTTGCCCACGAGAAGGATGACTCGTTCAAGAGCAGCATCGGGCAGATTTACCAGACCTTCGGCGGTGTGGAGCTTTACCCGAGCGTGGAACAAAAAGCGGCGATGCTCCTCTATCTCGTCACGAAGAACCATTCGTTCAGCGACGGCAACAAACGCATCGCGGCAACGCTCTTTCTGTGGTTTTTGCTGAACAACGGCATCTTGTATAAGGATGACGGTTCCAAGCGAATTGCCGACGCGACGCTCGTGACCATGACACTGATGATTGCGGAGAGCCACCCCGAAGACATGGAAATGATGGTTAAAATCGTGGTGAATCTGATGGGGTAATCATGCACAACAAACGACAACTGTGGATTTGCGGGGACATTCACGGCGAATTGTCTGGGCTTGTCCGGAATGCGGTGAATCGCGGGATATCGTGCGCCGATATCCTGGTTGTCGGTGATTTTGGTGTAGGCTTCGGTCGCCCGAAATCGATGGACGTTGCCTACGGCAAGGTGCGTGCGGCTCTAGAGAAAAATGATATTTGTATATACACGATTCGCGGTAATCACGACAACCCCGCGTTTTTCGATGGTAAGCACGATTTCGACCGACTTCATTTTTTGCCGGATCACAGCATTGTCGAGTTATGCGGCAAGAGAATTTATCCTGTTGGTGGGGCAGTTTCTGAAGACATTGACTTGGTTGACTCGCTGAGTCGCAAGTCGCGGCGGATGGTAAACGATTCTCTAATCAAATTTGGCTCCTCAAAACGTGTTTGGTGGCCGAATGAGGCTCCTGTGCAGATTGTCGAAGACCTTCCCACTGCTGTTGATATCGTAGTGTCGCACGAGGCGCCGTTTTCGTTTGATCCGCCCCTCCTACAGGCGGATTATGTGCGAGATGAAACTTGGCTGAAACTCGTCGAATCCCGCAAGTATTTGGATTATGTCCTGTCACAAGTCAAGCCCGCCTTGTGGTTTTACGGGCATTATCACTGTCATTTTGAGGGAAATTACCAAAATACGCTTTATCGTTGTATGGATATTGCAGAAATGGTGCGGGTTGTTTAAAATCGCGATATGCGTCAATAGTTGTTTCCATAAAGGAGTGAAATTTCATATGCGAACACTTAAGCAGATAAAAGATGACATTATTGCCGTTCAGAAAGAACTGGTGGTTTTTGAGGGCAAACGCGCAATGTTACGTAAGGCTCACCTTGGACTGTTGTCTTATTGTTGGTCCGACGGTATGGAGATTGATCACGATGCCGTATCGACGAGCGGTCCTGATCTTGATGGTATTGAGGATGACTCCAAGGCGTCAATCATTGCGAAGGAATTATATAGCAGGACTATCAATGCAATGAAAAAGTTGCATAAGTTGATTTCTCGCGATTATGGTGAGATGTTCGCCGAAAAAGAAGACGAAATTGTATTCTTATTGCAAAATAAAGACGATTTAGAAGAAAAAAATCGGGACATGCTTGGTGCTTTTAGGAAAATTCGGAAACTTTTCCCACCGGCAGGGGGCGAGTGTGTCCTGTGGATCGGCTTTTGTGCCAGTGACGTGGAGGCGTTGCAAAGCCTATTGGCGAAAGCGGATGATGCGATTGTTCGGGACAATGGTCAAGAACTTCGTAATGTTCTGACAGAAATGTTTTGCAAGCAGGCTCCCTTGCTAAAAAGTCAGGTCGAGGAACATCTTCGCAGCTTGAAAAATGAGCGAGACCAGCTGGCGCTCAAGTTGCCCGTGTTGAAATTGAGAAAAGTTTAAATAAGAAATAAATGAAATCATGCGACGCTATTTGTCATGTTTTATATATATTTATGGAAAACAAATTCAGGAGAAAATATGGCAGACATGACCCGTGGCGAAAGGACGGTGCAACTCTTTGCGAAGGTGATTTCGAATCCCGACAAGAAATTTACCGTTAGCGACCTAATGACTTCGTTTGAAATCCCCGAAGGTGAACGCCGCAACGTTCAGCGTGATATGCGGTTCCTCTCGGAGATGGATGGCGGACGCTACATTGCCGTAGAAACGGTGGGGCGCACGGCTTACTATACTTCGGCGCTCCGCAACGCAGAAAGGCTTCTGTTCCCAAACTTCGAAAACACGATGCTGCATTTCGTGTTCCTGAAACGCATCGCGAATATTTATCCGGCTACTAGCGAAATTATCACACAGCTTCTGGAGCGCATCGAAAAAAGTCTGCCGCACAGCGAACAAAAATCCCTTCAGTTACTCGGTGATGCGCTGAACACCAAAATTCTTTTTATGGGGGCACCTCCGGATTTTGAAGAAGACTCCAGCGAAAAAATCCGGATTATTTTGCAGGCCATTCACGAACATCGCAAAATTGATGTGACCTACAAGACGGAAGAAGGTGAAAGACAATCGACCCGAATTCCACTGATGATCATCATCTACGAAGACGACCTCTATGTAGGTTGCCAACGGCAGGGTGGCGAGACCTATACGCTTAAGTTCCGCCGAATCAATGAAGTCAAGCTTTCAAAAGAAACATTTGTTGAAGAGCCGAAGATTCTTGATAAACTTCGCAGGCAGGTGGTGTCTGGAGCAGCGTTCATGGGGAGCCAGGAGCCGAAACTTGAAGATATAGAGATTGAGTTCAAGAGCCGGACAATCCTCTATCTCGACGAAAATCCGTTTAACCGCTCCATGCGAATCGGCAAGCCGAAAAACGGAAAGGTTACGGTGAAACTGAAAGCCGAAGTAAACAAGCTCCTGTTCAATTGGATAGTTTCTTTTACGGATGCCGCCCGCGTCATAAAGCCCGTTTCTCTACGCAAATGGCTCAGGGAGTACGCAGAATACCTGATGGAGAATTACGGGAAATAATTTTTTCTCCGTTTTTTGTAAAAATCAGTATATATTAGGGGTAGGAATGGGGAATGATCCAAAAGTAAAGACAGGAGAAAAAAATGGTTCAAGATGACGATATCAAGCAATTCATTGATGAATTTATGAATTCATCCCTCTTTAAGAAAAAAATTGATAAAATTGATGATGGTGATGTTTATAATGAATTCTCTTTACAGCACGAATTAGGAATCTTCTTGAGAAAAAAACTTGAAAAAGAAGGTTTTAAAATTCAGTTTGAAAAGAATATTGAATATTTTGGCGGTAGCGGGTTTGTAAAATCTGAAATGGACATCGTTGTTTTCAATGGCCTTGACAAAAAATCACAAAAGTATGCAATAGAATTAAAATTCCCGACTAATGGTGCCATCCCCAAAAGAATGTATCAATTTGTGGAAGACATTAAGTTTATGGAAGAAGTCAAGTCTGAGACTAAATTCAATAAAACATTTTGTTTAACTTTGGTCTCTGATTTGGCAAAGGGCGAGGGCAAGACGAAGGGGGATGGCTTTTGGAAAGAGAAAATCAAAAATGACGGAATATATCAATATTTTAGGGGTGACTCTCCAACCCCTATTCTGGGAAAGATTAAAAATCCAATAAACGTGAAAAAAGGGACAAAAAGTAAAATTCCCCCATATTTTGAGATAACTAAAGAACGCCGAATAAAGTGGAATCAAATAAAAGATACAAGTTTCCATTATTATTTGTTAGTAATCTAAGAAAGGATCGGAAATGCCCAAACTTTTCACCAAATCCGCTTTTAACCATGCCGTAGAATGCCCGATGCGGGCGTATTATTACCGAAACAGCAAAGAGTATGCCTATCACTATGAAGGTCCGGATGGCATTGCCGAAGTAGGTGATCAGTTTGGCGCACTTGCCTGCGTTTACGAGGATGTTCCTAACGAGAATATCATTCAAAGAGGTGGCGCGAATCCGATTGAGGCGCAAGCAAAATCAATTGCGGATACACTAAAGCTTTTGCGAGAAGAAAACGTAGATATCGGAGAAGCGGCCATTGCGACGGACAAATACCTAGTCTATGTGGACATCCTCCACAAGCGAGGTGACGAACTTGAAATAATCGAAGTCAAGTCCAAGTGCATTGGCGCTGATGAACTGTTATATGAGTTTGACAAAAATGGAGAATTCTCTTCCAAATACATTGACAAAATTCTGGATGTGACCTTCCAGAAATATGTAATTCAGCAATTCATTAAGACCCATAAAGAATTCTCGCGTCTTAAAGTGCATGCTAGTCTGATGCTTGTAAATTCCGATGCTGTGTGCGATGTAGATTCGCTGAACTCCCTTTTGCAAATAAAATTCCTTGAAGGCGACCATTGTGAAATAGAATGCGCTCCTGATATTCGCGAAAAATTGCAAGACAAAAGTCGTATTGATCGTATTATTGATGTCGATGAAATCAGCGATAAGATTATCGCAGATGAAATCCGAAATATAGCAGATGATTTCTTTGACGGCTGCTTTGTAAAATTCGTTGAAAAAGTGGCAGGTATGTATGTCAACAATCACAAGGATTATAGCAACTGCCGCTTTAGTGCAAAATGTTTTAATAAATGCCCATACTATGTTAGGTATGAAAAGAGAGAAGACGGAACCATAGCAAAATGCAAAGAAGATAAACAAAAACAAGATGGTCGTGCCGAATGTTTTCAGGATCTGTTTGGGGTTGATATAGCCGGGAAGGTTCTAATTAATGAAACTAAAGGCGGAATAGGAAATGGAGGCTTGCCCGCAAGCCTTAAGAATATTTGGGTTGAAAAAAAGAAATTCCTTCTGTCCGATATTGATGAAAACGAATATGTTCCTGCCGAAAACGCAACGCCTGAGGCCTTCCAAAAGCGTGCGGAACTATCGAATAATGACCTCCGTTACCTGCATGTGCATAGCACAAAGACAGGGAGTAACGAACCGATATTCCTGAAAGCGGCGGCAAAGGAAATTAAGTGGACGTATCCGCTTCATTTTATCGATTTTGAAACTTATCAGGGAGCTGTTCCGCTATTTAAGGGATATCACCCTAACGAAGAAATTGCCTATCAGTTCTCGCACCATATCGCCTATGAAGATGGTACTTATAAGCATGCTGGGGAATATATTTCTCTTGAGCCTGGTAAATTCCCGAACTTTGAATTCGTTCGTGAATTAAAGCGTCAATTGGAAAAAGATAATGGCGATATTTTCCGCTACGATATTCATGAAAATAATATTCTCAATGCTATTCGAGAACAGTTGATCAATTCTAATGAAGCGGATAAAGATGAACTGATTCGCTTTATAGAAAGTATTACGCATCCCACAGGAAGTTGTAAGAATTCTTTTGTGGCGGGTTCCCGAGATATGAAGGATTTGAAGGTAATTGCTCAGAAATATTTCTATCATCCGAGCATGGGATCGTCAAACTCTATTAAGCGGGTGATGCCCGCTATTCTGCAGAGCGATCCGTATTTCCGTGAAAAGTATGGTGACGATATGGATCCCTATCACAATTTGCCCTCCTTGGAGGTGTTTGCCGCCGAAGTCAACAAGGACGAGTTCCCTGCCGACTTTGATGATTCGGATGTCTGGAATGCTAATAAGCAAATCAATAAAGGTGGTATTAGCAAATTGGATTATGTGTTGTTGCAAGCAGGTCGCTTTAATAAGCTACACACGGAAGCTATTCGCAGGGCGTCTCTTGAATACTGCAAACTGGACACATTGTCCATGGTCCGCATTTGGGAATATTTCAGGATTTCAACAAAGGAGTAAAATATGAGCGGAAAAATCATCCTTAAAAAGTACAGTGAAAAAGAACAGCCGATTCTTGTTCCTAAACTAGAAGAGAATTCTAAATACATAGATACAGAAGCTGGGTGTTATAAGTGGTGGGCGAAATGGAATGAACTCGATAAAATTATAAATCATTTTAAATGTCCGGAACTTGAGTTTGAAAAAATTGAACCGGAACTTGAATTTTTTGATAGTGGCAAAGAAAGGTACTATTGTATTTATGTTGGTAAGGCTGCGGTTGGAAAAACAACAAATTTGCGGGTTAGAGTTGTAAAAAAACATATTAAGGGGAAGGTTCGCTATTCTACATTGCGAAAAACAATCGGTAGTTTAATGCGATATTATAAATGTGCCAAACCTGAAGATAAAATAGTGGAGTTTATAAGGGAACTGTATGTTCAACCAATTTATTTAAAAGGCGGTGATTTAAATACATTTGAACGCGGTCTTATAAACGAGAAACAAAAAAGGAATGAAGGAAAAACATATTTCCGAATTCTGAATTATATGGAAAACGAGCACAAGCTTGCTGAGAAATCAAAACCTATAATAGAGACGGCAAGAAGATCTGCAGAAAATGATAACCCCGCCATATTTAAGAGAAAGTAATAATCACTTCCTCACTTAGCCGTACACATCTCAAAAATCCGAATCCCATCCTTGACGAAGTCGCTGAGCTGTACATGCAGCCTGGGGTCGTCAGGAGGGAGCGGCTTTCTGCCGTTTAGAAAGGTCATCATTTCTTCATCGTAAGTAGTGGCGGTTTCTTGCTGGCTGGTATCGTTGTTGTGAACAGTCCAGAAAGTTTCACTGGGGTCTTCGTCGTTGCAAGCGGCCTCTACTAGCCATCGGTAGTTAATCTTGTTTGCATGCAAAAATTGGAGAGAATCCCAACCATGTCCCTTAAAGCTAAAACTGGGAATGGACAAAAAGTATAAATCCTTAAATTCGATACTCTTTTTGGCGGCGTTGCCATAAGTAATCCTATTCGCGTCAAAGTAGCCTACTTCACCTGGAAAAGTTTTCATCACGGTGTCGGAATAGTCAAAACTGTCCGGCAAATCCTTAAGCAGGTTGTAAAGTCTATCAATATCTGCTTTCGTCCCGAGAATGAAATCGACTTGAGAATGGTGTGCCGCCATTTGCAATTTCCCTTTTTTAACGAAATTTATTGTTTCCTATAACAATATAATTGTTTTATGCGACAAATAATTACGTATTCAGTTGGTGGTTGATCGTGTAAAATAAGCGACTATATTTGTCGCATAGTGCTCCTATATTTAAAATATCATCTTTACGATTTTAATTTAAATAGCGATATATAGATGTATTATGCGTCGCTAATAAGGAGGTGTTGTGAAAAAGGGATATTTTAAAGGTGTTTTGCGCTCGTTGCATGCAGAACAATCCAATAAGAAAATTTCTTTAGACTTCATAACGCTTAAAAGTTATGAGTATTGGATTCGCATGATGCGCGCCTCCAAGAGCATGCCGGATGCGGATGACTGCATCGCGATTTTCACGAAGGAGGCCGCTTCGCGCGTGCTGAAGGACCTTTCGGAGCATTTTGAGAGGCTCAACGCCGAAGAGGACTGCATCACCGGCGCCGCCAGGAAGCGGTTCGTGAAGGAGGTGAACGGGAGTTACGCCGGAAAGAGGCTCCGCTGCGACGAAAGCAGCGAGGAGACGAGCGTTGCTTACCAGAGGCGTCAAATGGCGGTGGTGCGCTTTAACGATGTAATCGACAGGTCGTGTTCCGTCAAGGAGATTGCCGATTTCGTGCGCAACTACCTGTGCGGCGAGGGCATTTTCGACACCTCCTCGCAGAAGGTGTTTTACGAGAGCGTTGCCCGCGAGCTCGAGAAGGTTCTCGAGGAAAATTGCGGCGTGGACGACGGGTATTTCCGGCGCCTGAACATTGTGCAGAATGCGTTCAACCTGAGCGATGCCGAGATGGAAATCGTGCTGTTCTCGTGGATTTTCTTCAACAAGGAACAGTGCAGTTCGCTCCTGGACATGATTGGTTCCCGCAGGTTCCGCGGGGCGGCGCTCCCGGATGTTTTCCCGCAGCTTTACCCAGATGTGGATTTCGAGAACCTGGTTTCGAACAAGGGCACCCTCAAGCAGATGGGTATCCTGGACGAGGACCTCGATATTTCCAAGCGGATCGGGATGTTCCTGGACGGGCATTCGGGCAATGACCTGGACAGCCTCTACTTCAGGGTTTACGAGGGCGGTTGCGTGCCGTACAAGAAACTCTGCCGCAAGAATCCGAAGGTGGAAATGGCTTTCGACATGATCAAGCACGCGAAGGTGGGCGAGGGTCTGAACATTTTCTTCTACGGGGTCGAGGGTACCGGCAAGACTGAACTCGCGAAGGCGATTGCGAAGGAACTCAAGCGCCCGCTGGTGCTCACCAACATCAGCACCGAGGGCGTGCATCGCGACAGCAAGGAAAACTCGGTGGTGCGTAGCCGCATGGGGAGTATCCTGTATGCCGCCACCAAGTACCAGAAGAAGAAGGCGATTCTCCTGGTGGATGAATCCGACATGATTCTCAACTGCTGCGAGAAGGGTGCGCTGAACTTCTTCCTGGAACAGATCAAGATTCCGGTCATCTGGATTTCGAACAACATTGGCTATATCGAGAACAGCACGCTGCGCAGGTTCGACTACTCCGTGCGTTTCGAACGCCCCGATGTCGAAAAGCGCGAACAGGTGTGGCAGTCCGTGGTGAGCGAACAGGGTGCAGGCGCGATTATCTCGGAAGAGGAACTGAAGCGCTTTGCTTCGGAGTTCCAGATTACGGCGGGCGGCATTACGCAGGCGATTGCCGGCACCAAGAAGTTGCTGGAGTCGGGCTGCAAGGTGGACCCGCTGGAGAGCATCCGCACCATCGCGGAGGCGCAGGCGAACCTGCTGAATCTGGATATGGAATACGCGAACCGCGACAAGGAAAGCCGAGCGCCGCGCTACCTGCTCGATGCCATCAACACCGACGCGGACATGCCGAAAATCCTAAAGGTGATGAGCGCGTTCGATGCGAAGTGGAAGAACATGCAGAAGGGCGACCGCGCCGATAGCCTGAACATGCTGCTTTACGGGGCGCCCGGTACCGGCAAGACGGAATTCGCGAAGCACATCGCCCGCACTCTTGACCGCAAGCTCATCATCAAGAAGGCGAGCGACCTGCTTGACTGCTATGTGGGCAATACCGAGAAGGCAATCCGCAAGATGTTCAAGGAAGCGGAAGAGAAGAAGGCGATTCTCTTCTTGGACGAGGCGGACAGCATGATTCGCGACCGCAGCGGTGCCGCCCGCAACTGGGAGGTGACGCAGGTGAACGAGATGCTCACCCAGATGGAGAACTTCAAGGGAATCTTCATTGCGGCGACGAACTTCGAGGGGGAACTCGATACGGCCTCCCGCAGGCGCTTTGCGCTGAAGGTGAAGTTCGGTTACCTGAAGCCCGAAGGCATCGAGGCTTTGTGGAAGGGATTCTTCCCGAAGGTCGAAATGCCCGAGGCGGCGCATAGCCTGCGCATGCTCACTCCGGGCGACTTCAACGCTGCATACGCCTCGCTCCGCTTCTACGACGAGAGCGAACTCACCGCGGACACCGTCCTCAATGCGCTCAAGTCGGAACTTGCCTATAAAGATGGTCGCGAGGGCCGCACCATGGGGCTATAAAAACTAAACATTTATATATTCACACTATGCTACACTTGAAATTTGCATTGAATCTGGAACATCTCGCCGACGAGATGATAGAAGCCATCTCAGAAGAATGGAAAGACCCGTTCAACGCCCCGGTCGTGATATTCCCGGACCCGAAACTTGAACAGTGGTTCCGCCTCCGCTGGATGAAGAAGAAGGGTGTGCTCGCCAACCTGAACAAGAGCACCATTGACAGGTTCTTGTTCGATATTCTGGTGGGAAAGGATAGTCGTCTGCAAAAACTCTCGTCGGAAATGCTTTCGAATGTCGTTATGGCGTATTTGTTGCATCGGGACGAAAACGGCAAATATAGCTATGAGTCGATTGACGAGAGTGGTCAGGTTGCCAAGTTCCTAACATCCGGCGGAAAACTCGATGCGGGAAGACTTTTCGACTTTGCTAGCCGATTGGCGGGCTTGTTTCTTGAATACGAGACGAGTCGTCCCAATCAGTATGTTCTAGGTGCCGATGGAAAAGTGGCCAAGGGAATTCTTGACTGCTGGTCCGAGGACTTGCTCAAGTCGGGAGGCTCGCTGAAGGATTTCTTTGTGAAGCGCACAAAGAACGAAAAGTTTGAACCGGTAGAAAACGAAGCGTGGGAGCGAACCCTCTACTCTAAGATATTCCACAATGTCGATGCAAAGTCCCTGTTGACGCAGGTGTTCGAAAATGCCGATAGCGAATCGGAGCCCGAAAAAAGGGTCAAGTACCTTACGCTTCCGTTTCTTTATAAGTCCTGCCTTGATTCTGCGGGAGTACCTCAGTTTAACTACAAATCGAATGCTCCGGTCTATATTTTGGGGCTGTCCGGCATGGGGCAGTTCTATCGCGTTGTGTTGCGCGAATTTGCGAAGCAGCATGAGGTCTACGCGTATGTCCAGAATCCCTGCATGGAGTTCTGGGAAGATTTGGATACTTCCGCCATCGTTCCGAGGGTTAAAATGACCGAAGATGGCGACGCTGTGACTGAAACGGAGGATACCGTTGCCGAAAATGAGAATGCACTTCTTCGTAATTGGGGAAAGGCTGGTCGCGATAACATCAAACTTTGGTGTCTTACGGATGACTATTCTTCATGTGATTTTGCAGAGAACGAGCACTTGCAACTGCTCGATAAGAAAATGGATTCGCCCGACAGTCTTTTGCATGCTGTCCAATATCTAGTTGCAAATCGCACGAATAAGTTCGATGAAGAGGAGCTTGAAGACGGCGTATTCCTAAAGGATGCAAAGGACGAGTCGATTTCGGTGACCGCCGCACCCAGCAAGCTTCGCGAAGTGGAAGCGTTGCATTCGTCTATTTGTAAGCTGCTTTTGCAGGGGGTGGATGCGAAGGATATCTTAGTCGTGTCGCCAAATTTGCAGGAATACAGTCCTTACATTTATCAGATTTTTGATCAGGCGAAGACTGCTGCCGAGAATGGTGACAAGACGATTGTCCATATTCCGTATACGATTGTGGATTCCATTTCTAAGGATTCCCTGGTGGGGGCATTGCTAGAGACGCTTTTCCGTGTGAGAAGAAATGGTTCTGTTTCTCGCCCCGACTTTTTCGGCCTAGTTTCAAATCCGGTTGTTCAGGAAACCCGAGGCATTACTCCGGATATGGTTGCCGTATGGGAAAAGTGGATTGTCGAAATGAATGTCTATCGTGATAGGCCTGAGCAGGAGTTCGGTAAGGCTCCTTGGCTTATGGCGACAAAGCGTATGCTGCTGGCACGATTGACATCGAAGCCGCTTGAACTTCCGGAAGGTGTATGCACTCCATACGCGGATATGGATAGTTCCAACGATTCGATTTTGCTGAAGTTCGTGCAGGTCGTCGACGACCTTGAAAAATGGACATGCGCCTTTGGCGAGAATCTTTCTCAGGAAGATGTTTCCGCATTGTTCGAAATGATCAGTGTGTGGGCTAGGATGAAAAATCCGTCTGGCGAATTGGTCGGTGAGAGTGCCGCTTATAAGGAAGTCTGCAAAACTCTAAATCGTCTGAAGTATTTCTTCTATGCTGGCGAAAAGGAAATTCCCCTAGAGGTTGTGAAGGCAAGCATTCTCAAGGTGGCAACTGTTTCGGAATTTAGCTTTGGAAACCTTTTTGTGAACGGAATTTCGTTCATGAAATTTGCGCCCAATAGAGTTATTCCAGTAAAGCATTTGTTCTTCCTGGGTGCAGATGCGGATCATTTCCCAACGGTTGATTCCTACAACACTCTTGACTTGCGTAAATTGGTTCGCCCATGGCCCGGAGACGATTCGAGTATTAGTCGAAACCGTTATGCATTCCTGTGCCAGCTGATGTGCACCTCGGATGGATTCCATATCAGTTACCAGAATGTGAATCTAGCCAAGGACAGCGAAATCTATCCGTCGCCGGTTATTAGCGACCTCAAGAATTTTGTGTCGGGTTTTGCAAAGGCGTATGATTCCGAAGGAAAAGCGGTGGAACCCTTGAAGACGGAATCAATTCCGCTTGATGAGACCCGTAGCAAGGAACAGATTTTCACGAGGCGAGGACGCAGGTATCTCGAGTCGATCAACTGTTTGCGTAAGATAGAGGAATCGGGGGAGAACACAGATCGTTCTGAATCTCAGGTTTCAGGGAATGTCTCCGCGAAGCCGGCAGACGATTCGTCTAGCTATCCAGATAAGGTTTCCATGTCGCAGTTGAAGAACTATCTGAACGATCCGTTCCAGTTCTATGTTGGTCGCATGTTGCGTCTCGACAAGAACGGCGATGATCCGACTGAACAGTATGTGGAACCTGTTAGCCTGAATAATTTGGACCGAAGCGAATTTGTGAAGACCTCGGTATTTATCCAGAGGGGAATGGATATGGACTATTCCTCGACTGATATGTATTTCAGTAGCCTCAAAGACCAGGGACGGATCCCCGCCGGTGAATTTGGCTTGGGAGTCGTCGAAGAAATCTGTATGAAGGCGACTGCGATAAACGGGCAGCTGGAAAAATTCTTCCCGAAGGACAAGATGAAATGCCTCTCGGTGGAATTGAACGAAAGTATCCATGTCGATTCTAATAGAGAGTTTATCTTGCAGGGAAATCTTCCGCTGCTATTCGTTTCGAAAGCCGATGAAACCGAATGCGTAATCGTTGAACTTGGTAATTCCGTATCTATAGGAAAATACTTGAAACCCTATATTGCGGCATTGGGTTTGCTTGCATCTGGAAAGATGAAGAAGGTGAGCCTTTTCGTGGCTGCAGGAAATGAAATGGATGAAGAAGATTTCGAGTCGAAACTTGTTCAAATGAAACTTGATGCGAATGCCGCGACTGAACTTCTGGGCAAAATTTACAGAAAGGCGTTTGTCGAATGCTGGAAGAAAGTTTTGCCTATTGAACTGATTTCTAAGAAATTTGAAAGTTTAGCGGACCTTAAGTTCGCTCTTGATGATGGCAATGATCATGGTTCCTGGTGTAATTTTGCCGGTAAGGATCTCTTTATTGACGACCTTGAAAAATGTTCCGGATATTTGCCGGGCGATGAATTCGCTGACGGGTGGAACAAAGCCTGCGATTCGCAGAAAAAACTTCTTGCTAGCTTAGAAAAAATACTGGAGGGCTGAAAAAATGAATAACTTGAATCCTTTTGACATTTCCTCCATTGCGCCGGATAAACCTTTGAAGGATCAGTTTATTGAAGCCTCGGCGGGTACCGGTAAGACATTTACGATACGAAAAATTTCCGCTGAACTGGTCAAGAGGGGTATCCCCCTTTCCGAGGTCCTGTTTGTTACTTATACAGAAAAAGCGGCTGGCGAAATGCGCGACCGAATCCGCGAAGAAATGAGTGAATGTCTGGCTGATGCGAAAAATCCTAGAGACAAGGCTCTTTTTGAACGCGCCTGCCAGGATGTCGATAAGGCTGTCATTGGGACTATCCATTCGTTCTGTAGAAAAACACTCCATGACTTCGCTTACGAGGCGGACGTCCCCTTCGATATGGACAACGCCGATGACCAAGCGGCAAAGGTCATTATTGACCGATTCATTCGCGATAAATGGGCGGGTGAAATAGTAAAACTGTGTGCAATGCAGGAGGACCCTGAAAAAGCGAAACCGCTTCCGAAGTATATCGACCATGTCAGGGACTTGTTTATTAGCGCATTAAAGGAATATTCGCCAGAGAAAAAGTCGAATGTTCTGTGTTCGTCTGTGGAAGAATGGATTGCGATACATCCCGAGGCTAATGCACATTGGAATGCCCTGAATCGACATAAAACTGAAACCTATACGGCGATTTCTAATCGACGTGAAAACGAATATCAGGTGGCAGACCTTGTCAATAAAATCAAGGCGTGGCCGGGCGGCAGTGGCAAATTGTTTACAGGTCAAGGAACCCAGCTTACGGGTAACCTGAATTCGGAATTAGGAAAATCGCTGGCTTACTTTTTTGCGCTGTGCCAAAGCAATCCGATAAAGCTGTCGTCGAAATCGAATGTCGAAAAGTATTCCTTCTTGAATGAAAAGACCAGGGAACTTTATGATTTGTGGCAAAAGGAAAAGGAAAGCCTTAAGAAGCAGTCCTTTAACGACATGATTTCGGCGGTTCGCGAGGCGGTATGCCCTAACGGACAGATTCCTGCTGAACCGACCATTCTCTGCAAGAAGCTGCGTGCGACTTACAAGATTGCCATCATTGACGAATTCCAAGATACCAACGAATACCAGTGGAAAATTTTTGAACCGGTATTCTTGAGAAGCGCAGAAAATTACCTCATTGTCGTAGGCGACCCGAAACAGTCTATCTACAGTTTCCAGGGTGCCGACCTCCAGGTTTACCGCCTCGCAACGGAATACATCAAAAACGGCAGCGCGTTAGATACTAATTACCGTTCTTCCATTTCGATGATCGAGGCGTGCAATCTGATCTTCCAAAAAGGCGACGATACGAAGTATGCCTTCTTGCCGAAGGGCGATTTTAAACGTTCGCTTGTCCCGGACAAACCGAAATTCCAGCATCAGAACGCCCTGTTTAAAGGAAATCCCGAGACGGCGCCAATTTGGGTTTCGCCCATTGTTCCCGAAAAGGGATTCGCGCGTTTTGCAGTGCAGCAAATTATCGATTGCTGTAGGGTTCAAGACGGCAAGACTGCTTTGCAGGTCTTTGACAGGGGCTCTGATACACCGAAAAATGTGAACTTTTCCGATTTCGCTATCTTGGGCCGCACGAGACCTGAAATGGATGAAATCAAGAAGTGCCTTGCTGCTGTGGGCGTACCGTTTGTGCAGTACAAGGATACATCCCTTTTTGACTCTAGGGAGTGTACGGAGTGGATTTCTGTATTGAAAATGCTTGCGGCACCGAACCTGACCGGTTTCAACACGAAGTTGCTGAATAGTGTCTTTGTCACGGACTTCTTTGGAATAGATCTTGCGGCGTTGACCGATGACCCGCAGAAGAATGCCGACAAGGAGACTCTCCTGAAAATCGCCCATTGGAGACAGCTTGCAGCCAAGAAACTGTGGACGGAACTTCAGGAACAGATTTACGAGGATACCCAGGTCGAAAAGAGACTTAGCACTCCTTCGACATTGCAGGAACTGATGAAGTTGCGCCAAATCGGCAACTATATCTTCGGTTACCTTTACGAGAAAAAGGCGTCGCTTCAGCAGGCTGTCAAGCATCTAGAAACTCTGGCGAGCGACAGCAAGAAGGCGGGTGATGAAGATGGGAATATCGTCGCGAAGGGAACCGACTTCAAGGCTGTCAAGTTGATGACAATTCATGCCTCGAAGGGACTTGAATTCCCCGTGGTCATATCCTGTGCTGGGTTCAAGGGCGTGAATTTCAATGCGAAAGGTCCTTTTGTGTATGGTGTGGATGAAACCGAAAATGCTGATGGACCCGTACTGCAGACCAAATACTTCGGCTTTGATGATGAGTCCAAGAGAAATCGTCAGAAAGAAGAAACTGCGGAATGGCACCGTCTGCTCTATGTCGATTATACGCGTGCATCGTCGCTTCTGATTTTGCCCCAGTATGATCGATGGTATAAGTGCGAAAAGATCGGTAATAGCCCCCAAAAGATGACGCGCTACCATTTGAAAATGAATAAGCTTATTCTTGAAAATGGCAAGGAAGTTATCGACGATAGAGGAGCGTGGTCCTATTTGGCCTATGCCCATCGCGAAATCTGCAACGACAAGCAGTATGCGGAACTACGCGAATGGAAGGGTGACTGGGATGTTGAAAAGCTCAAGAAGATAGTTGAAGAGGAACTGAAATGCCTCAATGAGAATGAGAGTCCGGATAAGTCGGAACTTCCGAATGATGAAGTTCTCGGAAAGCTCCACAAGGCGATCAAGGATTCCTCGCTCTACCAGCATTCCTATTCTTCTATCGATAAGAAATCTTCTGGAATCGAGATTGAGTCCATTGATGGGATCCCGCAGAACGTGTCAGATGAACCTGTTGAAACGGAAGAGTCGGAAACGGTGAATGAGGTCTCCGATTATCCGCGCGGAAATCTTTATGGTGATGCCCTTCACCATATTTTCGAAGAGCTTGATTTTGTTGAAATCGGAAATATGACCTTGGACAAGGCGCAATCGGATTCGGAGTTGAAAAAACTGGTCGAAGATTCCTTCCTGTCGCAGGGCTTGGCGATAGGCAGACATCCTGACTGGATGACCAAGACAATCGATATCGTCTGGAATACCATGAATGCGGTGTTTCCCGAAATTCATGGCTCCCAAAAAACGGGCAAGCCGTTTAAGTTGAATGAGCTTGCTTCCGACAAGCGTCGTGCCGAAATGGAATTCCGACTGAAAGCGAACGAAAAAGGCGGCGTGGTCGCCGATAGGCTCAAGACCTTCTGCAAGGGCTTTATGGACTTGGTCTTTGTTCGTGAAAATGAGCCTGGGCATCCCTATTATTCCGTTCTGGACTGGAAATCGAACTTGCTTGCAAAGTACGATAGCACAGCTTCGTTCGAGGCGGTGCGAGACCACTATTCCATCCAAATGGTCCTGTATTCCTATTGCCTTATCCAGTGGCTAAGCTGCATTATGCATAAGGAACCGAAAGATGTGTTCAACGAAAATTTCGGCGGCATTTATTATGTGTTTGCCCGTGGCTGCAAGGATGGTGAAGGTGATGGAATCTATGCTCATACATGGGAATCGTTTGACAAACTAAAGTCGGCTTACGAAGAACTCGAAGGAAAAATGTACGAGTAGAGTTAACGGAGAAAGTATACAATGAAAGAAGAAATGGTGAAACAGTTGAATGGCTCGGCAGGGGACTTTTTCAGTCTTTTGCTGAACATGCGTGGTACGTCTCCGCTGAATGAAAGGCTTGTCCAGTTCCTGACGGATGTTCATCAGGGGAAAACGTATTCGCTCGCTGCGCAAAAAGTATTGCATCTGTTCTTTTCGCTGTCAGATGACGGCAATACGCGAATGTCGCTGAATCCCGAAAAGCTGCTGGCAAAGTGGCAGGAAAAATGGGATGGTCTTGTGGTGCTCGCCTCGAATGGCAAGAATCCGTCCGAGATTGAGAACGTGTATCCCGGTGTCGAGGATTTTCGTAAAATTGTCGAAGCGGGCTGTAAGGATTTGGTGGACAACGTCGAGCCGCCACTGATTATTGAATTCCAGAAGGATGAAAATCAGGTGGATATTCCGTACCTGTATACGGAAAAGTACCTGTTTGCAAAGACCATTATTGAAAAATGTTTCAGGAAAGGGACTCCGGAATGCGTGTTTGACGGAAATTCCTCCAATTCGAGTCGCAAGAATTCCTATAAGGAGGATATCGAGGCGGTAATCGAAAATACATCGTTTGACTTGAAGGCGGCTCAGGACGAGGCGATTGTCAAGGGAGAAACGAGGAACCTGATTATTACAGGTGGACCGGGGACCGGCAAGACGACCGTCGTTTTTTTCTTGCTTTGGAACCTGCTGAAAAGTAATCCGGAGATGATGTCCTGGAATATCCACTTTGCGGCTCCCAGTGGCAAGGCGGCAAACCGGCTGCGCGAAAGTATTGACGAAAGCATCGCCATGCTCAAGCTTGAAGAAAAGGAAGACCCCGTCGTCAAGCATTTAAAGAATATTGACAGCTATACGACCTTGCACCGTCTTCTGAGTTACAATCCGCAGACCAACGGTTTCCGTTATTGCGAAAAGACGCGTTTCCCTGATAAGTCGATTTTTGTTATTGACGAAGCGAGCATGATTGATTTGTCGCTGTTTGCGTCGTTCATGCAGGCGCTCCCGGAAAACAAGGACGGCTACAGACTGTTTATCCTTGGTGACAGGGATCAGCTGCCCTCGGTGGAGGCGGGAGCCGTACTTGGTGAAATTCTTGGTTTAGACAAGAGCAGTGTCGTTGAACTCACTGAATCCAACCGCTTCGATAACAAATCCAAGGTGGGTCGTCTCTCAAGATTCATTCAAAAGAAGTTGGAGGTGAAAGACCTTGAATTTGATTTGAAATGGATTCCCTGGCAAAAAGATATGCCTCTTTGGGATGCGGATAAGTTGGATGAAGTCAACCTGCTTCAATTAGGTGACGATCCGAAATCTTTGCGCAAGTCCGACGAAGAGGAATTGTTGCAGTCCCTTCTTAAATCTTGGACCAATAGATTCTACTGTCAAAAGCAAAACGGTTTGCTTGCGCTTGCCCAAAAGGTTCGTCCGGAATTGACGGAAAAAAATTACGCTGAACAGGGGCTTACCCGTGCTGATTGGAAAGCTGAATGCGATGCCCGTGAAGACTTGTGGGAACTTTCCGATGCGGCTCGCATTTTGTCGGCGGAACGTCGCGGGCTGCGCGGTGTTGAAAACATCAACATTGCAGTTGCTAAGGCTCTCGGATACAAGGATGGTGTTGCTTTCGACGGCAAGCTGATGATATTGACGAAGAACCAGTCCTATTTCGACCTGTATAATGGCGATTCGGGGATTGTGGTCAATTGTAGGAACAATCCGATGCTGATGCTGAAGCGGAAGGGGGACTTTGTGTTCTACCCGTTGTCAATGTTGCCGAGCGACGCCATTGAGACTGCTTTTGCGATAACCATTCACAAGTCGCAGGGCTCGGGTTACCCGAATATCATGATGTTCCTGCCGACGCGCAAGGGGCATCCGCTGTTGAACAGGCAGATCCTCTATACGGGGATTACCCGCACCAAGAAGCAGTCCCTGACCATCGTTGCGACCGAGGAAACCTTCAAGGCGGCTTGCGAGACGGTGATTAGGCGCGACACGGGCATTGAGTTGTAAGTATCCCCAAAAACGCGAAATTTGACGAAATTCGTCGAAAAATCCGTTTTTCGGTGAATTTTCGACTTATGGGGTGTTGAGAATTGCTGTTGTAAAAAATGCAACGGAAATCGTCAGCATTTTGTAATATGTAAACATTTTCTATCTTAATTTGGGTAAATTATAGACATGCCCGAAGTATTAGACTATTTGGAATATCGTGAGTTCTTGAAGGATTGGTTTGTCGAAACTAAGAAAGACAACCCCTTCACCTCGTACCGCTACCTTGGCCAGAAAACCGGCGTGGACCCGGCCTGGCTTGTCCGCGTATTCCAGAAAGAGGGCCACCTGAACGAGGGAACGCTCCCTGCGTTCATTCGCCTTTGCGGCCTGGACGACCGCCGCGCCGAATACTTCAAGACTTTGTACCGCTTCAACAAGACCAAGGCGAAGCAGGCCCTTTCGGAACTTTACTACCGCCTCATGGAGCTGCGCTCCATGGAAACTCGTGTGCTTTCTGCACCGGAGCTTTCGTACTTTGGCAGCTGGGCCTGTGCCGCCCTCCGCGCCCTCATCGGCATCACCAAGGACACGAGCGACATCGGCAAGCTCGGCAAGAGCCTGAGCCCCGCCATTTCGCAGGACGAGGCCCGCTCGGCGCTTGGCATTTTGAAGCAGCTGGGGCTTGTCGTTCCCGACGGTAATGGCGGCTGGAACATTACCGACCAGATTATCAGTACCGGCGGCGAGGTCAAGAGTCAGGCGGTTCGCGACTTCCACAGGCATACGCTTGAACTTGCGCAGGAGTCGATCGACCGCCATAAACCCGAAGAGCGCGACATCTCGTCGGTCGTGTTTACCGCCGACGAAGACGACTTGCCCGAAATCCGCCACCGCATCGAAGAATTCCGCCGTGGCCTTCTGCAGTTTGCACGCAAGAGCGAACGCGCCGACCGCGTGTACGCCTTGAATATTGCCATGTTCCCCTTGTCCGACAAGGTGGACGATCCCGATACCGGAGCCGGTCCGCAAAATAGGGGGGCGTGATGCACAAGGCTTTTGATTTTTTGTATTTTTGGGGTGTGCTACGCGAACCTTTTGATATTGCCCGCGCGGCAAAGACTGTCTCTGTCGCAGCCCTGTCTCTTTCTTTGGAACTGGGCCTTTCGGCATGTGGTGAAACAAAGACGGCTGGCGGCGGCCCTAGCGGCACCGAAGCTGGCAACGCCATTACGGCGCAGATTTTGACGGCAGACGCTTCCCCTGCGGCCCTTGCGAGGGTGCGTCTGATGGATAGCGAGAGCCTGGACGGTTCCGGCGCCTTTGAAGCCGAGGCCGACAAGGAAGGCAACGTGGTAATCGAGGGTGTTGCCGATGGCGACTACACGCTCGAAGCAAGGCTCGAAGGCGAGGCCCTGCAGATGCAGGTGAAGGTCGAAGGCGCAGGCGTCGACTTGGGCAAGGACAAACTCAAGAAAATGGCTGCGGTTTCTGGCAGCGTGGGCGACAAGTCGCTCAACGGAACGGTCAAGGTCCGCGGCATGGAACATTCCGCCAAGGTCGAGAAGGGAGACTTCTCGCTGGATTCGCTCCCCGAAGGCGCCCTGAGCTTGGTGTTTATTCCCGACGCAAAGGATGTCGATACCAGCAGCACCTACCTGAAGGTGGTCGCGGGTGAAAAGTCCACGTCCAGCACGTTTGCCGAAGAAAGCCGCGCGCTCCTGCTTGACGACTTCCAGGATTCTAACTACCAGAACCGTTTTATGCCCGCCCGCACCTACGATGGCGGCTGGTGGTTCTTCAGTTTTTCCGAAGAAAATGTGGATCCGAAATATGTTGTCGAAAAGAACCACCTGTTTACGCTCGAAAATATCGACGGAAACATTGTGGCCCACGTGGCGGCAGAAATAGGGGGCGTCTACAAGGATTCTCTTGGGGTGGCTTATTGGCCGTGGGCGACCATTGGCGTTGAACTCGGCAAGAGCGACAAGTCGCTTTGCAACGACATCTCCTCTGTGGATTCCGTGGCGTTCCGCATTAAGGGGGTTGGCTCGGTGGTCTTTGCGGCTGTCGATGCGAACCAGCCTCTGGAAAAACAGAAGATCGCGAAGTATGAACACGGAATGTCCGAAGATTGGGAACGCGTAAGCATTCCGCTTGCAGATATTTTGGATGAGCAGTATTCTTACACCTGCGTGAACCAGCTCAACTGGGACTTCAAGCAGTCTGCTCAAGACAGCGTAGTCGAAATCTGGCTCGACGACATCGAACTCATCGGTGGCGACCGCCTCTCCATTTGGGAGAAATAGTTATACGTCATTGCGAGGAACGGAGTGACGAAGCAATCCAATGGTAACGTAGTTCATTCGGTAAAATCAAACCAAGAAGACATCTACAAGAATTTGGAAGAGGTGGTTCGCAAGTATGCGACGACCTCTTTTTTGCGACCGGTCGCAGATCACACGCGCGAAGCTTTTGAGAAAACCTGCGGGTTCGTGCGCGACTTCTACGCTGCGCGAGGCGTAGGCGACTTTGCTGCAAACTGCGCCGAACTCGTTCTCGATTCGGGCTGCGGTACCGGCGAAAGTACCATCCACCTCGCGCGAAAGTTCCCGGATGTTCCGGTGATCGGCATCGACAAGTCGGTGGTGCGGCTCTCGAAGGCCGGCAACGAGCGACAGCTCGAAGTTTCGGCGGACGGTTGCGCTACTTCGAGCGATATTCCTACGAACGCCTTCTGGGTCCGCGCAGAACTTCTCGATTTCTGGAAGCTTGCGCTAGAAAAGGTGACTGCGGGGGAGTGGCATGTGCTGCACCATGCGCTCTACTATCCGAACCCTTGGCCCAAGGAAAGCGAGGCGACCAGGCGATTCCACCTGCATCCGATTTTTCCGACGCTGCTTCGCCTGAGCGGATCCACGGAACTTCGCACCAACTGGGAAATCTATGCCCGCGAATTTAAAGAAGCCGCCTGCATCGCGGGCGACTCCCTTTCGCTAAAGTTATCTGCGGACTGCAGCGAATTCATTCCCGAAAATCCGGAGACCGCCTTCGAACGCAAATACAAGGCCGCCGGTCAGCGGCTCTGGAAGGTGGTTACTGCGCCCTGTCCTTGATCCAGGTCAGGAACGCCTTGGTCTTGCGGGTGAACTTGACTTCGATCGGGGCGCCTTCCTTCACGATGAATTCCGACAGGCCGTACTTGCTGCTCGGATTGCCCCAGTCGTAGGTGTAGCCGAGCCTGGTCCATGGGCGTCCGCCGTCCTTGGAGTAGGCCGTGGAGCTCGTCTTGTCAAACCAGTTCTTGAACCACATTGCGTTTTCGCTAGTGTCTTCCTCGAACGAGTTCGAGAATGTGGTGTTCATGAGGCCGCTGTTGATTTCGGGGTAGTAGGCGGGGCGGAACACGTCGGAGACGTTCGCCCAGAACACGGTGAAGTAGTTGTTGTTGGATTCCGGCGACATGCCGATGAGCTGCCTGAGTCGCATGTCCCAGTTGTCCACCTTCGTGTGGTTTTCGCGGAACCACTTGATGAATTCCTTGTCAGTGAAGGCCCAGATGACATTTTCGGTGTGCGAGATGGTCTCGCCGTCCTTGAATGCGTCGGGGTTGTTGTGCCACGTGACAAGCACCACCTGCGAGTTGTCGCCACTGAGCTGCGCCATGTCGGAGCTTCCGTCGATCGAGATTAGCGGGTAGATGTCGTCGGCTGTCAGGCTCTTCGCGCTCTTGACTGCCGCGGCGTACTGTTCGCGGTAAAGCGAGTCGCGGTCCATGAAGGTGACCGAGCTTCCCTTGGTGTCGATGATGTCGCAGTAGGGGATGTTGGGGTAGCCGGCGGCGACCGCGGTCTTGTCGAAATGCTCCTTGAGCAGCGGGTCGTTGTGCGAGAACAGGTTGTCGTTTTCGAGGAACGAGATGACCACCTTGCAGAATCCCTTGTCCGGAATCTTCACCGCGTAGGGGAAAGGCTTCTTGCCGTTGTCGGCGGTGTCGAGCTTGAGCTTGGTTTCTTCGTCGCCGCAGCTGTATTCGTAGCTGTAGAGCGGGGCGATGCCCGGCTGCATTTCGCTGATGAACAGGTTGTCCTGTTCGTTGCTCCAACCCGGCTTGACAATGATTTTCTGGGCGCCGAGCGTAATGTACTGCGGCATCACGTTTTCGCAGTAAAAAGCGGACTGGCGGAATACACCGATAATGCCCGTCTTGTTCTTGTAAACGTCGGGGTCGTTCGGCTGGAGCCCCTGGGCGCATCCGGCCAGCAGGGCCGCTGCCGAAAGAGAAATGGCAAGTGTTGTTTTCTTCATAACGCGGATAAATATATAAAGAAATGGAATGTCCTTGCCTAAATTTGCGTAAAAATGACCGACAAAGCATATTTTTTGCTTAACCCTATTGACTTTTGACATTAAATTTTATAAAATTGAATTGTATACAACTAAACACGGCGAAAATCAATAAACCAATAAAACGCCGACACTTGCAAAAAACGGAGGCTCATTATGGCAACCATCTACGATTTCACCCTCACCGACGGCAAGGGCAACCAGGTCCCGCTTGCAAACTTCAAGGGCAAGGTGATGCTCATCGTGAATACGGCGACAGGTTGCGGCTTCACCCCGCACTACAAGCCCATCGAACAGATGTATTCCGATTTCCACGACAAGGGCTTCGAAGTCATTGACATTCCCTGCAACCAGTTCAAGGGCCAGACTCCCGGCACCGACGACGAAATCCACGAATTCTGCACGCTCAACTACGGCACCGAATTCCCGCAGATGAAAAAGTCCGACGTGAATGGCCCCGGCGAGCTGCCGCTCTACACCTACCTGAAATCGCAGAAGGGTTTCGAAGGATTCGGCTTTGGCGTGAAAGCTGCCGCCATGGCCGTGCTCCTCAAGAGCATCGACAAGGACTACAAGAAAAATCCCGACATCAAGTGGAACTTCACCAAGTTCGTGGTGGACCGCGAAGGCAACGTGGTCGCGCGCTTCGAACCCACCGCCGACATGGACGATGTGCGCGCCTGCGTCGAGAAGCTGCTCTAGGAGCTACCGTGAACTGCCCCCAGCTAAAACTCGAAAACCAGCTGTGCTTCCCGCTGTATGCCGCGTCCAAGGAAATCACGCGTCGTTACGCCCCGTACCTGGAGCCGCTCGATCTCACGTACACGCAGTACATCGTGATGCTCGTGCTGTGGGAAGAAAAGAAGTGCAACGTCTCGGAACTCGGCAAAAAACTGTTCCTCGATTCCGGCACGCTCACCCCGCTCCTGAAAAAGCTCGAGGCAAAGGGCTACATCCAGCGCACCCGCGAACAAAGCGACGAGCGCTGCCTCTCGGTAAGCCTCACCGCCGAAGGCGAATCGCTCAAGCGCAAGGCCGCGAGCGTCCCCAAGTCCATGACCAGCTGCGTGAACCTCTCCGAGTCCGAAGCCAAGACGCTTTACACCCTGCTGTACAAGGTTTTGGACGGGTTTGGGGGGTGATCATTTTTTTCGGGCTGCTCTTGCCGCCTTTATTTCGGCCTCGCATAGCTTTTTTATTTTTTACTCTCAATCAACAGCTTCCGTCCGTCAACATTCTCAAGGACTGTCATTTGTTGAATAGCTATTTTGTTCAATTTTTCCAAGCGTTCAGATTGAGAGAGGTAGTCGTTTATAAAAACGGCATTCAGGTTTTCCATATTAGAAAGGCAAATTATCTGGTTAATTGAAGCGTAATCGCGAATATTACCTTTCAGCAAGGGGTTTTCATCACGCCATTCCTTGGCAGTCTTTCCGAACATTGCAACATTGAGCATATCTGCTTCATCAGCATACACGAAAGATTTCTGCAGTGCAGTGAGCTTTGGAGGAATTAGATTCTGCTTGATAGCGTCGGTATGTATGCGATAATTGATTTTCGCCAGTTCCCGTTTAGCGCTCCATCCAATTTGTTTTTGCTCTTCTTCTTTAAGCCGCTGGAATTCCTCAATAAGATACAACTTAAACGATACACTTATTGCCGAGCCAAATTCAAAAGCGATGTCCTTATGGGCGTAAGTGCCGCCATAACGCCCTTTCTTTACGACTATGCCAATGGCATTCGTTTTCTCAATCCATTCACTACAACTCAGCACGAATGAGGGCAATCCGGCCTCCTTCCTAAAGTGGTCAAATTCGACCACTTTAAAACCAGGATTGTGAATAGTTTCCCAAGTACCTAAAAATTCCAATGTATAACGATTGCGAAGCCAATTCTTTATAACATCGGCCGCGCGAACATCATTTTCCTTGGCACCAGCCATATCCGTAAGACAAATGTAATCCTTGTTGTCTATATCCAAAACAGTTATTTTGGTGTTTTGAACATTAATTTGTGCCATTCTATCCTCCTGATTATTCGTTAGCGCGAGTGAAACCGCCCTATTTGAATTTTTGAGCACTAGAACATTTGTTCACTAAATATACATCATCGCGCGGCCCCTGTCAAGAGATTTCCCGAAAATTAATTGTGGCCAAATTCGCCATAATTGCCATGTCATTTTCTGTCACTAGCATTATCTATCTTTCGGGGCGGAGGCTCTATGGAAAACGACACGTTCGGCGGCGCGATACTCGCATGGGTCAAGAGTGCGAAGGTGTTCCTGAAAGTCCAGGCGGGCACCGGCGACAACCTGCTCGAAGAAGACATCCGGGAAGGGTTCACCGACTATTGCCTATGGTCCACGTTCCGGCCCGAATGCATCGACACCGACGGCGAGCTTGACATGGAATGCCTGGACAGCGGCATGGTCCTGTTCAGGGAAAACTGCACCCCCGGAGAGGCGCTGGAATCGAGCTACCGGCAAGCCTTCGGCACCGACTTCGACAAGGACGAC
>NZ_JAZSAF010000027.1:0-2502 GCF_045601785.1 Fibrobacter sp.
GAAAACGGTTGAATCTGCAAATCCGATTGCGGTCCATGGTACCGTGCTGGTCGTAGAGTCGTCGTCCATGAAATGGATATCGTTGCCCAGTACGGCGTTTATCTTGCTGGCACTCTTGTTGTTCACCTGGTAAGCAAACCACGCCAGTTCACTCGGGCTTGTGATAACGTAATATTCAACACCGTCAATTTTCTTTGATGACGGCTTTGAAGTTGAGCCATCCCAGTCTTCGGCAAAAGCTCCTAACGCAAAGAAAAAAATTAGAATTAATACGATTTTTTTTAACATTATTCTCTCTTAGTTTGAAGTGATTAAACTCTACCTGTTCTCCAAGCACCAGTTTTTCATTTTTTCTGCATAGTGTTCCAAAATCGCTTCAGGACTTTCCGTTAAATGTTCTTCAGAATACGAGCAAGTCAAATGCAATGTTGGGGAGTCTTGACATCTTACCAGGTGGCGGAACAGAGTCCGGCCTTCGGCATTGCAGCTCTTCTCAAAATCGGCATAGTCTTTTTCGCAAGAATACTCATCATAGTAGTATCCGTCTAGTTTTTCGTGATAAACGACACCTTCGTCACCGGCCGTAAGGAAGAATGTCCGAATATAACCCGCTATTCCATTTAACATAGACCCATATCCTATCGTCTGCACTCCATATTCTGATGGATATACATTGACATAGCAATAAGAGTAGGGATTCTCCTGTTCGTAAGCGAAATAGTTTTCCCGTTTTCCCTTGAAATAAATTTCAAACCAGTAAACAGTCGAATCGAACGCATGGTCACCTATAGCTGCATTTTCTGCATCGGCGAATGCCTTTGTAGAGTCTACTTGGTGCTCCAGAATAGCCTTTTCATCTGCAGAAAAATCTGCCACCGAATTACCGTCTACGGTTCCACCCGCAGTAGAAGGTTCTGAACAGCCAACGACAGCCCACGCCAATGCGCACATCACTATAGAAGCAAAATATTTTCCAAACATCTTATTTTTCATTTTCGTTTCCCTCGATCTTTTGAGTCAACGGGAAAAGTTGCAGGTTCAGCCGGAGCACCTGTTCTGTCTTGCTATCGTTCAGAATGATGTCTTGAACCTGCTCGCGGCATTTGCGCAAGACTTCCACAATCTTGCCGTAGGCATCATTCGAGACACCCATGGTGATTCCTGAAATGAATCGCTCATCTGCAGAGAAACGGTCTATTGCATCTACTGCAAAATCCGCCATTTGCTTGTTCATCGAACGAACTGCCAGCGAAATGGCCTGGGTATCGCCAGCCAGCAATTTATCTGTTTGCTTGTAGGTTGCGTCTCCGGTCTTTTGGAGAATTCCTGCATTGACCTGGAAATCAATGGACTCCTTCACCTGTGTGGCAGAGACATCGTGAATGCATTTTTTTGCAATCTCCTTGGGCATCGCCCCTGGCATGGATGGTGCCAGCTCACGCACGACGGGATGTATCCAGGAATCATAATACCTGAAAGTTTCTGCACCGATGTGATGGACTTTGTTCGCCCGCAAAATGGATTGCATCTCTACGTATGCAAAATGCTTCTTCTCGTCGGTTTTTGCCTGCGCATACTGAACCATGTTGAAGAAGTAGTCGCGCTCGCCACCGACAAATCCAAAGGCGTCTGCTACCTTGATGGCAGCCTTTTTTCCGAGATTTGCCTTGCCTTCGCATACCTGCTTCATGAATACAGGTGATGTGAATCCCCCCATTTTCGAATAAATGCGCCAAGAGAAGGCAGATGTTCGCTTTTTCCAATCGTAAAAATCCTGCAAAAAACGCCTAAAGTCCTGATATTGCAATATGGAATCCATAATACCAAATCTACACACGAATTCCTACAGCGTCAACATTTTTAATACAAATAAGGCTATTTTTTTATATAAAATCACATTTTTAAAATAATTCTACATTTACCATAAAATTGAATACGCTTTGAATACACTTTGCAGAATGTGCGCAAGCACTTCAGCAAATGCTCTCAGCCCGAATTTCATGAAATCAGGTCTTAAAAAATGTATTTCTGGTTAAAACGCTATTTGATAGCGCGAGCGGTATATAAAAAAAGCCCCCTGGAAGGTTTACCTTCTGGGGGGCGTGAATCCAGCGGCGACCTACTCTCCCGGGCCCGTGGGCCAGGTACCATCGGCGATGAGGGGCTTGACTTCCGTGTTCGGAAAGGGAACGGGTATGACCCCCTCTCGGTAACCGCTGAAACAATGTCATAGGCGACAACGTGTTGTCGAAAAAGTGTCCTGCACAGGTCCTGAAGCCTGGCGGGTCCGGGCTGCCCACGCAACGCGTGTCGAACCGGATCGTTGAAAAGAAGGGAAAAGCTCTACCGGGCTATTAGTACCGCTCGGCTCAACGTGTCGCCACGCTCACACCTGCGGCCTATCGACGTCGTAGTCTACGACGGCCCTACATGGGGTTGCCCCCGCGAGACCTGATCTTGGGAACGGCTTCACGCTTAGATGCCTTCAGCGTTTCTCCGATC
>NZ_JAZSAF010000028.1:0-32296 GCF_045601785.1 Fibrobacter sp.
GAGCGGAATGAGGCCCGGCGTTGCCGCTAATTAGGCAGCGAGTGCGTAGTTTTCGTCAGCACTTATTTTTTTTCAGACTTTTTTACGAGTGCCCTCGTCTGAGACCTCGGCTTGCAACTAACACTTCGGTAACCCTGTCGAAACCAAAGCACCCCCGGTGAGTGTCGCGACGGCAAGCTTGCTTGCCGGCATGACCGAGCCGGAGTGATTCTGCTCGAAGAGCAGAAAGCACCCCCTGTTTACAGGGAGTGATCTGGTTGAGACTCGTCGACTAAATGCGAGTAGGCGAGCATTTAGGCCCTTGAGCACACTTTGTGTGCGAAAGGCCCGTAGGGCAAAATTACTGCGAGTAGCAGGAATTTTGGCAAACCAGAGCACCCCCGTAGGGATCGTGTTACTTCAAATATAGTAAAATATGAATTAAATTGCAATTTTTCTATCTTTCGCCTCAATGGTAGAATCCCTTTCAGAATTTATTACGTTTGCGCGCGCCGAGTCGCTCAACCTTTTCAGCAAGGCTGAAGGGGAGGCCATACATATAAATGGGGCTACCGTACCTGCTGCAGCCATGATGGTTGCCGCCCGTTTCCTTAAAAAGCCGAACCCGATTCTCGTAGTTTCCCGCGATTACAAGAGTGCAGAAACCTGGGTGGAAAACCTGGAAGGTCTGCTGGGCGAATCCTTTGTGCGCTTTTTCCCGGCAATTGGGCTTAAACCCTACGAAAAGAAGGTCCCGTTTGAGGGTGTCCTCGAAGAGCGTCTCAAGTTCTTTAGGGACATGGAAGGAGCAAATCCGTTCATCACGATATGCCCGCTGGATTCGTTCCTGATGCGGCTCCCCGAGCCCCATTCTGTGCTGCACGAATGTCGCACGCTCAAGGTGGGCGATGTATTGGAACCGTCGTCGCTTCGTCCTTGGTTCTTGGACCATGGCTTTGTGGAGCAGCCCGTCGTGTCGGGTGTGGGGGAGTTCTCCATTCGCGGCTGCATAGTCGATGTGAACTGTCTTCTGTACCCGCATCCGATCCGCATCGAGTTTTTTGGGGATGAAATCGAGTCTATCCGCAGCTTCGACATTTTTACGCAGCGTTCCGTGGGAACGATGAATTCTGTACAGCTTTACCCGATGGGGGAGTTTACCGTTCCAGAGCGTGAAGTGGCTCGTTTGAACGATGACTTGTCAGGACTCTGGTGGCACCGTGCGCATTACCAGAAGCTCGAATGGAGCCTCTTGGACTATTTGCCGAATGCGTCGCTGGTGTTTGAGGAATTGTCTGCTTTGTCGGAGACGGCTTCGAAGCTTTATGCCAATTACGAAGCGGCCTTCCAGAATGTAAGGCTGTCCGATGGCGAAGCAGTGGAACCGGTGCGGATCTGGTTCAAGATGGGCGAACTTTCGCGCAAATTCGTGGGGAGAACCTCAATGGACCTCACGCGGGTCAAGGTCGATGATGGCTGCTGGCACGAGTTGCAGTGCAAGCCTCAGGCGTTTTCCTCGAATGGAACCGATGCCGTGGCGAAGGAAATCGAGGATTTCACGGCCCGTGGAGGCATAGTGTATGTGGTTGCACCAACTACTGGTGCGTTGAACCGCATCAGGCAATTGCTCGACGACTTACCCATCGAGGATTACATCATCGGCAACATGACCGAAGGCTTTTGGCTCGAAGACGATCGCGTGGCCTTCCTTACCGAGACGCGCATCTTCAACCGCCATTCAAATAAAACCCGAAAACGAAAAATTTCTGGATCTGTTTCGGGGGCTCTCCTGATTGAATCGCTGAACCGAGGCGACTTCGTGTCGCATGAAGATCACGGTATCGGTAAATATCTGGGACTTGTCCGCGTGAATGTGAACGGCGGCATGGTCGACTGTGCGCTGCTTGAATATGCTGGCGGCGACCGTCTCAAGTTCCCTGTGGCCGATCTCCAGAAGATAGAGCGTCTCGATCAGCAGGAAACTGAGCCGAAGCTCGACCGTCTCGGAAGTAAGAGCTGGGAAAATCTCAAGGAACGCGTCAAGAAAAAGGTTATCCAGATTGCTCGCGAACTGGTGGAACTATACGCAAAGCGCGAACTTATCGAAGGTTTCGAGTTCCCGCCCGACGGCAAGCTGCAGAAAGAATTTGAGGACGCCTTTGAATACGAGCCCACCCCCGACCAGGTGCAGGCGACTGCAGACATCAAGCGCGACATGGAAAGCCGCCGCCCGATGGACCGCCTGATTTGCGGCGACGTGGGTTTTGGAAAGACCGAAGTTGCGATGCGCGCTGCCTTCAAGTGCGTGGTGAGCAAGAAACAGGTGGTGCTTTTAGTCCCGACGACGATTCTTGCGGCACAGCATTACGAAAACTTCATGGACCGCTTTGCTGGCTTTGCCGTGAATATAGCACTTGTGAACCGCTACAAGAGCGCGAAGGAAAAGAAGGAAATATTTAAGCAGGTGAGCGAAGGCAAGGTGGACATTCTTATTGGAACGCACAGCTTGCTTTCCGAAAAGAATCAGTTCAAGGACCTGGGGCTTCTGATTATCGATGAAGAACAGAAATTTGGCGTGAAGCAGAAGGAAAAACTGCGCGAACTTAGGCTTTCCGTGGATACCTTGAGCATGAGCGCTACGCCGATTCCTAGGTCGCTGCATTTGAGCATGACGGGCGTGCGCGATATTTCGCTGATCAATACGCCGCCGGTGAACCGCCTGCCTGTCGAGACCAAGCTGATGAAGCGCGATGATGCTGTCATCAAGCAGGCCATTCTCGACGAACTTGCCCGTGGCGGCCAGGTGTTTATTGTGAACGATCGGGTTCAAACCATCTCTACGCTCGCCGATGAAATAGCGGCCATGGTTCCCGATGCGGCGATTTGTGTGGCGCATGGCCAGATGAACGACCGCGACTTGGAAAATGCAATGGAAGCTTTCCTTTCCCGAAAGTTCGATGTCCTTGTCAGCACAAGCATCATCGAGTCTGGTCTCGATGTTCCGAATGCCAATACGATCATCATCATGAACGCACATCACTTTGGTATAAGCCAGCTTTACCAGATGCGCGGTCGCGTGGGTCGCAGCAGCGTGCTGGCGAAGGCCTTCCTGGTTATTCCTTCGGAGCAGATTTCTCCGGAATCGATGCGGCGCTTGAAGGCGCTCGAACAGTTTACAGACTTGGGCAGCGGTTACCAGCTTGCCATGCGTGACCTGGAAATCCGCGGGGCGGGCAATCTGCTTGGCCAGGAACAGCACGGCTTTATCGCCGAAGTCGGCTTTGAAACCTATGTGCGCCTGGTGCGCGAGGCGGTGGACATGCTTCGCGGCGGTACAGCCGAAAAGCCCATCCAGACCCGCGTGGAACTTGGCGTGGATGCCTACCTCCCTGAAGACTATATCGTAGATGGCCTTACGCGTATTTCGATGTACCAGCGAATCGCGCGCGTTTCTCGCACCGATGAGATTGAGCCGATTGCTCAAGAATTGGAAGACCGCTTCGGCCCTGTCCCAGCGCCGGCAAAGATGCTCCTCGCCGTTACCGAAATTGGACTCCTTGCGGGGCGGCTCCGCATTCAAGGGCTTGTGCAGCGCAAGGGAATGCTTGCAGCGACCTTTGTGGAATTTCCGCCGCCCGATCCGCGCATCATCAGCGAGATGTATGCGAATACGCTGTTCCCGATGCGAATCATGGGCGGCTCGCCCCTGCAGGTGGTAATCGAACTTGGTAAGGGAAATGCGATTGAACTTGCCGAAAAGAGCCTGAAGGAATTCCGCGCCTTTGCAGTCATCAAGGCGGATTTCACGGTGCAGCAGCCAAAGAACGCTCAGATCTTTGAGTCGTAGGCGGTCTTGACCGCTTGTAGCTGCGCAATCAGCCTATCCGTGATTGTTTCTATCAGCTTTCCGTCCCCATTTTTTGCTGCGGATGCTTCCTGTGCAAAAAAACTTTCATCGGCATCGGTCTCGAATCGGATTTGTTCCGTTGGAATTTGCTTGATGGCTGCTGCGGTAGACTTCTTGCGAAACGAATCTGCATGCAGAGAAAAGATCGGGTTCAGGCTTTGCGCGGTGCGAACGGTTGAAATATCTCCACCGAATCGGTGGAAAACGGGATGGGCGGTTGCGCCCACGCTAGGGTAGTCGCAGTCCTTCAGAATCTTCACGATGAGCCCGTAGTTCCCGACACAGTGGATTTGCAGGTTTCTGTTAAAATCGCGTGCGAGTTCCACCTGTCGCTGGAACACTTTTTCCTGTAAGTCTGGAGTCCCGTAGCCTTCATAGCGCTTGTCGATTCCGCATTCGCCGACGGCAGCGTTTGGATTTTTCTCGATTAGCTCGCATAATCTGTCCCAGTCTTTTTCAGAAACCTGCGTTGCAATCATCGGGTGGATTCCAAAGGCCTTGGTGTCCTGTGCTAGGGGAATCTTTTCTAGGATTTCCCATTCCCAGGGTTCGCAGGCGATGGCTACAAAGTGGCAGCCTCGTTCCCAAAGAGCCTTGGCAAGCTGTTCTGGCTGTGGAAGCCTGGCCAAATGAAGGTGAAAATCGAGCATTAGCCCCAATATAACCAAGAAAAATGTGCTTTTATATGGATAAATGCAAAAAAGGTATTGTTTTTTGAAGAAAAAAAGCGTAATTTAGGGGTATCATTATCTTTTGTATCCAAAAAGGAGTCTTTTATGCGCGATCTTCTGGAAAAAGCCTTGAACAAGGGTCTTGGCGTTTCTTTTAGTGTTGAAGGTGGCTTTACTGTAATCCGTATCACCAAGGGTGCTGAAGTGGTTGCATCCTGCAGTCTCGGTTCGGGCGATTTCCGTGCAAGCGTCGAAGATTCCCTGCAGTCGCTTTTGCTGGACCTTGACCGCAAAGGTGTTTAGGAATTCGGAATTGAACAGAATAGAGAAAAGTCCCGCGGAATCCGCGGGGCTTTTCTGTATCATTCTCCAGAAACTAGTACGATTGGGCGCGGGCGGTTAATTTCGTGAACAACAAACGCCTCGTATTAACGAGACGTGGTTGTGAGAGCGAACGCTCGGGGTACGTACAAGTACGATTTGGCGCGAGCGGTTAATTAATTCTGCCGACCAGGTTACCCGAAATCATGTAGTCCTTGGTGCAGCCGTAGCTATGCAGACCTGCGGACAGGCTGAAGCGGCTGGTGAAGGCCTTTTCGAGGTAAAGGGCTGCAAGGACGTCTTTCACGTGCTTGGGCTTGCTAGACATTCCCCAGAAGTCCTTGTGCTTGTGACGGTCGCCAACGTATTCAGCTTCGACCAGAATCCTGTCGACCACCGGGGTGTAGAAGGCGAAGCCACCGGTCACGGGGATGACGAGATCGTCGGACATGTCCATCAGGGCTGCTTCGGCGAAGATGTCAACGATGTTGCTCACGATGGGCAGGTTTGCCTTGAGGGAGGCGTTGTGCTTGATGTCGGCGTCGGCATCGTAGACGGCGTCGAACAGGTTGCTGCGGTAGGCGAGCTGCACCTTCAGGGCTGAAATGCCGGCGAGGTCATGGAAGTTGAATGCGGCGCGGATGTCGCCCTTGTCCAAGTTCTCGGACTTGCTGATAAGGGAGATGTAGCCGGCCATGTTATCGGACGGAGTGAAACCGAACATCAACTGGTTTTCAGAAGCCTGCGTGGAAAGGAATCCTGCAAGGTAACCATCGATGTAGCCGCCGAAGTAGTCACCGCTCTTGTCGGTGTTGTCCCAGCGACCGACCTTGAATGTGAACAGGTCGGTTTCCTGCATGGCCCATGCTTCGTCCAGGGAGAAGTAGTCGTCGCTGTACTGGCGGGTGCCGTCGCGGAGCTGTTCCTTCTTCACCTTCTTGTCAACGTTGTCATCGGCGGGCTTTAGATCGCCCGGGTAGAACGCTACACCGATCTTGCCCTTGAAGTCTTCGGCTTCGGCGAGCACGGCAAAGTTAGCTTCGCCGCTCCACGTTTCGAGGTTGTCGCCCATTTCATCGTCTTCGCTAGTCCAAAGGACCTTGCCTGCTTCGAGTTCGAAGTCGGCGTTGATGTCGAAGTCGATCTGGTTCACCGACATCACGGCGTTTTCAATCATCTTTTTCTTTTTGCGCTTTTTCTTCTTGGGCTTGGCGACCGGTTCTGCGGCAGCAACTTCTTCTGCCTTAGCTTCTTCGGCTGCGGCTACCTGTTCTTTTGCAGGAGCAGCTTCGGTGGCAGGGACTTCGGCTGCTTCAACGGCCTGCGGTGCGGCTTCTTCCTTAGCAGGTTCTGCAACCGGTTCAGCCTTTGCCTCTTCTGCAACAGGGGCTTCGGCTGCCTTGGCCTGTTCGGCGGGGGCGGCTTCGGTAGCCTGGGCTGCAGGAGCGGCTTCTGCGGCCTGAGCGGCCGGGGCGGCGGGCTGTTCTGCTGCAGCAGGAGCTGTTGCGGGGGCTGCTTCAGGGGCTGCGAAAACGGCTGCGGCCATGATGCAGGATGCGATAAACATTTTCTTCATGGTAGGAAACTCCTTTATTTATTCCACATCACAAATTTTAGTAAAAAAATGCTTTGTCTAGCTCTTTTTACATTCAAATTACATATAAATAATTAACTTTACACCCACAATGAGGTGCATTTTGAAAAAAATCCTTACTACTCTCTTTTTTGTTGCCGTTTTCAGCTCTTTGACATTTGCTCAGGAAACATTGAATGTCTATCGAAAGACCGCAAGCGGAATAGATGAAAACACGCCTGTGGGAACGCTTGTGTTTACGGACCAGATCCGCGAACTGCCCCTGCCGATGGATTCAGTCAAGAAGGTTACGGTTGTTAAGGAAAGGGTCGAAGTAAAGGACCGCAAGGGCAATGTCAAAAGGGACAAGAAGGGCAACCCCAAGACCAAGATGCGGAAGCGCCGCATCGTTACCTGGGAAAAGGTTGAACCCAAGGAGCCGCCCCGTTTTGTTCCCATTCACTGCAAGATGGGCGAAGTCTGGGTCAAGCGCTCCGACCTCGCACGCTTTAAGCAGGCGTCCATGGACCTGAGTGGCGAGTATGCCTCTTCTACGGGAAGCGTCGTTCTCAAGAAGTCTCCCACGAACCCGCGCTATTTCTCCTTTACAATCCAGAACGGACCTTTTGGCAATCGAGCCGAACTGGAAGCGAGCAATGTGGAACTCCGCGAAGCCAATGGCCATGCTCGTTTAACTTATACCGAAGATGGCTGTACGGTGGACATCGCCGTGGCAGACCGCAAGGTGAAGGTGGCCCAGAGGGGATGCTCCGAATACAATGCGGGTAGCTACAAGCTTGAAGGCGAATACAACAACTACAAGGGCAATCGCCGCGTGGTGGATACCTTCAACATGCCCGAACAGAGCTTCAAGTACAAGAAGTACCTCTGGTGCGGCAGTGGCTTTGACAGCTGCGAAAAGGTGAAGGACGACAACGGCACGGTGACTATCACCTGGAGCAAGGGCGGCAACGGTTTTATCGAACGCTCCGCGGGCGAAACCGTGCATACCTATCGTCCGTTCGAACATGTGATTCCGCACAAGCGTGACTTCTTCAACGGCGAAAAACCCATTGCCATCAAGACCAAGCGTACCGACATGGCAGGCGAGTGGATGATTTGGTATTTCTATCCGCAGGCGGAACGGTTCAAGATGGTTCGCGCCGGCATGCGCGAAGATACCGCCTACATGGAAATTTATGAATAGGTCGCTCGAAAAGTCACGGGTACTTTTCCTAGATACGGGGACGATAGTTTCCCTTTTGCAGATGAACCCGGATTACTATCCGGTCGTTTCGTCGGTGCTTGACTACGCCTACGAGAACAATGTCACGCTCCTCGTTTCGAGTGTGACTCTGTTCGAAATTTCGCGTAGGGCCTATGCGGCAAAGGAAGGCGTCCTTGCACGTCAGTACCGTGAATTCTTTGAACATTCCCGCAATGTGAAGTCCTGCGAGGTGACAGGAGAAGTCGCCGTGAAGGCTGCTGAACTTGCGGCGAGGGGGCTTACGACCGAGGAGTCCCTGCGTCTTGCTACGGCCTATATCTTCGGTGCAGACTGCATCTTGAGCGAATCTCCCAAATTCCGCGACATGACGGACATTCCGGTAGTCACGCTCGACGAAGTAGAGTAGTGTGCAATGAGTAATGTGGAATGTGTGATGTGTAATTAATCTTCTCACACTCCATGTCTCACACTTGCGGTATCACCTGGTTTCCTTCGAAGGCGTTCTTGTAGTGGATAAACTGGAGCGGTTTCTGGTATGTTCTTGCCGTTAGGACATCAAATCGGCAGGGCGTGTCGAAACCCCTGGGAGCGTTTTCCTTTTGCGTTGACAAGAAGTGGCAGGCGGTTTTCCAGATCTTCTTTTGCTTTTGCGCGTTTACGCGTGCGGCGGGGTTCCCCTGCTGGTTGTTCCATACGGACTTGACTTCGACGAATACGACGGTATCGTTGTCACGGGCTACGATGTCGAGTTCACCGCCTTGGTAGGCGTAGTTCCTTGCGAGAATGCTATAGCCTTCGCGCATCAGGTACGCCGATGCGAGCGTCTCGATGAAATTTCCCTTGGGCCGATTGGTGGATTTCATCTAGTTCAGTTCCATGCCGAGCAGACGAATTTCTGAAATGGCGAAGTCGTCATTTTCAGCTTCGAAGACATTGTCTAGGTAGATCTTCAGTTCGCTTGTTTCCATCGCCTGAATGCTCGGGTACTGCATTCCGCGAATGTTTTCGAGCTTGACTTTCTGCTTGAAACCATCCTTTGTTTCGAGCGTGATGGTCTTTGGTTTTTTGAAAATGCGGAAGCGGTCGCCAAAGGCGTCGTCCAGAGACTTCTGGTATCCGACAGCGATGCCGAAATGCGTGATGATGGCGTTGCCTTCAAAGTAGAGCGTGAGCACTGGGTTCTGCGGCTTTTGCGGCATCGTGTAGAGCCATGCCGTTTTCAGGTCGTTGTCGCCCAGGTTCTTGAGCGGGTATCCGTCGCTTTCTTCGACTTCCAGCGCCTTGGTCTCGTAGTTCCCGAGCGCGTCGCTCCATTCGAGTTCCCTGAGAGTGCTTTCGGGCTTGTGCGTGAGCATCAGGAGAATCAGGAGCATGATAATGAGCGGGAAAATGAAGATGGCAAGTGCAGTGAGCTTTTTCTGCAGCATGCGGGCGCGCGGCGAAATCTTGTTCGCCATTTCGGTAATCGATGCCGTGTGGCGGCGCAGGAGCGTGTGGCCCATGGTCTGACGCTGGTTCTGGCGAACCTTGTCGGTAGGAAACACCTGGTCGCAGGCGTCCAAAAATTCCTGCATGTCATGGAAGCGTTCGTTCAGCTTTTTCTTAAGGCACTTGAGAATGAGCTCCGAAAGTCCGGGGGGCATATCCTTGCGGAAAAGTTCCGGTGCGGGGGGCTGTTCCTGCACGTGCTTGAGCGCAATTTCTACGGGGCGGTTTCCTTCGAAGGGGAGTCGTCCGCAGGTCATCTCGTAAAGGATGACACCCATGCTGTAGATGTCGGTCTGGATGGTCACGTTGTCGCCGTGGCACTGTTCTGGGGACATGTACTCGGGAGTTCCCATGGTCATGCCGGTGCGCGTGAGCCTGTCCTTTTCCATTTCCTGGATGTAGGAAATGCCGAAATCCATGATGAACACGCGGTTGTCGCGCGTGAGCATGATGTTCGAAGGCTTGATGTCGCGGTGGATGATTCCCTTGTTGTGTGCGGAAAGGAGTCCGCGGGCAATCTGGCGGATGATGACTTCAATTGCTTCAAAAGAAAGCTGTTCCTTCTTGTGCAGAATATCGGCAAGGTTTGTACCTTCGACATAGGTCATCGCGATAAAGAGCTGGTTGTTTTGCTGACCGAAGTCGAAAACATGGACGATGTTCTGGTGGTCCAGTTCCTTCATGGCCTGGGCTTCCATGTAGAAGCGCTTGATGGCCTCTTCATCGGAAGACGCATCTAGGATCTTGAACGCCACCTCTCGATTCAGGCGCTTGTCTTTGGCCTTGTAGACATTTCCCATGCCGCCTTTGCCGAGGGTGCCGATGAGGTCGTAGTTCTCGTTGAATGGACGCGGGAAGATTTCTGGTTTTTGAGGTGCGATCATTTTGCTTTCTTGGAACAGTTAAGTTTTACAGCAACCACAATATAAAAACATAATGTGATTACGAGTATCGATGCGATGTTGTTGATGGGGTCGTTTCGTTCTAAAAAGAGGTTGAGCAGGTTCGCCTGATTGTAGCGAGACCAGATGATGTACGACAATGTTCTTCCGATGGGAAGCATCTGGTCAAACGGTACAAGGGCTCCTGCCAAAGCGACTTGCGGAATGATTAGCAGGGGAAGCATCGCGTTTGCCTGCCCCGAATTTTTGGCGAAAGCGCTGGTGGTAAGTCCTACGGCAATGGCGGGGAGTACCATGATGATCGTCGATAGCAGAAGCAGCGGAACTGGTGGCCATATCGATGTGCGAAGAGCAACAAAAACATAGACGATAAGTGTCTGTAGCCAGGCGACAAGGGTCGGAAGCAGCGCTTTGGAAAGTATCGTCGTAAAGATAGGGACTCCCTTGCGGAATTCAGCCTGGAGAATTCCTTTTTCGCGGACGATTTCGCGGATGGAAAGCGAAAGCGCGAGCCAGTTTGCCGAAAGAATGAGGGCGAATGCGACGGTCCAGAGCGAAGAAAGGTTTGAAAAAATCTGCGAGAAGAGAAATCCGATGATGAGCGGCTGCGCAAGCATCGTAATGAACTTTCCCTTGTCGCGGAACCATTCCTTGAGGGTAATCTGAATTTTGTAGAAGAACTGCGGCGAAAGGGCTGTCTTCGGGAAATAGCTGGGAATGGTGGAGACGCTAACCTCGGTCAGGGAGTTTCCCTGTTTTCTTGTAAGCCACTCATTCCAGCGAGTCGATGTTTCGTCGTTTAGGTTCGAAAGAATTTCTTCGGGGTCATCGCTTTCGAAGTAGCGGAAGGATTCTTCGGGGCTTCCGTAGAAAGCCTGCTTTCCCTGGTGGAGCACCAGCACCTTGTTCGCGATTTCGAGTGCTTCGTAGCTGTGCGTCGTTAAAATGACGGTGTGGCCGAGGAACGCGAGCTGCTTCAAGTGGGTGCAGAGAATTTTGCTGTTGTAGGGGTCGAGTCCCGAAAGAGGTTCGTCGAGAACGATCAGTCCCGGGTTTCCCATGAGTTCGTGTGCCAGGGCGGCTCGGCGGCATTCGCCGCCGCTGAGCGTCTTGACGGGGTTCTGCATGCGTTCGCTCAGCCCGAAAAGTTCTCCGAACTTTTCGAGCCGCCTGCGAGCATTCTGCTTGAAATCTCGCTTGCTCATGCTGCAGCGGCCTCCATCGAGGAGTGTCTCTTCGACGGTGAGTTCACTCCTGAGCTCCGGTTCCTGCTCTAAGAACGCGATGTGCTTACGAATTTCCCCGTTTCGGTAATCGAGTTTTCCGATGAGTACCGATGAATCCTTGCCAGCTTTATGCTTACCCTGCAGCAGTCGCAAAAGTGTCGACTTACCTTGCCCTGAACGGCCGATGATGGCGAGAATTTCACCTGCGGGCAGCGTGAAGTTGATACCCGATAAAAGCTGCTTTTTGTCCGCAAAGACATCCAAGTTTTTCACTTCTACATCGAAACCCTGCGGCAGGTTCTTGCAGGTCAGCTCACCGCCTCCGAATGCCAGTAGGCAGCCGGGCAGGCGGATGGATTCCCCGTCCTTGATTTCCAGCATCTTGAAGGCTTTCTTTCGCGTGTCAATCAGTGAATTTCTGAATTTAAGATGGGCGATGTTTCCGGCGGAAGATTTTTCAAATCTTGCGAATGTCCCTTCGGGAATATTCGTGTGCAGGTTGTCGAGACTTTCCCAGTCTGTACTGAGCATCTTGCTTTGAACCAGGTCTCGCTCGATGGACTCCATCAGCAGAAGCTGCAACTTGTAGCTCTTCAGGGTGGCCCGCAATTGCAGCGGTCCGATGGTGATGACGTCTCCATCTTCCAGGAATCGTTTGTCGATGTCGTTTCCGTTGACCTGCGTGACGCTGTTTTGGGACAGGTTCCTTAGAATCCATCTCTCGTCTTCAAATTCCATCACGGCATGGTAGCGCGAAACCATCGGGTTGTCGAGTACCAGAGCGTTGTCTGGCCTACGGCCAATGGTAAATGGCGCATTCGGCTGCGGTGTGATGATTCTAAAAGACTGCATGGGTTAGTAGACAGTAGACGGTAGGAAGTAGGATGGGGCTAGTTAAGTTCTTTTAATCCTCTAATGAATCTGTCACATGCTTTCTGCAAGGTTTCGTCGCTTGCGGCATAAGAGAATCGAACGCAACTATCGTCGCCGAAGGCTGCACCCGGCACAATGGCAAGTCCCTGCGACTGCAACAGGTATTCGCAAAGTTCGATGGATCCGTTGATTACCTTGCCTGCGGGAGTCTTCTTGCCGTAAAAACTCTTGACAGGCGCAAACAGGTAGAAGGCTCCTTCGGGGGCTCGGCATGGTTCAGGTAAAATTTCGGCGGTGCGCTTGAGCATGTAGTCGCGGCGCTTGCGGAAGGCGGCCTGCATTGCATGGACATTGCTCTTGTCCATCTGCAAGGCACCGAGGGCGGCGTACTGAGCCACGTTGCTCGGGTGGTGCGTGGCCTGTCCCTGAATCTTGCCGATAATCTTTGCGATTTCTACAGGGGCGGCATCGTAGCCGATGCGCCAGCCCGTCATGCAGTGTGACTTCGAGAATCCGTTAATCACGATGGTGCGTTCGACCATGCCGGGGAGTGCTGCTGCCGAGCAGAACTCCGTGTCGTAGGTGAAGTATTCGTACACTTCGTCCGAAATGCAATAGATGTCGCTTTCGACAATCACCTTGGCAAGCGCTTCAAGTTCGGCCTTGCTGTACACGGCGCCCGTCGGGTTGCAGGGGTTGTTCAAGAGGATTGCCTTTGTCTTTGCGGTAATCGAGGCCTTCAGGGCTTCGGGCTTGATTTTAAAATCGTCCTCAATCTTTGTGTTTACAATCACCGGCTTTCCGCCGAGCCACTTGACGAGTTCCGGGTATGTCACCCAGTACGGGGCCGGAATAATCACCTCGTCGCCATCGTTGATGAGGGCGGCCAGCGAGTTGAAGACGGCGTGCTTTGCACCGCTCGTCATGACAATCTGTTCGGGCTTGTAGTCCAGACCGTTCTCGATCTTCAGCTTCTCGGCGACGGCCTTGCGCACTTCTAGGATTCCCACCGGAGCGGTGTAGCGCGTCTTTCCTTCGCGAATAGCCTTGCAAGCGGCATCTTGAATCGGGGTCGGGGTCGGAAAATCGGGTTCGCCTGCACCTAGGCTTACAACGTCTTTGCCGTCGGCAATCATCTGTTTTGCAAGAGTGTCAATTGCAACGGTGAGTGACGCTGCTATGTTCAAAGTTCTAGCGGATAAGTCTTTCATGTCTGTGTTTTGCCTTTTTCAAAATCCTGTAAGCGTCCAATGTACTTGCGACTAGGGGGTAAATGGTAAACTGAGAAACGAATATGCAAACCAGTCCGAGAATGGTAATGAGTCCGATTCCCTTGATTCCTGGGTGCGATGAAAGCAACATGGCAATCGCTCCAATAAAGGATGCCGCCTGTGCCACCAGAATGGCGATCAGCTTCGTGTTCAGGACAGTCCATGCATTTCCGCCTTGCTTTTCATAGTAGGCTGACCATAACTGCAGGGAACTGTCGACGGATGCCCCTATCAGTAGAACGAAGGCGATGGAACTATATGCCGAAATCTGTATGTCGAACAGGTGGACGAGCGTAGTCACCCAGCTCATAGCAAAGAGCGACGGAAGAATCGTGAAGAACGCTCGACTCAGCTTGTTGTAGAATATCAGAAGGATTAGCCAAAGTAAGATGGTTCCCAGGCCAATAGACTTGTCGATATTTCCGAGAATCGCGTCAAGGAGCGATGCCCTAAGAATAGGCGTTCCGTAGATTTTGAATTCCTTGTCATGCAATCCTTCGAGAGTTTTCATTTGTGCTGCGATGTGGCGGCAAGTGAGCCCATTTGTCGGGTCTGAACTCGGAATGATGAAGGCGAATACGCCTGAGTTCCCGTTCTTGTCGCTGAACTTGCGGCGAATATTTTCGGAAAGCTCGAAGTCCTTGATGTCGTTTTCGTAGCTGTCCAGCATTTCAATAATGGCGACGCTGTCGCTTGGGCTTACCCTTGCGAGTAATTCGCCCGAAACCATGTCCTTGAGCACTTCAATTTTGCGTTTTTTCTCGGTGCTGATTTTCGGTAAGAAGTGGTACTGTGTGTAAATCTTTGCGAGATCATCCAGCATTCCGTGTTTTTTCAGACTTTCGAAGTTTTCAACGAGGTCGTCGTTGTAAGACGAGTCGGGCATCATGATGATGATGGGGTCGAAAGTGGAAAATCCGGTTTCTTCGATAAGTGCTCGTGCTTCCCTTTCTTCAAGCTGCATTTCTGTCTTCTTGAAATCGTAGAGGAAGGTGAGGCTTGTGCCGCTGTAGAGCCAGGCCCCTGCGCTCACGATGCTTATGACGACGATGATGACCCAGTTGGCCTGGAAAGAAAAAAATCGTTTGCGGTGCTTGACGCTTCGACTCTTGAAACTTAGTTCAAACGGCTTATTGCGTTGCAGTAGTAACAAAAGCGATGTTGTGAACAGAGGGCAGACAATCAGGTTCAAGAGACTTCCGATGGCGCCGAGGATTCCGAACTCGCGAAGTCCCGGAAGCGGTACAAGGACAAAAGCTATGTATATGCCTGCAAGGACGAGGGCTGATGCGGCGACGCTTGGAACAATTCCAAGCAGGGAACTTTCGATGCACAGGGCGGGGCTGAGCTCTTGTTCCCGTTCATGGAAATAGCGGGTGAAGACATGTGCGATAATCTGGCAGGCGTGTCCCGGCAAAAGCAGAACCAGGGCGAGGGTAAACAAGTTTATTCTTTCAAACAGCAGAAAGGCGAAGGCGAGCGTAAACAGGGTTGGTAGCGTGATAGGAATCGCCGAAACGAGAATGAACTGCGGCTGCCGATAGAAGTTGAAGATTAAAAGAATCAGGATGATGAGAGCCGCGATAGCCCCTGCAATTTTTGCCTCGGGTAGCAAGGCCTTTCCGACCTTGATAGATTCGTAGACTTTTCCGGTGTAGTAGGCGTTGATTCCGTTGCCGTGATCCTCGATGAATTTTTTGACCTTGGCGAAAAGCGCCCTGTTCGCCTGCAGGTCCGACAGGGAATGTGTCGGATATATGTCGACGACGCGAATGGACCCCTGCGGATTGGAAAAGTCCTGTTGCAGGTTCTGGAAGTATTTGGATTCGATATGCTGGATGATGCTAGCGGTGTCCCTGTTTTGGATATTTCTTTTTTCGGGCTCCATCAAGTCGACCAACAGAGGATTGTTTTTCTTGATTTCATTTTCCCGGATGCTGTCGAGCATCGCAATGACCTGGTCGAGATCGCTTTCGCTTGCGTAAAGGAGTCGATTTTTCCTGTAGAAGTCCACATCCGCAGCGTATTCGATGTAGTTGACCAGAGAATCTTTTTCGAAAGTCTCCGCCAGCTGTTTGGCCAAGTTGAAATTCTTTAGGCTGTCCTTAGACTGAATGACTACGGTAAGGCTTCCGATTCCACCGAATGCATTCTCGATGGTCTGGAAGTCAGCTTCGACTTCTTGGCCTTTAAGGGTGTCCTGCAGCTGGATTTCCCAACGCAGATTTTCGATGGGATAGATACAAAGAAGGGTCAACGCTAAAAAAAGACCAATCATTGCCTTGGGATAGTGGGCAATTTTCTGAATTATTTTAGCGAATATCGAAAACATGACCATAATATAATTATATTGGGGGCGTATGTTTACAAGGAATTCAAGATTCCTGTTCATTTGCTTGTTAGTCTCGTTTTTCATTTTGGGACGGCAACCATTGTATGCAGAAGAACAGGCGGAGGTGTCCGACGACGATGGGTCGTTCAGGATGTCCATGCTGTGGACTTGGCCCTTTGAGCATATCTTTCAGCCGGCCTTGAACGGGCTAGTCTTTCCGATTGCGGCTCCGGTCGATTACGTAATCAAGAACGGCATTGCGGACAAGTCGGTGCAGCTGATTTCCTTTGGTGAAAACCACAAAATTATGGTGTATCCGAGTTTCAATTTCAAGCCGGGTGCAAGAACGATGGTGGGGGCGAACTACCGCCATCGAAGCATGCTTTTGGAAAAGGATTACTTTGTTCTGCAAGCCGAATATTACGCCAATGGCGATATGGGACTGACTACCCGATATACGAAGCACGCCCTGTTTGGAACCCGTTTTTTCGGTGGCTTTAGGTACGACATAGACCTCGATCGCGACTACCGTTTCACAATTCCCGAAACGAAAAAGAATTTTTTGCAGCCTGATTCCAGCATGGCATTTACCTGGCGTCTTGGTGCGCCCATTACCAATACGGCGAACTGGAATGCCGAAATCTGGACGCAGCTTTTCCTTAAGCGCTCTAGCGCTCCGGATGTCGATGATTCGGTGCTGTATAGTGATGATTTCATTATCAAGGATAGGGGCCTTTACCAGCATGTAACTGAAGTTCCAGTGGGAATCACCTTTGTGTACGACAATTTGGACTACCCGTATGCCCCGTCGCGTGGAAATCGTGTCGTGCTCGACTATTCTTATACCTTTGTCGGAAAGTACGATGGTGTCCGCTATGATGATTTAGGAATAGTTTCGCCTTCCGACGATGATCCTTGGATTCGCGATGGCGGTAAGAATCATGACTACATGACGACGCAGTTTATTTTCCAACATTATTTTATGTTGGGACATTCTAAGAACTATGTACTGTCGGCTACGGAAGCTCGCGCGAATCGGCGCTTTTATACGGACTTCTCATGGGATGAGGTGATGCGAGTCTGGAGGCCAGAACAGGTGATGAGCACCTTGTTTGAACGCCGCGTGATTGCGATGCAGTACCGTATGGTGAATCTGTGGGAGATAGAAGATGGTGGGGCGCCACACGATGCGTTTATCAACTTGAATGCGCGGGCCCCGTTGCGTGGATACGCTGACAAGTGGGTGACCCATCACCTGATGTCGTTGAGCTTGGAATACCGCTGGCCAGTTGACCGCTTTGTCGATGGCGTGCTTTTTAACGAATATGCCATGATCGCACCCAAAATCGACAAGTGGAGCTTTGACCATTATTACAATTCCTGGGGCTTTGGAATCAGAGTGCGTCAGCCGAACCTTTACCTGTTTCGCTTTCAGATCGGATTTCATGGACTTCACGGGGTGAACCTGGTTCTGACGATTGCACCGGAATTCAAGTAAATTTGAGATAAGAAATACTCATTGCACATCACACATTTTTTATCTTTAGCTTGTAAAATTTCAACAAGGATAAAAACATGCGCGATCAGTTCGAAAGCCCGCTTATCAAGCGTTACGCTAGCAAGGAAATGAGTTTCATCTTCAGCCCGCAGTACAAGTTCCAGACTTGGCGGAGGCTTTGGATTTACCTCGCCGAATCCGAAATGGAACTCGGCCTTCCGATTACGCAGGAGCAGGTGGACGAACTGAAGGCCCACGAGAAGGACATCAACTTCGAAGTCGCCGAAGAAGAAGAAAAGCGCCGCCGTCACGATGTGATGAGCCACGTTTACGCTTACGGTGTCCAGTGCCCCAAGGCGAAGGGCATCATCCACCTCGGTGCAACGTCTGCCTTTGTGGGCGACAACACCGACCTTATCCAGATGCAGCAGGCGATGATTCTCGTGCGCAAGCGCCTTTGCCGCGTGATGGACAAGCTTTCCAAGTTTGCGATGGAATACAAGGACATGGCCCAGCTCGGTGCCACGCATTTCCAGGCGGCCCAGCTTACGACGGTTGGCAAGCGCGCTTGCCTCTGGCTCCAGGACATGCTCATCGACCTCGAAGAACTCAACTTCCTCATCGAAGTGCTTCCGTTCCGCGGCGTGAAGGGCACGACCGGTACGCAGGCCAGCTTCATGGACCTGTTCAACGGCGACGAAGAAAAGATTATGGAACTCGACCGCCGCGTGACCGCCAAGGCGGGCTTCAAGCGCGTGCTCACCATCACCGGTCAGACTTACACTCGTAAATGGGATAACCGCGTGAACCAGGTGCTCAGCTCCATCGCTCAGAGTTTGCACAAGTTCGCTACCGACATGCGCCTCATGCAGGGGGTGAAGGAAGTGGAAGAACCCTTCGAAAAGACTCAAATCGGCTCCAGCGCCATGGCTTACAAGCGTAACCCCATGCGCAGCGAACGCATTTGCTCTCTCGCTCGTTTCGTGATGGCCCAGGTGAACAGCACCGCTTTCACGCAGGCGACGCAGTGGTTCGAACGCACCCTTGATGACAGCGCCAACAAGCGCCTCGCCATTCCGGAAGCGTTCCTCGCCATGGATGCCATGCTCATCATCGCCGAGAACGTTACCAACGGCCTCGTGGTTTATCCGAAGGTTATCGAAAAGCGCATCATGGCCGAACTCCCGTTCATGGCTACCGAAAACATCATCATGGAAGGCGTCAAGAACGGCGGCGACCGCCAGGAACTCCACGAAGAAATCCGCGTGATGTCCATGGAAGCGGGCAAGGTCGTCAAGGAACAGGGCAAGGACAACGACTTGCTCGAACGCGTGCTGAAGAACGAAAAGTTCCAGAAGCTCGGCATCACCGAAGAAAAGCTCAAGGAAATCCTCGACCTCCGCAAGTTCGTGGGTCGCGCTCCGGGACAGGTTGTCAAATTCGTGACCGAAGAAGTTCGCCCGGCAATTGAAGCTATCCCTGCGTGGGATTCCATTGATGCGGGAGAGTTGAAGGTTTAATTGAAACCGTCATTGCGAGCCCCGTAAAGGGGCGCGGCAATAGTGTGCCAAATGAGTGTCGTATTTGCAAAATAATTTGCAAATATGACCGAATGCAGCCACGGACGGCGAAGCCGTCCATCTCATTCCGACATTGTCACCCCGGACTAGGTCCGGGGTCTCCTTTTACCTACAATTTTTCTATTTTCGCCTTATGCTTTTTTTGAAGAAATTTTTTGCTTTCTTGTCCCTTGCGCTCGCTTGCGCCTGTTTCGCTTTGCCGCAGACGGGAACATTCCGCGATGCTCGCGACGGACACACCTACAGGACTGTTGTTATCGGGACTCGCGTCTGGATGGCCGAAAACCTTGCGTTTAACGTGAATGGGAGCGCCTGCTACGACAACAATCCAGAGAATTGCGCAAAGTACGGCCGCCTCTATAATTTTGAGATGGCAAAGAAGGCATGTCCTACGGGCTGGCACCTGCCAGAAAACGACGAATGGAAACGTTTCCGCACGGTCATCGAAGACAGTGACGGCAAGGAGGCCGCCTGGGTGAGCCTCAAGTCGCGGGACAAGTGGGACGGCTCCGACCGTTACGGGTTTGATGTAGTACCTGCTGGCAAGGCAACCGACGAATTTGTGGAACTAGGAGTGTCCGCCCATTTCTGGAGCGCCACCAGCGAGGACGGCGACGCTTACGGCTGGCATTTGGCCCCTCCGGGCGATTTCTCCATGGAATTCGACGTGAGCAGCAACATGTATTCCGTGCGCTGCCTCAAGAATTACTAGAAAGCAAAACCTTCTAGTTTAAATCTCGTATGCAAGGGCGAAAAATACCCATACGAATGTATAGGCAAACGAAATCGGAATCATCAGGAGTCCCGCATAGATTCCGCCTAAAAGGTCGTCGGCCATGACGCCCCATGCACTGGGGAATTTCTCGAAGCGGTGGATGCCGAGCGGCTTCAAAATGTCGAAAAAGCGGAAGAGCCCAAAACCGATAAGCAGCAGGGGCGCTGCAAAAACAATTCCCATGCTGCTGATTAGGCCGGGATTGATGAATGCGAACGTCATGAAGATTCCGCACACCTCGTCAATCACGATCCAGCCGGGGTCTTCGGTACCCGTGTCCTTCATCGCCTTGTTCACGAAGGGGATTGCCCCGAAGAACACGGCGATTGCTGCAAATAAAAAGAATAGGCGGAACCATATGGTTTCGCCGAGAAGGTTTTCGGCAACAAGGGCCATGGGGTAGGCGAGAATAGTAGCAGCCAAACTTCCCATGGTGCCAGGGGCTTTGGGCGACATGCCCGAGCCAAAGAAGGTTGTTACGAGAGTAGACAAGAAATCGGTGCCCCGCCACTCGTGGGGCACTCGTTTTTTGCCATATTTTTCTTTGAGTTCCTCGCGGTTCACGAGTACTTAGTTGTCCTCATATTCGGAACTGCCCCAGCCGTCGAGGTCGCCCGCTGCACGGCCAAGAGTTGCACCGCCGAGAATCTCGTCGATACCCTTGTCTTCGGAGTCGTCTTCTTCTTCGTCAAAGATGGAAGTTTCTTCCAGTTCAAGGTCGTCGTTCGGAATGATCGGATCGTCATCCAAAGTGTTTTTGCTCTTCTTTCCTGCCATATTTTCTCCTGTTAAAAAGGCGTTTCGTATTCTTTATCGCTATATTATAAATTTTTTGTCAAAAAAGGAAATTTTTTTTAAAAAAAAGTGAAAAAAAACACGATTTTTGTCATTTTCGCGTTTTTTTAGGCCGATATATGAAGGATTTGCCTTAAAGGGCCTTCTTCAGAGAAGTTTGATGACGAACGCGTAGGCGACTTTGTTGTCCATTCGGCTCAAAAATCGTGCTCTGCTTAGGAGCTCTACGTTACCGAAATTTTCATGGAATTCAATCGTTTTGTGGTGTCTCTCTGAATAGAGGAGGGCTGCGTATCGTTTTGAAGCCAAATCAGAAGGCCCGTGCTTGTACAATTGTTCAAGCACTTCGTCTGGGGTGCCGGCGCCAAACAAGTTGATGATGTCCTTGAAGGCGCTGTTGACGAAAATGAACCTGTATTTACGATTTTTTCCTTCAACAATGGCGATTGGAATTTCGCTTGCAATTTCAAGTTTGCGCTCGCGTAACGGAGTGTTTTCCAAGAAATTGAGACGTCCGATTCCGTCGTAATACAGTCTTTCCTTTGGCGTTTCATTTGTAGTGAAACCGCAAAGATCTGTTCGCTTAGTGTGGAAATCTTCAACGGGCAGAGGCTTGCTGAAGTAATATCCCTGGATTAGTTCACACCCGATTTGCTTGAGGTATTCGTACTGTTCCAAGGTCTCGACGCCTTCGGCTAGGGTATGGATGCCGAGTTTTTTCGCCATGTCCACAATGGAGGCTATGATGACCTTGGACTTCGGGGTCTTGTCAAAGTTCCTCAGGAAGTTCATGTCAATCTTCAGGAAGTCGAAATCGTAGGTCTGCAGGTTGTTGAAGGAACTGTAGCCGGAACCGAAATCGTCGATCCATACCTGGTAGCCGTCGGCCCTGAAGGCGCTGATGACTTCGCCCAGGTTGCTCAAGTCCGAAGCAAAAGCACTTTCGGTCACTTCAAGGACGATGTATTCCTTAGGAACGTCGTATTTGGCGACAGCGCTGTCCACGACCTTCTTGATGTCGCTCAGTTCAAAGTCAAGCCTGGATAGGTTTACCGAAATGGGCTGGTAGGCATACCCGCTGTCGATATCGTCCCGCAGGTCCTTGCAGACCTGTTCGATGATGTAGGCATCGAGCTTGTGGATCAGGTGGACCTTTTCGAGCACTTCGATAAAGATGAGGGGTGAAATCATGCCTCGGTTGGGATCGATCCATCGGGCTAGCGCCTCGTAGCCGCAAACCTTCTTGTTCAGTGAACGGTAAATCGGCTGGTAGAACACCTTGAAGTATCCCTTTTCGAAGGCTTCTTCAAAGTGTTCCAGTACATATTGTTTCTGTTCGTGTTTCTTGCGGAGTTCTTCGTCAAAGACGGCGTATTCCCTGTTAAAGATGCCATGGACTTCGCGACAGGCGATGGATGCTCGGTCCATCATGACAATGGGTTGTTGTGGGGTGCCGTCGGCGATATAGATGCCCGCCTTAATTTGGTTGCGGAGCCCCCCTTCGTAGGTCGACATGGCCTTGTTCAAAAGTTTGATTCTAAGGGCGATTTCTTCGACAGAGAGATTGAGACTGATGACCACTAGGTGGTCTGCTCCTGCACGTAAGACTTTTTCGCCTTCAAAAAGTTTTTGGAGCTCATCTCTGAACTTGCAGAGGTATTTGTTTCCGCCTTGGTAAGAGAATCTTTGGTTAATGGTCTTGAAACTCATCACGTTAAAGAATGTGATGGTCGACCTCTCAAGAGGGTAAAATTTTGGATCTTTTTGGGTTTGAGCAAAAAACCATGCAACAAAACTGAGACCGGTAATCGGGTCTTCTTTTTCGAAAATTGATGCGCTTGGCCCCGCTTCTACGGGGTGCATCTTGTTCGGATTGCTTATTGACACAATCTATTGCTCCAGATACTTATTCCAATTTAACTAAAGTAAACGAAAAAAGGGACTTTCCCTTGAAAAAAGTCCCTACTTATTACGATTTTCTTACTCCAATTTGGAATATTCTTTTTTTTTTAGAATTTCGGGTAGCCGTCCTTGAGGCTTTCGTCATAGTGTGCGCGCTCCCCGCCGATAAATTTTGGGCGTGTGCGTGCCGCAATCAAAATTGCCTTGCCGATATGCGTCTGCTGCATGTGTACAGGGACGGCGACTTCTTTCAGGTGCATGCCGATGAGCGTTCCGCCGATATCGAGGCCTGCGTCTGCCTTGATATGCTCGATGGCGACCGGATGCTCGAACGCTTGGTAACAGGCGGTGGCGAACGAGCCTCCGGCCTTGGGCTGCGGCACTACGTTCACGATTTCGGCATTGGGGACTGCCGCGTGCTCGACGATGATGGCTCGGTTCAAGTGCTCGCAGCACTGCGCCGCGATGTAGATGCCGAGCGGCTTGAATACGGAGGAGAGTCCTTCGAAAATGGCCTTGCCGACTTCGGGCACCGAATGGCTCCCGATATCGTTTCCGAGCGTAGAGCTCGTGCTGCAACCGATAACTACAATCTGGCCCGCCGTGAGGCGAGCCTTTTCCACAAGTTCCTTAGCGGCGTTCATCGCGTCGTTACGAATCTGTTCGACAACGTTCTTGTCGTCTATTTCGTATGTAATGCCTGCCAACTTTTTACTGCCTACCGTCTACTGTCTACTTCCTACTGCGGCGAAGCCGCCTTACTGACGCTTACGCCTACGGCTTCAGCGTCTGCTTGTTCGCCTCGGTCATAAAAATGAGCAAGCTCATTTTTGCGACACTCGGCTCCGCGCTACTCCCACTCAATAGTGCCAGGCGGCTTGTGGGTCACGTCGTACCACAGGCTGCCGGCACCTTCTGCTTCGAACTTGCGCCAGAGTCCGGCCAGCATTCCCTGGTCGATTTCGGCGAAGTTTGCCGTCATGGCCTCGGTGGAGTTCACCGGGCGCATCACGATGCAAGGCTTGTTAGCCGTGCGGAGCGGAACGAGTACGACCGGCATCTGCCAGATCTTTTCGTACAGGTCGTTTGCCTGCAGGAATTCAGTGCAGATGTTGTCGAACTTGCGGAGCGTATCGAAGTTTTCGCGAGTGGCGAACTGTTCGACGAGCTTCGGGTCTTCATCGGCAACGCTACCGATCTGGTAAATTACGCGGTTGATGGCCTTGAAGCGGTTGGCAAGTTCGGTCGAGAACTTTTCGCAATCTTTCCAGCTTAGGCCCGGTGTGGTGATGAGGAATGGCTGCGCGTAGGTACGGCCGTCGCCCTGCACGCCCACGCTCTTGATGGGGAGCAGGCGGCCCGCGATGTTGTTTGCCTTCAGGTAGTCGGCGAGGGACTGACCGGCGGTATCCTTCACGTCTTCAAACTTCACCATATCGTCGGTGAGCTTGCCTTCGCTGCAGAGCAGGCGAACGCCGAGGCCCGGACCCGGGAACGGGTGACGCCACACGAGGTTGTGCGGAATGCCGAGTTCTTCGCCGAGAGCACGGACTTCGTCCTTGTACAGGTCGGCGAGGGGTTCGAGCACGAGGCCCTTTTCCATGAGGTCCAAGACTTCCTGCACGCGGTTGTGGTGCGTCTTGATTTTGTCGGCGTTCTTGGTGCCACCGCTTTCGATGGTGTCGGGGTAGATGGTGCCCTGGGCCATCATCCACTGGTTCGGATCGAGGTTGAGCTTCGCCATTTCCTCGTCCTTCACCGTCAAGAATTCCTTACCGATAATGCCGCGCTTGGTTTCCGGCGCAGTCACGCCCTTGAGCTTCGCGAGGAAGTGTTCGCTGGCGTCGCGGACCTTCAGGTTGTTCATTCCCTCGGCCTTCAAGAATTCCATAATCTTCTGGGATTCGCCGAGGCGCATCATGCCATTATCCACATGCAGGCCCAACACTTTTTCGGGGCCCAGCACGCGGTTCAAGAGCACGAATGCAACGGTGGAGTCCACGCCGCCACTCACGAGCAAGAAGACCTTGCGGTCCTTGACCTGTTCCTTGATGCGTTCCGTGATGAGCGGCAGGTAGCTCTTCATGTTCCAGGTCTTCTTTGCGCCCGTGAAGTCCACGAAGTTTTCCAGCAACTTCATGCCGAACTTGCTGTGGGTGACTTCGGGGTGGAACTGGATGCCGAAAATCTGGCGCTCGGGCTTGTCGCTGTCAAAAGCGACGGCCGCGATTTCGCAGTCCTTGGTGCTGGCCACAATCTTGTAGCCGACCGGGAGCTTCGTGACCTGGTCGCCGTGGCTCATCCACATGGGGCTGGCCTTCGGGAGGCCCTTCAGAAGTGGGCACTTTTCGTCGCCCACGATAAGGTCGGCGATGCCGTATTCCTTCACCTTGCCCGGTTCCACGTGACCGCCCAACTGCTGGGCGATGAGCTGGTGTCCGTAGCAGATGCCGAGCTTGGGCACCGGGAGGTCCAGAATTTCAGGATTGTATTCCGGGGCGTCGGCCGCATACACGCTGCTGGGGCCGCCGCTGTAGATGATTCCCTTCACGCCTTCGAGCTCGCTGATGGGAGCGGCGGGGGAGTGGATTTCGGTAAACACGCCCAGGCGGCGTACGCGGTTAGCAATCAGGTGGGCGTACTGCCCGCCAAAGTCCAAAACTGCAATAGTATCGACGTTTTTCATACAGTCTCAAAGATAGAAATTTACTCGGCTGCGCTCATTTCGCGGGCAAGTTGAATCAGTGTCTGCACGCCGAATCCAGTCGCGCCGTATTCGGTGTATTTCCACTTCTTGTCGACGAATGCGGTGCCTGCAATATCCCAGTGCGTCCAGGCGGTGTTTTCGGGCACGAATTCCTGGAGGAAGAGTGCTGCAGAAATGGCACCTGCGTCGCTGCCGGTATTCTTGAGGTCGGCAAAGTGATCCTTGAGCGCATCGGCGTATTCTTCTTCGAGAGGCATGCTCCAGAACTTTTCGCAGCAGGCTTCGCCGCAGTTGATCACCTTGAGGCCAAGGTCGTCATCGTTGCTGAAGAATCCCGTGACGGCATAGCCGAGGGCACGGACCATGGCGCCCGTAAGGGTAGCGAGGTCCACGATGTGCGTTGCCCCGATAAGGCCCGCTTCGGCAAGTCCGTCGCTTAAGACCAGACGGCCTTCGGCGTCGGTGTTGTCGACCATGACGGTCTTGCCGTTCTTGGCAGTAAAGATGTCGCCCGGCAGCACGGACTTATTGCCAATAGCATTTTCGGCGAGACAGCAGACGGCGCTCACGCGAATCGGGAGTTTGAGTGTTGCAATGGCCTGAATTGCGGCGAGCGCGGTCGCGGCACCACTCATGTCGCTAATCATTTCGGGCATGGATTTAGGCGGTTTCAGGCAGAGGCCGCCGGTATCGAAGGTGAGACCTTTGCCGACAATCACCAAGTGGTCCTTGGAGGTGCGCTTGCTGGGCTTGTATTCAAGCGTAATCATGTGCGGCTCGTGCGAGCTGCCCTTGCCGACGGTCACGTGGCCCATGAAGCCTTCCTTTTCGAGCTGCTTCATGTTACGAACCTTGATGCTTAAGCCTTCGGTGTACTTGGCGACGGTCTTTGCGCGTTCCACGAATTCGGCGGGGTAGAGGTCGGATGCACTTGTGTTGATCAAGTTCTTGGCAAGCGTAATGGCCTTCTGTTCTACGGCCACGTCTTCGGCAATCTTCTTGAATTCCTTGATGTGTTCGCCGGCGACGATTTCGTAGGTCACCTGGAAGTTCGGCTTTTGCTTGCTCTTGTAAGCGTCGAACTTGTAGTCAGCGTAATGCAGGCCGTGCAAAATGGCCTTGAACTGTTCATCAGCCGCGTCGGCCAGGAACAGGCTCACGCAGGGAATCTGCTTCTTCATTGCCTTCTTGGCGAGGCGGTAGGCGGCCATACGCAGGTGGTCGAGGGCGGAAAGACCGCGCTCCTTGGCGGCGTCTACAAAGAAGGTGTTGCAGCCGTCGATTTCGAGATATTCCAAATCCTCGAAGGGGCCTTCCTTCATGCCCTTCAGAATGGTTTCGACCTGTTCTTCGCCTTCGGGGGAGAGAACGGTGGAAAATTGGATGGACTGCTTGACAAAAAAGAGGGCGTAAGCCTTGTTGTCAGTATTTTTGAGATTTTCAGAAGAAACGATATTTAGATTCATGCCTTAAATGTAGTAAATATAGGCAGTAGGAAGTAGACAGTAGGAAGTAGGCGGTAGGAAGTTGGTTGGCTTATGCTTCGGGTTATAGGTGGCGCTTGGTACCTATTTATTGCCAGCTCGTCGCATTTTTGGGGAATCCTTTTGCAATTTACTCAAAAAAATGCTATAATGAAGTTGAAAAATGGAGGTTCTTATGAATCACAAACTTACTGGATTTATTACTGTTCTTGCCCTTTCGGCGATGTCTTTTGCGCAGGCTCCTGCCGCCGCAGCACCCGCTGCTGCCCCTGCCGCAGAACCTGTGTCTGCCCCTGTCGCAGCTCCGGCCGAACAGAGCGCTCCTGCCGCAACCGAACAGGCTGCATCCGCTCCCGAAACCGCCGCTGCTCCCGAAGCTGCTCCCGCCCCGGCTGAAACTGCACCTGTTGCCGAACCTGCTCCCGCCGCAGAAAATGCACCTGTCGCCGTCCGTGGTGCTGATGCATCCGCTCCTGCCGCTGAACCGGTTTCCGCTCCTGTTGAAGAGCCTGCCGTAACGGTTGCTCCCAAGGCTGTCCGCGGTGCAGATCAGCAGTCTTCTGACGAAGCGGTGCAGCGCTTCCGCGATGCTCGCAACACCGTCTATTACGAAACGGTCTATACGGGTGAAGATGGAGTGCCTGTGCGCACAGTCTATGTCGCCCAGCGCGACGCCAAGGATACTGTTACCATGGACAAGCTCATGGGGCTTTATCCGATGAAGTTTAAAATAGGTGCTCGTGGTTCCGTCGGTGCCTACCAGCTAGCTGGCAGCGAATGGGATAGCGACCATTACGATGGCATGGTCTGGAGGGCGGGTATCATGTCGCTTATCCCGTTGAACGAATATACCATGGGAATCAAGCTTGGCGTACTTTACGAACAGGCAAAGGCGAGTGAATCGTACTATGTGAACGGAGTGCCGACATCGTTCAAGTTCTCCCAAAAGAAGATCGACATCCCGGTATTGTTCACCTTCAAGGCGTCCACATCAAGAATTTTCTTCGATTTGGGTGTGGAAATGTCTGTTCCGCTGTACGACAAGCTGCGCATCTCCTATACGGACAAGGACGACAAGAAACATTCTAGCCGTATCGACATGATGGATGATTACCGCAATTCTATTGACTGGGCCTTTGCCTTTGGCTTCTCCATTATGGCTAACCAGTATGTGTCGCTTGACATTGCTGCCAATCTTGGCATGTCCGATCTCTATGATGGTCACATGAAGTACATGAACATGGGACTTGACGCTTCGTCCTTCAATGTTGGTCTCACGGTCTATCCGTTCTAGTCTATGATACTTGCTATTGTTGCTGTAATTGTTGGCTTGGCCGTTCTCGTCTGGAGTGCGGACAAATTTGTGGATGGTGCCGTAGGTGTTGCTGAATTCTGCGGCATGTCCACGCTCCTTATTGGTATGGTTATTGTTGGTTTCGGAACCTCTGCTCCGGAGCTTACGGTGTCTGCGATTTCTGCGGCGCAGGGAAATCCTGAGCTTGCGCTTGGAAACGCTTATGGAAGCAATATTGCAAACATTGCGCTGATTTTGGGGGCGACCGCACTGATTTCTCCAATCTTGATGCAGCGTTCCGTGCTTCGCGGGGATTTGCCGATTCTGCTCGCGGTATCCGTTCTTTCGATTATTCTCGTATGGGATGGAAGCGTCGCTCGTTGGAACGGCATTCTGTTGCTTGCTGTTTTTGCAGCCGCAATGGCTTACAGCATTCATCGCGAACTGAAAAAAGCCAAGTTGGAAAAATCCGAAAGCCTGTCGGGGAATGCTGATTCTGCCGAACCGAAAAAGGTGTCTCTCGGAAAATCTGTCTTTTGGCTAGTTCTTGGTCTTGTGTTGCTTGTCGTGAGTTCTCGAGCCCTTGTCTGGGGTGCTGTTGAAATTGCCCGTACGCTTGGCGTGAGCGACCTTCTGATTGGCTTGACGATTGTCGCTATTGGAACATCTCTCCCGGAATTGGCTAGCTCTATTGCCGCTGCCCGTAAAGGCGAAAACGACATTGCTCTGGGCAACATCATCGGTTCGAACTTGTTCAATACGCTTGCTGTGGTTGGCCTTGCGGCGATTGTTTCGCCGATGGATGCAATTGAAAAGGCTGTCACTTATCGCGACATGCCCTTGATGATTGCTTTGACCGTTGCCTTGATTGTGCTTGGCTTTAGGCGTAAAGGCGATGGCCGCTTGAACCGTATTGCCGGCGCCGTTCTTTTAGCCGTCTATATCGGTTACCTAGCTCTGCTTATCGTGCAAGCAACAAAATAATTGTGAATAAAAAAAATGTCATCCTGAACTAGATGTTTCGCTCAGGGTGACTTATGATTCTATTAGAAATAATTCTGAAATCTGAATTCCGAATTTTGAAATCCGAATTCCGAAATCCGAATTAGTTAGGCGGGAAGAACAGGTAGGCGATTGCGATTGCTGCAATCACTCCGGCGGCATCTGCAATCAAGGCGCATGTAACGGCGTGGCGAGTCTTCTTTACTCCTACGGAACCGAAGTACACCGCGATAATGTAGAAGGTCGTATCGGCGGCTCCCTGAAACATGCAGCTCAGACGGCCTGCGAAACTGTCAGGGCCTAGAGTCTTCATGGCGTCGATCATCATGCCGCGGGCACCGCTACCGCTCAAGGGTTTCATGATGGCAGTGGGGAGGGCGGGAACGATATCGTTACCCACTCCGCAGAGTCCAAGAATCCAGGAAACGCCGTTCAGCAACAAGTCCATGGCACCGCTTGCGCGGAATACGGCGACACCCACGAGGATAGCGACTAGGTTCGGAATGATCATCACGGCGGTATGGAAACCGTCCTTGGCGCCTTCCACGAAGGCTTCATAGGCCTGAATCTTTTTGTACACGGCTAGGCCCAAGAAGGCGACAATGATTCCGAACAGAGCAATCCCGCTAATCAGGAGGCTTGTGGTGCCGATGGCTTCTGCCGTCAGGTGGCTGAAGTAGACCATAATCGAAATAACGCAAGCCGAAAGTCCGCCGAGCCAGGCGACCGTTACCGGGTCCTTGAGCTTGACCTTCTGGAAAAAGCTCAGGGCGACAATGCCTGCAATAGTGCTGAAGAACGTAGAAAGCAAAAGCGGCAGAAAGACGTCGCTTGGGTTGGCTGCCCCCATCTGCGCGCGGTAGGTCATGATGCTTACTGGAATCAGCGTAAGGCCGCTTGCGTTCAGCACCAGGAACATGATTTGCGAGTTGCTTGCGACGGTTTTGTCTTCGTTCGGGTTGATTTCTTGCAGCTGCTTCATGGCCTGGAGGCCCATCGGGGTGGCCGCGTTGTCGAGCCCGAGCATGTTGGCGCTAATGTTCATGAGCATGGTGCCGATCACCGGGTGGTTCTTCGGAATCTCAGGGAAAAGCCTGCTGAACAACGGCGAGACAATTTTGGCGAGAATCTGGACTGCGCCGGCCTTCTCGCCAATCTTCATGATGCCAAGCCAAAGCGACAGGATGCCAGTGAGACCGATAGCAATTTCAAATGCGGTCTTGGACATGTCGAACGCCCCGAGAATAGCCTTGTTGAAGATGCCAGAATCGCCAAAGACGAGCCACTGGACCATGCAGGCGACAAACGCCCCGAAAAAGAAAACGAGCCAAATGATGTTTAATACCATGGCAAAAAAATAGTAAAATAAAAAATGGCTCCTGGATTTTTCCAGGAGTCCATTTCCACAAACGATTTGATTACTTCTTTCGACTAGTAGTCATATTCGTAGTCTTCGTCGTCGTAGCTGCTCGACTTGTCGCCGCTAAGTTCGTCGAGGAGTTCTTCCATGCCGCTGCTGGGTTCGTTACCGGCGGGGTTGCTGACACTCTTATCGGCGATACGGGGACCGTTTGGATTTCCTTCTGCGGAGCAACCCAAGAGCGCGATTACGCTTGCGATCAAAGCAATTTTGATAATCTTATTCATTCTTTTATCCTCCGGTTAGAAAGAAAGGGTTGCGCTGAAGTTTCCGACGAGGCCTTCCCATGCTGCAGTGGTCAGGTCTTCGGCGACGGATGCTTCAACAGAAAGGTTCTTGTACTGGAAACGAGCACCGGCTGTCGCCATAGTAGAGTTGGTTCTCATGCCTATGATGGAAACATCTGTGGTCACCTTGGCGTTCGGCGTGTCGTAGTTGGTTGTGTACTCGTCGCTTGCGTAAGAGAACACTTCCCAGTTGAATGCTGCACCACCGAAGATAATCCAGCTTTCGGAGACGTTCATTTCAGCAAAGATGTTCGGGCTGGTGTACAGACCCAAGATGCTGTAGCTATCCTTCCTCTTGGCGCCCTTGTTGTCGAGTTCGTCGAAGAACACGAGCGGGAGTCTGGTGTTCAAACCGAGGAACACACGGGATTCAGCATTGGAAAGAACCGGGAGACCGAAGTTGAAGAACGGCTGGATGAGCGTGTTTGCTGTGATGCCGGTGCGTTCGGTTGTTTCCTTGGCGCCGTTGGCACCGAAGTCAACATCCTTAGTGAAGTCCTTGTGACGAACCACAGATGCACCTGCGGCCCATGCAAATGTGCTACCAGACGGGCTGTTGGAGAAAGCGAGATCGCCTCCCAGATCCCAGTAATCTTCGTCGTGTTCCACATCGCCACTTTCGGTGTCGGTTTCGAGAGCGTAGGTGTTCCAGTAGGCGTTGACGGTGAGGTCGATGCCACCGAGCGGAGCTGCGAAGGTTGCACCGATGTAGTCATTCGGGCGCGTGACGGAGATATCGCCTTCGGCCTTGTTGTTGTCGCTCTTGCGTTCAGCGGAACCCCACTTCTTGTCGAGAGCGAAATCGAGAGTTACACCGAAGGATTTGGTGGCAATACCTGCAGTCACCATGCTGAGACCGCCTACGCTACGGTCAAAGGCGAGCAAGTAGGTCATGCTGCCCGAACCGAGTGCGAGAACGCCGTACTTGTCGGTGGGTTCTACATAGAAAAGCTTGCTGCCGGCCATCTTGTAAGGCGAGGCCATGTTGTCGCGGACAGTAGAAGCGGCGGCCTGGTTGGCGACGGTGTTGTAGGCACGACCGTGAAGAACATCGAGACCCTTAGCCTGTTCAGCAGGAGCGGCCGATTCTTCGGTCTTTGCAACCGGGGCTTCATCTTCTTCTTCAACTACAGCCGGAGCTGCAGGCGCAGGTGCCGGTTCAGGTTCAGAGGCTTCTTCCTGCGTGCTTTCTGCGGCTGCGGCCGGAGCTTCTTCGTATTCGTCGTCGTAATCTTGAGCGACGGCGGCAGAAATGGCGAGCGCCGAAACAATCGAGACTAGTTTGATGTTCATTTAATTCTCCTTACGAGAGAGGTGTTTTAAGTTTTTAAGAAAAAGATAACAAAATCTTTCAGGATATTCAAGCCGAAAAGCGATATTTTGTTATAAAAAAACAAGCAAGGTTTTTAAACCTTGCATGCAAGGCAAGCAAAGCTTGCCGAAGCTTGGGAGGGTCTTAGGGAGGGCAAAACCCTCCCAAGTCTCATTATTTTTTAGGTTCGATCTTCTCTAGCCCATTCATATACGGCCTTAGCACTTCAGGGATCAACAGCGAGCCGTCCTTCTGCTGGTAGTTGTCGCAGATGCCCACCATCACGCGCGGGGTGGCGAGGCCGGAACCGTTCAGCGTGTGCACGAAGGTGTTCTTGCCGTTAATCTTCGTCTTGATGTTGGCGCGGCGTGCCTGGTAGTCTTCGAAGTTAGAGCAGGAGCTGACTTCGAGCCACTTCTTTTCCACCGGGGCGTAGACTTCGAGGTCATAGCACTTGGCGGCACCGAAA
>NZ_JAZSAF010000029.1:0-24017 GCF_045601785.1 Fibrobacter sp.
GTGGGATGTATCTAATGTGACGGAAATGAGCGAAATGTTCTACGGCAGCTCATTCACTGGCGACATCAGCAGGTGGAACGTATCCAATGTGACGAACATGAGCGGGATGTTTCTAGACAGCCGATTCAACGGCGACATCAGCAGATGGGACGTGTCCAACGTGACAGACATGAGGGGAATGTTCTGGAATAGCAAATTCGACGGCGACATCAGCAAGTGGAACGTATCCAATGTGACGGAAATGAGCGAAATGTTCTGCGGCAGCTCATTCACTGGCGACATCAGCAGGTGGGACGTATCCAATGTGACGGAAATGAGCGAAATGTTCTGCGGCAGCTCATTCACTGGCGACATCAGCAGGTGGGACGTATCCAATGTGACGGAAATGAGCGAAATGTTCTATGGCAGCCACTTCAATGGAGACATCAGCAAGTGGAACGTGGCCAAAGTAACGAATATGAGCAATATGTTTGAAAGAAGCCACTTCGATAACGACATTAGCAAGTGGGACGTATCCAACGTGACAAACATGAGCGGGATGTTCAAAGGAAGCAAGTTTAATGGAGACATAAGCGAGTGGAATGTTTCCAACGTGACAGATATGAGCGGGATGTTCGGCGAAAGCCAACTTAGCATTTACTGCCAGGAAGACGATGACGATTACTTCGTGGACTACGACGTAAAATATAGCCAATTCAACAGAGACATCAGCAAGTGGGACGTATCCAATGTGACAGACATGCACGAAATGTTTCTTTTCAGTCAATTGAACGACGACAACATCAGCAGCATCATCAGCAATTGGAAAATACGCCCTGATTGCGACACCACGAACATGTTCGGCAAAAAAGATTCGTAAATAAAAACGCCCGGCCTTTGTAGGGCGTCCCTTCTTAAAATTCAAAGCCTTGATGCGGATCAGCACAAGGCTTTTTACTTTTTTTGCTTTTTTCAAAAAAACGTTTTACATCGGTTTCCTTTGTGACGATAAATAGACTGAACCAGTTTCACAAGAAAGATTCCTTATAGAAAAAAAGGAGGCGCCATGAAACACTTCGTCATACTCATCCTTTCTTTCATCGCCATGGCTGCGGCTGAAATGCGTAATGGCACGGGGTTTTTCGTTAATAGCGAGTACATCGTGACTGCGTATCATGTCATCGAGAATTATGAAAACACGTGTTATTACGATATCGAGAACGATACATGCTACCAGGTTCATGTCGTGGATTACGATGTAGACAAAGACCTTGTCCTGCTGAAACTGGATGAGGAACCCGACAACATGCCTATGGTCTGCCGCATCGCACACACTGAGTTGCCCATAGGGGAAAAACTGACATCTTATGGCTATCCTGACCCGCTTATCGACCATGACTTGACGATTATCCCGATGAATATCCGTGTGCTGTATCGTTATGACGGAAATGCCACCTTTTATCGAACGACTGGATTATTGCAGTATGGAATGTCTGGCGGCCCTAACTTTACCACGGACGGAAGAGTCGGCGGTGTAAGCAAGTCGATAGCGTTGAATGAACGCAATACCAGCAATCTGATAAAGTCTACCGAAGTGGTGCGTCTGATGAACAGAAACGGTGTGGTTGAATATCCAAACACCAGGAATGTTAGAAAATGTGCTATCAGCATCTTGAACTCCAATTACGTGTTCAGGGGAGTTCACATAGAAAGGGAGGGGTAATCATGAAACACACGATCATCCTCATCATCTGCATCCTGGCGACGGCCCTTTTCGCCGAACCAGAAATACATAACATAACCAAAATCTACGGTAATGGCATTGCGTTCAGCGAACATCTCATTGTTACCACTGGGTATGTTGCCCGCCATACCGAGAAACTGGATTCCATCGTTGTGATGGTAAACAACGAACCTATCATCGCTAGGGTAGAACATTCTGTGGACACCATTCTCGATAAAACCAAAAACGAATATTTCACATTGGCAATCATCCAGATTGACAACAGCGTCTTTCTCAACGCATGCGAAATCGAAGACAGGTTGGTTGAAGTCGATGAACCAGTCACTGTAACAGGAATCCTCGAAGATGACCCCAGAGTCCAAAGTAAGTCCTTTCCTGCTAAGGTCGTTGCGGACTCGACGTTCCCCGAGTATGTAGCCTGTGCACTGAACGTTCGCATGCCTGGTGGCTTCAGTGGTGCGGCGATTTCAAGCCACGGTAAGGTAATCGGGATGACATTCGGAAACAGCACTCGCAAGGCGAACACCTCTTTCTTCTACGACGGTATCCTTTTGTCAGAATACATACGAAACCAAAACCGACCCACCACGACTGACGTATCCAAATGCACATATCAGGTGCGAAGCTACGTCACTGTACCATAGTTGAACTCACACTAAAGAGCTATTTTTTAAGAGCAATTCTTTTCTCTACTAAGGAGTAGAATATGGCAATTTTTGAAACTCTTTTTATCTTGGCCGGCCTTCTCATGGGCCTTGTGTCGCGGGGAGGAATGTACCTTTTCTTGCTGCCGCTTGCCGTAGTGGCGTTCGTGCTCGCCATGATGAACAGGCCGAGCCCAACGGGTTCCAGGGCAAAGAAAATCGTAAGTTCGATTTTGTCGGTAGCATACCTTATCGCGGTGGTTGTCTGCTCGCTTACTATTTTCCAAAGCGGTTCCAAAGAACCGGAAGATGCCCCCAAAAAGGAACCGACAGTTGTATTGCAGGTTCAAAATGACAAGGACTTGTCCGCTCTGGAAGAGAAGGTGGATAAAATCCATTCCGTGCTTGCCGACATGAAAACGGAATACAGCCTGATTGGAAAAAGCGATCTGGAGCGGGTCAAGGCGGAAATCGCCATACATGATGACGAATTGATTGAGTGTGACCCCACAAAAGAGAAGGGCTGTATGGAATTCGCCAATTATGGGACGATGCGTGACAGCACCAGGTTTTACACGGTTTCCTTGCATTGGAAGTTGCCGAGATTCCAGGTTTATCCTAAATGGGTCTACCGGAAAATCATCAAGGGGCTGCTGGGCGAGGACTTGACCGATGCCGACACGGTCCTTGATTCTAGACATTTAGGAAAAATTCATAAAAGAGCCCTTTACCGTCAGGTGGAAGCATACAAGCGGTCCATTGAATCCGAACTCAGGAATTATCCCGATGACTGGTACTATGACAGCACCCATACGGAAGTCGCCGCCACCCTCAAATACGAGCGCGAGGACAGCATAGATGTCGCGTTCGATTCACAGCTGTGGACGACTTATTATATTTCGAACGCCGGTTACCAAGCCGGTGCCGCCGGAGGATACTTTTACGAGTATCATCGGACGTTCTCGAAGAGAGACGGGTCGCTGGTTGATTCCACTATTTTCAATCCAGATGAAAAGGAAAAAATTGTATTGCTTCTTCGCAAGTATGCGGAAAAATACGATGCCCGTCCCAATGCCATCGGCATGGATTTCCGGCTGGAGCCTTCTTTCTTGAAGGACGGTATCGGTTTTGACGGGTACTCTTTCGAAATCGGCGAGCACACTCACGGCAGCGTAATGATCGTGGTGCCTTACGAGGAAATTCTGCCCTATATGGAAACTTGGGCCCGTCGGGAATTCGGTCTTACTGAAGGCGGACGACCATAAAATTCTTTTACATATAACGGCGTCTTTTTTATATAAATTTACGCCATGAACATCTTGGTCTATTTCCTGTTTGCCCTCTCCGGGTTCGCGGGCCTCATTTACGAAGGCTCGTGGGCTCGCTACCTTAAACTCTTTCTCGGGCATTCCAGCTACGGCCAGGTACTCACGCTCTGCATCTACATGGGCGGTCTTGCCATAGGCAGCTTTGTCGCGGGCAAGCTTGTCGAACGCACCAAGCGTCCGCTGCTGGGCTACGGCATCGTAGAACTCTTCATCGGTATCGGGGGAGTCGCCTACCATCCGCTTTACCTGTGGCTCACGGGCATCTTCTACGATTCCGCGTGGACGGCATCCCTTACAAGCCGACAGGCCGAAGTGGCAAAGGTATTCCTCGCCACCGGTTCCACGCTCCCCATCGCCATCGCCGTCGGCATGACGTTTCCCTTCATTGCAGCAGGGCTTATGCGCAAGAGCGGCGCCGAAGTGTCGCTCCCGATGCTCTACTTCACGAACAGCCTGGGTTCTGCCATCGGCATCCTTGCTACAAGCTACCTCCTGATTCCAGAAATCGGAAACCATGCCACCCTGTGCGTTGCGGCTTCCATCAACTTCCTGCTCGCGGCAGTATTCAGCTTCATTGGCATCGCGACTTCGCCGGTTCCCACCAAGGATTCCAAAAAGCCCAAGAAACAAGACACCGACTTCGTGGAAGAACACAAGCTCGCCATGCCGCCCAAATCCGCGTGGCTCTGGATTGCGGCGATTACTGGCTTGACCTCATTTGTTTATGAAATCGTCTGGATCCGCTTGCTTTCGCTTTTGCTCGGTTCATCGAGCCACAGCTTCGACCAGATGCTTTCGGCATTCATCCTGGGACTTTCGATAGGATCCGCCGTGAGCGGAAAGCTCCTTAAGAAAGACAGCCTGGTGGTGCTCTCGATGGCGCAGATTTTAATGGCCTTCTTTGCACTTTGCACCTTGTATTTCCACCAGCCCTTCTGGGGCATGATGAACGAGGCGAACCAGATTTTCAACCCGACATCCGACGGCTACATCTGCTGGAGCCTCTTCAAGTACGCACTCTCGCTTTTGTGGATGGTGCCCACCAGCTTCTTTGCGGGCATGACGCTCCCGCTGATTACCTTGATTCTCACGCGCGCCTTCAAGAGCGAAGCGCCCATCGGCAAGGTCTACGGCTGGAACACGGTCGGCTCCATCATCGGCTCGGCGGGCGGCGGACTCTTGCTGCTCCCGCTATTGCAGCTGAAAGGCGCCCTCGTCACGGCGGCGCTCCTCGACTTCGCCATCGGCTTCATTCTTCTAGTGGTTTACCGCAGGCGCTTCCGCTACAGCGTAATGTTCTACATCATGGTGTGCGTGATGATTCTCCCGTCGCTGTTCGTGAAGTTCGACCCGTCGCTCATCACTTCGGGCGTGTTCCGTAGCTACAAGAATATGCACCCGAACGAAAAGATCCAGGTAATCGACGGAAAGACCGCGACTATCAGCTTCCATGAATCGCCGGTGCATTATTACGTGAAGACGAACGGCAAGGCTGATGCGAGCATGAGCAAGAACCGCGAAGCTCCTATCTCGAGCGACGAACTCACGCAGGCCGCAACGGCGTTCATGCCCATGGCCGTGAAGACGGAACCCTACGACGCCGCAATGGTTGGCTTCGGGAGCGGCATGGGCGCGCACTACCTGCTCGCAGACCCCTTGCTCAAGGACTTCGACTGCGTCGAAATCGAAGAAGCCATGATGACACTCGCCAAGGGATTCTACCCGTGGAACTACCGCGGCTACGACGACCCGCGAATCCACATCTTCATCGACGACGCGACGACATTCTTCCACACGAACCGCCGCAAGTACGACATGATTATCAGCGTGCCGAGTAACCCGTGGGTGAGCGGCGTGGCAGGGCTCTTTGCGCACGAGTTCTACGCCAAGATGCGCCGCTACATGAAACCGGGCGCCCTCTGGGTACAGTGGATTCAGACCTACGAATTCAACGACCTGATGTTCCTGAATATCCTGAAGGCACTCGACACGGTGTTCCCCTACGTGAGCCTTTACAAGTCCACCGACGAACCCGACATCATTATGATTGCAAGCGACGAGCCGGTGATGCAGAAAGGCATTGGGCGCTTCTCGACAGATACCGCCCTGGTCGCGGAGTTCAACCGCATCCACCGCGATCCGGAATTCTTCGGCGAGAGGAACTTCCTGTTCACGAACAAGATGGTGGCCTCACTCCTTGATGGCGTTAAGCCTAACAGCCTGTTCATCCCGATGGTCGACAACAAGGCCGAAGAGGCGCGCTTCGTACACTCCGAAGCACACATCGTGCAGATGTTCGACAGCTGCGAAGTCTGCTGGCAGCAATACCTGGATCCCGAAGACTACAAGCCCCGCCGCGAAGCCCGCGTGAAGGCAATGCTTGCCGAACCGAAGGACGAATTTTTGAAGACTGCGTTGCTTTCCTATGTGGCAGAACTCGGCGCTGCGAAGGCGACTGCAGACAGTCTCGCGAAGGCCGCCGCAGACAGCTTAGCCAAAATAGACGCCAAGGCTGCAGCTACTGTTCCACAGCAAACCTTCGCCGACACCGCAACCACCGCCGATTCCACCGCGGCAGATAGCACTCAGCCCGAAGACCCGCGCCTTGCATCACTCGAAGCATCTGTGGGCTTCCTGAAGTTCCGCGAGAACTACATGGAATGGATTCGCAAGGTCCCGCTCGAAGCCCGCGATACCGACGAAGTCTACATCAAGGTCAGCGAGGCCGTGAACGCGGGCGCCTTCCCGAAAAGCTTCGCCGAAGAGTTCAACATCGTCGAAGCCGCCCGCGAAGGAGTCTACAAGCAGGCGGCGCTCCTGATCGCGGACTTCTACGACCGCTACGAGATGGGCGACATGGACGAACTGTTCCTGCGCGACTGCATCGTGATTGCGCTCCTCGCCGACGAGCCCGACCTGGCCGATATCATCTACAAGAACGCCATCCAGAAGAACGAAAGCTTCTTCGCCGTCGAAAAGCGACTCATCGAACGCGAAATCCAGCAACTCAGGAGAAAGCTCGCAAAGTAGCCCTTCTGCAGTCGCTGCAGCTATATTTTTATATTTGACGCATTGATTAGGAGAAGTTACACATGAGATATTCAATTTCATGTCTAGCGCTAGCGTTTGCACCGTTTTTCTTTTTCGCCTGCAGCGAATCGTCTACTGACGCCCCTTCGGGCCTGCCTTCAACAGTCAGGAACCTTTCTGTCCTGCACACCCTCGACTGCAACGAAAGCTATGTAGACTCTATCGTCAAGGTCGAAGACGGACACCTGAAATTCGTCTGCGATGGCGAAAAATGGGTGAGCCTGCAAAAGGGAAAAAACTCGGAGAGCAGCTCCTCTTCTGAAGGCGACGACAATTCGTCTGGACGTGATTATTCGTCATCTACAGAAGACTACTATTCGTCTGCAAGAGCGCAATCTTCTTCGTCTACGGTTGAAGAGTATTCTTCCGGCGAAATGATGCTCTACTCTTCGGACGCACCCCATTCATCAAGCAGTGTGTCTTCCAGCTCCATCTCGGCATACACCAGGTACCCCGACTCCACCGAAAAGCCGCCATTCGAAAGCCACCTGGTCACATGGGACGAAACATTCTACGGAAGCGAATTCGACGAGACAACCGGCATCCTGACCGACCTGCGCGACAACAACCAGTACAGGACCATGACTGTCGGCAGCTGCACCTGGACTATCGACAACCTTCGCTTTTCAGATTCGATTATGGTACCTTCCCTTAAAGGCCACATTTACTGCGACTCCATCAAAAATAAATGCAGATACAGCTGGAGTGCCGCCATGGACTCCGTAAATACCGGTTGCGGCAACAAAATGGTCTGTGATGACAATCGACACTGGAAAGGCATTTGCCCCTATGGCTGGCACATTCCCACCGAAAGAGACCTAACCGATTTACTCAATGCATTGCCAACAGGTTCCGCATACGAAACCCTGATGAACGAATATGAATTTTGGGGACCTTCGCCCGACACAAGCCGCAATTTAATCAGCGGTATCTGGTTTTCCACTAATAGTTCCGAAGAGGCAAAATTGCTTAGCCATAGAACTGCTAAACTCGAACGTGAACATGAATTCTATTATTACTGGCTCAGAGATACCTATAAATCGGCAAATGTTGACGTCCGCTGCGTAAAGGATTAGCTCATGAAAAAGATTGCAATGGCACTCATCGCAGGCGGACTCCTTTTGACAGCTTGCAGCGAATCCGAAAGCGAGAACTTCACGAGTGCAAACACGCCCATCGAATTATCAACGATCGATGAACTCAAACAATTCACCTGCGATGAATCCCTGAACGGCATCGAGGTCTTTGTCGAAGAAAAGGACGCGTCGTTCGTCTGCGACCAAGAAGAGAACGGCACCTGGGGCTGGACGCGCTCGAATTCATCGACCCGCGACTCTTCCACGTCGAAATACTCCTCGTCCAACGCCCGCCACGGCGGGTCTTCTTCCAGCGGTGACGACGAAACGGACCCGTCAAGTAGTTCAGATGTCTCTAGCTCTTCATCTACGCCAGCCTCTTCCGGCAGCCGCTATGTCAAGCCAGAGACTGTCCGCTACGGTCTCATGACAGACTCCCGCGATGGACAAGTCTACAAGACGGTTACCATAGGCACGCAAACCTGGATGGCGCAGAACCTGAACTACAGTCCTTCCACCGTTTTCTACAATCAAACCGACATTGTCCAACATAATAACTGGTGTGGCGGTAAGCACGTTCAAAAACGCAAGCACGGCGACTGCGCCACATTTGGAAAACTCTATACTTACGCCGCGGCTTTTGATTCCGCCGGTCAAGTACAAAATCCCAATCCAAAACAGGGAATCTGTCCCGATGGCTGGCATATTCCCGATAAGCAGGAATGGGATATTCTCGCGCTTGCAGCCAGCATTGACGGCTCCACTGATGGAACATCGGGCTATGGCTACAGATATGCCCCGCGCAACCTTTACGCAGATTCTCTTATGTGGAATTCCATTTCAAGACGTGCTAAATACACTCCCTTTGAAAATTTGTTTGGATTCAACGCTTTGCCTTCAGGCGCAATCTGGTCTGGCGTTTATGATAGCACCATGGCCGTGTATTGGGCCAGCGATGACAACATCACAGAAATGAACTCGCTTCATGTAGCAGTTTTCAGCCTAAATCGTACTTCCAAGCAGATGTATTCCCTTGCAATCCGCTGCATCAAGGATACCATTGAAACCGCCCCTGCAAACTTGTCCGAAACGACCATCGAGCCGCCTGATTTCAATATCGACCTGGGAGAAACCATTGTAGAACCTGGAGAAGAAAAAGCCGCCATCACCTATCTCAATCCAGATATCGAATATGGCGAAATGACCGACAGCCGAGATGGCCAAGTCTACAAGACATTCACCTTCAACAACCAGACATGGATGGCACAGAACCTGAACTACGAATACAATCCTGGAGTTCAGAGCTGGTGCGGTGGCGGAAACGGATTCAAGGAAGGCAACTGCGACACCTACGGAAGGTTATATACCTGGGCCGCCACAAGAGGGCGCTCGGAATCGGAATGCGGAGAAGGTCACTACTGCAATGATACGACGCACCAAGGAATCTGCCCCGACGGTTGGTATTTACCCACGCTCAGTCAATACGATACATTGGCACACTATATTTCCGACACCTATAACCTTCCCGCAGGACTGCTTCTCAAGGCGAACGCCGACCTATGGAATGAAAACGGCAAAGGCATAGACGCCATCGGTTTCTCGGCTCTTCCTGCAGGCGCCTATAGCAGCACCTTTATCAGGACTACCGAAGAGGCTTCCTTCTGGACTGATGATGAAAATGGAAAATTCTTCGGAATGGGATTCCGTCTAAGAGCCCAGTTCGACAGGATAGATACAACCCAGTCCGAAGAAAAATACTACGGACACTCCATCCGTTGTATTAAATACTAAAACATGAAGTTCACACCGACAGTGGTGTAGAACGTGTTCAGCGAAGAATCGTAGAAGATCTCTTCGGCAACGAGCGTCTTGTTCAAAAGACTCGTGAAACACTGCACCACGCGAACATCCACGCTGACCCAGCGGGTAAGCATGTAGCCGATGTCAAGGGCGCCGCCCACTTCCATACCGGAAGTCGCGACCGTGTTCTCGCGCTTGCCGCCACTGGTCTTGAACTCCGACGAACCGTTCAGCTTCAGGCCCATATTCAGGCCAAGACCCACGTAGAAGTCGTAGTCTTCGAACGTGTAGCGGAAAATCACCGGGATTTCGAACATCATGATGTCGATGGATGCCTCGTTGGTGTAGGCGTCCATGTCCTGCTCGTAGGCGTAGTGCCTGTAGTTGAAGGTGAGTTCCGGAACAAGGCTCAGGTTCTTGACCATGAAATTCATCTTGACAACCAGGCCGCCGCCGCCCTGGAATCCAATCTTCCAGCCGTCGGAGTTTTCGCCGAAGAACGTGTTGATGCCGCCCTGTGCGCGGACACCGAGCAGCACTGCGCGCTGGAAACCTTCGTTGCGCATGCGGTTGATTTCGGACTTCTTGGTCGTTTCGGCCTTGTAGCGGGCGTAGGCGCTGGCGTATTCTTCGTCGTTCGCAAATTCGCTGTCGGTGGAACCGTCGTAGGACGGAGCCTCTTCACCAGGGGCGCTTTCGGCAGATGGGGCAGTCGCCCAGCCTTCGTCGTCGTTGGAATCATCTTGGGCGATGGCCGGCACAGTAAGTGCAAACGCCATAGCCAACACCACACTCAATCTCTTCAAATCCATAAGTCAATTATAATAAACGATTTATAACTACGCCGCCTATAAAATAACTTATCTGTGTAAAAAGAGTGTAGAAAAAATTTTTTACTTAGGCAGGGAGCCTAGACTACAGCAGGAACGTCGCACCCAGCACGACATGCATCGTGTAAAGTTTTGAATTCATTAAGGCCGATTCCGCAATCAGGTCCAGGTCGAGCAGGTTGGTAAAATTCTGCACGGCGCGCACATCAACCATGAGCCAGCGGTTCACGACATAGCCCACACCCAGGAGACCGCCGACTTCCACGCCGACCGTCGGGACGGTATTGGAACGTTTGTCCTTCTCGTGCTTGGCTTCGGTATCGATCGTCTGCTTGAATTCGGAATCGCCGCTCATCTTGAGCCCAAGGTTCACGCCCAGGTTCACAAAGAAGCCGTCCTCGTCAAAAACGAACTGGCCCATCACGGGAATCTCGAACAGCATCTCGTCGATCGTGGCCTCGTTCTTGCCGTAGTCAGATTTGCCTTCGTAGCTGTAGCTGCGGTAGCTGAAGTCGAGCTCGGTCGCCACCCCGAAGGACTGCCCGAGCGGAAGCCTCGCCATGAGGCCGCCGCCAAATTCGGGACCGACATTCCAGTCGTCCGACTTGCTGCCAAAACTCTTGCTTATGCCGCCCGCAACACGGACGCCAAACTGGACGCCCCTGGAAAAGCCTTCCTTGCGGGCACGGTACTCGGCCGCGTTCTCGGTGATAAAGTGCGACGCGTCGTCCTCCTCGTCGATGTTAGTCGTCGAGACCTTGACGCTGTCTTTTGCCTGAGTGCTGTCGGCCGCAGCCTGAACGGAATCGGTAGTGGTGGTATCAACGGCCGCATCAGTCCCGTACTCGTAGCCCTGCGCATTTTCCTGATTGGCCTGATCCGCCGGGACAAATCCGCATCCGTCGCCCACGCAGTTCGGGTCGCTCACTTCGCCGGAACCTTCAAAAACCCCCTGCGCAAAGGCGAGCGGGGCTATCAGCAACATCATCCAAAAAACAAGCAATCTCATCACCCTAATTATAATAAATGTGGAGCCGAAAAACTCAAAAAAAATGGACAATTCCTGCGTGAAAATTGGATAAAATTTATCAACAATTCAAGCCAACAGCTCAATTCCGTCGCTCTGACCGATAATTTTTCCTTATTGGCAATTGTTGATATCTTGTTGATAATGAAAAATAGAGTCGTCCAAGAATTTGACAATATACCACAAATTATTAACAATCCATTTTTGTTTCACGTGAAACTTTCCTCCATTTAGGAGTTCGTATCCACAATTTTTTGTGAGCTTTAAAAATTTTATCCTAAATCTATCAACTAAAATTTTGTTGCTCAGTTTTACATGAAACACAATGTGAGTACAATGTTTATAAAATTTATCAACAATGAATAACCTTCAAGACATAAAAAATCCCGACCTCCAAAGCCGGGATAATCGCTGAAAAAAATTTAGGACGAGAAAAAATTAGAACTTTACCGTGCGGGGTGCGGCCGTAAAACTGTAGAACGTGGCAACCGCGTCCTTGAAGTAGAGCGTCTCGGTGTTGTCGTCGTCGGGGGAGTACATCGACTTGAGCTCGGGGTAGTGCTCCAGCATGTCGACCTTCGGTTCGCGGCGGTCGTCGCGGACCAGCGTACCGGCAACGCGGACCCACTCGTTACCGGCCTTGTTCATGGCACAGATTTCGACCTTGCCGTTCTTCTGGATCTGCTTGGAGCAGTCTTTGGACTTGCCCGTCTGAATGTAGAGCTTGCCCTCGAAAAAGTTGGCGGTACCGAACGGGCGGACACGCGGCTGGTCGCCGTCGACCGTCGCCAAGAAATACGCACCGCAATCCTTGAGAAATTTTACGACTTCTTCCATAAGAATCTTCCTTTTTTAAAACAATTGAACTAAATATACAAAAATAGTAGGCAATACTTCAACCCCTTCCTATTTTCAACTTCCTACTGTTTCTCTATACAATTTTTCCATCTCCTCGCCAAAGCAACAGAAGATGACCTTCTTGACTTTTCGCGCCGGAAAGTCCCGAACCGTCTTCACGGCAATCTCGGTAGCGGCCTCCCAGGGGTAGCCATAAACTCCACAAGAAATAGCGGGGAAGGCGACCGTCTCGCAGCCGTTCTCCTCGGCCAGGTTCAGACAGCTTTTATAGCAAGATTCCAAAAGTGCAGGTTCGCCATGTTGACCATCCCGATAAACCGGCCCCGGAGTATGGATCACAAACTTCGCCGGGAGTCTGAAACCCAGGGTGATTTTTGCCTGGCCGGTCTCGCAACCGTTCAGGGGGATGCATGCCCTCAAAAGTTCCGGACCCGCCGCCCGGTGAATGGCGCCATCGACACCGCCACCACCTAAAAGCGAACAGTTTGCCGCATTCACAATGGCATCCACCGCAAGCTTGGTGATGTCGCCCTGGATAACTTCAATCTCAATCATAATAACCTCAAGTATAATATATATAATTTATCGATATAAATCACCTCATTATGTTGGGACTTTGACTAGGTCAAAGTCCGACACCCTGCGGTTACCAAATAAAAATGTGCAAGCACATTTTTGCTTGGTAACCTTGGTTGCGTTTCACGTGGAACATAAACATTATTGTTGATTATGTGAATAGATGTTGAAAATTGTCTTCGATATAACCCTTCACACCATAATTTGTTATATTACTATACAGGAGGTTATATGAGGTTTTTTCTAATATCAGCAATTGTCTTGGCAGCTTTTTGCCTGTCTTTCGCGCAGCTTTTACCTAAGAATACTGCCGAAGACGCAAATTCCATCAAACTAACCCGAGCCATGGTCTTTAAGGTGAACTACGGCGAGATTCCTTCCGAACCGGATTCAACTTACAGCGAATCCGAGCCGGACATCAATAGACCTAGAAGAGAAAGCCATTTCATCAGGAACTTTTTGATAGGGACCGGCGCCTGCATTACAGAAGCCACCATCGGGGCTGCACTCAATTCAAGTGGTCCTGTTGTATGTCCCTTGACTGAAGGCCTCACGAAATTTTAATGATTGATTATGAAAATCGAACATGTCGCCATCTGGGTAAAAGACATCGACAAAATATGCGAATTCTACCGAAAGTATTTCGTCGGGGTAGTTCACCCGATTTATCATAATCCGGCAAAGCAGTTCACCAGCCGATTCGTCACCTTCGAAAGTGGCGCCCGGTTGGAGGTGATGCACCGCCCCGACATCGATGCATTGTTCCACGTGGAACATCTCGGATATGCACATCTATCTTTTTCAGTGGGTTCAAAAGAGGAAGTGGACCGTTTGACCAAAGAAATGTCCACTGATGGAATCCAGGTGGTAGGGCAACCCCGAACCACCGGCGACGGATATTACGAAAGTGTCGTCCTCGACCCCGAAGGCAATAGGGTAGAGATTACAGTTTAGAAAAATGGCGGAGTTAGGTATGAGGAGAATATTTATTGTATTGGCAGTGGCATTTCTAAATGCCCATGCGGTCGACTGCATCCGTCACACGTTCAATTATTTCGCAACGAACTTTCAGGATCACGCCCTCATCATGCCCGGCGAAACACTACCGGACAGTCTCTATCAGGAACAAAACGGGATGGTCTATACCATCAAATATCACTGGACAGGCAATCACCTCGACAGTATGAACCTGTACCAATCTTGCCTTGCCCGCAATGTCGAAAAAAAATCCATCTACATTCCTGACTGGAAAATCGACTCCACCAAGGTCGGCAAGGTCACGAAATACGACTGGAAATCCTTGAAGGAAAAATGGCACTTCACCGTCTACCGTGCAAAGGATTCCGTCTATATCGATAATGACAATGAACAGCATCAGATATTCTACCTCAAAAAAGATACCATTTACGAAGTCAACAACTGGGTTCCCAGGAATTTAAAAACATACCGCGACCCCGATAATAAAAACAAGTGTATTCGAAAAAGCGATAATAACTTTATCATCGACACCTACGAATATGAAATGAAGGGAAACACCCTCATCCAGAAATCAATCAAGTTTGACCACAAAAAGTATTTCAAAGCCCCCGGCCCCTGCTACGGCGGCAACAAGTATACCACTTTGTATTATAGGAAATGAGATGTTCCACGTGGAACCTTTTACTATATTTTCCTATATGAAAAAACTGATCTTCATTCTATCCTTTATCGCACTGAATGTGCATGCTGCAAACTGCCTCGACTATTTACGCAATGACTATATTGAATACAGACTGAACAACAATTATCGTGTAGATAGCACATACGCCCCTAGCTTTGTAGATGACAAAATCTATTATTCATCCTCTAAATATTACTATACCGATAATAGTTTAGATAGTGTCGTCGAATGTTATAGTAAAGGAAAATGTGACACACAAAAATATAGTGTGATGAAAGAAACAACTGATTCCACAATTAAGCTAACCACCTCTCTTCTCGAAAGTAACATTTCCCAGGTAACCATTTATTATTTAGAAAAAGATTCTACCTGCATATACCAATATGGTCTAAACTCGGACAAACCGGATTCATTAGAAGATATCCTTTGCATGTACCTGCACAACGATACCCTATATGATGAAAAAATGAATATAGATGGAACCCCATATGAAAATCCAGATGAAAGCCCACGCATATATGAAAACACTTTAAGAACCCCCAGCCCTGAAAACGAAAACACCTGCAATGCAATTGACTATACACTGAAAAAACAAGGTGATACCTATACTAAAACATTTGATAAAGCACATCAAGAACTCATAGAAACTACAGAAACAGGATTCACCGTATCTTACAGCAATTACGATGCAAAAATTTTCTTTGTTAAAGTCGGTCCCAATTCCACCACACCGATCCTCCGCAAAAACCGTCCGACATTCATCCCCGAAAAAGCCAAGCACTTCGACCTCCTCGGCCGCCCCGCCAACAAAAAATATATCATAAGTGTTCCACGTGGAACATTCTAACCACCAACCACTGTCTACTGTCTACATCCTACTTCCTACTGTTTTCTATTCACACAAAATCCACATTTATCAAAAACTTATCCACGGATATTTTTAAAAAGTGAAAGGGCGCCCGCCCTTTTTTCTTGTATTCACATTTCATAATACTAAATTGTTCCACGTGAAACGTGCGATTACGAGTGTCGCAAAAATATGCTTGCATATTTTTATGACCGAGTATGAGCATGTAGGACTATGGCGAAGCCGTAGTCCCAACGTTACCAAACCGAAGAATGAGTTACAGATCCAACATTGTACAGCAGAATCTCTTGAACCAGTTCTTGCAAGAACATGGTGTGCAGCTGTCCGAAGATGTTCTGGGCAAGCTTTATGATTTTGCGGACTTGGTGGTAAATACCAAGCAGTTCGGCAACCTGATTTCGGCAAAGGACTCCGAGAAATTCTTGAGCCGCCACATCGCAGATTCCCTCGTTCCCTATATATATATAGTGAAGGGTGGATTGCAAGACAATTCAACTCCGAATTCCTCACTCCTCAAAGCGACCGAAGGGTGCGACCTCATACCCCACACCTGTAAGTGGGCTGATATGGGTGCCGGTGCAGGTTGTCCGATTTTCCCGCTGGCCATCGTGATGCCCGAAGTAGAATTCTTTGCCGTCGAACCCCGCCACATGCGCGTGGAGTTCATGAACTACGCCAAAGGAAAACTCGGTCTCAAGAACCTGACTGTCGTGGGCAAGCGTTTCGAAACTTCGGGACTTGCCTACCTGGATTTTGTGAGTTGCCGCGCACTCTCGACTTTCGAAAACGACTGGGAACGCGCCCAGCCGGGACTCAAGCGTGGCGGTAAATTCATCACGCTGAAAAGTTTCAACAATATTGTTCACCTGGAATCGAACCCGGAAGTACACATATATAAATATGCACTCCCGCAGGAAGAACAAGTTTACGCCTTAGTCACTCGAGGTAATGAATGAGTAAAGTGATAGCAGTCTGCAACCAGAAAGGTGGCGTGGGCAAGACCACGACAGCCGTGAACCTGGCTGCAAGTTTTGCCGCACTGGAGAAGAAGACTCTCCTTATCGACATGGACCCGCAGGGTAACGCCTCCCAGGGTCTCGGCTATAACGAGATGCAGGATGTGGACATCCACGAAGTCCTGAACATGGCCGAAAATCCGGATAACGTCACCTACGACAATATCAAGGAAGCTATCCTCGACACGAGCCTCGACTATCTCAAGGTCATCACTTCCGGCCCGGATCTTGCCGTCATGGAAATTGAACTGGTGAACGCCATGAGCCGCGAGCGCCGTCTCGAACGCGTGATGAATGTCCTGAAGCAGTCCTTCGAATTCATCATCATCGATGCGCCCCCGAGCCTGAACCTTTTGACGCTGAACGTGCTGACCGCCGCCACCAGCGTTCTGATTCCGGTGCAGTGCGAATACTACGCCCTGCAAGGTATGACTGAACTTTTCAAGACTATCCGCGAAGTCCAGAAGAACCTGAACGCGAACCTCAAGATCGAAGGTGCGCTCCTCACCATGTACGATTCCCGCCTGAGCCTCTGCAAGCAGGTCGCCGAAGAAGTCCGCGAGAACCTGAGCGATACCGTGTTCCAGGCGATGATCCCGAGAAACGTGAAACTTTCCGAAGCACCCAGCCACGGTAAGCCCGCCATTCTTTACGATGTGCAGAGCAGCGGCGCACAGGCCTACATGAAACTCGCCGAAGAAATCTTGAACAAGGGAAAGTAGTCAATGGGTAAAAAATCTTTCGCACTGGGTCGCAGCCTTTCCGACATTCTCAAGGACCATTCCGCACCGGCGGCAGCTGACATCCAACAAAACAATCCACAATCTGCCGAAAATTCCGGAAACAACGGCGCAGAAACAGCCGCAGTTGTGGATAACTCGCAGAAAATAGTTGAACTGAGCGTCGACCTGATTGACCCGAACCCGTTCCAGCCGCGCACGGTATTCAGCGACGAAGAACTGGTGGAACTAGCAGAGACCATCGAGCAGCACGGACTTATCCAGCCGATTGTCGTCCGCAAAGTGGGTGACCGCTACCAGATCATCAGCGGTGAACGCCGCACCCGCGCCACAAAGCTCGCCGGTATGGCGACTATCAAGGCACAGGTCTACGAAAATCTCGACGACAAGACGATGGCCGAATGGGCCCTCATCGAGAACATCCAGCGCGTCGACCTCAACCCGGTCGAAGTGGCTAAATCTTATCAACAACTTATCAACAATCATGGCTACACGCACGACGACCTGGCGAAGATCGTCGGCAAGTCCCGCTCCGCCATCACCAACGCCCTCCGCCTGCTGAAGCTCCCGGAACAGGTTCTCGCCTGGATCGAGGAAGGCAAGCTGAACAGCGGGGCTGCCCGCGCCATCTGCAGCGACAAGGTCGAAAATGCGGAAGAGCTCGCAAGGCGCATTATCGAAGAAGGCCTGAACGTGCGCCAGATCGAAGCGCTCATCCGCGGCGATGCACCTGCCACTCCAAATGCGGCAGCCGACCCGGCGCAGGTAGGCGACGAAGACCAGCCGGAAGTCCACGCCGACCCTTCGACTAGCTCAGGGACCGTAACCCCGGCCAAGCCGAAGCCGGAACTCAGCGCCGACATGAAGCAGTTCGAGTCCCGGCTCGAAACCTTCTTCGGGACCAAGGTGCAGCTCAACCCGAGCGCCTCCAACGAAAGCAAGGGCACCATCGTCATCAACTACTATTCCATGGACGACCTTACCCGCATCCAGGAACTCATGGAAAACCGCTAGGCGAACATGAAAGGCAAGTACTACATCGTCCAGATCATTCCGGAAGATTCCAAGGAAATCAAGAAGTACCGCGTCAACACGAAGTGGTTCTTCTTTCTCAAAGTTTTCCTGGTGCTGCTCCTTATAGCGGCAGGCTTTGTCGTCTACAACGCAGGCCGCATTGGCCGTACCCTCGTCCAGTACGAAAAAATGCGAACCGCAAATGCCCAGCTCATCAAGCAGAACGCCAACTACGAAGAGCTCTTCTTCAGGATCGACTCGCTGTGGGTCTTGGAAGAACGCATCCAGAATATTCTAGGAACATTCATCGAGAACGATTCCGGAAAAATCAACAGCCTTATCGACAAGAACCGCTTCGCCCACACGCCGTCGCAAAAAATCGACGTGGACTACGAAGGGATCCACGGCTGGAAACCGCCCGAAGAAAAAATCCGCCTGGAGCACATCCCCAACGTGATTCCTGTCGTCGGAATCGTGAGCAAGAAGTTCAGCGAAGAAAATGACCACCTAGGAACCGACTTCTCGGCACAGCTCGGCGACCCCGTTTTTGCATCGGGCAGCGGCACCGTGGAATTTGCGGGCCAGAAAGACGAACTCGGCAACACGATCGTCATCAACCACGAGAACGGCTACGTGACCAGCTATTCACACCTGAAGGATATCAGGACCCGCAAGGGCCGCACCGTCGGCAAGGGCGAAATCATCGGAACCGTAGGCAAGACCGGCAACACCAGCGGGCCGCACCTGCACTATTCCATCACCAAGAACGGCAAAGAACTGGATCCGGAACTGTTTATAAATTATTAGGAACACACCAAGAGGTAAAACATGGCTATTAAAGGCGAACAGGAAATCACACAGATTGGCCACAGCGTGACCATCAAGGGCGATGTCAGCGGCAAGAGCGATGTCCGTGTGGCAGGCACCATCAATGGTAGCATCTCCATCGAAGGCGAACTCATCGTGGAACGCCAGGGAATGGTCGAGGCCGAAATCAAGACGACAACGGCTGTCATTGCAGGTACCGTCAAGGGCAACATCGATGTAGCCGAAAAGCTCATCCTCGAAAGCTCTTCCCAGTTCGTAGGGAACATCAAGACAAAGCAGCTCATCATTCAGGAAGGTGCAATCTTCCAGGGTAACTGCCAGATGGGTTTAAAGCCTGCCGCAAAGGAAGACAAGTAGGAACTTGACCCGACCTTTAAGATATGCCTCTCCCCAAAAAGGAGAGGTTTTTCATTTCTCCACACCTATACTAATATTTATTAGATTATTTATATAAATGGTAATGGTAATTAATAGCGTGGATAGTGAATAGATTTGTGATAGTGGAATTATAACTCGATGAGTGTCAAAAAGTTACACGCTTAAATAAATTGATGATAGATGTTGAAAACTTTCAAACTGTTCACTTTTTTCAATGTTGATAAGTGTTGAAGTCTAGTTTTCAATGCCAATTCACAGTGAATAGACCTTTGTATGTTGAAAATTGGGCAAAAATGGCTCTTTTCAACATGATAGAAGTCACATTTTTGAATAAAAATCCTTTTTTTTACGCACAGTGAACATATAATAGTTATATTATTCAAGCAAAATGTTGTCCAAAATTCTAAAAATAGGCCAGATATCCGATATCCACATCGGAAACGGCGAGGAACTAGTGCAGGGAATCGATGTCTGCGCAAATTTCCGCAATGCGCTGAATTCTGACTCTATGAAGGATTTGGACCTGCTCGTTTTGTCCGGTGACCTTGCCGAAAACGCCGAAGCCGGCGCATACGAGTATGTGGCATCACTTCTCAAGGACTACAAGTCCCCCTGGTGTGTCATTCCCGGCAACCACGACAATCTCGACTTGATGAAGAATTACTTCGACCTTGAAGGCAAGGTGTCGGGAGACCGCTGCTTTTACCGTTACGACCTGAAGGGAAGGTCCATATTCTTCCTGGACAGTGCCTGCGGGAATGTATCTAGAGAAGAGCTGGAATGGCTCAAGTCCGAGGCGGCGAAGGTCACGGGCGAGATAATCTTGTTCATGCACCATCCGCCATGCTTCTGCGGACACCGTTTCATGGATCTTCGTTTCCATCTAGAAAACATGGTGGAAGTCCAGGAAGTCCTCGGAGGTATCAAGAACCTGACGCATATCTATGCAGGGCACTACCACCACCAGTTCGAGGTGAACATGGGTCGCCAGATTGTCCATGTCGCTCCTGCCACCCAGTTCCAGATCGACCCTAACATGCCTTATTTTAACCTGCAGAGTGCCGCTCCGGGCTGGCAGGTGATCAAATGGGGTGAAAATTTTGTAGAAACTGAAGTTTATTTTGAATGACCCCTTGAATTTTTAAACCTTATTGACTAAATTTGGGAAAAATTTGGCGGCTTAGCTCAGTTGGTAGAGCGTCGGAATCATAATCCGCAGGTCTGTGGTTCGAGCCCACAAGCCGCTAGTATTTTGAAAAAGAGGCTGATATGTCAAGACGAATCCTAAAAGTGGCGTTGTTGATGATCGCCTCTTTTTTCGTAACTCCGATGTTTGTCGCTTGCGATAGCGATGAACAGAACGTTCCGCAGATGAACCAGGTGCAGGTTTCCGCTCCCAAGAGCGTGCCTATCGTCAAGGTTGACGAATTTACGGCACCCGCTTCTACGGAAATCACAACTGAAAAGGCGAAGCTCTACGCCAAGGCGAGTGCGGGCCTCGTGGAACTTGGAGTGCGCTGGTCCGAAAAGATCGACAAGGCTAGCGATACCGAAAAGATTCAGATTCTGAATGCGTACAATGTGGCACGCGACCAGCTCTGCGCCCGCGTTGGCCTTGCAGGCATTGCCGAATACAACTGGATTACGACGGTTGCACTCCCGGACCCGAAGAACAAGGCGACCTTCGAAGCCGCGGGTCTCAGGACGAACAACTAGTCAAAACTTCGGATTACATTTTCTTGAAGGGTTGCTGAAAAAGCAATCCTTTTTTTATAGGTAGATTTCTTTCGCGGTGCTGTAGAAGCGGCGGTGTGTCCAGCCGTACCAGAGTGTGGGTTTTTCCCGGATGCGCGTTTCTAGCCAGCGGTTGAAAGAGTCGTTTACATTTTTTGAACAGATCTCTTCGGCATGTAGCGTCTTACACTTGTCCGCTTCTTCCATCCAGCAGATGAACACGGGTGTTCCCGGTTCATGCCTGAGCAGGAATTCCGGAAGCGGGTTTACCTTTGCGGGCCTTCCCAAAAAAATTCCATCGGAGGCACTGGGAATCCGGCTGTCCTGGTCCATCAGTAGGCAGAACATTTTTTTTCCTTTTAGCAGCTGCAAGAATTCTCTGGGTGTCTTGGCGTGGACCGAATAGGTTTTTCCGTCGATGGCGCGGACTCTGTTTTCGACAATGCGGTTCAGCCACTTGGGCTTTAGCGGAATGTAACTTGCCTTGAGGGGAATCCCAAGCCTGCAGAGCCAGGGGCCCATCGCTTCGTAGTTTCCGTAGTGCGCCGTAAGAAATATTCCGCCACTGCGCATTTTCTCGAGCACGGAATCGCTTCCGGCTGCAATCTTGTAAAAGGTGTTGCTTTCTTGAAAAGGGTAGTCCGCTATTTTGTTCGGCAATTTTTTGAAAGAGCCGAAACGGAATATGATTTCACTGACGTGGTGTGCTAGGTTTTTAATCAGTTGTCTGTAAAAAATTTCTTTGTCTGTAATATCGTCAACATGGACATAGTCGAGATTTGCGTTGACGGTTCTTTTTTTCCAGCCCGCATTGAACAGCATAAAGGACAAGGCCTTTTCAAAGAGAAGGGCCGTTAAATTTTCGCATGTCCTGCAAAAGCGGTTCATCGACTACAATTTAAAAAAACTGTAGATATTATTTTACTAAAAAAACGTCCTCGCCGTGGATTAAAGAAGTTATTTTGTCTGTCATAAAATAGGATTCTACAAAAGGAGAAAACAATGAAGCTTGCTATTTCTGTTTCTGGTGGTGGAGCCCTCGGCATAGGACCGCTGCAGTTTATGCGTCGACTCGAAGAGGACTTGGGAAAGCACCTTGCAGATATCGGTGACGCCTTCGCCGGAACATCGACGGGGAGCATTGCCGTGGTCGGTCTTTGCAACGGCATGAGCGCCGATGAACTTTATAATCTTTACGAAGATAATTTGTCTGCAATATTCACCAAGGTGAGTGCTGCGCGCGTTGTCACGAACAACTACTACCGCTACAACAATGCCAAGCTGAAAAAGTTGCTGCAGACGAATTTTAAGAAGTGCATGTACGAATTCAAGAAGCCGATGTTTATTCCGGCCACCTTCATGAACGGCAAAAGCGTCGAGAAGGTATGGGACAGGGGCGACGGAATGACGGAACAGTGGTTCGCCGTGCTTTCGAGCTGTTCTGCACCGACTTACTTCGATACCGTATCCCGCACCAAGAACGGCAAGAAGGAAATCTATTGCGATGGCGGCATGTGGGCGAATGACCCGATCATGGTTCTGGAATCCGGTTTGAACAACGTAAAAGAATTCAAGGGCAACTATCGAATCCTTTCTTTCAATACCAGGATGGACCGCCCCAACAGCGCGCCCAAGGACAAGAGCGTTCTCGGCTGGGGCAAGTACATCTTGGACGAATGGATTGCCCGCACCGGAAACTCGGGCTACTACGAGGCTTGCGCCAACATCGGCAAGGAGAATGTCTTCCGCATAGCGCCGCCGGTCGAAGAGAAGTACCCGATGGACGACGTTTCGCTCATCGGTGAAATCTCCAATATCTGGGATGAGTATTATGACGAGGTAAAGAAGGAACTGCTCAAGTTCCTCAAGCCGATAGACGGCCTCAAGAAATAACCGCTAGCCCTTCTTGGGCTTGTCGTGCGGATCCTTGTTGGCGGATTCGCTGAAAGGGAATACGAAACGACCGCGAAGGACACACCCCGGAGCGCCAGGATCGCATTCCTTTTTCCGTTTATTGCAGAAAGTGTTTCGCAGGTGTCTGCATTCGTAGCTCATATATGGAAAAGTATATAAAAAAAGGGGTGGTATCACAAAAAAACGTGCCTCTAATGCGTTGATTGACAGCAAAATATGTAAACAAATCGACAAAGAAGACAAAAAATGAAAAAAAGTGAATTTTTTTCGCGTTCCCCCCTTGACGATGCCGGCTAAAAGTTCTATAATTGGCCTCACCCGCGAACGAAAGGGTCCAAGCCCGGACGAATGCGACGGAGGCCCGCGAGGCCGCCGGGAAGATTGAAGGAATCGGAGATGTGCTTAGTGACGGGTCCAAGAGATTTCTTGGAATAGTCAATAATACGAACGTGATTAACGGGACCAAGACTTTAAAAAAAAATCAATGAAGAGTTTGATCCTGGCTCAGAACGAACGCTGGTGGCGTGTCTTATACATGCAAGTCGAGCGGTGCAGCAATGCATAGCGGCGAACGGGTGAGTAACGCGTAAGCAATCTGCCCCATGCCCGGGAATAGCCGTGCCAACGCGCGGGTAATACCGGATATCGTGGCTCCCCGCCTGGGGAGTTGACAAAAGATTTATCGGCATGGGATGAGCTTGCGTCCGATTAGCTAGTTGGCGGGGCAACGGCCCACCAAGGCGACGATCGGTAGCCGGCCTGAGAGGGTGATCGGCCACATTGGGACTGAGATACGGCCCAGACTCCTACGGGAGGCAGCAGTAGGGAATATTGCACAATGGGGGAAACCCTGATGCAGCAACGCCACGTGTGGGAAGAAGCATTTCGGTGTGTAAACCACTGTCGTGAGGGA
>NZ_JAZSAF010000030.1:0-62396 GCF_045601785.1 Fibrobacter sp.
ACAAGCGACATCAAATACATCGGCGTAAATGACCACAAAGTAGACCTTTTTGAAGGACAGTATGTTGTGCCCAACGGCATGAGCTATAATTCCTATGTGATTCTGGACGACAAGATTGCCGTCATGGACACGGTGGACAAGAATTTCACCCACGAATGGCTGGACAATCTCGCTGAAGCGCTTGACGGCAGAAAGCCTGATTATCTCGTCGTTCAGCACATGGAGCCGGATCATTCCGCAAATATTGCCAATTTCTTATCGGTCTATCCGGATGCCGTTGTCGTCTCTTCCCAGAAAGCATTTGCCATGATGAAAAACTTCTTTGGCACGGATTATGAAGAGCGCAGAATCGTGGTCGGTGAAGGAAGCACGCTTTCCCTCGGAAAACACACCCTCACCTTCGTGACTGCGCCCATGGTTCACTGGCCGGAAGTCATTGTGACATATGATTCCCTGGACAAGGTGCTTTTCTCCGCCGACGGCTTTGGAAAATTCGGCGCGCTGGATGTGGAAGAGGACTGGGCGGGCGAAGCCCGCCGCTATTATATCGGCATCGTCGGAAAATACGGACCGCAGGTACAGGCGCTGCTTAAAAAAGCGGCGACTTTGGACATTCAGACCATTTGCCCGCTTCACGGCCCGGTGCTCACCGAAAACCTCGGCTACTACATCGACAAGTACAACACCTGGAGCAGCTACGCTCCCGAAGACAAGGGCGTGCTCGTGGCTTACGCCTCGATTTACGGCGGAACCAAGAAGGCCGCGGAATTGCTCGGCGAAAAGCTCAAGGCAGCCGGTGTCGAGAAAGTCGTGGTCTCTGACCTTGCCCGCAGCGACATGGCCGAAGTCATCGAAGACGCCTTCCGCTACGACCGCATGGTGGTGGCTGCTCCTACATATGATGCGGGCCTCTTCCCGGTGATGGAAGATTTCCTGAACCACCTGAAGGCGAAGAACTACAGCAACCGCAAGGTGGGTGTTGTCGAGAACGGGACGTGGGCTCCGATGGCCGCGAAGAAAATGACCGAAATCCTCGCCACGCTCAAGAACGTGACGCTTGCCGAAACGGTTGTGACGGTGAAGTCTACGCTCAGCGCCGAATCCGAAGCGGCACTCGACAAGCTGGTGGCGGAAATGGCGTAGTACGTCATTGCGAGCCCCTAAAAGGGGCGTGGCAATCCATGAATTAGCAGCCGAACGCAGTAGGCAACATTTCTATCACATCGCTTGGGAGCATGCCGAATGCTCCCATTTTTTTGCGCGTGAGTCTGCCCGCCTTCTGGTGTAGCAGCACGCCAAGCACGGCTGCTTCGGCTGCGGCAACTCCTTGCGACAGGAGCGCTACGATGATTCCGGTAAGGACATCTCCTGCGCCGCCCTTGGCAAGGCCGGAGTTGTGCGCGGGGATAATGTAGATGCGACCGTCAGGAATGGCGACATAGGTGGGGCATCCTTTCAGGACAATCGTAATCTTGAATTGCGTCGCGAATTGTCGCAGGTATTCGGGGTAGAAACTTTCATTAGACGGCAGCGGACCGAAGTTCCTTTCCCATTCGCGCTTATGCGGCGTGATGATGGCGTTTGCGGGGCCGCCTTCCATGCAGAAGAACGCGGAACCGCAGGCGTTAATGGCGTCGGCGTCGACGACGACAGGCGTCTGGAGTCCCGTCAGGAACATGCGGATGGCGTCCTGCGTTTCGGTATCGGTGCCGAGTCCGGGGCCAATCGCAATGGCGTTCTGGTGTTGGGTTGCATCTTGAAGCTGCATCAGGTGCATAATGGAGAGCTTGTCGGTCGAAGCATCTCCGATGCCACAGAATACTGGCTCGTCGAGCTTCGTCTGCAAAGCCGGAAGCAGCGCCTTCGGGGTGGCAAGCGTCACAAGGCCAGTACCGCTCCTGAGTGCCGACTTGGTGCAGAGTGCCGCGGCTCCGGTCATGTTGCCCGAGCCCGCTACAATCAGCGCGGTTCCTTGGCTGCGCTTGTCGCCGAAGTCGTTTCGGTCGGGCAGCAGCGCGGGAATCATCTTTTCAGTGGCCAGGAAAATCCCGTTGTTGATCTTGTCGATCAGGTCGTCTGGGTAGTCGAGCGGCTCGACCGTCACCTTGCCAAACACCCTGGCGCCTTCTTGCGTATAGGCGTCCAGTCGCGGGAGTCCGAAAAGGACTGTTTCTTCGGCTTCGATGCAGGGGAGTCCTGCGTGGTGCTCTGCGGAATCGTATCCGGTGGGGGCGTCTGCAGCAAGGATCGGAATACCCCAGTCGCTAATGGTGATGACTGCTCGTGCAAATGCGGGGCGCAGTTCGCCCGATGCCCCGTTTCCGAGCATGCAGTCGACGACCAGCGAAAACTGCGGCTTTTCCGGAAGGTTTCCGCTTATATAGATGAGCTTCCCGCCGTTCTTCTCAAAATCCTCGTAGGCGAGCGATGCTTCGTCCTTGAAAGTTTCGGGCTTTGCGAGCGAATACACCGTGCAGGGAATTCCCGCCACGATAAGGTTTGATGCGAGTGCGAGCCCGTCGCCGCCGTTGTTGCCGCCGCCGATGACAATGGCGACGGACTTTCTTTCGCGGTCTTCGCCGAGAAAGTTGCAGACTCTTCTGAACAGGGCAATGCCTGCCATCTTCATTAAGGAGTATCCGGCATCGATGGTAGAAGAGAATCCGTCACTGTCCGTTGAACTGGCATCGCTTTGCGTTCCCCAAAATGGTTGGAACCCATTGTTGGTGACACGGCTTCTCTTGGTGTCGCCATCTAGGAATCGCATGGCTTCGGCCGTAACGACCGGAGCGCATTCGCTATAAGACAAATTTGAAAGCAATTCCATTCTCTCGCCCCGAACTTTACTCTTTACATGAACAGGTAGCTGAGACCCACCTTGAACTTCATCATCTTCGCACCCTTCATGCTGACGATGGAGAAGTCTTCGTTTTCGAAGTTCTCGATGTCGTCAAGCGTCTTCACATCGGGGAAGAGTTCCATGAGACCCATGTAGTAGCGCAGGTCGATGAACAGTCCCTTGACGATGTTGAAACCGGCGCCTGCGGCAAGCCCGAAGGTGAAGCCGGTCTGTTCCACTTTTTCTTCGGTCTTGGCCTTGATGTCGAGAGTCTTGTTTTCAATGGGGTCAATGTCTGCGCCGCTGCTCAAGGAAATGTTGGCCTGCGGACCCGCGGTAATGTAGAACTTGTCTGCGACTACGCCACGGATGAGCAGGGGAATTTCCAAATCCAGACTGTGGTAGGTGCGGTCGTACTTTTCAAGATAGGTGTGGCTTGTGAGAATGTAGGCGATGTTGATTTCGGGTGCGAAGAAGAGGTTGTTGACCATCATCATCTTGAACATGATACCGCCTTCAAAACCGACGCCACGGGGTGTCTGGTCGATATCGTCGTCTTCTTCGCTGAATCCGTACATCATACCGTAGTCAAATGCACCGCGCACGCCGAAACCGAAACGGGACTCCGCAGCGCGGGATTGGACCGGTTCTTCGGCGGGAACTTCGCTTTGGGCGTTTTGGTTCGCTTGAGCGTAGTCGTTGTCCTGATTATTGACCTGGTTTGTAACCTGATTGTTGTTTTGAACTGTGCTTGCCTCGCTAGATTCTTCTTCCGGAGCTTCGCCGGCTTGGTCTTCAGCTTGAAATTCAGCCTGTTCCTGTTCGGTATACTGTTCTGCAGACTGATCCATGTCGTCAAAGTCGTCCTGAGCGAAGGCGACTGATGCTACCAACATGGTGCTTGCAACGAGTGTCCAAATTTTTTTCATATTCTCTCCAAACTAAGTTTAATTTTTAGATAAAATAGTATAAAATAAAAAGAAAGTCACCTACTAAAGGTGACTTTTCTTTAATTTGACACAAAGATCTCTTTATGGAACAGGTTATTCTGTGAAGAGAGCCGTAGAAAGGTAGCGGTCGCCGGTATCCGGAAGGAGCGCAACGATCGTCTTGCCCTTGTTTTCGGGGCGCTTCGCGAGTTCCTTGGCGGCCCAGAGTGCGGCACCAGAAGAAATGCCCACGAGCACGCCTTCCTTCTTGCCGATTTCGCGGCCGGCCTCGAAGGCGGCTTCGTTTTCGACTGCGATGACTTCGTCGTAGACCTTGGTGTTCAGGGTGTCAGGAACAAATCCTGCGCCGATTCCCTGGATCTTGTGTGCGCCTGCGACGCCCTTGGTGAGCACCGGAGAACTTGCGGGTTCCACGGCGACAACCTTCACGTTCGGATTCTTGCTCTTGAGGAATTCGCCAACGCCGGAGACGGTTCCACCCGTACCCACGCCGGCCACGAAGATGTCGACATTACCATCGGTGTCTTCCCAGATTTCGGGACCGGTGGTGGCCTTGTGGGCGGCCGGGTTTGCCGGGTTCACGAACTGGCCCGGAATAAAGCTGTTTGGGATTTCTTTGGCGAGTTCGTCTGCCTTGGCGATGGCGCCCTTCATACCCTTCGCACCTTCGGTGAGTACGAGTTCGGCACCATAGGCCTTCATGATCTGGCGGCGTTCCACGCTCATGGTTTCCGGCATCACGATGATGATGCGGTATCCGCGGGCGGCGGCAACGGAGGCAAGGCCGATACCGGTGTTACCCGAAGTCGGTTCGATGATGACAGCGCCCTTCTTGAGCTTGCCGCTCTTTTCGGCGTCGTCGAGCATCGCCTTTGCGATACGGTCCTTCACGGAACCGGCGGGGTTGAAGTATTCGAGCTTTGCAAGGATTTTTGCTCCGAGACCTTCTTCGATGTGGGTGAGTTCAAGAAGCGGAGTGTGGCCAATCAGCTGGTCTGCAGAAGTATAAATTTTTGACATGGTTTGAAGTCCTTTGTTAATAGTGAAAAATTAAAATTTTTTGTTTGCTTAGATGGCGTTCAGAGCCTGGTCGAGGTCGTTGATGATGTCTTCGTAGTGCTCGGTGCCGATGGAGAGGCGGATCGTGGCGGGGCTGATGCCTGCAGCGGCGAGCTCTTCCGGAGTGAGTTCCGAATGGGTCGTCGTGTAGGGGTGCACCACCAGGCTCTTCACGTCGGCCACGTTGGCAAGCAGGCTGAAAATTTTCAGGCTATCGATGAACTTGAAGGCTTCGGCTTGGCCACCCTTCACGTCGAACGTAAAGATGGAACCGCCGCCGTTCGGGAAATACTTCTGGTAAAGGGCGTGCTGCGGATGATCCGCGAAGCTCGGGTGGTTGACCTTTGCAACCTTCGGGTGCTTAGAGAGGAATTCGAGCACTTTCTTGGTATTTTCGACATGGCGGTCGAGGCGCAGCGAAAGGGTTTCGGTGCCCTGGAGCAGCAGGAAGGCGTTGAACGGGGAAATCGCGGCACCTTCGTCGCGCAGAAGGATTGCGCGGATGTAGACGATGAAGGCGGCTGCCCCTGCGGCTGCCGTGAAAGGCACACCGTAGCTCGGGTTCACTTCGGTGAACTGCGGGAACTTGCCGGATGCGGCCCAGTCGAACTTGCCGCCGTCTACGATGATGCCACCGAGAGTCGTACCATGTCCACCGATGAACTTGGTAGCGGAATGTACCACGATGTCTGCACCGTGTTCGAGCGGGCGGATCAGGTACGGGGTTCCGAAGGTGTTGTCGATGACGACCGGAATCCCTCGCTTGTGGGCGATTTCGGAAATAGCCTCGATGTCTGGGATGTCGGAGTTCGGGTTGCCGAGCGTTTCAATAAAGACGATCTTCGTGTTGTCCTTGATGGACTCTTCGACTTCCTTGAGGTTATGGATGTCGACGAAGGTCGTTTCGATGCCGAATGCGGGGAGCGTGTGTTGCAGGAGGTTGTAGGTTCCGCCGTAGATAGAACGCTGGGCCACCACGTGGTCGCCCTTGCGGGCAAGTGCCGTAATCGCGTAAGTGAGCGCCGCTGCACCGGAAGCAACGGCGAGACCTGCGATGCCACCTTCAAGGGCAGCGATGCGCTTTTCAAAGACATCCTGGGTGGTGTTGGTGAGTCGTCCGTAAATGTTGCCGGCGTCCTTCAGGTGGAATCGGTCGGACGCGTGCTGGGCGCTGTGGAACACGTAGGATGTGGTCTGATAAATAGGGACGGCGCGAGAATCAGTTGCGGGGTCCGCGGTTTCCTGCCCAACATGGAGCTGGAGTGTTTCAAAGTGGAGTTTGTTCTGTGTTGTCATGGTTTGAAGTCCTTTTTTATTTTGTTTTCGTCTAAGTTAGAACTTAAATCCTACCTTTTCAATAGGGAAGTGAAGGTAGTGGTCTTGATTTTACTTACAATTTTCTTACTAATAGATTTATCCTATACCTAAGGTATAGGGGGAGCCTATAGAACATGCGAAATGTGTTTTCAAGAGAGGGAAAAGCGTGCTAAACGAGTGTCGTCGTTAGTGGGAAAAGGGATGAAGCAAAGGAAAAGGGACTGCGGCTGCGCCAGTCCCCGCTTCGCGGCTGGCTTGCCGCCCTTCGGGCTTAACACTCACTTCGTTCGCGTTAAGCTCCAAATTCCTTTCACGGGCTTTGCCCACAAAGGAATTTGGTCGCACCCTCTTCTCGTTTCCGAGTCCCGTTCACGCGAATAAAAAAGAACGCCACCGTTAAGGTGGCGTTTCTTTTTTAGAGCGGGAAAAGGGACTCGGACCCTCGACCCCGACCTTGGCAAGGTCGTGCTCTACCAACTGAGCTATTCCCGCGGGGTAGCCCAATTATAGAATAATCGGGCGGCTATGTCAAGGGGAGGTGCAAAGAAAAAATCAAAATTCCATTTTTTTTGCCACGGAGTTCGAAAAATCCCGCCTTGACGCTTAAAAATCCGTGGGGGAGCGGGAGCGGCAGCTTCGCGAAAAGGTCTTCCGATATCAGGAAGTCCTGCCCCAGCTTGGAACAGAGCGTCTGAATCCTGGAGGTCGTGTTCAGTACGTCGCCGTGGTATGCCATTTCGCTTCCAAAATTTCCGACTTCGGTGGAAATCACCTTGCCGCAGTGCGCTGCCGCCTTAAACGCGGGAACAACGCCGTAGCGCTTCTTGAACTTGGGGGCGGTGCGTTCAAGGCATACGGTAAAGTCGTAGAAGCAGTCGATGGGTCGCGCCTTGCGTCTGCAGTCACTTGTCTTCCATGTTAAAAAGACTCCGTCGCCTGCAATCTGGTAAATTTCGCCGTGGTTTTCTTCGCAGCAGTTAGAAAGAAGCTTGTAGTAGTCACGGATAAAGTTGCTGTACTTGATATGCCCCAGTTCTTCTGCAATTTCGGTGGAATGTTTCATGTCGATGAACATGAATATCAGGTCCTCTTCCTTGGGATCCTGGTTCTTTCCGAGCAGGGTGTTGATGAACACGCGTGTCCCGAATTTTTTGTGGACTGACCTAACGAAGGTGATTAGGTGTCCTAGCAGGAACAGCACAAAGATCTGGATGTGATTGCTTGGCTGCTTGAAATAGTTCAGTACATGCTGTATCGCAGCTTCATTGATGAGCCCTTCGCTCTTATCGATGTCCCAGATTAAAATGCAGAGAGTCAAGTTCGCACAAATGCTTGCCAAGAAAAACCACGAGCGGATGATAAAGGCGGCAACCACGGGACGCTTGTCCATTTCGTCCTGTAGGATCATGACATCGTACATGGCGTGCGAAAGTCCAGTCAACAGGGACAGTTGCAGCATGAACAGTAGGTGCGTGGTGTCGATTCCGTTGCCGGAACCATACATTAAAAGAAGTGTCGTGCTTAGGGTGACTGTTACCCAAGTAATGATGTAAAAGCATATCGCTTTGCATTTACGTTGCGTAAGTCTGGTAATGGCCATAGCACCTTCAGTGGATAAACAGGGGAAGAGCCCAGATCATGGCGATGATGATGATGTCCTTGTAGGATTCATCGAGAAGGAGGGCTGATGCTAAGAAGAAAATGGCCGTGGACAATGTCAGAAAAATCAGGAGCGGGAGCCGCTTCTTCATTTTTTCAAGAAATTTGCTCTGATCTTTCTCATCCATACCCTCTATATAATCTAAATTTTGTCAAAAAGTTCACTTGTAATAAAATTTTCTGTTGTAAAAGAAATGTTTTGTGTCTACATTCACATCCCGTTTTGCAGAAAAGTTTGCGATTATTGCGATTTTCGCGTCATTCCTTCGCAAAAGAAGCTTTTTTCTGAATACGCGGATCTTGTTTGTAAGCAAATTGTATGTTTTGAAAGGCGGCATCCCGGGTTGCTTGCTTCAGCAAGGACCCTCTACCTGGGGGGTGGAACCCCTTCGGAACTGCCTCTGCCGTTAATCCAAAAAATTTTTCAGTGTCTTGAATCCGTGGGAGTCTGCGTTTCAAAGCTCTCCGAGGTCTCGATGGAGTTCAATCCCGAGTCTACAAACAAAGAAACTCTAGAGAATGCTTTGGATTTAGGAGTAAACCGCGTAAGCCTTGGGCTTCAGACATTTGATGCGGACCTCCTTTGTCGCGTGGGCAGGTCCCATTCAGTGCAGATGGGGCTTGACGCCCTGGAACTTTTGACGACGGCCCCGGTCCAGGTGAATGCGGACTTGATGTTTGATCTGCCGGGACAAACCGTGCAGAGCTTTCTAGAAGACGTTGACCGTCTCTCGGATTTTCCGCTTTCCCATATCAGCTTTTATGGATTGAATGTCTCGCCCCGTTCAAGGCTTGGGCACCGGATTTCCCGCGGAGATTTTTCGATAAACGAAGACCTCTACGAACCCATGTATCTAGGGGGTGTCGAAATACTTGAACGAAAAGGATTCTTGCGGTACGAAGTCTCGAACTTTGCGCGAGAGGGTTTTGAAAGCGTACACAACCGAAATTACTGGGATCGCGGAGAATATGCGGGCTTTGGGCCGGGTGCGCATAGCTTTGTGCAGGGTATGCGCTACAACGCTCCCGAAATATATCCCAGGTGGCGCGATTATGTTCAGGGTGGCTGTCCCGAGTCGTCCCTGTCGGTCGACGTAATGGACCGAGATTCGGTCGTCATGGAGACCCTTTGGCTCTCGCTTCGGCAGTCCAAGGGAATCTCTGCAGAAACCTTGCGCTCGCTAGGCATTTCGCTAGACGAAAAAGTTTGCCGCCACTGGGCGGACAAGGGCTTTATCTTGTACGAAAAACTTCCAAATTTCTTACAAAATTTAAGGCTTGTTGACCGTGGATGGATTTTTATGGACGATATTGTTACAGACCTTGCAAATTCTTATTCCAACTTGGAATAATCTAGTTTGGAAACGGGGTGAGATTCAAGTCACAGCCGTTTTTTTTGTAGTTCTATTCCGCAAAAAAAATCATATCTTTGAAATGTATGGTGTGCAAATATTTGTTTGCGTTTTTTTCGTATTCTGTTTGAGGTCGTCATGTGGTTCCTTAAGAGACATATTGCTTCGTTTGTAATGCTTTCGGTGACGCTTCTGTCGATGGGTGCTTTGGCTGCGGTTGACTGCCGCGACTACGACAATATCCCTGATAATCAGAAGGGGCTGTGCAAGTATTACCGTGTCCAGTCGACGGGGGCAAGACCTGTCCTTTTCACTGTGGATGAAGGTAAGCCGCTCAAGAGGGAAAACGCGAAGAAGAACGAACCGTTCTATGTCTACGCTCCCGATTTGAGTGCATCCCCCGACACCATCTACGCCTATCTGGATGCCGATGGCGAAGCGATTACGGAACCTCTTACACCGGTGGTGTCGTCCGCCGATGAAGGTATCGTGAAACTTGGCCTGAAGGATTCTTACGAATACTACAACTTCCGCCTGGGTACGGCGACAGACCTGACCGCAGATCCCAAGGTGAGCCTCATCTACAACTTCTACACCCCGACGCTTCGCTACTGGGTCGATGGCAAGAAGGTCAAGGACGGCTGGAAGCTTCCCGATGACATCAAGGTTCTCGATACCATTTCCGTCGAAGTGGAATTGGTCGTTCCAGTGGGCCCGCAGAAGGACAGCGTGGACAAGTTTGACAAGACGTTCTACATCTCTGTGGACGGCGATTGTGAAAATCTCGTGTTCCTCGACACGAACGGCATTGCAAAGAATGTCCTTGCCGACGGCACGTTCCGCGTGGATTTCAAGGACGGCTATGCCCGGTTCCTGGTGACGGCGACCAAGGCCATCAAGGACGGCTCAACCTTTACCCTGAATTCCTTCAAGGATTCGACCACCAAGGAATTCCTCTTGGTGGATCCGTTCCCCGGGGACCTCCGCTTCACGAATCCCGACATGCCGAGCCTCGACAACGCTGCTATCTACGATACCGACGGCGACGGCATTGGTGATAGCATTGCCACCTGGTACAGCGGCGCGACCGACTCCATGAAGGTGAAGGATTTCTTCTACAGCTGGCCAAGCGACAAGTCCTACGAGGAATACAGCGGCGATGTCAAGAAGAAAAAGGATGTTTACGGCTATCCTGATGTCGAAGTCAAGCTTCAGGGGAAAGATGCTAGTGGTGCCGTGAAAGCCTATGTGTGCTTCATCGGTGGTTGCGACACCTTGACGACCTCCCTTACCGACAGCATTGGGGCAGCCATCCAGTCGGCAACGCTTGTTCGCGGCGACGGCAAGACGGACACCTTGGTCGTCAAGTTCAACAAGAAGATGGATCAGACCTGGAAGTCCGGTCGGGGCTTGAAACTGAATGGTGACCCGATCGATGTGACGGCGATTTCCAAGGATGGTACGGAATGGAGATTTACAGTGAAGTCGGGTACGGTTTCCGTTGGCGACATGCTGAAGATCGAAACCGATACGGACGTGTGTCCTAAAATCTTGACTGCGGCCGACGGAATTCCGACGCGCAAGAACAATCAGGAAGTGCCCGTGCAGGATGCTGGACGTGTCTATGTGGACAACGAGAAGAACGGGTTCTACGACCGCGATGGTGACGGCCGTATGGACAGCGTCTCGGTGGGTTTCAAGATGCCCATCACCGAAAAGTCCCTGAAGGACATGGATATCGCCTTCTACTGGCTCAATGAAGATGGTGAACTCATGAAGATTGAACCGGACCCGTCAAAGTTCACCATCTCCGACGATGGCCTTGTGTTGGGTTACGCTATTAATGATCCTGAAAAGCTGGGTGTCATGAACATGCTGACCTGCATCGATTCGACTTACTCCAAGGATGAAAAGACCAATTACGGCTATGCCATGATCAGCAACAAGGAATTGAAGGACGGCAAGAAGGTGACGACCGAGGCGCTGGAATACAAGATGCACGACTACATGCCGCCGGTGATTTCTTCGACGTTTTTGAATCCGGAATCTTTCCAGCAGATGGAACCCGACAAGTTCAGGGTGACGTTCTCCGAAGCAATCGACTACAAGAATGTGGAACTGGGTGACGATTGCCTTGCCTTCTTTGTCAATGGCAAGTGGGAGCATTTCAGCCTGAGTTCTGCCGATTGGGATGAAGATGGCCGTGGCGTTACTTTGTTCATGGAAGCGGGTGAAGACCTTGCCGAACGCATGAATCCTGCCGATTCCGTCCGCTTCGACAACTTTAAAAGCGGCCTGCGCGACCGCGAAGGGAACAAGGTCTCGGAGAAGTCTCCTGCGGTGATGGTGGAAGGCGATCCGCGCGTGATCATGAAGACGATGTCAATGGCCGACTTGAACAAGGCCGAAGAACTGAGCGGTCGTGTGAAACCGTTTACGATTGAACATGTGAAGGATGCCAAGGCTGCATCTGACCAGACTTCGCTCGGTGTGCTGATGGACATTGGATTCTCGACGATTATGGACGAGGACTCGGTAGGTGCTTCAATTCCAAACATGGAGGAAATTGGACTCCACTGGGAACTCTATGTGTACACGAACCTGGGTGGCTATGTGGGCGGTGCCTCGGGCAACATTTCTTGCGATGACCCGTTCTTCGACGGCAACTGCCTTGAAAATCCGGACAAACTCTATGTACGCTGGAACATGCGCGCCGACAATGGCCGCAGGGTAGGTGTTGGAATTTATTTGGCAAAGTTTAAAATCAAAGTTTACGGAGCAAAGGAAGATTTTATGGTAGAAAGAATCTTTAGGTGGGGCATTTCTGCAAAGAAGCGCTAGCTAGGGAATCTTTCCGAGGATACGATCATGAGAAATACATTGAAATACATCTCGTTACTTTTACTGTCTGTGGCCTCGGTCATGGCCCAGACGATGCCTACCCCGGAAAACCCGGCGACGGGTATCTGGATTCAGCAGGTGGGTGACATTGTTCCCCATGCTTCAACCAAGGCGACCTTGTACTACACCAAGTACGAAAAGGAAGATCGTGTGAAAAGCATTAGCTACCAGTACAATGGTGCGGGCTACTTGCTTATGAAACCTTCTGACAAGAAAATCCTTTGCACCATGACCGATGGTGTGAAGGGTGCCGACGGTATCGTGCATCACCCCGATGGCGACTTGCTGGTGGCAGGCCAAGGCGAAAAAATCTATAAGGTGAGCAAGAACGCGAAGGCCGAAGGTGGCCAGTGCCTTGTAAAGCCCGCCTCTACCCCCCTTACCAAGAAGGGCGGCTTCTGGCACTTGATGATGGATCCGAATCAAAAGTGGCTTTGGGCTGCAGGCATTCCTGGTTACCTTTACCGTTATTCGACGGCGACGGATCCCACTGTGGGCAATTTCGCCACGACGGGTTATCAGGTTGAGCTGAAGCCAAACAAGAATAGCCGTCGCAAGGACTATAAACTGGCGACGGTGATTTGGGATGGCGAAGGAACTGCGTTCTTTACCTATTCCGATTACCTGGGCGGTGGCTGCGAAGCCAATGGCGGAAAAAATGCCTGTTCGGAGGCGGATCGCAAGAGAAACAGCGCCAATGCCTATTTTGGAATGTTTACCGACACGACCTATACCAAGGTGACGAGCTCCAACCAGGCGCAGATTGGAGGCAAGATTAATGAAAATGTCATTACCGCGGTAGGAACCAAGATATTGATTGACTCCTTGGAAGGAGCCCATGGTGGCACCTACGATACCTATTCCAAGACGATATTTGTATTTGGCGGCTCAAAAATCGTTCAGATCCAACCGATTTACAAGAACGGTCAGATCTCGGCGAAGGTGGTTGCAAAGATTGACTTGCGCGAATTTTTCTTCGAAGAAACATCCGAGAATATGTCTGGTCCGAGAACTCCCGGTGTGGGTTGGCGCTTGGACCAGGGAACCACCGATGGTTACGGCCACCTTTTTGTGGCCTCCAACACGGGTCATATGGTTTTTGTGGACTATGCTGCAAATCCGAACAAGCAAATCAACGACAACGTGCTGGTGCATGTGCAGTGGATTGACAACTACCTCGATGACTTGGCTCCGCTTTCGGGTGTGGGCGTTGTCCGCGAGGGGGGACACACGGGAGGCGACGAGGACCTTTCCAGCAGTTCCCAGAGCAGCTCTTCGCTGGTGGAATACCATGAATCTTCGAGCAGCGCAAAGTCCAGCAGTTCCAACATGAGCTCAAATAGCAATGGAGGAAGCTCCGGTAGCAATGGCGGAAGCTCGAACAGCAACGGTGGTAGTTCCGGTAGCAACGGCGGAAGCTCGAACAGCAACGGTGATAGTTCTAATAGCAATGGCGGAAGCTCGAACAGCAATGGCGGCAGTTCCGGTAGCAACGGTGGAAGCTCCGGCAGCAATGGCGGCAACAGCAGCGGAAACGATAGCGGCAATTCGTCTAGCGGCGAAAGCGGTTATGGCGAAGACGAAAATGACAAGTCTTCTTCGAGCGAAGACTATGGTGCTGGTGAAGATGAAAGCGACAAGTCCAGTTCTTCTTGGCAGTACTTTGGCGCCGAAGACTACGACGAAGAAGATGATACGGGCCTGGACGAATATCCGTCCGCAGACGACTTTGAAAAGGGCGATTCGCTGGTGTCGAAGACTGTTGTGCTCCAGCCGACGGATCCCGATCCGAAGAATCCCAACGTGGTCGTCATCAACGGCAACAGCTACCTGTTGACGAACAATCCGACGGGCATTCCGATGGATTTGCACTACAATTCGGGACTCGACTCCGCGAAGGTGGGCGATGTCGTCGCGATTACGTTTGATCCGAAGAAGGTGGAACAGTATTTTGGCTCTCCGGATTCCATTCGTCTCGTTTCGAAGACGGGGGTACTCTTGGTGGATCCTACCGATGGCTCCAAGAACGAGTCCTTGGTGATTCATCCCGATGGTTCTGTGACCATCTTCGTGACTGCAGACAAGGTGGTGCAGGGTGGCTCCATCAAGGTGTACGGTGGAAACGAAATGGTCATTATCGACAACATCAACTTCTACGATCCGATTCCCGATGCCCAGATGGGTTACATCAAGGATTCCGATGGAGACATGGAACTGGATTATGTCGAGATACTCTTGCGTGATACCTTGTCCGAAAGCTACTACATCGATGGTGTCCAGCTTGTCATTAACGGTAAGACGCTCGATTGCGTGAACCCCAAGCTGAACAAGTCTCGCGACCGCATCATCATCGACGTGTCTAGCCTGAAGGGTATTCCTGCGGTAGGCGAGTTCCCGAAGGATGCTAAGGCTCTTGTGACCTACGGCGACAAGTCCGGTTCGGGTGCTACCTATGTACGCGAAGCCCCGATTGTCGAAGTGGGTAGCAATGTCATCAAGGATGCCTTTGCCATTCGCAACACGAAGGGCTTGGATTCCCTGTTTGTGCAGTATAACATTGACCTGATTCCGGTGGACATCGGAAATCCTGAAATGATGGTAATGCTCAAGCAGGAAGCTGCCCGCTACGGATTTGACGTGGGCCAGGTCAAGAAGGTCTACATGCCTGCCAAGGACATCATCATCTTTGTCGGCAAAAACTTCAAGCTCAAGGGCAACAACAAGGATAGCGTATCGCTCTATCCGGGTGCGACCTTTGAAAATCTGCCCTACATCACTTCCGATGAATACGAGCGTGAAGTGCCTGTCAAGGTGGTGGATCGATTCCCGCTTGTCAACAACGTGGAATACTGGGATACCGATGGCGACGGCGTGCTCGACCGCATTGTGGCCGTGTTCGACAAGAAACTTACTTCTAAAGATATCGACTCCACCCTGTACATGACATTCCCGTGGTACAGCTACCGCGGCATGCTCATCCAGCTGCAGGCCCAGCCGCAAGACATGAAAATCGACCCGAAGGATTCGACCCGAGTCATTTGGGAAGTGTCGTCCCCGACGCGCCTTGCGCAGGGTGTCACGAGCATCAGCGAAAAACTGCCTCAGGCGACGGTCTACACCTACTACTCGATCTTTGGGGAAACCTTCGTGAACGAAGATGTGGCCCCGCTGGTGGACAAGATGTCTCCGGTGGTTGCGTCGGCGACGCTCAGCTACGGCAAGAAGGCCGATACGCTGCTGGTCGTCTTCTCGGAACCCATCTTCACCAAGAACCTGAAGGGAAAGGACTACTTCTCCTACATTCATGGCGAAGAAGTAATCGAACTGAATCCGAGCGACATCGAATGGTCTTCGGATGGGCGTTCGGCTAAGCTTATCTTCAATGGAAGCGACGGCACGATTATGCCAGGCGACTCCCTGGTCGTTCACAAGGGACTCAAGGATGCCATCAAGGATAACTATGGCAACATCGCTGGCGAAAACCCGCAGGCTGTCATTATCGGAGGTCTCCTAAATCACCTGGTCGAATCGACCAAGATGGGTAGCTTCAATATCACTGATGGGCGAGTCTTCAGGGAAGACGAGAATAAGACCTATACGCTCGATACAATAAGCTCTGTGAATCTGCGCTATGTGCCTGGTTCAACGACCAAGGAGGACATGGAGAAGGAGGGCGCTCTTGGACAACTGGTGCAGCTGGGCGAGCGCTTTGTCCCGCAGCTTCTGGACCAGGCGCAGGTCTCTGCCGATGGTTCGTACGACCCGTCGGTGCTTGACTCCCTGAAGCCCGAAGATGTGTACATCTCGTTTATCGTGTACTACTTCGACCACCTAGGACAGTATGTGAACGATACGGTCATTACGGTTCCCTGCAATAGTCCGAAGTTCGGCGGTAACTGCCTAGAAACCGACAAGAAGGTCTTTGTGAACTGGAACTTCAAGGACCATAAGGGCCGTTTCGTAGGTACGGGCATATATACCGTGCAGTTCAAGATGGTCGTTCGCTACGAAAACAAGAAGATCGTGGAAGAAATCAAGGACAAGTGGGGTGTACGCCGCAGGAAAAAATAGACTGCTGGATCAGGGCGGCTGTAAATTTTAAAATACATGCCGCCGTGGTCTCCTTTCTTGTGTACAGAATGTAGGATTCTATTGAAAAAGAATAGTGCAAAAAGCACTATTTTTTTGTATATTTCAAAAAAAATTAGTCATTTGGAGTTCTAAATGAAACGTTCTCTTTTGATGGTTCTCTGCCTGTCTATCGTATCAGCTTTCGCTGGCGCATACGATATTGAAGAATTTACCGCCAAGGATGCGGGTGTTCCGGACGATTACATCGTTGCCGAATTTGGTGGCGAACTCAAGGTCGCTCCTGCAGAAGAGGTCGGGTCGCTTCAAGAAGGCCGTCTAGTGGTCCGTCAGAAGTTCGAAGATCCGTTTGGCGAATCTGAAACATCGTACCAGCTTTACCAGGGTGGTGCTGGCGACCTTTCGTCGATGACCGCTCTCTCTGCCGAAGGCGTCGATTATGGCAAGCTCGTGACCGCCAAGGTCTATGCCCGTCGCGGCATGCCTGCCGACAAGGATGTTGAAAAGGTTTATTTCGACGGCAAGTCCGTCTATGCCCCCGGTCTTACGACGGCGGTCGTCTTTATCGATGGCAGTCCCGTGACCCTGAAGGGCGATGCCCCTGAAGCTGCCGCAGAAGAAGAGGAAGAAACGCCCGTTGCAGCAAAGGCGTCCAGCGAAGAAGAATGTGACGAATACGATCCGGATTGCGAAGACGAAGACGACGAAGATCTTTCCGCCTACAAGACTACAGCTCCGGTCGACAACACCGCCGATGAACGTGACTATGCCGCAAGCGATGCCGCACGTGATGTAGGCGACCGCTTTGGTATTGCAGACGAAGTCCGCTTCTGGACTGCTGTCGGTTTGACTGCCCTCGCTGCAACTGCCGCCGTGATTGGCGTGATGCAGCACAGCAAGGCTAACGAAGCCAAGGATGCTTATGACGAACTGAGCACCCTGAACACCAACTTCCTGAGCGTCTGTAGCGAAGACGTGAATCCCGGCAGGTGCCAGGAGTTCATGAGTGAGCAGGCGAAGCATGAAAATTGGACTCTGAAGGATCTCCAGGACCGCATGGATGAAAACAAGAAGACTCAGGATTCTTACGCGACTGCTCGCAACATTTGGTTCGGAGTCTCTGCCGCCGCCATTGCCGGCGCTGTCGTTCTCTTTGTATGGTAATTGAAAACGGAAAAATCTCGATTCGGGATTTGAAGTTTGACTGCATCATTGGAACGCTCCCTTATGAGCGTGAAAATGTGCAGCCGGTTGTCATCAATATTTCGGTGTGGCTAGATTTTTCACTAGCAGCCCGAAACGAGGACTTGGCCCATTCTATTGACTATGTGCAACTAGCAGACGATGTACAGGACTTCGTCTGCAAGTCGGCCTTTCAGTTGGAAGAAACTTTGGTGGTAGAAACCGCCAAGCACATCTTGAACCACTACCCGAAGACGGTGGCGGTTGAAGTGTCAGTCTGCAAGCCGCTTGCTATCCCTGATAGCGACGGTGCAGAATCCAGCATTAAAATTACGCGCTAACGCATCAAAGGTTCAGACAAATTCCCTTAGCTTCTGAAGGCCCTGTAGCGGAGTGCTTCCGAAAGGTCGAGTACTTCTACGGTATCGGATTTTCTCAAGTCGGCGATGGTTCTGCCGACCTTGAGCAGCCTGTAGTAGCCGCGTGCGCTGAGTCCCATGCGGTCTGCGGCATTGATTGAAAATTTTTCGGTTTCGGGCGAAAGCCTGCAGCTCTTTTTGGCAAAGTCGGAACTCATCTCGGCGTTTGTCTTGAAAGACGTGCCAGCAAAGCGCTTGCGCTGGATATCCCTTGCGGCACAGACACGCCTGCGGATTTCGGAGGAGGATTCCGCCTTGGTGTTTGACGCAAATTGCGATGCGTCAACGGGGGGAACGCTCACCTGGATGTCGATGCGGTCTAGAAGCGGTCCTGAAATTTTTTCCTGGTATCGTTTGCGAGCTTCGGGGAGGCAGGTGCAGGCACGCTTGTTGTCCATGGCGTATCCGCAGGGGCAGGGATTCATGGCTGCTCCCATCATGAAGCGTGCGGGCCAGGTGATTGTTCCGCTTGCGCGGCTGATGGAAATGTGGCCTTCTTCCATAGGTTCGCGGAGGGCTTCTAAAACATTGCGGTTGAATTCGGGAAGTTCGTCCAGGAAGAGGACCCCGTTGTGGGCAAGGCTTGCCTCGCCAGGCTTGAGTCTGGTTCCGCCACCTACGAGCGACACCATGGATGCGCTGTGGTGCGGTGTCCTGAAGGGGCGTGTCGTGATGGGCCTGAATTCTTCAGAGTCGGCTGCGGCACGTGCGCAGGAATGAATGCGCGTGGTTTCGAGAATTTCGGTCTCGGTCATTTCGGGAAGTATTCCTGGCAGGCACTTTGCGCACAGGGTCTTTCCTGCCCCAGGGGACCCGACCAGTAAAAAGTTGTGTGCTCCCGCTGCGGCGATTTCAAGCGCCCGCTTGACGCCTTCCATTCCGATGACGTTTCTGAAATCGGGAATGTCTGCGGTGAGGCTAGAATGGAGACGCTGCTGCTTGAAACCAGTTGCCCATTTGGCGTGCGCCTTTGCACCGGCCTCAATAGCGTCTACGCATTCCTTAAGGGAATCGGCGCAGATGTAGCGGATTCCTTCGACAAGGGATGCTTCTTGTTCGTTTGCCCTGGGAATGACCAGGATGTCATTTTTCTTGTCGGCAAGGCTCATGGCAATGGAAAGAACGCCCCGGACTGGTTTTAAGAGGCCGTCTAGTGAAAGTTCCCCTACGATGACGAGGTGTTCAAGTTCAGGAACTTCCATTTCGCCTGTTGCAACCAGAAGCCCAATGGCCAGGGGCAAGTCCAGGGCGCTCCCTTCCTTTCGCAAATCCGCGGGCGACAGGTTTACGGTTGTCCTGAAACCTGTCACCACCTTATCGATGGAACGGATCGCCGATATGACCCGTTCACGGGATTCCCTTACTGCATTGTCTGGCAACCCTACCAAGGTGAAACCCGGAAGTCCCTGCGACGCGTCGACTTCGACACTCACGGGGACAGCCTTGATTCCAAACAGGCAGTAGGAACGGATTCTGCGAAACATGTGGACTCCTTATGCGATAGATGCCTGGTATTTTTCCAGGACGCAATTTTCAATGTGTTCGCGAAGATTCCTTGCCATGGGGCAGCAGATAGAGCGGAATTCGTCGCCCTTGAAGAACGGGTCGGTCGGGTAGCCTACGAACATGCCGTTTTCACCGTCCATAACTCGCAATCCGCGGATAAGGAACTGGTCGTTGAGCACGATGGATGCTAATCCCTTGATGTGGCCCATGGAAGGACCTTCCTTGAAGGGATAAACTTGAACGCTTGTGACGGCAAGACAGTCGAATGTACCGGTCGCGTTCCATTCTTTTTTCTTTGTTTTTGTTTCAGCCATAAAGGGCTCCTATGTTATTTGTGATTTTTTAAACAACCTAACTATAAGGACTATTGTTGAGGTCGGCAAAACTAGTGCAAAAAGTGTGCCAAATGGATGAAGTCCCGTTTTTGACGGAAAAAGCGTGGTTTGAAAAATCGCCTTTACGAAACGGACTGATTAATCAGTGATTAATCACCGATTAATCACTTTACTATTATTTGGGTATGCTTTTACAACCGAATATGAAGTGGGCGGCAAACCAGGGAATTGTGCTTCCGGCAGTTCTTGCCGATGTCGAAAAATCTGCGGAGTACTTCACGGTCCATTTTACTGTGGAAGAGCCTTCGGACTGTTTCCGCGCCGAAGTCATGGAAGACAACGGACATAGCTGGGAAGATTCTTGCGTGGAAGTATTTCTTGAAAACCCGTCAAATCCGCAGGAGTACTTCAATTTCGAAACCACCAGCCGTGGCTATCTGCTTGCGGCACATGGATACAGCCGAAATGACCGCGAACTTCTTTCGCCGACTGATATCGCTAAGGTTATCCGCATGAAACAGCTAGCATCTGTGGCGGGGAACCTGGTCTGCTGGGGCATGACGGTGAAGATTCCTGCATCGGTCTTTGGACTTAAAAGCTTTGAAGGGGTTCCTCTTAGGGGAAACCTCTACAAGTGCGCCGATAAGGCAAAGGCGCCCCATTACCTGAGCGCCTTTGAAGTGGTGACTGAAAAGCCGGATTTTCACCGTCCGGAATTTTTCAGAGAATTTATCTGAATGAAAGTTTCATTTCGAAGACGGCGCGTCCGCTGCCGTTAAGGATTTTCATGTACGACACGCTGCCTTCGCGGGCGTGCAGCACCGAGAGCAGTTCGCCCTCCCTCGATTCACCCATGTAGTGAACCTCTAGGTCCAGCGGCTCGCGTTCTTCGATTTCTGCGACCGAGAGAACATTGAGTGCAAGCTTGATATACTCGATGTTGTTCATGTGGTGCGACATGTCGATGTTCTGTGAATACACTTTTTCCTTGAAGACTTCCTTGTATTCGCTGTCGTCGATGGTGAACTTTTCGAAGCTGTCGGTAAACACCGGGGCAGGGAAACCTTCGCGGGGGAAAGGTAGCGTCGTGAGCTTGACCGGGCGGTGCGTATTCAAGTCGAGACAGCAGACTTCCTGGTTAGCGGTAATCAGGAATTCGCCTTCGGGGGTGACGATGGCCGTATTCTCGTTGGCACGCACTAGGGCGTTGCTTGCCGGGAACGAGACGGTGTGTACCTTTTCGCGCCAGAACGGACGCTTGTGGAAATGAAACTTGGATCGCGTCAGCACCCAGTAGGCGCCGAGCTTGTTGATTAGGAAGTTGTCGCAGTCGATTTCGCCGAAGTTTCCCGTTATGTTATCTTGAATCATCAGGGCGGTCTGCGCAATGCCCATGCGACCCGTGCTGTCGATGTAGGCCGATGTGATGGTGCGCCTTTTTACGAAGGCGAGAGGATTGCTTTTCATGGATTCATAATCTAGCATAGCGTTAATATAAAAAAAGAAATCTGTACCGCATTTTATTTTACTATTCTTTCTCACATGAAACCGTCGCTTTCTTTTATTTTGCAATTGCCGCCGTCGACGGCCTATGCCAAGCTCGAAGCCGTAGTTGAAAACCTTGTCTCGGGTGTGGTGAAAATGCTTGATTCGGGACATGTCCGCTTGTCTTTGTATATGGACGGCCCGACGCTTGATGTGGCGGGGCGGGTGGCACGCACCCAGATTAACAACAAGTTGCGCCCGGCTGTTGAAAAGGGTGCCCTTGAAATTTTAGGCGGCGGCTATTACGATCCGATGTTCCCGTTGTTTCCTACGGAACTTTCGTCGATGCAGATTGCGAAACATGGAAAGCTTCTGTGGAAACTGTTTGGAATCGAGCCTATCGGCTACTTCAATTCCTCGATGGTTTGGGAAATGGAGATGACGAACCTTCTGGAACACCACCGCTTTGAGTATGCGCTGGTGCAGGAAGCGTCTCTGCAAGATGCTCTTGGACGCACGACTCCCGTGTCGGGTTGGTATTCCATAGAAGACAAGGGCTCCTTTATGCGTGTGGTCCCGGTTTCGCAGAAGCTGTCGGATGCCATTGCGAACGATGATTTTCGTTGGGAGCAGATTGCGGAACCCTATTGCCGTGGCGGCAAGACCGCCGTTGTCGCCCTGGACGTGCCGCCGCAGCCCGGCGACATTATTCCGTTCTTTGAACGCCTCATAGACTTCGTCGAGACGAACGAGCTTTCGACAAAGACGGTGGCCGAAGTAGTCGCCGAACAGAACTCCGAAGGCAGACTTAGTTTCCTCTTGTCGTCGGGGCTCAAAATTGGTCTTCCGCGTGCGGCAAAGACCTGCCGCGAGCTTTTGGTTCGACGTCCCGAAGTGAACCTGCTGCACAAGATGCTTTCGTCGCTTTACCGTAGGGCGTCGACTTCTCTCAAGGGACGCGACCGCGAAGAATTCTTTGAAATGCTTTTGCCGGCCATGTCCCCGATTTACTACCGCGACATGCAGGATAGCGAAGGGATGCGCACTCCCATGGTGCGCTGGTGGGGCGCCAGGTTCTTGCTTCAGGCGGCGAACCGCCTTACCGAACTTGTTTCGTTTGACGGGATCCGCCTGGACATCGCCGATTTTATGCTGCAGGGCGGCAAGTGCATCTGGGCGGAGAACCACTCCTACTCGTTCCTGTTGGACTACATGGGAGGCGGCATTCTTCACATTTTGAACGCCAAGGATTCCGAGAACAACGTGCTGAATGCATGGCGTGACGACGGGAATCCGTCGGTGGGCTTCTTGGACTTTGTGTTGCCGAATATGGAATTGAAGGCCGAAAAGCTGGACCAGTTGCTGTCGGATAGGGAAGGAGAGCTTTCTGCCCCTTACGACTACCAGATTAAGCGTCACGATGCCGGTACCGATATCACACTGCGGTCGGAGCAGAAGGAATCCATCGCGGGTGCCCAATACAATCTTCTTGTCGAAAAGACGTTTGGTCTTTCATCGACGGGATCCGAATTCTCGGTGTCCTACAAGCTGAAAAACCAGTTGCCGGATTTCTGCAAGGGTTTCTTTGGAACGCTCCTTGATACGGGACTTCTCGCATGTGGCTTTACGGGTAAAGACATCGTGGTGGATGGGATTGCGCTCAAGTTCAATTTCCGCGATTCCTTGATATTCCCAGACGGAGTCCGTTTTGTGATAACGGACTCCACAACCAGTACAAAGATTGAACTGACCTTCAAGCAGAAGGCTTCGCTCCTGATTTCACCGATTTTCGGTGCTTCTGCGCTCGCTGCGCCCGAAGCGTTGCAGGGGGTGCGCGTATTCCCGTTCTGGAAGATGTCCCTTGCTGCAAACGCTGAAGATGAATTTGGACTGTCTGTCCGGATTTCCAAGAGGTAGTCGATGAAGTCGGATTTGATTGACATACAGGTGGAATCTCGTGGCAACGACGTGGAACTTTCGTTATCAGGTTCCCTTGGCGTGGTGCAGCTTTCGCAGGTCAAGGAAAAGCTGGACATGCTTGTGGACGGCCCCGGATGCTTTTTCTTCTTGAATTTGCAGAATGCCCATTTTACAAGCGAACGCTACTTGGAAGTTTTCCTGGAACTCTTGAATCGAGTGAAGGCGCAGAAGTCGGCTCTGATCCTCATATTTGATTCCAGCGAACTCTACGATTATTTTTCTAGGTACCTGAACATTTTTGAAGTGTACGAGAACCGTAACGCCTACAAGAAATCGGGAACGAAAAAGCAGCTGCAGCAGATTGGCCTTCATTTTGGCCTTCGGTCGGGCATCACGGTGAGTTCTGGAGTTGCCGTGGCTATCATCTCGCTGCTTTTGGGCTGGATCATTACATTGTTCGTAATCATCTCGACCCAGGGCCGTGACCTAAGCGATAAGCAGGCGCAGATTATTGCGCTTCAGAATCAGAAGGAGCGTTACATCAAGGAAATCGACAAGCTGGAATCATCGATTGGTCCGCTCCGCAAGCTTGGCGTGGTTCAAGATACGACGCGGCTCAGCTCGTTTGGGCTGATTCAGGACTGGGTGAGTTATCTAGAATACCTAGAGAATGCAAGGCGTGAAAAGTAGTATTCGCATATCGAAACTTTCCTTTGCGGTAATCCTGGTGCTTTGCTTTGCGTCACTGGGACTCTTCGTGTCATACTGGTTTGCAAGGCAGGCCGAGCTCAGGGATTTGTCGAAACAGGAGTCGGTTCTTCGCGGCGAACTGGAGCAGCTGAGCGCAATTGGAAAATGGACTATCGACTATGTGAAAATCAACAAGGCGCTTGCCTACCTTTCCAAGAACCGCCTGACCGAAGAACAGCGTGAAATGCTCACGGAACAAATCTGGCAGATTTCAAGGTCGTATGCGACGGATCCGCTGCTGATTTTGGCGGTAGTGGCTCAGGAAAGCCATGGAAATCCGAATGCCCGCGGGCGCATGCAGTCGGGAGCGTATTCGGGGGCGCTTGGCCTAATGCAGATCAAGCTGGAAACGGCAAAGAAGATGGGAGCTCGTTTTGGACTCTCGATCGAAACGGAAGAGGACCTGCTCAAGCCAGAAATCAACGTGACGGTGGGAACGGCTTACTTGATTCGCCTGATATCTAAATATGGCAACTGGAAGGACGCTCTGATTGCATACAACTTAGGGCATTCCGCCGTCGATCGTATGCTAGAGTCGGGTAGGCCACTGCCTACGCGCTACTACGAACATGTGATATCCAAATACAGGAACCTGACCAGTATTGAATTTTTAGATGTGAATGTGCCTTAATGGGCGACGGATTGTTCTTGTCGGGAAAGGGATTTTACTACATTTAGGGTATGTATCGTTTCGCCATAGTCCTTCTCCTTGCGTCCTGCGCTTTTGCCAGCGAGGTTCGGTATAGCCTGACGCAATTTGTGGAGGAAGGATTGGAGGCAGACCCACAGGTAAAGGAACTGCAGCAGGGAACCGAAGAAAAGAAAAACCAGATCCGCAAGCTGAAGGCTGAAGCCATTCTCCCGACTTTTTATGCCTCCATGATGGTGGGCCCTGCTCCCGGCCTTAAAGAAGAACTTCGCAATGGCGACACGGTTTCGGTCTACGACTTTAGCCGAATGGGTCCTTTTTGGGGCGTGCAGGCGAAATTTATCCAGCCGCTGAATTTGGGGCAGTATCGCTCCGGAAAAAAAGCCCTTGAAGCAGACCTCCAGCAGAAAAGCTTTGAAATCGAGAACCAAGTCCACGACAAGGATGTGGAACTGCAGACCTATTACTACAATTACCTCTTGGCGCGTGAAATGATCCGTATTGCAACGGATGCCAAGTCGAAGGTGGATGAAGCTTACGAAAAGCTCGAGGAGGCCCTGGACGACGACGATCCGAATGTGTCGCAGATGGACCTCTTGAACCTGAAGGCGAAAATGCACACGGTGAAGGAGGGACTCTCCGAGGCGAACCTGGGCATGAAACGGGTGATGCTTGCCATTCGTTTCTCCCTGAACATGCGCAAGGAAGATTCCTTTGTTGCCGAAGACACTCTGTTGCTTCCGCGTCCCGAACAGCTCCCGATGCTCGAAGAAGTGCGCTCCCTGACCGCCAAGTACCATCCCGATCTTAGGCGCCTTTCGGCAGGACTACGTGCCCGCCGCATTCAGATGGACCTTGCCGAAGCGAAACTTGCTCCTGAATTCTTTGTGATGGGTGAAGTCGAATATGTGAAAAGCTGGGCCGGAAACCGCAGCATCATGCAGAAGGACGCCTTCTCGGAAGACGCCGTGAACAAGTTGGAAGGTCTTATCGGTTTCGGCGTACGCTACAACTTGAATTTCTGGAAGAACTGGGAAAACTTCCGCTCTGTACGGACCGAGTACCGTGGGCTTCAGCTGAAGGAATCTTACGCCGCCGATGGACTCATGGCGAAGGCCGAGGACCAGTATTACCAGGTGCTTGCCGCCAAGGAAAAAATGGATGCGCTCAAGGAGAGCCTCCGTGCGACGGAGTCCATCTTGAAGGGGGCGGCGATGCAGTACGACCTCGACAAATCCAAGACGGGTGAACTGGTAAGCGCCTACACGCAGAACATCACGATGCAGAAAGATTACTATTTTGCGGTATGTGAGTACAATGTGCAGTTTGCCCAGCTAATTTCTAAGATGGGAATGTCGTTGAAGGAATATCACACGATTTATATGAACCAGTGAGTGTAAAGGAGAATCAGTCATGTTCAAGAAAGTTCTAATCGCTCTGGCCTGTGTTTCGTTGATGGCTTTTGCCGCGGAAGATCCCGTAGCTGCAATCAAGAAAAAGGATGCGGAACTCCAGACGCTTCTCAAGAAGTCTAGCCGAAATGCCAAGGAAACCGAAAGGGTCAAGAGCTTGCTGAACGATTCGTTCGATTTTGCCCTCTTGGCAAAGAAGTCCCTGTCCAACAAGGACTGGGAAGCTCAGGATGCCGCTTCCCAGGAAAAATTTGTGACTGAATTCCAGCGCATGGTCCGGAACTCCAGCGCAAAGCGCCTGGAACTCTACCGAGCTGATTCGACAATCTATGAACCTGCCAAGATGAAGGGCGATTCCGAAGCCCGCGTGGTGGCGCACCTCTGGAACAAGGGCAAGGAATCGGTACTCGAATACAAGATGAGCTTGGTCGATGGCAAGTGGAAGGCCTGGGACTTGATTATCGACGATCTTTCCACGGCCCGCAACTACAAGGATCAGTTCAGCCAGATTCTCAAGACCAAGAGCTTCGCCGAGCTGATTGACGTTATCACCAAGAAGGCTGACGAAACGGAGAAGTAGCGGCCTTGCTGTGGGTTCTGGGCGTTCTTTGTGCTTTGGCGCTTGTCGCCCTGTTTTTCCCGTTTTTATTCTGGGTAGATTTTGATGCGGGAATGGAAGGGGTGAATGTTCGCGTTCGCCTGTTCAAGAAAGTCCTTTACACCTATAAGAAAAAGTTCGGCAAGGATGACGAAGACGAAGAAGATGTGTTCGATGTGTCGAGCCCGGAGCCAGAGTCGGTAGAAAAGTCGAACGCTCCGGAAATTGAAGAGGCAAAGTCGGTACGGGAAAAAACGCCCGAAAGCACTCCCGAAGAAAATAAGCCTGCCGTGAGCGACGAAACTCCGGCAGCGACGGAACCGAAGCTTGAAACGGTGAAACCGCCAAAGGAATCCGAAACGGAGAAACCCGCCGGGAGTACTCCCGAAGAAAATAAACCGGCTGAAGCCGACAAGCCCGTTGAGGAAAAGTCGAACGAAGGCGATGCTCGGGGCAAGGAAGCTGAAGATACGGCAGAAGAAGATAAGCCGGAAAAACGTTCCTTGACTGATAAGGAATTCTGGACGCTTCTTTTGACGCCGGAATTCGATACCCGCGCCTTCTGGGCGGTGCGCCACGAGCTTTCCGCCATCTTCAAGCTGTTCCGGGTGCGCTTCGTCGATTGCTTTGTCGAAGGTTTCCGCATGGAATACGATAATATGGGATATGCCGCCGCATTGAACGGATTTTTAAAGAGCTACCCCTACATTGGCGACTGGGATTTCCGTATGGACTGGACGCGCGACCATGAAGTGCGAGCCGAAGGCCGCCTGCGTGCGTCGGTGAACCTTTGCCGCACCTTGGGGCTTCTGCTTGCGACGCTTTTCTACGGGGGCATTCTCGCCTTTACGTTCTGGCGCCGCCGAGCCCATATCCTTAAGACGGGCGAACTGCCCGAACTCGGCTTTGTCCGCAACAAGATTGTCAACATCATGACGGAGGATGACTGATGCCCGCCCTGACCTTGGATAGACTGCTTGCTTCCATCGGCTTTGGTTCCCGCAAGGAATGCCGTGCGCTGGTGCGCATGGGAATGGTTGAACTCGAAGGGATGGTTCAGGAAGATCCTTTCGTCGAACTCAAGATGCGCCCGGAAAGTATAACGGTAAATGGCGAAGAGGTTCCGACGATCGAGAAGCTTTACATCATGATGGACAAGCCTCTTGATGTGGAATGCAGCCACAACGCCCGCGACCACCAGTCGGTCTTTGAACTTTTGCCCGACCGCTTTTCGGCGATGGGAATCCAGACGGTGGGGCGCCTGGATGCGGATTCATCGGGACTATTGCTGTTTTCGAACCAGGGCGACTTCATTCACAAGGTGGAAAGCCCCAAGAAGGGGTACCTGAAGAAGTACCGCGTGACACTTGCGCGTCCCTTTACCGAAGAACAGAAGGAGGAACTTCTAAAGGGCGTGATGCTCAAGGACGAGCGCCGCCCTGTGCTTGCTCGTGAAATTTCGGTGGAGGGTGATTCCGTCCTGATTTCGATTGGGGAGGGCTTGTACCACCAGGTGCGCCGCATGTTTGCGGCTGTTGGAAACCACGTCGAGACTCTCAAACGTGAAGCGATAGGTCCGGTGGTGCTGGATGAAACGCTTGGAAACGGTGGCTGGCGTTACTTGACGGAAGAAGAAATTTCGTCGCTGACCTGATTGTCCTGGACGGCAACGCCTTCGACAAAGGCTTCAATGGAGTTGATTTTGTCCTTGATGTCGTTGCTGAACTTGAACGAGGGGACCATGCGCTCTTCGATCAGGACGGTTTCGCCGGTGCGCGGGTTGCGGGCGGGGCGAGCCTTGCGGGGCTTGCAGGCGAAAGTGCCGAAGCCGCGGATCTCAATCGTGTTGCCTTCGATCAGCTTTTCACCCAGAAGGTCGAGGAACTGCTCGATGACGGTCTTGATGTCGTTGCGCACAAATCCGGTGGATTTGGCGATTTCTTGAATCAGTGCTTGTTTAGTTATATTTGCCACGCCCTAAATATAGGTTTATCAAAGAGTTAGAGTACCGGTCAAGATGAAATTAAATATTTTTTTGGGGCTCTTGTTGCGGAATCTTTGTGGATAAATGTTGTTAATATGTTGAAATGTTTCAAGCTCAGGAATTTGGGGATTTTTCCGAACACGATACTGAGCCCCATGGATGGGGTGACAGACGCTCCGTTCCGGAGACTTTGCCGTTTTTTGTCGAAAAACCGCATGGGGCTTTTGGTGTCGGAGTTCGTTCCGACGGACGGCGATGCCGTTTTTTGCCTGGATGGCCACAAGCAGCTCAAGTTTTTTCCCGAAGAAAGGCCTTTCGGGGTGCAGATTTTTGGACGGTTCCCCGACCGAATGGCCGCCGCAGCAAAAAAGATTGCCGAGAACCTGCATCCGGAGTTTATCGAGGTGAATGCGGGGTGCCCGGCGCCGAAGGTGGCGGGCAAGGGGAGTGGCTCGGGACTATTGCGGGATTTGCCTCGCCTGCAGGAGATTCTGCACGACGTTCGAGCCGCCCTGGATGCTTCTAGCGTGGATATCCCGATGACGCTCAAGTGCCGCATCGGCTGGGACGACGAGAGCATCAATGTGATGGAAACGCTTAAAATCGCCGAGGGCGAAGGCGTGGAAATGCTCACGGTGCATGGCCGTACCCGCTTGCAGGGGTACAACGGCCTTGCCAACTGGGACTGGATTGGCAAGGTCGCCTCCGCGGCCAAGATTCCCGTGATTGGCAACGGCGACGTGAACAGCGTCGCGACCGCCCGTGAACGTATTGAAACCTATGGCGTGTCGGGCGTGTCCATTGGCCGCGGCGCCATGCACAATCCGTGGATTTTCGGACAGATTGCGGACGCCTGGGAAGGTAAAACCGCCCATGAAATTACGGCTGAAGAAGCCCTGGACGTATTCTCGCTATACTACCAGTTCAAGCTCGAAGACGGTTCCTCTGAATTGGGGGCCTTGGGTCGGCTGAAACAGCTCGCGGCAAGGCTCTGCAAGGGATTCGACGATCCCGAAATGCTGGTGAGACAGACTCTGCTTACGGCACAGACTCCCGAGGCATTTTTTGAACGCCTGGAATCGCTAAAAAATGGGGCGGCAAAGTCTATGCGCTATGATCCAAACCGTCTGGTGAACCTAAACGGCGCCAAGGAGACCGAGCTTAAGTTCGGTGACCAGTTTGCGGGGCGTTAACTCCGGATGTTCCAATTTGGAATATTTTTTTTCATCATTTTGGTAAAATTCGTTTAACGAAGTGTATATTATCCATAGGTTGGTGTCGAAGAGACTTCGATCCTTAAGGATTGTAGATATGAAAAATAGGGTTTTTACTTTTAGGGACGTGGTTGGGTTTGAAAATGAACTTGCTCTTTTTAGCAAGTGGTACAACGAACATGGCTCGCCGAGTATGTTCTTTCAGATCCATTCGGCGGAACTCGATGTCGAAAAGCTGAAGCCGCTCTGGAATATTTTAGAGAAACATTTCCCGAAAGTCCCTTGGTTTGGCAATTCCACTAGCGGAAACATCGTGGACTGTGACCTTGCTGAAAGCATCTCTGTCTCGGCGGTCATCTTTGAAAAACCGACCACCAAGTTCATGGTTCACCAGTACGATTTTTCTAAGGAACCGGTGACTAGTGTGGCGAAGGATATTCTTCAAGAATCCATTCAGAATCCTTGGGTCAAGGCGATTGAAATTTACCACTGCATTTCGTCCTTTTCGACCACAGCCCTGTGCGATGGCCTGAGCGGGCTTGCATCAGACATACAGGTCTTTGGCGGCATTGTGTGTTCGCCGGACATCACTAGCCCGAATTCCTGCGTATTCTCCTCGGTGGGCGGGTATTCGAAATCTGCGCTCCTGGTCGTCTTTTACGGTGGGGAAGATTTCTATGTGCAGTCCCGCAAGATTAGTGGCTGGAAGCCGATTGGCCGTAATTTCCATGTAACCCGCTCCGACGGAAACATCCTCTACGAATTGGGAGGAGTCCCTGCCTACGAAGTCTACAACAAGTACCTGAGCATCAAGAACGACCAGAACTTCTTTTATAATGCACTTGAGTTCCCGATGCTCTATGAACACAATGGAGTCTCGATTGTGCGTGCGGCCGGTGCCAGTAATCCAGACGGTTCCTTGACGATGACATCCGATATCGACGAAGGATCCATGATAAGGCTTTCGTATGGTGAGCCCCGGCTGATTGTCGAAAAAATCAAAGACGAAAGCGGTGTATGCGAGCAGTTCGCCCCCGAGGTACTGCACATATTCTCCTGCGCGGCGCGCAAGGCTTTCTGGTCGCAGCATGAACCGACTTACGAGTTGACCCCCTTTAAAGGGCTTGCCTCTAGCACGGGATTTTTTTCGCATGGAGAGTTCCTGAGAGAAAAGGGCTTCTTGAACCAGCATAACATTACGCTAGTAGTCGCCGCGATGCGCGAAGGTCCTGCGGTTCCGAAAAAGCGCTTCAAAGTCGAAGATATCAGCGACGGGCTAGAAAGCAGGCTTCCGCTGGCAGCCCGTATGGCGACCTTTATTCGTGAGACTTCGTTTGAACTGGAACAGATCAACAGCAAGCTTCGCGTGATGAACGAACATCTGCAAGATGTCGCGACGACGGATAGCCTGACCAGCCTAGAAAATAGGCTTGCCTTCGATGAACTCCTGAAGACCATTAGCCAGGAAGATTCGGAAGGTGGCCGTTGGACGATGATCCTGATGGATGTCAACGGCCTGAAATACGCAAACGACACCTTCGGCCACCAGGCGGGAGATTCCCTGATTGTGGCGGCGGGTAATGCGATTCGGACAGCCTACGGGGTCTCGGGGCACTGTTTTAGGATAGGCGGTGACGAGTTTGCCGTCGTGACCAAGTCACCGATCGATTCGCTGTACATCCAGTATTCCAACTTGCAGCGGTATATCGAGGACTACAACAAGACCGCCATTTATCACTTGTCCATAGCCGTGGGAGAAAGCAGGCTCTGCAGCGATACGGGGGTGCGCAAGTCCATCAGTGACTGGAAGATGGAAGCGGACTTGAACATGTACCGCGACAAGGTCCGCTACCACAAGCCGATGCAGGACAGCGAAAACCAGAACCTGAAGGACTTGATCCATTGCCTGATTTCTGTGGAGGAAGCCAAGGATTCCTACACGGCGCATCATTCTGAACGCGTAAAGGCCTACACGGAACTGATTGCACGCTCACTGGGGCTTTCGGAGTCGTCGGTGGCGCTCATTACCCATGCGGCGCACCTGCATGACATTGGCAAGATGGGTATCAGCGATGCGGTGCTCTGCAAGCCGGGGCGCCTGACTGACGAAGAGTTTGGAATCATCAAGCAGCATCCGGTCATCGGTGCAAAGATCCTGATGCAATCCAACTACACCCATGAACTGGTGCAGATAGTGTTGCATCATCATGAACGCTACGATGGATTTGGATACCCCGAAAAGCTCAAGGGGGAAGACATCCCCATTGGCGCGCGCATACTCGCCATTGCCGATTCCATTGATGCCATGACGAGCAAGCGCGTCTACCGTGACGCGATGTCCCTGGATTACTGCCACAAGGAAATAGAGAAGAATCTCGGTGTCATGTACGACCCTGCCATCGGCAAGGTCGCGCTGGAACATTGGGATGAAATTGTCGACTTGCTTTTGAAAATGCAGACGGGACGGCCGAAAATCGTCGACCGCAACATTTGATTAACCTTATAACGAAAAAGCCGCCGGATTTGCTCCGACGGCTATTTTAATTGCGGTAGAACCGAATGGGCGCGAACGGTCACCTTTTATCGCGGTCGATCCAGGGGCGGGCAGTGTGGCCCGTATAGATCTGGCGCGGACGGTTGATCTTCGAATTCGGATCGTCGTGCATTTCTTTCCAGTGGGCGATCCAGCCGGGGAGTCGGCCGATGGCGAACATCACCGTAAGCATGTTCGTCGGAATGCCCATGGCGCGGTAGAGAATGCCCGAGTAGAAATCCACGTTCGGGTAGAGCTTGCGTTCGATGAAGTAGTCGTCCTTGAGGGCGGCTTCTTCGAGCTTGAGCGCAATGTCCAGCAGCGGGTCGTGGAAATGTTCGCGTTCGAACACCTGGTACATAAGCTTCTTCAAGACCTTCGCACGCGGGTCGTAGCTCTTGTACACGCGGTGACCGAAACCGGAAAGACGGAACGGATCGTTCTTGTCCTTGGCCTTGTCCATCACCTGGTCAATGGTCATGCCGCTCTGCTGAATGCGCAGGAGCGTTTCGAGCACGGCCTGGTTTGCACCGCCATGGAGCGGGCCCCACAAGGCGCAAATGCCTGCACAGATACTTGCATACAAGTTAGCGTGAGAGCTGCCCACCATACGCACAGTCGAGGTAGAGCAGTTCTGTTCGTGGTCGGCGTGTACAATCAGAAGCGTGTTCAGCGCCTTTTCCATAATCGGATCGGGGTGGTAAGAACGGGCCTTGCTGCTGAACATCATGTTCAGGAAGTTGCTGCAGTAGCTGCGTTCCGCTTCGGGGTACACGAACGGTTCACCGATGCTTGCCTTGTAAGAGAAGGCGGCGATCGTGCGGATTTTCGAAATCAGGCTTGCGGTCGTCAGGTCGAACACGTCGGCGATGTTTTCGTCGTCGTAGAAACGCGGCGTAAACAGGCCCACGGCGTTCACGATGGAACTCAGAATGCCCATCGGGTGGGCGCTCGGCGGCATCTGCCTAAAGAAGTGCAGAAGGTTTTCATGGAGGAGGGCGTTCTCGGTCAACAACGTGCGGAAACGCGCGAGCTGCTGCTGAGTCGGCAGTTCACCGTAAATCAGGAGCCAGGCGGTTTCGGGGAAGGTTGCCTTTTCGGCAAGGTCTTCGATGCTGTAGCCGCGGTAACGCAGAATTCCCTTTTCGCCGTCCACGTAAGTGATGGCGCTGCGGGTGCTACCGGTGTTTAGGTAGCCGTAATCCAAGGTTACCAGGCCGGTTTCCTTGCGGAGTTTGCAGATGTCGAGACCGTGTTCGTTTTCAGCACCTTCAACAACAGGGAGCTCGATGCTCTTTCCGTTGTAACTTAAAATGGCGTTGTCGGACATTATTCCTCCAATGAGTGGTTAGTGATTAGTGGTTGGTGGTTAGTGATTGGTGGTTAGTGATTGGTGATTAGTGGTTAGGATTGTAATAAGAACTTTCCTTTTACATTCCTGTTTACTGATCACTGTATACTAGCCACTTAAATATTCCTGTTTACTAACCACTGTTTACTAACCACTGTTTACTTCATCTTCAAAATGCAATTATAGATATTGTCGAACAGCTTGGGAAGCTTTTCGGTCGGAACGGCGGAGAATGCGAGGCGGATCAGGCCAGAAAGCATGATGGTGCCCGTGCTGTAGTCCTTGATGAGCTTTTCGCGGAGCTGTTCTGCGTCGACACCCTTCGGCTTGATGCACATAAAGTAACCGCTGTTGCACGGCATCGGGTCGAAAGCTTCCTTGTATTCCGGATGGGCGGCGAGGACTTCCTTGATGATGTCGTAGCGCTTCTTGAGGGTCGCGTACTTTTCGGCCTTCTGCTGGGCGTATTCCGGGCTCTGGTAAGCGGCAAGCAAAATCCTCTGGCTGATGGAAGGGCCGTTCGAAATGTTGCCACGAACGGTACCGGCGGCCTTGTCTTCCATGGCCTTGAGCTGGGCGTCTGTTGCACCCTTGAAGCCAAAGCTCATGAAGCCCACGCGGAAGCCCCATACGTAGTCTTCCTTGGTCGGACCGTCGAGCTTGACGGCGAGGAGGTTTTCGTGAGCGTCCACGAGCTTCACGAACAGGGATTCCTTGGTCACGCCTTCTTCGTACACCAGTCCGAAGTAAGCGTCGTCGAGGAGGGCCACCACCTTGTTGCCCTTGGCGGCGCATTCGGTGAGGATCTTGGCGATTTCAACCGCTTCCGTTTCGGTAGCGGTGTAGCCGGTCGGGTTGTTCGGGAAGTTCAGGAGCACGACCTTCTTGTCGCCCTTGCTGTTTTCCAAAGCGGCCTTCAAGGCTTCGGTATCGAAACCGCCGTTCTTGAAGGTGTTGAAGGTCTTGATCTTGGCGCCGCGGGCGTTTTCGAACACGAGCTCGTAGTTGTCCCAGTACAGGTCCGGGATAATCACTTCGTCGCCGGCGTCGAGGAACATGTAGCCGGCGCAGCTGATGGCATGCGTCAAGGCGCAGGTCACGACCGGCGTGCTGAAGTTCTTGTTTGCAAGCGTCGGGTTCTTGATGATGACCTGCTTCTTCCATTCCTTGCGGAGGTCCGGGTTACCGAAGCTCGGGGCATACAGGAAGGCCTGCTTGGGCAGATTCAGGGACTTGAGAACGCAATCCAGCACGAGCGGAGAGCCATCGTCTTCGAGGGCGGTGCCAATCGTAGCGTTGATCTCGGAGCCCTTGGCTTCGGCGCCTTGGCCGAGGATACCCTTGCGGGGGAAGAAAATCGCCTTGCCCTGTTCAGAGAGCATGTCGAGAACTTTGCAGCCGTTTGCGGAAAGTTCGGCGTTGAGAGCCTGTGCTAAAGGATTGTAGTTCATGGTTTGTGTCCTTTTGAATTTTTGCGGGTGCAAAGATAGAAAAAAGCGAGAGCAGTGCAAGGGCTAGCCTGCTAGAACTTGCATTGCCGAGCTGCACTATCTTGCCCTTTAGGGCATTGATAAAAAAAGTAGGCAGTAGACAGTAGGCGGTAGACAGAAAATGGGGTGAAAAATGCATCTATGTTACAAAAAAGTAAGGTTCAATGGGGGAAAGCCTTCCCCTCGCCCAAGCCGCGCTTGGCCTACCCTTTCCAACGGGGGTTCCACCCCCGTAACGCCCCGTTTCTTAGTGATTCGTATCATCGTTTTTTGCAAAAAATGAAAAAATGGGCAGAAAGGCTTGTTTTTAGGATAGTGTTAATTTATATTGAATCGTGTAGGAGGTTTACGTGAAAAAGTTTTTGTCCTGTTGTGTGGCCTTTTCGCTTGCTTTCTGGGCATGCGGCGATGATTCTTCGTCGAATTCTAACGGTAATCATGCTTTGACAGGATCCAATCGTGTTGACCTGCAGATGGCTAGCAAATGCCTTGATAACGGCTTGGGCGTTTTATACAAAAAAGCGGGCTCCGATGAATTGGATAAAGCGTACTTAGTTGAAGATTCAACGGGAAACAATCAAATCTTGGTTCCTGAATTGAATGATTACTGCGGCATTATGGCCGATTTCAAGTCTAAGCGATTGGGCGATACCTTGGAAATCTGGTTTGATTTGGAGGATGCCGCCGTGACAAGCTGCATGTGCATCAAGGATCACCTGTTCAGCATTAAGTCAAGCGATGCCGATGCCAAGTATTTCAAGTATTCTGGCGATGTCTTCGAGGTGACTTCTGAACCTGCGCCTGAAAGGCCCGAAATCGAAGAGCCCGTGATTCCCGATGCGCCGGAATTTGATGAATCTGAGCCGCATCAGAAAGTGACGGATGTGATTGGTTATTGCGATGCATCGCCCGATGAAAATGAAAATCTTTTGAGCAACAAGTTCCGTCTTGTGGATAGCTGGGATGATTTCACGGAAAAGGGCTCCGATGGAGAAATCATTCCGTATGCAAGAATGCATTTTGACGGAGACGATGTCGTATTGGTCTTTGAAGCGACTTTTGATTGCGATAAAAAGGTTGAAAAGGTCAATGTGTATCCTTCGAATGATACGCTCTATGCAAAAACCGAAACAAGCGTTATCGAATCGGTCAAGCTGGAGCCGAACGAAGGCTGTGGCTGCATGACCCGTGCGGCATTCAAGCTTAAAAACGAAGGTGTTTATGCCGATGCCAAGTACATGGTCTTCGACAACCACATGGAACACGTGTATACGCTGAAACCAGGAACTGAAAAATAATCATCACCTAGCTCCTTGGAATGATTAGCGCATCGGCGATTATACTTCGCCGATGCGTTTCATTTTAAGGAGCGGCATGCCCGCGTCGCGGCATTCGGCAAGATTCACATCGAAATCGATGCTCCAGTCGTTAAAGTCTTCTTCGTCTTGCAGCATCTGCTGCACGTGCATGATATCACCTTCGTAGGTGATAATCGTATGGTGCAACGAGCGGCCTTCGACATCGAGACGGAACTTGTGGTGTTCTGCGGTATAGGCGGCCATGATTTCCATGAGACCGTTTTCGGTCCAAGGCTTTCCGTCGCCGTCCACGAGCATCTGCCCTTCGGCGAGGTCATCGGCGAGCATGTCGAGCACATCGCCATAGGCCTGCTTCTGCAAAGCGGACATAAGCTGGAAGATGCGCTGGCGCACCATGACAATAAAATGCTTTTTGTCGTAGGTAATGTCGGCGGCCACCTTGTCGGCCCCGAAGGCGGTCTCGAGTTCCGTGGCGCCCGCGGCTTCCATGCGCTTCTGGTAGTCTTCGGGGTGGGCCATCTTTTCCCATTCTTCGAGCAGGCTCGAGTCGGTGCGGCGAATCATGTCGCCGAGGTAGTCTTGCATGTCGAGGAGTTCCTCGTTCTTGTAGCCGTCGGGAACGGTTTGGGTGAGCACCTTGTAAACGCCGTTGATATGTCGGAGTAGAATTGCTTCCATGCGCTGCAATCCATACTGCTTCACGTAGCCGCTAAAAGTGCTGAAGTTCTCGAACATTTCGCGCACGATGCTCTTGGGTTCAATATTCACGTCGACCCAAGGGTGTTCTTCGGCAAAGGCGTTGAAGGTGTCGTAAATGAAATCGCGAAGCGGCTTGGGATATTCCACCTTCTCAATTTCTTCCATGCGCTGGTTGAATTCCATGCCCTGCGCCTTGAGTTCGTCGAGGCGGGCGTTACGCGCCTTGTTCTGTTGAATGCGAAGGATTGCTTCGGGATTTTCGACGATGCTTTCGCACAAAGTAATGACATCGAGGGCGTATTCGGGGCTTTCGCGGTCCAGTTTCGGGAGCGTGTCGACCAAGTACAGCGAAAGCGGCTGGTTCATGGAAAAGTCGTCTTGCAAGTCCATGTTGACGCGGAGTTTGCTGTAACCCGGTGCAATTGGCGTCACGAATTCGATGATATTTTTTTTGACGAGGCTCTTGAAAAGCTGAAAAGCACGGTGCTGCAATTTCTTTTTGCTAGTGGCGCTTTCGTGGCAATCCTTGAGCAGGTTGCGCATGGCGGTGCAGCCGTCCGTGGGGCGGCTCAGAATGTTCAGGAGCATTCCGTGACTCACCTGAAAACTCGATGTGAGCGGCTCCGGCGAGGCGGCAATGAGGCGCTTGTAGGTGCTTTCGTCAAAAGGAACGTAGCCGTGCTCGGGCGGTTTCTTTTTCTGGAATTTTTTGCCGGTCTGTTTTGTCTTGGCTTCGAGTTTCAGATTCTCGATCACATGCTCGGGAGCCTGCGCCACCACGTAGCCGATGTCGTCGAAACCTTTACGGCCTGCGCGGCCTGCAATCTGGTGAAAGTCGCGGGCGGTAAGGATTGCGGTCTTGTCGCCACTGTACTTGCAGAGCTGCGTGAAAAGCACCGTTCGAATGGGCACGTTTACGCCGACGCCCAATGTGTCCGTGCCGCAAATGACCTTGAGCAGGCCCTTTTGCGCAAGTTTTTCGCAGAGGATGCGGTACTTGGGCAAAAGTCCCGCATGGTGCAGGCCAATGCCTTGCTTGAGCCAGCGCTTGACTTCGGGGCCGTAAGGACTGCTGAAACGGACTTCCTTGATGGCGTCGTTAATCGCCTGTTTTTCTTCTTTAGTACACAAGTCCAGACTCATGAAATTCTGGGCGTTGGTCGCCGCGGCTGCCTGCGTAAAATGCACTACATAAACGGGAGCCTTGCCGCCCGAAACGAGTTTTTGCACCGTGTTCGAAATTTCAGTTTCGGAATAGCTGAAATCCAAGGGCACCGGACGCTGCGAAGACCGGACCGTGACCGACTCGCGGCCCGTATGCTTCGTCATGTCGCGTTCGAAAAATTCGGTGGCGCCGACGGTTGCGCTCATGAGCAAAAATCTTGCCTGCGGAAGAGTGAGCAGCGGTACCTGCCAAGCGACCCCGCGCTCCTTGTCGGAATAGTAGTGGAATTCGTCCATGACCACGTCGGTAATGGTGAGCATTTCGCCTTCGTTCAGCGCCATGTTGGAGAGAATTTCTGCGGTACAACAGAGTATCGGTGCATTGTGGTTTACGGTTGCATCACCTGTCGAAAGTCCTACATTCTCGGCACCGAATTCCTTGCAGAGCGCCATCCATTTTTCGTTCACCAGCGCCTTGATGGGGCAGGTGTAGACGCTTCGGCGTCCATGAGCCAAACTGTCGAAATGGAGTGCCAGGGCGACCATCGATTTGCCTGAGCCCGTGGGGGTGTTCAAAATGACGTTTTTCCCGTCCAAAAGCTCCAAAATGGCTTCTTCCTGGGCGGGGTAGAGCGTTGTGCCGCGGGATTCCGCCCATGCCATGAACGCATCCAACAGGGTCTCGGCGCCTTCGCCGGCGTTAAAAGGGGTTGTTGGCAAAAAGTCTTTCAGCGATTTGTGGGCGTTTTCACTCATAAAGCCAAAGATAGATTTTTTATGGAATGGCTGTATTTGCTAAATTAAGCTTGTATTGAGTTTGAAGGAACTGCTTTTATGGCAACAAAGAAAAAAGAAGAAACCGACCTTGGTGAATTTTTGAAGGAACTTGTAAAGAACTGGACCATTATGGTACCCTGCCTTTTGTTGTCGGGTATTATAGGCGTTTTTGTTGCAATGTGGATTCGCCCTGTCTACCAGGTTGATGCGTTGTTGCAAATTGAGTCAAAAAACAACAAAACAGCCGGTTTGATGGGAAGCCTCGGCTCCCTGTTTGCGACAAGTAGTCCTGCCGAAACGGAAATGGAACTGATTAAGAGCCGTCAGGTGATGGGGTCTGCCGTTGAAAAGATGCACCTGGATTTGATTGCCGTTCCCCAGAATAAGGTGGATAGGCTCCTTCATCAGGAAGGTCGCATTGATTTGAGCAATTTCAATATTCCTGTCGAACGCTTGACTAAAGACGAGGTGGATGAACCTTGGATTGTCGAGACTAAGGATTCGCTGGGCTCCTTTGACTTGTTCGATTGCAATGGCGAGAAGGTCCTTTCGGGTGTCGCTGGACAGACCTATCATTTTGTTTATAGGGGAGATTCCGCTTCGTTTGGAATTATCCATGCTGAAGTCCGCAAGGGACAGACATTTGAAGTTTCCAAGAAAAAACGCTTGGACGCTATCGCAAGCTTCAGGTCTGCTTTCGATGTCAAGGAAAAGGGAAAGAAAACGGGTATCCTTGAGTTTTCATACCAGGATATCTATGCAGACCGTGCTGTTGAAATCTTGAATGAGGTTGCGGCCTCTTACCTGCGGCAGAATGTGGAAGAACGCAACGCCGAGGCGCAAAAGACACTAGAATTTTTGGAACAGCAGTTGCCGGGTGTCAAGGCACAAATGGATTCTTCTCTCCTGAACTTGAACACCTACCGTAACCGCGTTGGTTCTGTGGATATCAATGCCGAAACGCAGTTGGTTTTGCAACGCCGTATGAAACTGCAGCAGGATATTTTGTCTCTGCAACAAAAGAAGCAGGAAGCAATTCGCCTGTTCCACGCAGAACACCCGACGGTAAAGACCTTGGAAGATCAGGAAAACGCCCTGAAACGCGAACTGGCTGGTACGTCTAGCGAAGTTCGCAAGTTGCCTGCCACGCAACAGGAAGTTCTAAAGCTTCAGAACGAAGTGGAACTTTCCAAGGTCATGTACACCTCGCTTCTGAACAATATTCAGCAGTTGCGTCTGGTTTCTGCGGGTGAAGTTGGCTCCGTTCGCATCATCGACTTTGCAGAACAGGTGACGAAACCGACCAAGCCCAAAAAGAAAATGGTTGTGTGCCTTGCGCTGTTCCTCGGATTCCTGTTTGGAGCGCTGATTGTCTCTATCAAGTCCAGGTTCAGCAGCGGCGTGAAGAGCGCCTCGTTTATCGAAAAGGAAACGGGCTTTACGGTGTATGCGAAAGTTCCGAAGGGCAATCCCAAGGGTACCAAGGGGACCAGACCCCTTGCCGTGGTGGAACCCGACGACGTGGCGGTGGAATCGCTGCGAGCGCTTCGCTCTTCTCTAGAATTCTCGATGATGGACGAAGGGGGTTCTGTCATCGGTGTGAGCGGACTTATCCCTGGTGTGGGCAAGAGCTTTATTTCGGTGAACCTCGCTGCCCTGTTTGCGGGCCTTGGAAAGAAGGTTCTCTTGATCGATGCCGACCTTCGCAAGGGCCGTCTGCACAAGGAATTTGGGATCAAGCGCGGCAATGGGCTTTCCCAGGTGCTTCTCCGTGAAGTGAAACCGGAAGATGTGGTTCATTCGACCGAAGTTGAAAACCTGTTCGTGATTCCGTGTGGCAACGTTCCGGCTAATCCGGCAGAATTACTTGGCTCCAAGCACTACGTCGAACTGATTGAAGAGTTCAAGAAAGACTATGATCTTGTGATTGTCGATACGCCGCCGATTATGTTGGTGACGGACGCTGCTCTCGCTTGCCGCGTTGCCGCCCAGATTGTGATGGTGATCGAATACAACAAGCATTCTATCGAGGCTATCAAGGATGGTATGGCGCAGATCCTCAAGGGCAATTCCAGTGCCCATGCATCTATCGTCATCAACAAGTATGAACACAGCCGCACCGAAGGGTATGGCTACAAATACGGGAAGTACTAATGAAGGGAATCGTTCTCGCCGGGGGTTCCGGTACAAGGCTTTATCCGCTGACCATGGTGACTTCTAAGCAGCTCTTGCCTGTTTACGACAAACCCATGATTTACTACCCGCTTTCGACGCTTATGCTCGCGGGTATTCGCGACATCCTCATCATTTCAACGCCGATGGATTTGCCGAACTTTGAACGCCTGCTCGGTGATGGTTCTTCGATGGGACTCAACTTGAGCTACAAGGTGCAGCCGAGTCCTGATGGACTTGCTCAGGCATTCATTCTAGGCGAAGAGTTCATCGGTAACGATTGCTGCGCCATGGTGCTCGGTGACAACATCTTTTACGGTAACGGCTTTAGCCCGCTTCTGAAGGCTGCCGTGAAGAATGCCGAACAGAATGGCCGCGCAAGTGTGTTCGGTTACTATGTCGAAGACCCGGAACGCTTTGGCGTGGTGGAATTCGACGAGTCGGGCAAGGTGATTTCGGTGGAAGAAAAGCCGAAGGAACCCAAGAGCAACTACGCGATTACCGGACTTTATTTCTACGACAACCGCGTGTCGGGTTTTGCGAAAGCCCAGAAGCCAAGCGCCCGCGGCGAACTTGAGATTACGGACTTGAACCGCGTGTATTTGGACAAGGGTGAACTTGACGTGAAACTCCTTGGCCGCGGCTTTGCTTGGCTTGATACCGGGACCATGGACAGCCTGATCGAAGCGGGCGAGTTTGTGAAGATGGTGGAAAACCGCCAGGGCATCCAGATTTCTGCAGTCGAAGAAATCGCCTACATCAACGGCTGGATTTCCAAGGAAAAACTCCTGGAATCTGCCGCCAAGTACGGAAAGTCTCCTTACGGCCAGCACCTGCGCAAGGTTGCCGAAGGCAAAATTCGTTACTAGTCTGCGAAATCACATTTTTATGAACGCAACAGAGCCGAGCGGTCTTTGTTTCTTACGGCAGTTCGCCGCCGATCAATTCCATCTGCTTTTTGTAGATGTCCTTGCAGGCTTTTTCGCCAAGGTCAAGGAGCGTGTTCAGCATGTTGCGGTCGAAGCTCGCGTGTTCACCGGTGCCCTGCACCTCGATGAAGTTCTTCGCGTCTTGCATCACCACGTTCATATCCACGTCGGCTGCGGAGTCTTCAACATAGCAGAGGTCGCAGAGGGGCTTGCCCGCGACAACGCCGACGGAAATCGCGGTGATGCCGTGCTGCAGAATCTGCTGCGTGATTCCGAGCCGCGCCTTGATTTTCTTGAGGGCAATCGCAAGGGCGACGAAGCCGCCGATAATGCTTGCGGTACGAGTGCCACCGTCGGCTTCGATCACGTCGCAGTCGACCACGATGGCGTTTTCACCGAGGGCGGCTAAGTCGGCGGCACCCCGCAGCGAGCGGCCTACCAGTCGCTGGATTTCTTGAGTGCGGCCGCTCGCGCCCTTGCGCTCGCGTTCTACGCGCTTGCCCGTACTCTGCGGCAAGAGGCTGTACTCAGCGGTAATCCAGCCGGTGCCTTTACCGGCGAGCCAGTCGGGAACCTTCGGTAAAAGGGTGGCGTTGCAGATGACGCGGGTGCGTCCCATCTCGATGAGGACGGAACCGTCGGCGCTCGAAATAAAGCCCGTGGTCATTTTAAGGTTGCGGTATTCGTCAAACTTTCTGTCGGTGCGTTCGTATGCCATAATCGTTCCTTTTTAATTTCATTAAAACGTCATTGCGAGCCCCCATAGGGGCGCGGCAATCTAGTATTTAAGAGTCTCGACGACGCCCTTCTTGAATGTTCCCAGAATGTACATCTGGCTCGTGTAGTTCTTGAGTTCGGCGAGGGCGGCCTGGGCGCGATCCTCGTTCACGTTCGCCTCGAAGGATACGTGGAAAATATATTCCCACGGTTTGTCGGGATGCGGCCTGCTTTCGCAACGGGTCAGGTTGATGCCGCGCTTCGCAAAGCAGCCGAGAGCATTGTAGAGGGCGCCCACCGCGTGGTCGTCGGCAAGTTCAAAAAGCATGGTCGTCTTGGCACCTTCGATTCCGTCGAATGTGGCGGGTGATTTCTGGATGCCATAGAAACGCGTGAAGTTCGTCCCCTTCAGATTTTCTAGTCCCGCCTTCAAAATATCCAGATTGTAGATCTTGGCGGCGTAGGCGCTCGCGATGGCGCCTTCGTCCATAGCCTTTCTTCCGGCGAGTTCTTCGGCAGAGCCTGCGGTGTCGAATGCGGGTACGGCCTTGATCTGCGGGTTTTCCGCAAAGAACCTGGAACACTGCGCAAGTGCCTGCGGGTGGCTGTAGACACGCTTTAGGTCGGTAAGCTTTACGCCCGGCATCACGCACAGGGTATGCTCGATACGCAGCATGACTTCGCCCACGATACGGTGACGCCATTTGTAAAGCAGGTCGTAGTTTGCCTCGATGGATCCTGCCGTTGAATTTTCGATGGGAATGGCTCCGCCGTCGGCTTCGCCCGTTTCTACCGCCTGGTAGATTTCCTCGAACGTGTCCATCGGGAGAGTCTCGATGTTTTCACCGAATAGGTAATGCGCGGCGCAGTCGCTATAGGCTCCCTTGCGGCCCTGGAATGCAATTTTCTTCATGCTTAGAAAGATAGTAAATGGTGTGTAGTGTGTGATGTGAAATGTGTGATTACTCATTTCACATTACACATTGGTCATTTGTCATTTACCTGAACCTTCTCGCGCCCTGGTACTTGGGACTCCAGTACTTGTCGTGCATCGGAGAAATCATCACCCCCTTGCTCGTGCTCGCATGGATGAACCGGTCTCCCGAAAGGTACATTCCCACGTGGTCGATTTTCCAGAGACTTCCGAAAAAGACAAGGTCGCCTTCCTTGAGGCTTCCGCGGCTAACGGATTTTCCGCGGCTGTCCTTGTACATCGAAGAGGCGCTGTGGTCGAGCGCAATGTTGTAGTATCCCTTGTAGACCTGCATCACGTAGCCGGAACAGTCTGTCCTGGTCTTGGTGGCCTTGCCGTAGCCGTACTTTGCGCCAAGCCATTGCCGGGCGTAGTTCTCGAAGCTTCCGCGGGGTGCCTGCTTTTCGGCGGCCTTTGCAATTTCTTTCTTGTTGACGGCGGCTCTTGCCTTTTCGACGGAATTCTGGTGCTTGACGGTGTCTTGCCTTGCGGCTACATTCTTTTGGGAAGTATTTGCCTGTGGCGAGGCTTTTTTTTCTGCAACGGGGGCGGCTGCCGTCTCGCTTTTGGGAACGGGCTTGTAGTCGCCAATGCTCCTGTCGTAGCCCGTGCGCACCGGAAAACTGCAGCAGATAAGCCCCAGACAGAGCGGGGCTAGCAGAAGTCCGATAGATTTGGGCGTTAGACGCATTGCGGAAAATCTAACTAAAAGTAACCATGAACAACAAAAAAAATATTTTTTGTGTCGAAATATGGGTGCAAATTGCTTCAATGTCCATAGAGTTTGTCAGGAATAGCTTTTTTTCTTGTTATGATGATATTATATTTGTCGTTAAACATTTCTTTATAAGGAGAAAATCTATGAAGTTCAATAAACTGCTCGCCCTTGTCGGGGCCTGTGCCACTTTTAGCCTGGTTGCTTGCGGCGACGACAGCTCGTCGGGTGCCGATGGAACGACCAAGAAGGCGACTATCGTCAACCTTGATGAAACGGCGAAGTCTGTCACCTTCTATTCGGAAAACAAGGATGAATACTGCGTTCTCGATGAAGCGACCAAGAGTGCATCTTGGAAGACCATCGATGAAGGCAACGATACAATGACCTATAAGTATGAGTTTATGAATCTGTCTGCGGAAAATGTGGCATTCTTGCGCGATTCCCTGAAGTACTCTATTGATGGTAATGTGGCGCTGAATTTAAAGGCTTCCTACTTTGACGAAGAATCTTCCATTGGAATCTTTGTGGGCGGAGACGCCTCTTCGATCAAGGGTACCTGGGTTTCTGTTCCGTGCCGTATCGATTACGATGGCATCGTGAGCTGCCGCAAACGCGACGAATGGGAAAAGGTCACCTTGAAGATTACTTCGAGTTCCATTACCGCCGATATTGAATACATCTACGATAACGACTATGACTACGATTACGACTATGACTACGATTACGATTATTATACCGATGACGTGACCAAGTCCGAGTTCCTGATGTCTCTGTATGAATTCCTGAGTGGTATGTCCGTTTATGCAAGCCTTGCTACGGGGTGGTATGCTACCGAAAATGTGGGTGAATTTGCTACTGAGGCTGCCAAATCTTATGGAGTTGACGTGAAGTCCCAGTCCAAGACTTCTGTCAAGTTCGAAGTCAAGGGCAAAAGCTACGATTTGTCCGTCAAGAACTTTGGTGAAGACAAGTATGGCAATCTTAATATAGACTTGACTCTGTCTTCCGGTGGAAAGACATGCTCCTATACGGATCTGAGAGGCGAACTTGAAGGCGACAACTATGACAAGAGCGCTTGCCGTTCGGATTTGTACGAATACTATAAGACTGACGATGTAACGGATTATACCGGTGTAAGGTATGATTATGCCTATGAGTATAGAAAGGAAACTTCGGATGAATTCTCGGATTGCGTCGCTGTAATGGCAGGCATATCGTCCCCGATGGATATCGATGATTACGACTATGACATGTACTTCAAGAAGCCGGCCAAGAAGATGTCCGATGCCGAGTTCTGGAGCGAATACAAGCACAATATGCACAAGGTGCTGAAGCAGTTCAAGTAATCTGAACTAAACATCATAAGAGGAGCCCCGGGTCTGACCGGGGCTTTTCTGTTGGCTGTTTTATATGGGCTAGGGAGCCTTGTTCTTGAACAGTTCGTTGTATTCGATGGAACCTGAAAGTTCCCGGAGCATGTGAACTAGCTTTCTTTCGCCGAAGGTTTCAAGCAGGGTCCTTTCGTCTGAAAGAAGACTTGCCCCGAAACCTAGCCGGTGTCCTTCGATATGGAAACCCATTGTCTCGAGCAGGGTCGGTGCAGAGTCAAACGAAGTGTAAGTTCGCTTTGTTTGGTCCGTGGAATATTTTGGGTTGATGTAGATGTTCAGGAAACGGCGGTCCCGCAGGCGCATTTTCGAAACGGGGGAGCGCGCCATGAACAGGTGATCCCCTGCGATGACAACTTCAGTGTTTTTGCCAAAGGGCTGGTTCTCTACCCAGTCAACAAAAGCTCCGAGTCGCTTGGAAGTGCATCTCAGCACGGCGGCGAAGTAGTCCTTGTCCGCAGACGATTTAGGCCGTTCCCTGCAGCGCTTGTCTAGGAAACCTCGCGGGTAATGGGTGTCGATGGTGGTGAGCGTGAGCGAGAACTTGTCGTCCGACAGAGTGTCTAGGATTCTTTGGGCGTATTCGAAAACATCTGCGTCGGCAAGCCCGGGGCCGCTTCGGCGGTATTTATCGCCCTTCTCTATGAGCATCTTTTCGACATCGTTCTTGTCGTAGATATCGTCGACCCCATGTGATGCAAAGAACGGACCCGTCGCCCCGAACCTTTCGGGGGTGCCCTGCACATAGATGTTCCTGTAGCCGTACTGGTGCAGAATGTCGTAAATCCCCGGAACTTTTTCGAAGAAGGTGAGGCCCGATTCGCCAAAGTTGTTCATGAACGAAGACCCGCAAAGGAGCGGAAGCCCGGTGGTCTTCGAAACCATCGAGGAAATGGTCGTTGCTGCCCCGATGATGTTTCTTCCGCCGCCGTAGGTGTTTTCCTGGTCGGCAAAGACGAGCCCGTTGTCGTAGAGCCTGCGGATTTCGGGAGCGTGGCTGAGGAAAGAGTTCTCGAGGGATTCTACGTAGATGAAAATTAGGTTGCGCGTCGTGTCGTCGGCACTGACCATATCGGGGGAGTACTTGACGAAATGCCCGTTGTAGAACTTGGAATGGTAGAGCTTGTCTTGCTTGTGCGTGATATAGTCGATGTATTGCTTGCGGGCCTGCGGCGAAATGGCCTTCCAGAAAGGTGCCGAACCAGAAATGAGTATGGCGATGAAGGCTATCGCAAATAGGGTTCTGCGAAAACGGATGCTATGATACAGATCGTAGACGGGCCAGAGCAGCGCAAGAGATAGTGCTAGCGCATAGAAACCGACCCTGCTGAAAAAGTCCTGCACGAAAATGAATACGAATCCGTCGACCGGCATTTGCAAGGTCATGATAGTGAGATCGGGATTTTGCACCGGGAAGGTTTTCTTGACCCAAACGAGCGTGGTGGGGGCGGCGATTAGCAGAAATAGGAAGAGCCATATTAGCAAAACATGCAATGGCTTGATGGGCTGCTTGCCACTAGACTTGACTTTTTTGCTGTGGTAAATTCGAAAAGCCACGTAGAGTACGGCTGCAATGATGAGGTCGCTTATCCCAAAGTCAAAATGGTAATAGCGGACGAACCCGATGGCGAGCGCGAACATGGTGACAAAAAGAATGTCAAATAACAGAATGATGGCCGTGGCGACAAAACGCTTCATATGGTTTAAAAAGTAGAATATTTACTTTTTTCAGAAGATTTTTCCTGGAAAGTAATGATACAAAGCGGCAAAAAAGCGTGATGGTGGGCACGTGTTTTTGCCGGTGTTTGTGGTGTTTAATGGCTTTGGTTGCAAGTTGTTTGAAAATTGCATATATTTTTGACTATGAAAGATTTATATAAATTCATTCTGGCTTTTGCCATGCTTTTCTTTGTTGCCTGCGGCGACGATTCTTCTAGCGCCAGCAGTGACGATTCCGAATCTTCATCCAGCGAGGAGTCCCTGGAAGATTCCAGTTCTAGCGAATATGCCGATTCCAGCTCTGGAGAACAGAAGAATCAAAGTTCGTCTAGTGTCGATAAGCGGTCTTCGTCGAGTGAGAAAAAATCCACGAGTTCTGAAAGCTCCGCAACATCGTCCAGTTCCGGTAATCCGAAATCTTCCGCTTCCAAGAATACGGACTCTTCTAGCAGCGAAAATGTTACGTCGAGCTCCAGTGAAAAAGCTCCCTCTTCCAGCTCCACGAAAATCCTGACTGACCCAATCGCGATTTTTAATCCACGCGTACCGCAGAAAGATGTCTATACATGCAGTATGGATGATGGCTATATTAGCATGAAGCAATCCTTTGAACAGAGGGACTTCATTTGCTCCTTTAAGTATGACGGTCGGGAAGGTTTTATTTATGCGCAGGCTTCTCCGACTGATTGCATTCAGTCGATGGGGCTAGATCCGGTCTACAGTACTGATACGGCTATCATGTACATTGGCGGCAAATATACGCCGATAACGGACCTGGTTTATGATGTGGGTGGCAATCACCGTAACGACAACTTCCGCTTTACTTTTGAAGGCAAGGTCTATGAATATGACCATTCGTCTTATGGCTGGGGGTACCGTAAGTGCCACACGATGGATTGCCTTAGGGTTTATGAGGCCGACGGCGAAACGGAAATTTTGGATGGTTGCGCGTCATTTGACGAAGATTTGAATAATGTGAGAAAGTTGCCTATCGTTTGTCGCTTTGCTGATGAAGAAGGCAAGTTCGACGATTTTACCGACACCTTTGAAATCTGTGAAGGCGATTTCAGACTTCAGTAACGCGGTGCGTTTGGGTAGGTCATTTTTTATGAAGCTGATTCTTGCCGCCATCGCGATGGCGGCTTTGTGGGGCTGCTCCAATAGCAGTTCTCCCGTAGATCCGAATCGCCGCGATGATCCCGATATTGTTGACCCTGACACGACAAAGAAAGATACGACTCCGGACCCGGCCTTTGTCCAGAATGACGACGAATGGACGGGCTTCTACAAGGAAGACGGCTACGAGGCTTTGCGCAAGCTCGCGTACCCCTCCAAAACGGAGATGGGTACAAGTTACCTGGTAAAGTTTATCGTTACCGATTTCAACTCAGATAGCGCTGTCGTTCATTTTATGAACACGAAGCTGCGCCCGTTGCATTACGATTTTGCACGCTCGGTATTGCACGACCCGAGTTCGCTTTCGGAATTCGAAAAGGAAGCCTACTATGATACGGCGAAGAATACGGTTGCGGGAACGCTTGTGTATTATGCGGCGCTTGATTCCATGGTGGCACTCACGTTCTTTCCGACGGACTGCATCTCGCCTAAGCAGGTGGCTGCGGTGCAACAGCTGATTGAAAGCCGCATGCTGTTCTTGGCTTCGGGCGGTTCCAAAAATCGCCTGTTCTACATGCCGTCGGGGAGTGCCGCGGAAAAGGCCGCCGCTGAACATGAGACCGAATTCAAGAAGGCGAATGTCCCTGTCTACACGCACGCGCAACTGTTCGGCGATATCTCGCTCCAGATTATGAATACGGGGACGGCCTACGGTACGCTCGTGAAGCTGACCGCCGCTGAACTCGATACGGCAATCGTCTCTTCGCATGACATATTGATTCTGGAAACGCTCCCGGCAGAAATTCCGCTGGTGGCGGCGACCATCAGCAAGGATGCACAGACGCCGCTTTCGCATGTGAACCTGGCGGCAAAGGCGCGCAAGACGCCGAATATCGCCTTTAACGGAAACGACTTGCCCGACAGCCTGCTTGCTCTCTGCGGAAAGCTGGTGAAGCTAGAGGCCAAGGGGAATTCCTACACGGTGACGGCTGCAACTCTTGAAGAGGCTCAGGCGTTCTGGAAAAAGAATGCACGGAAGCCCATTACATTGACATACGACCTGTCCGATTCGGGGCTAGTCGATTTTGCCGATCTCAATTTCAATTCGTCGAAGTCCGTAGGCGTGAAGGCGGCGAATCTGGCGGAACTCCACAAGTTGTTACCTGAAAATTCTCCCGACGGATTCGCGGTGCCGTTCTATCATTATAGCCATTTTATGAATTATGCGCAGGTCACCGAAGAACTGTGCGAAAAGTCTTTCAGCGATTGCATTAAGGAAGGCCGTGCGTCAGGTATCTGCACGCAGGTGAAAAACGCTTGTATGGAACAGCTCGCCGAGCCTGCCGAAGCGGAATCGTCAAAGGGAACTGCGTCGCTCCGCAGCTACATTGCCGGCATGATTGCCCGCGACGACTTTGCCGCCGATACGCGCCTGCGCGAAGCGGTCCTCGATAACATCCGCTACCTGTTTAAGCATATTCCTGTTGACAAGGACTTTGGCGATGCGCTCGATGCCAAGGTGCGTAAGCTTTACGGCGATGCGGGCGTGCGTCTGCGTTCCAGCACTAATTCCGAAGACCTGAGCGACTTTAACGGTGCAGGCCTTTACAAGTCGGTGAAGGCGACTACGCGCGAAAAGGATCTCCCATCCGATGAAATCCGCAAGGTATGGGCTTCCGTGTGGAGCTTCAAGGCGTTTGAGGAGCGCTCGCTCTGGAATATTGACCACATGTCGGTGCAGATGGCGGTAGCCGTTCACGAGGCCTTCCCCGACGAGGTTGCGAATGGCGTCATCATTACGCAGAACATCGCCGATTATTCCGTCGCGGGCATTTACGCGAATATCCAGCTCGGCGAAACTTCCATCACCAATCCCGAAGGCGGCGAACGCCCCGAAATCCTTTCGATCATTCCTTCTGCAGGGCTCGGCGTGCAGAGCGTCCTTTTGCAACATTCGACGCTCAGTCCCGATGCGCTGATTCTTACCGACGACGAAATCAACGAATTGTATCGGGCGGTTCAGATGATTCAAAACTATTTCGCTGGGCTCTACAGGGAGCACCCTGATGCCTTTGCGCTTGATATCGAATTCAAGGTCATGGGGCCTGAACGTAAGCTGGTGTATAAGCAAGTGCGTCCTTACGTGATGTAATTGTTATCTTTATGGCATGAACATTATCAAGAAAACCTTTGTCGCAATCGCCCTTTGCGGGGCGGCCCTGTGCAGTTTTGCCGCCGATGTCAAACCCTATGTGGAAGCAGACGCGCTCCCGAATGCGTTGAACTATTACCCTGCACCCCCCGATACCATGTCGCCGCAGTTCATGTACGACATATCGCAGTACATTTGGGGTAAAACGATGCGCAAGGATTCCGCGCGCGCGGCCCTTGCGGTGGCTCAGGCGGCAGAAACCGTCGAAGAAATGGCCGCAATGTTCAGTGAACCTTTCGGGATGGAAATATCGGCAAAGAAGACGCCTGCCATTATGAACCTGCTTGAACGCGGAGTCCTGACACTTAGAAAAGTGGGGAGCAAGGCCAAAAGGCACTACATGAGGCGTCGCCCTTACGACCGCTTTAACGAACCGACGCTTGTCCCCGCCGAAGAAGAACGGCTGAGAACAAATGGCTCCTATCCGTCGGGACATACTGCTCGTGCGTGGGCCATGGCCCTGTTGCTGATCGAGGTGAACCCGGCTGCCCAGGATGCCCTGCTGAAATACGCCTACGAATGGGGACAGAGCCGCGTGATTGCTGGGTTCCACTGGCAAAGCGACGTGGATGCCTCCAAGGTGCTTGTCTCGGGCGCCTACCCGAGCTTGCATACAAACGAAACCTTCATGGCCGACATGCGCAAGGCCCAGGCCGAATTCAAGAAGCTGAAAGCCGCCGAAACCAAAGGCTCTGCACCAAAACCCGCTACAGGGAAACCTGCTGCACCGAAGGCCGGGAAGAAGTAAGCTGCTGCGAGATTGACAAGAATTTACTGAATGAAAAAACGCAGGCCCGAACGAGTCTGCGTTTTAATTTTACCGGATTGTCATCCCGGACTTGTTCCGGGATCACCGTTTATTACCGCACAACCTTGCGGTCGTCTTCCGTCATCTTGAGGAAGTCGGCAACCTTCATGCTGCCCTTGGGGACTCCTGCGGAGTCCTTCCCGCTCGCCTCGGTCATGCCGGTGTGCAGGCCCCCCGTCGCGACACTCGGCTTGCACGCTTTCCTTTACGAGGGCGCAGAAGTCAGCCACTTCGTATGTTGGTCTTATGGGCGTTCCCCACACTATCGTGTGGGTCGGGCTATATTGCAAGGCCACCCGTGCGCACCTGCGGCACGCCCGCGCGGCTCTTGCAACCAAGCCTCGCTCCGCGAGTCTTGTCCCCAAGGGGTCACGCTTCGCAAACTCGCTATCCCTAACGCAAAACATCTTCATGCTTAAATTGATTCTTTTGAAGAAATTATATTTTCAGCGGAAATGAAAGTAAGTTGTTATATTTCAGAAAAACTAAAAGAAGAATTGACATGAATCGCTACTTTTATCTTTTGGCTTCAGCATTGTTCATTTTCGCCTGCTCTGACGATAACAGCACAAGTCCGTCGGAAAATCAAGAAACAGCCGGATACCAGCATGTGTCCATAGACAAAGAAAACCGTCGAATCTTTGTAAACGAAGACGCTCACACCGAAGAATATTGCATTTTGGAACAAGGTTCTTTTAATTGGGGTGAAGTCTCTTACAAAGCGTATCAAGATTCAAATCCGACAACCTACGAGATTCACGGTGACACGCTAATCGTTTTCTTCTACGGCAATACGTATGATCCGCATTACTATCTTGGCGGTTCCACCGATAAGATTTATGGTAAATGGATTAACATTGGTTGTTCTAAATATCAGGATGAAGTATATTGCCAGCCCCAAGAGGACCGCGACTTTAGGGAACAATATGACGAATTTGTTTTGACAATTTCTGAAAACAAATTCCAGGAAGAGATTGTATATAAGCCCGCATATTTCGAATACGACGACTACATGAATTCCATGTATCTGTCCGACCTTTATGCCGTACTTGAAAATAATTATGCATACCCAACTATCGGGTCATTCGGCGCCTTATTTTCTCCCGAACAGGAATCTTACATAAAGGCTGTGGAAAAAGAACGGAACATTGAAGTTCTGGAACAAACAAAAACGATGAAAAAATTCAAGTTGGGTGGAAAAATATTTGAACTCAAGATTACGGACATCGAAAGGGATTCCCTGGATTATAGAGTCGCTATCAGCGTAAAGTCGGGCGACAAGGAATGTTCTTACGAAGAGCAGCAGGTGAACGCAACAAAAGAAAACTGCAAGGACCAGACTACAGAAGGCCTACGATACTACGATGAAGAACGGGACTTTCAATATCCACTGTATTTCAGGGACGCAAACATGCTGAAAACGAAAGGCCTCGATGAATTTGACAAGTGCATCAAGGAAATCACGGTTTCAAAAGACACTCAGAACGGGACACAAACCGACAAAGCGGATGCAACCGATTCTATCCAAACACTGGAAGCATTTCTCGAAAAATACGACATAACAGACTATTCCTTTGATAAAAACGTTCTCGCTTACAACGAGACATCCGGCTACTGCGATGCGTTGCAGAACACCTGCTTCGAAGCACCGGGCATAAGCGAGTTCAGAACATTAGGGCTGCACAGGTTCGAGGCAAACGACATCACTGCATTGACGACAATTTTTCCGCACGCTGCGGCAGCGATGAACAATAAAATCGAGGGGTGCCCGCTTTATGTGCTGAACATCAGCGACTCTTTGCCCGCAATCCACATTCTCACCAACATCACGAAAGACACCATCACCATCGTAAATATCAGCGACGAGTGCGCCTATGAGCCGAGACCCTTCGACATGAATGTCGGATTCTTGTTCACCTATTGCGCCGAACTTTCCGAAAATCCCGAAGTCGTCACCACACAGGTGTTTGACGACAAAATGGAATGCGGAACAATTGAATACGCGGAATACATAAGCGAGAAACATACAAACGAAGCGTTCATGGCCGACATGCGCAAGGCCCAGGCCGAATTCAAGAAACTTAAGGCCGCTGCGAAGCCCGCTGTAACGAAGGCCGGGAAGAAGTAAGCCCGCTTACTTGATTGAAGAATATGAAAAAAACGCAGGCTCAATCGAGTCTGCGTTTCAAATTTAAAAGGCGATGCCGGAACGGTGTCCGGCATGACATATTGGGCGACTAGCGCACAACCTTGCGGTCGTCTTCGGTCATCTTGAGGAAGTCAGCGACAGTCATGCTGCCCTTGTCTCCCTCTTTACGGCGGCGAACAGAGACAACACCATCGGCAACTTCCTTTTGGACTCCTACGGAGTCCCAACCGCAGCGGCTCGGCAATGGACAAACTAGTTTGTCCGCTGCTCTCGCCTTAGGCGGTTGTCACCGACGATAAAAAAACGCAGGCTCAAAGAAAGCCTACGTTTGCGAATGTTTTTCGGTTATTGACTAGCGAACGACTTTTCTATCATCAGCGGTCATTTCCAAGAACTGGGCAACGGTCATCTGACCCTTATCGCCTTCCTTTCTCTTGTTGACAGCGATGAGACCTTCAGCCTGTTCCTTTTCGCCTACAATAATCTTGTACGGCACTTTCTGCAGTTCGCACTGGCGGATCTTGTAGCCAAGTTTCTCATTCGATTCATCGACTTCCACACGGACGCCGGCGTTCACGAGTTCCTTTTCCACGGACTTAGCGTAGTCCACGAACTTCTCGGAAATCGGGAGCACGCGGGCTTGCACCGGAGCGAGCCACAGCGGGAAATCGCCCATGAATTCTTCAATCAAAATGCCGAGGAAGCGTTCGATGGAACCCACGGCCGCACGGTGAAGCATCACCGGAATGTGCTTCTGGTTGTCCTTACCGACATACTCGGCACCGAGACGCTGCGGGAGGTTGAAGTCCACCTGGATGGTACCGCACTGCCAGTCACGACCGAGGCTGTCCTTCAGCGTGAATTCGAGCTTCGGGCCATAGAAGGCGCCTTCGCCCGGGTTCAAGATGTAGTCGAGGCCGGCGAGCTTCGTAGCTTCGGCGAGGGCGGCTTCAGCCTTGTCCCAGATTTCGTCGGAACCCACGCGCTTTTCGGGACGGGTGGAGAACTTCACCACGATATCGTCGAAACCGAAGTCGTGGTAGATTTCCTTGACGAGGGCGCAGAAGTCGGCCACTTCGCTTGCAATCTGGTCTTCGGTACAGAAGATGTGGGCGTCGTCCTGCACAAAGCCGCGCACGCGCATCAGGCCGTGCATGGTACCGGCAGGTTCGTAACGGTGGCACTTACCGAATTCGGCAAGGCGCATCGGAAGGTCACGCCAGCTACGCAGACCCGTGTTGAAAATCTGGATGTGGCAGGGGCAGTTCATCGGCTTCACGGCCATTTCCACGTCGCCAGCCAGCGTCTTGAACATGTTCTCGTTGTACTTGTCGGCGTGACCGGACTTGATCCACAAAGTCTTGTTCACGATTTCCGGCGTTATCACTTCGAGGTAGCCGCGACGGTCAATCTTTCCGCGGATGTAGTCCTTCAGGGCGTTCACCATCTTGGTGCCCTTCGGGTGCCAGAACACCATGCCCGGGGAATGGTCTTCGATGTGGTAGAGGTCCATTTCCTTACCGATCTTGCGGTGGTCGCGCTTTTCGGCTTCTTCCAGGAACTTCAGGTAAGTTTCGAGACCTTCCTTGTCGGCAAAGCAGGTGCCGTACACGCGGGTCAGCTGGTCGCTGTTCTGGTCGCCGTGCCAGTAGGCGCCCGACATGGAGAGCACCTTGAAATTCTTGAGCTTGCCAGTAGAGGGCACGTGGGGGCCGGCGCAGAGGTCTTCAAAGTTCTTGCCCGGTTCGCCAGTCACGTAGAAGCTGAGCGTACCGTCGCTACCCTCGCGGGCGAGAGCACGCTGCGCGTTGTCCGTCTTGTACTTGTCGCCCTCGGTGCGCTTCAGGCCATCGGCGGCGCTGACTTCGCAACGGGTAAACGGACGGTCTTCCTTGATGATTTCCTTCATGCGCTTTTCGATGCGCTCGAAATCCGACTGCTGGATCGGGGTCGGTGTCATCAAATCGTAGTAGAAACCCTTTTCGATAGCCGGACCGTAGGCGAGCTTGGTGCCCGGGAACAGGTCGCAGATGGCTTCGGCAAGCACGTGGCTGCAGCTGTGACGGAGCAGGTAGAGTGCATCCGGGTCGTCGTTGCTCGGCGTGATAATCTTGATGGTGCCGCTCTCGGTGAGCGGGCGCGTGAGGTCGAGGACCTTATCGCCGAGTTTGACGCCAAGCGCCTTGCGTGCAAGACCTTCGGAAATGCCCTTCGCAATTTCGAGGCCGGTGGTGCCCGATGCTACGGAACGTACGGAGCCATCGGGGAAGGTGAGTTCGATTTGAGACATAAATAATCCTTTTTGTGGGCGGTTCTCGCCCGGTTCCCCAGAAATACGACATCTGGCGGTGAGGCGTAAGATAGAAAAAGACTATAAGTGTGGCTAGTGGTTGGTGATTAGTGGTTAGGGAATGTAATCGGAAATTGACCCGAAAAACGTCATTGCGAGGAATGAAATGACGATGCAATCCATACAAAAAGGGAGGGGAAAGCCTTCCCCTGGGTCGCACTGCGTTGCTCCCCACCCCTTCGCCTAGGGGCTTAGCCCCTAAGACCCGATTGCGAAAACAATGGAATGATTTCATATATTTGTGGTATGTTTAATTTTAAGAAAATGCTTTGCAAATACACTTTCCTTTTTTCAGCGTCCCTTGTGGCATGTGTTTTAGCCTCTTGCGGTGGTGATTCCGCGTCCAGCAGCTCTAATACTGACGAAAAAATTTCGGAAAGTCCCGTTCTAAATTGTACTGAAATGTACGGCATGCCCGACAATGTCGAATGGACTTCCGATGCTTCTGAGAATATCTATGCAAGACAAGAAATTTTGAAAGCGATTGCCGGAGTTTTGTCAGGAAATTATAAAAAGATTCTCTTATACTATGATTCGATTTCTAATAATTATAGAGCTAGCGTTTCTGTTCCTGGTTGGTATCGATCATTTGACGATCGCTACGAGATAACCTTTAAGGACTCTGTATCCACATCTATCTACGGTTGCTCCGTAATCGATTTTAAAAATGGTAGCGGAAGTCGTTATTATGGTGCATTTTTTGACTTAGATTCTTGTTTGTGCAAGCGGGGTGAAAACGGAGAAACTCTTTTTAGTAAGTCTGCCACTCCAATAAATATGGAATTGGAAAATGAAAATGTTGTCATTGTGGATACCAATCTGTGTAAAGATCAGTATAATGCAATGATGCAAAAAGAATCTGAAAGCTTTAAGGGTGTATACGGCGTGTATATTGACATTCGTGATAATCAAGTGTATAAAACGACAGAAATCGGCAAACAAACTTGGCTTGCCGAAAATATGCGCTACCGGGGGACTCCTGACGATGTCCTTGACTTTGATTATTCCAGAGGAAAAGGCGATCCTGAAACAATCAAAACTTATCTTTTGGAAGATTCGGTTCGTGGTATATATTACAAATATGCCGATTGGGAAAAAATTTGCCCAGCGGGATTCCATTTGCCATCTCAAGAAGAATGGTATGAATTAATCAAATTTGTTATGGATGACCAACAGTTGGAATGTGATTATGCTTTCGCTTATTTAAAAAATCCTGAAAATTGGCGATATGCTGAAGATGACCCTAGTTTTGACATCTATGGATTCAGTGATCGCGCAGAAGGTGGTTATGATGTGACGTTGGGGCTGGGGGGAGTTTATAATAAGGGCTCTCAGACGTATTACGCAGCCAAAGACGCCCTTTGTGGCATTGATAATTCTAAGCTGAAATTTGGTTGTATAACGACGGAGACCCCTTCCTTGAGAGGGCCTGTTGTAGTCAACTCGGTTGCTCCTATACGCTGCGTAAAGGACTGATTGAAAAATAGATTTAACTGTTGTTATATTTTAAAACATGAAAACTTTGATGTATTCCGTTGTTTTTCTTTTCTCCGTATTCCTCGTCGCATGTTCTACGCCGACAGTTTCTAGCGATGATTCCGATGAAATTGAACGGATATCTTCCGATAGCGAAAAAACGACTTCTTCCTCTAGCGTTGCAACAAAATCGATTTACGAAGCGGTGGAAGAGTCCGGTACTTATACAACGCGTGACTCTGTGGCGGCTTATTTGTGCAAGTTTGATAAGTTGCCGAACAACTATGTCGGCAAAAACGAAGGAAAGTCTTTGTACGAATCTAAAACAGGGAACACCTTTGAGAAGTGGAATTTTAATCCGTGGACAACAATCGGTGTGATGATTGGCGGCGACACGTTCAACAACCATGCCGACAATCCGGATAATTATCACCCCACATTGCCCGAAGGAAATTACTATGAAGCGGACGTCGATTACTCCGCCAAGAACCGTGGAATAAAACGCCTTGTTTATCAATCTGATTGCGTAATTTACTATACAGCAGACCACTACGAAACTTTCAATAAATTGGAAGCCCGTTAGAAACTTCTATTATTTTTCTACACCAACACCTTATACCGCGCTCTTTTCCTAGCAACGCAAAGTTCCGTTTGTTTGGCGTGTTTTTTCGTCTAAAGCCTTGTAAAGACTTTCACGGCCGAGTCCGGTCTTTTCGGCAATCTGCGACATGCCCTTGCTTCTCGCAATGTGTCCGATGGCTCGGAGGAACAGCGCTGGGTCATCAGATTCGCAGACCATGTTCAAATATTCGGCGACGATTTCCTCGTTGTCGAGATATTCGGCAATGTCTAAGCGCTTGTGCATACACAACAATGTATCTAATCGGATCCACATTGTCAAGAGGTGTATATGGGGCTTTGGTGGGCCTGTAATTATTCAGCGATATAAAGTCCATGTATTTGATTTTTCTCTTTGTCAAAGCAGTCTTTGATGATGGAATAATAAGTGTCGTCGGAATGTTCAAAATTTCGATATAGAGAAAAAGCGATTAAATCTGCAAGCTGTATAGATCGTGATATAGATGAATCTAAAAATAAGGGAACCTCTGCAAAGTTATTCAGTTTTTCGTTCCAACGATTTCCGAGCGTTTGGTAAATTCTTGACCAATTCTGATATTGGTTTTCCATCTTTGTTTTGTCGAAGATGCATAATCCTCTTGCGGATTCGTTATGTTTTATGAATTTTCTTTTTAGGAACTTGTCAAAACGGCTTGTCAATTGAGAAAAAAGTTCTTCCGAGACGCATTCGTGTTTGTTGTTGACGATTGCGCCGAATAAAATAAATTGACGAGGATAATTTGCTTTGATGTAGGAAAGGCAATCCGTTAAGATGGACTCTCTTGTTGCCTTTGGAATACTGCGCCAAAAGCCTTTTCCGCTTCTTATGGGACTGGCGTGCAGTTCAATGTCAGTTCGCCCAAGATGTTTTTCCATAATGGAATCTATAGTCTTTTGAATCCAATAGGTTTGGCTTTCGAAAGTTGCAAACCCAGCCAAAACACTATATTTTGTATTGGGGTCTGACACTACGCCAGAATCATCTGCATATAACAGATGCATTTTCCCCCCATAAAAAAGAAGAGAGCCAAGCGAGATAACTCGACGCACCGCATAAAGGCAGCACTCTTGACCCTAATACCCTAAAGATAAATTTTATCATTGTCATTGTCAACACCCTTTTGATTGCTCTTATATTTCTCCTTCTATTTGCAAAAAATGTGCCAAATGGGAAAATGGCTTTTTTGAGCGAAAAACAAAGGCTTGAATTTTTGAAGAAATGATTAATCACTGATTAATCAGTGATTAATCGGAAAAAAATACGGTGAACAATAGTGGTTGTAGTTGACTTAATCCCTACGTCCACAGGCTGGTAATAAACATCGGGCTGGCGTCATCGGCCTTCTTGAATCCGCAATGCTCGTAAAAGGCGAGTTCTTCGTTGTAGGCGACCACGACTACGCGCAGGTAATCCTTGTAGATTTTCTTGACGCATTCCACGAGTTCCTTGCCGATGCTTTTGCCCTGGTATTCGGGGCGCACGAGAAGGTAATGCACGTAGGCGTTCATGATGCCGTCGTCCATGGCGCAAATCATTCCGACGAGTTTGTCGCCGTCCCAGGCCGAGATGACGGTTTTGAAGTTCTTCATCGCTATGATGAGTTTGTCGGGGAAATGCCCCGAAGACCATTCGACGGAGAGAAATAAGTCCTTTAAATCTTGTTCAGAAAATTCGTGGATGTTTTTGTATTCAATAGTCATTTTTTTTGATGGGAGATCCCCGTCGGAGTTTATCCCGCACTTGATGCGGGACGGGGATGACAAATAGGGTGGCGGGCATGACAAGGTGCGTGGGCGCGGCGTTTATTCTCTGCGAAATCTTTTTATTCCCACCGGCGATAAACATTCGCCAAAATCGCGCCGGAGATGTTGTGCCACACGGAGAATATGGCGCCAGGAACTGTTGCCATAGCAAGGCTCGAGAACGAAGTCGCCGCAAGGCTCGTGGCAAGGCCAGAATTTTGCATGCCGATTTCGATGGAGAGTGCCTTCGTCTTGGGTGTCGTGAATTTCAGCAACTTCCCGAGGCCGAATCCGCAGCCGTAACCGAGTAGGTTGTGGAGAATTACGACGGCGAACACGATGGCGCCCGTAGAGAGAATCTTCGATGCATTGTGCGAGACGACTGCAGCTACAATCATCGCAATCGCAATCACCGAGACAAGCGGCAAGACCTTCACGGCGCGGGCGGTCCATTTGCCGAAGAACTTGTTGATTGCAAACCCGAGCGCAATCGGCACGATGACGACCTTCACGATGGAAAGGAACATCGCCATCACGTCCACGTTCACGGTGGTACGCAAAAGCAAATAAGTAATCGCCGGAGTCAGCACGGGAGCGAGCAACGTATTTACGCTCGTCATGCCGACAGAAAGCGCCACGTCGCCTTTCGATAGGTATGTAATCACGTTGCTGGATGTCCCGCCGGGGCAGGTGCCTACGAGAACCACGCCCGCCATGAGGGCCGCATCGAGCCCGAAAATCTTGGAAAGCAAAAATGCGAGTGCAGGCATCACGATGAACTGCGCCGCACACCCGATGGTGATTTCCTTCGGCCGGGCAAACACAAGTGCAAAATCGCTTAACTTGAGCGTGAGCCCCATGCCGAACATCACGACCATCAAGAGGTAATTCACCCAGCTGAGTTCAATCCAGAGTGTGGCTTTGGGCAGGAACAGCGAGAGCGCCGCGATGATCAAAACCACGACCGCCATCCACTTGCCCACAAATTCACTGATTTTTTCAAGAATGTGCATATATTCGTCTTATTTTTTTATGGTTTCAAAATTAGTTTGTTGTTTTCAAGAAGGCCCTCGTTATCGAAACGGACGGTCGGGTCCTTTCCGCCCCTGAAGGCATCCTCGCTCTCGTAGAGCGAGAGCGCCACGGAAACGCCCGGCAGGGTCGCAACGTTTTCCTCCCCCGCTGCAACTTTATATGTAAAAGCAAACTCCTGCGAACTTTCGTCCTTGAACGTACCCTTCGGGATGCGGACGGTCTCGCCGATTTGCGCAAGCGCCTTGCCCGTGGAGTCGACAAATTCCGCCACCATGTAGATATCGAAAAAGCAGGGCGCCACGCCGGTGTTTTTGACGGTAATGTTCAACGTGCTCGCGGTGGGCGGCGCGACGGTCAAAAGTTCCGCGTGCGTCACCGTGAAGTTGTAGCCGATGACCTTGGTCATGGAATCCGCAAGCGCCTTGTTGTCGTTGTAGAAGCGGTAGCCGCAATCGTCGAAGTCCTGGTCAAGCACGTAGTAGGTCAGGTGCGCCGTCCTGATGGCATCGACCCAGCGCTCCGGAGTCCACTTGAGGTAGCCGCCGGGAATGATGTCGGTGTAGTTCAGCATGATGGCATAGCCGCCGCAGTTCTCCGCGACGGTGGGCATGTTCGCCTCGTAGGCGCGCACCAGCGAATCCGCAGTTCCGGGAATGCCGATGAGACAGTCGTCGCGCTTGGTAATGCCGAGGCTGAGAGCGTAGGTATAGACGTCGCCATAGCCGTCGGAAGGGAGCACCAGCAGGGATTTCTTGAACACGGAGGCGTAATGCTTCAGCATGTCCTTCTGGATTTCAACCGAAGGCATGTGGCTGCCGTCCAGGTTCGAAACGTGCCACTCGCCCCATTCGCCAAACGAGCGCACGTCGATGTATTCGATGCGCGGGTCGCCGTCGTACTTTGTAGCGAGCGCCGTCGCGAACTCCTTTGCGTAATGCAGGTAAACCGAATCGTCCCACACGGGAACGGCCGCATTGGCGTTGTTTTCTTTGTACCTGGCCGTAATCTTTTTCGCGCCCGCCTCGTAAACGTATTTCGGAGTCCAGTCGTAGTTCTCCTCGGGGGTGCTATTGTCCCGGATGAACGAGGGCGAATACGGGAATACGCGCAGGGCGTACCCCATGTTGTGTGCCGAAAGCGCATCCAGCAGTTCTTCCAGTTCGCTCCAGTCGTAGACATCCTTTGCCGGGTTCAGCTTGTTCCACTGCTGGTAGCCGGAACCGTAGGTAACCAGGTTCCATGCGCCGTTGTTCAAGGAGCCGTGGGGGCCATATTCAAAGCCCGGGTCGAAAGTCCATGCGGCTTCCGTCGGGACGGTAA